>JBDTRG010000049.1:0-21394 GCA_039931775.1 Betaproteobacteria bacterium | reverse complement strand
AATTGAGGCTCTTGACCTTGATGCGCGAGCGGATCAGGTCGCGCGTCGCGGCGCGGCCCCATTCGCCGGCGTCGTCGTCCGTCTTGTTCAGCACGTCGAGGTTGTCCTCCAGCGCGCCCATCCACGGATTCATCTTCTCCTCCTCGGTGCCCGGCAGGAAGCCGATGTCCTCGCCGAGGGGCACGGTGACGCGCGTCATGATGATCTCGGAGTAGACCTTGAACTCGAGCGTCAGCATGAGCCCGGCCGCAAGCGTCAGCAGCGTCTTGCCGGTGCCCGCCTGACCGAGCAGCGTCACGAAATCGATGTCCGGGTTCATCAGCAGATTCAGTGCAAAGTTCTGCTCGCGGTTGCGCGCGGTGATGCCCCAGACGTTGTTCTTCTGGTGCGTGTAGTCCTTGAGCGTCTGCAGCACCGCCGTGCGTCCGGCGATTTCCTTGACGAGGGCGAAGAGATGCGCCTCGCCCGGCTTCTCCTGGTACAGGAATTCGTTGACGAGCAGCGATGGGACCAGCGGGCCGGTCAACCGGTAGTACGTGCTGCCGCCCTGTTGCCAGGATTCCATCCCCTTGCCGTGACGGTCCCAGAAGTCGGCCGGCAGCTCGCGCATCCCACTGTGGAGGAGCTCGGTGTCCTCGAGCACCTTGTCGTTGAAGTAGTCCTCGGCGGCGATTCCGAGCGCGCGCGCCTTGATCCGCATGTTGATGTCCTTCGACACCAGCACGACGTGGCGTTTCGTATGCAGATGCTGCAGATGCATGACGACCGCGAGGATCTGGTTGTCGGCCTTGCCGTTGGCGAGCGATGCGGGCAGCACCGTCGTGATGCCGTCGGTCTGCAGGTAGAGCTTGCCGGTCGCGGCACCGCCTGACTTGACGTCGAGCGGGATGCCGTCGCCGATGCCTGCGGGCATCGCGGTCACGAGTTCATCGAGAAATCGCGACGCCTGCCGCGCATTGCGCGCGACCTCGGTCACGCCTTTCTTGTTGTTGTCGAGCTCCTCCAGCGTGAGCATCGGCAGGTAGATGTCGTGCTCTTCGAAACGGAAAAGGCTCGTGGGGTCGTGCATCAACACGTTGGTGTCGAGCACGAAGAGTTTGCTGGCGAGGATGAGGCGGGTGGTCGCGCCGGGCTTTCCGGCGGGTTTGATGGACTTGCGGGCGACGAGGGTTAAGGGCGCGGGACGGATCTTGCGCTCGACCATGAGCCTCCTTAAGGCATCGGTTGCGGTGGGCAGTGTCGGGTTCATCCTAGCGCCCGGTTCCCGCGAACACAAGCGCTGGGGGTTGCCAGGTTCGCCTGGCGGTACCGGTTGTGGTGAAAATGGGAACCGTGACCGACGCCCGAGGAAGGCGCCGCGCCTTCGTCGGGCGGACGCTTCAGAGCGCCTTGACCGCCTCCAGCACTTCGGCCGCGTGGCCGTCGACCTTGACCTTGCGCCACTCGCGGACGAGCTTGCCGTCGGCCCCGATCAGGAAGGTCGACCGCTCAATGCCGCGCACTTTCTTGCCGTACATGTTTTTCATCTTGATGACGTCGAACAGCGCGCAGAGCTTTTCGTCGGTGTCGGCGAGCAGGGGAAACGGAAACTCCATCTTGGACTTGAACCCTTCGTGCGATTTCAGCGTATCGCGCGAAATGCCGGCCACCACGGTCTTGTGTTTCGCGAACTGCTTGTGGAGGTCGCGGAAGTCGGCCCCTTCCGTGGTGCAGCCGGGCGTGTTGTCCTTCGGATAGAAATAAAGGACGACCGGATGACCCTTGTGATCGGAGAGCCGGAACGGCGCATCGCCGGTCGCAGATACGGAAAAATCGGTCACTTTCTTGCCGAGCATGAGTACTCCGTTGAAGTGTGGGGTTGCGCCAGAGCGGATTTTACGCCGCCTGCGCGAGGTCGACGTCGCCCAGGAATTCCGCGCCCTGCACCAGCAGCGTACCGGAGCGGCCTTCGACGGCCGCCGGGGCGACTTCGCAACGCGGCAGCGCCAGTGGCTGCAGCGTGTCGAGGAGCGTGCGCATCGAGGCGAGCTTCCACCCCTGCGCCTTCCAGCCGATCAGCAATTGCTCGAAGACCGGCGCGAGACGCATGCCTTCGAGTTCCGCGTGCAACGTAAACACGTGCCCGGCGGCCGCCGGTTCCTTCGTCAGTTCCAGTACGTGGGCAGCGACATTGTCCTCGGTGATGCCGTCGCGGCCGATCAGTTCGTCGAGAGTGGGGAGCGTCGTCGGAAGCTGCGGGACCCGGATCAGCTCGCCGTGCCAAACCGGAAGGAACGGGTGCGCGCCCCGGCCATCCGAGCAGTATTCGAATCCCAGGCGTTGCGTGAGTCGCAGCGCGTGGATGTTCATCTGCCAGCCGGCGGCGCCATGCGTCAGCGGTGCCGTGCCGAAGATTTCGGTGTAGCGCTCGCAGGCGCGCTGCATTTCCGCCAGCGTCCAACGCGCGTCGGCACCGGCGACCCCGTCCTGCCATCGGACGTGGTCCCACGTGTGGATGCCGGTTTCGAATCCCGCATCGCGGGTAGCGCGCAGGACGTCGGCGGCGCGGCGGCCGATGTCCGGGCCTGGCAGCAGCGTTCCGTAGAGGAGCGTCCTCATGCCGTAGTTGCGCAGGACTGACGTGCGACGCACTTTGCCGAAAAAGCCGGACCGGAAGGCACGCTTGATCGCGCGACCGGTGTGATCGGGGCCGAGCGAGAACAGGAACGTCGCATCCGCCGCGTGCTTTTTCAGCAGCATGACGAGATTGGGCACGCCTTCGCGGGTGCCGCGCAGCGTGTCGACGTCGATCTTCAGCGCGAGGAGCATCGGTTCCGTGCGGCGAATGGGAGTTCGTTGGGACGATCGCGGGAGATCTCCCGTGCGGCCGCCGCTTCGACAATCACTCGACGAGCCGCCGTGCCGCACCCACTTCGCCGCGATAGGCGTCGAAAATGCGCAAGAGCGCCGCATCCATCGGCACGCTCGGCCGCCAGTCGAGATCGGCGCAGGTGTTCGCGATCATCGGAACGCGGTTCTGCACATCCTGGTAGCCCTTGCCGTAATAGGCGTCGGCCGTCGTTTCGACGATGCGCACGCGCGCCGCCGTCTCGCGGTATTCCGGGTACGTGAGCGCGAGGTCGAGCATCATGGTCGCGAGCTCGCGAACCGAGTAGTTGTTGGCGGGATTGCCGATGTTGTAGATCTTGCCGGTGGCGATAGCGTCCTTGTTGTCGATGATCTTCGCCAGCGCGTCGATGCCATCGTCGATGTAGGTGAACGCGCGCTTCTGGGTGCCACCGTCAACGAGCTTGATCGTCTCGCCGCGGACGATGTGGCCGAGGAACTGCGTGATGACGCGCGAGCTGCCTTCCTTCGCCGTGTTGATCGAGTCGAGGCCGGCGCCGATCCAGTTGAAGGGACGGAACAGCGTGTAGTCGAGCCCCTCCTGCATGCCGTACGCGTGGATCACCCGGTCCATCAGCTGCTTCGCGCACGAATAGATCCAGCGCGGCTTGTTGATCGGGCCGAGCACGAGGTTGGAGCGTTCCGGATCGAACTCGTCGTCGTCGCACATCCCGTAGACCTCGGACGTAGACGGGAAGATGATCCTCTTCCTGTGCCTGACGCAGGCACGCACTATCGGCAGGTTCGCTTCGAAGTCGAGCTCGAACACGCGCAGCGGCTCTTTGACGTAGGTCGCCGGCGTGGCGATCGCGACGAGCGGCAGCACGGTGTCGCACTTCTTGATGTGATACTCGATCCACTCCTTGTTGATCGTGATGTCGCCTTCGAAGAAGTGGAAGCGCTTCTCCGGCAGGAGGTCGGCGACGCGGTCGGACTGCATGTCCATTCCGTAGATATCCCAGTCCGTGGTCGCGATGATCCGCTTGGACAGGTGATGGCCGATGAAGCCGTTGACGCCGAGGATGAGGATTCTTTTCATCGGAAAACGCGGGATCCTTCAATGGTTACCGGGGCGGTCCGATCGCCCGGGCATGTCGACCCGGCCCGGCAGGAAATGCACGACCAGGAGGAGGAAGTAGAGGTACAGAGCGAGGCGCGTATTGTAGAACACGGCGACCATCGACAGTATCGGGATGGTCGCGAAGATCGCCGTACGCACGATGATCCTCCGGGCGATTTCGCTAGTGAGTGTGGGTTCGGCAAGTTCGGGATTGCGCCGCAGGTAGACGATCTGCAGCACCAGCAGGCCGGACAGCATCAGGACCTTGGCGCCGTAGGTGAGGTAGGGGAGAACCAGTGTGTTGTGGCTGCCGAGCAGGTCCGTGGCGAACGGCATCGACGTGACGCCGAACAGGAACAGCAGGTTGATCCACAGCAGCGTATGGTCGACGTAGCGGATGTAGTGGAAGTGGGCGTGATGGCCGACCCAGAACATTGCGAGCACGACGAAGGTGATGAAGTAGATGACGAACGTGTGCTCGAGCGAGATCAGGCGATCGAACAGCGCCACGCTGCTTCCGAACGATTCGCCTTCGGGGAGCTTGACGTCCAGCACGAGCAGCGTCATCGCGACGGCGAAGATCCCGTCGGCGAGAGCCTCGATCCGCGTCGTCCCGAAGCCTCCACTCGGGGGCGGCGGATGATCCTTTCCCCTGGCCGTCATCGTTGCGCTCCGCCCAGCACCGTGGGCGCGGCGCCGAAGCGCGCGACGCATGCGTCGGGCGTCATCGAATCGCCGCCCACTTCGAGCGCCAGCACCTGAAGCGTGCCTCCACCGCCGCAATGCGCGACGAGGCGTCCGTTGCGCGCCTCGAGCGTTGGCGTCAGCGTCGGCGGGGTCGCCGTATCGGCGACGCGCGCGCGCAGGATCCGCGCTGCGACTCCGCCGAGCGCCGTGAATGCGCCCGGATACGGGGGCGCGACCGCACGGACCAGGTTGTGGATCGTCGTCGCGTCGCGGTTCCAGTCGATCGTCCCGTCCGCCGGAGACCGCCCACCGAAGTAACCGCCCTGGGCAAGGTCCTGACGAACGCGCGGCGCCGTGCCCTCTGTCAGCGCGGGCAGAACACGGTCGAGGGTCATCTCGGCGGCGAGCGTCACCTTGTCGAACACTTCGCGCGCCGTGTCGTCGGGAAGGATCGGCACGGCCGTCTGCGCGACGATGTCGCCGTCGTCGGGCTTCGCCGTCATGTAATGCAGCGTCGCACCCGTCTCGCGCTCGCCGTGCAGGACCGCCCAGTTGACCGGGGCGCGGCCGCGGTAGCGAGGCAATAGCGAGCCGTGCATGTTGAGCGCGCCGCGCGCCGCGGCCGAAAGGAGCGCTCGCTTCAGCATCGACCGATAGTAGAACGAGAACAGGAAATCCGGGGAGAGCGCGGCGATGCGCGTTTCCAGCTCCTTGGTGTTGGGATCGATTGGCGAGACCGACGGTATGCCGTATGCGGCCGCGGTATCGGCCACCGAATCGAACCAGATCGTCTCGGCCGGGTTGTCCGTGTGCGTAACTATGAGCGCAACGTCGACGCCGTGCGCCAGAAGAACCTTCACGCAGCGCACGCCGACGTTGTGGTACGCGAAGACGACGGCCCTGGTCATGCCCGCACGCGCGACCGATCACCGACCCGGTGGCGAATCGACATCGCGCTCCAGCACGGCACGAACCGTGAACCGCGGCCGCGCACGGACCTGCTGATAGATGCGCCCGACGTACTCGCCGATCAAACCCAGTCCGAACAGCAGCATGCCGATCAGGAAGAACGCAAGGATGTCCCGGTCCCAGAACACCGACGTGGCGTCCTGCCACTGCGCGCCCTGCCAGTCGAAGGAAAAGAGTCGAAACGCAATGACGACGACGTACGTTGCGAGCGCCAGCGCCGAGACCAGCATCCCGAACATCGAGAATAGCTGCAGCGGCACCAGCGAAAAGCCGGTGATGAGGTCGAAGTTGAGGCGGATCAGCTTGTAGAGCGGATAGTGCGACCGGCCGGCGGCCCGTTCGGCGTGCTCGACGTCGACTTCCGTGGGATTGCTCGCAAACGTGTAGGCGAGCGCCGGGATGAACGTGCTGATCTCGCGGCTTTCGGCCACCGCCGCGACGATGTCGTGGCTGTAGGCGCGCAGCATGCATCCCTGGTCGGTCATCCTGATCTGCGTGAGGCGCTCGCGCAACCGGTTCATCGCCCTCGACGCGATCCGCCGAAACCACGAATCCTCGCGAGTGCGGCGCACGCCGCCCACGTAGTCGTGACCCTCGTCCATTGCGGCCAGCAGCTTGCCGATTTGCTCGGGCGGGTTCTGCAGGTCGGCGTCCATCGTGACGACGCGTTCGCCGCGGCAGCGCTCGAATCCGGCGACCACCGCCATGTGCTGGCCATAGTTGGCGTTGAACAACACGACGCGCGTGGTGTCGGGACGTCGCTGCCACTGTTCGCGCAGGAGCGAGGCCGACCGGTCGCGGCTTCCGTCGTTGACGAAGATGACTTCGTAGTTGACGCGCAGGTCGTCGAGCGCCGGGTAGAGCCGCGCGAAGAGATCGGGCAGGCTCGCCTCCTCGTTGAAGACCGGGATGACGACCGAGAGTTGCGGCTTTTCCATCGCTGGATATTCTCTTCGCGGCGTTCTCGCGTGGCTCAGCGCCGGGCAGCGCCGACGACCTCGTCGACGACTTGACAGACCCGATCCACGTCGGACGACTGCATCCCGGCGTGCAGCGGCAACGTCACCGTTTCCGCGGCAATGCGTTCGGTCGCCGGGAAATCGCGATCCCGATAGCCGTAGCGGCGGCCCAGCGTGCACAGGTGGAGCGCCTCGTACGATACACCGGTACCGATGCCGCGCGCATGGAGCGCGTCGCGAAACGCCTTGCGCGTGATCGACAGGCCGGCAAGCGGCAACAGCACCGAGAACATGTTCCACGACTGGCCGTCGCCGTTTCGCGGAGGCGGAGGCAGCACGCACAGCGGGTCGGTCGTGAAGCGTTCGAAGTAGCGTCCGATCAGCGCGCGCCGCGTGGCCAGGAACGCCGGCAGCTCTCCGAGCTGAAGCACGCCGATGCGCGCATTGACATCGGGCATGTTGAATTTCCCTCCGGGGAACGCGACATCGCGCGTGCGATCGGCAAGATACTCGATGCCGTGGAAGCGCAGCGCGTCGACGCGTTTTGCCTCGGCGGCATCGTTGACGACGAGCGCACCGCCTTCGATCGTGGTCATGTTCTTGTTCGGATGGAAGCTGAACGTGACGAGGTCGCCGATCGCGCCGATGTTGCGTCCCTTCCATTGCGACCCGATCACCAGCGCGGCATCCTCGATCACGCGAAGGCCGCGCGAGCGGGCGAGTGCCAGCAACGCATCCATGTCGACGAGCGATCCGGGCCAGTGGGTCGGCACGATCGCCTTGGTGCGCGGCGTGATCGCGGCCTCGACCGCTTTGAGGTCGATATTGCGCGTCACGAGGTCGCAATCGACGAACACGGGCGTCGCGCCGACCTTGACGATCATGTTGAGCACGGTGAAAAAACTCTGCGCCGACGTGATCACCTCGTCGCCCGGACCGACGCCCGCGAGCTGCAACGCCACCTCGACGGCGGCGGTCGCCGACGTCAGCGCCTTCACCGGACGGCCGCCGCAGAAATCTGACAGCGCCAGCTCGAATTCCTGCACCCACGGGCCGCTGGTGATCCATCCGGAGCGCAGCACGTTGCCGACCGCGGCGATGGTCGCCTCGTCCAGCACCGGGCCGGCGAATTTGAGGTAGGGAGCGGTGCTCATCGAATTACTTGACGAAGTCAACCTTTTGCGACCAGCCAGACGCCGATGACGATGAAACCGATGCCGAGCCAGCGCGTTGCGGTGACTGCTTCGCCGAAGAGGAAATGGGCGGCGACAGCGTTGACGATGTAGCCGATGGAAAGCAACGGGTAGGCGACCGACACGGGGACGCGCGACAGCCCGAGGATCCAGACGAACAGCGACAGCGCGTAACACGCGGCGCCGAGCACGAAGTAGCCCTGCGTGGCCATGCGCATCAGCGTGTCGGGCCAGGATTCGCGAGTGAGCGTCAGCACGCCGAGCACGTTGGTGCCCGCCTTCAGCAAGAGCTGCGCGCCGGCGTTGAGCAGCACGCCGGCGATCAGGAACGAAAACGCCGCAAGCGTCATTGGTGGGCCCCCACGCTTGCGGCTGACGCCGCTGCGCTGCCCCCCGGGGGGGCGCAATTCCATGCGGCCTCCTCGCTGTTGTGTCGCACTCGGCGCGGCTCAATGTCGGCCGCCACCTGCGCTCGCGGACGCGCCCTACGGGCCTGGGCTCCGCCCCGCTCGCACAGGTGTACTCGGGGCGGCCCTTCGGCGCTCATCGCCGACTCACGACAACGCGGCGCGGATCGCTCGCGAGCTCGCGCATCGGGACCCCCTGAGCTGCGAGCGAGGCGAATGTTTCGGGGGGTATCACCGCATAGCCCTGACCGAGCGCATTCCATTCGGCGATCCAGAGCTCGAGCGTCGGAATCTGCTTCGCGGGCTCCGCATCGATGCCGAGCGCGAGTTCGTCGCGGAACGCGACGAGCCGGGTGGTGCGGCCGAGGTAGAACGGCACGGTCTGATCGTACATGGCGACCTGATAGAAGGGCGCATCGGCGGCCAGAGGTGCGGCCACCTGCGCAGCCCGCAGGATAGCCGAGGTCGAGCGCATTGGGCTGAATGCGTCGAAGCCGGCGATCGCGATCTGCAGCGCGCCGAGCGTCGAAAACGCGAGCGCCGCCACGCCCCAGAATCGTGCCGTTGCGCCCGGCCGCCCGGGGGTCAGCGCCGCGAGCGCCGCGATGCTTCCTATCGAAGCGACCACGGCCGCCACCTTGATCCACGTCCCGAACTGCAGCACCGCCTCGACCGGCATCAGCCGGCCGGCGAACCGCGGAGCGTAGTGGTCGAACGCCAGGACAAGCGCGACCTCGGCGACGATCCCGACGACGGCGAGCGGCAGCATCATCCGGTACAGCGTCCGCGGCGCAAGTGTTGCGAGCAGCCAGCCGACGACCAGGGCGAGCGGCGCGAACATCGGCAGGATGTACGACGGCAGTTTCGATCCCGACGCGCTGAAGAACAGGAAGACGAATGCCGACCAGACGAGTGCGAATCGCTGCCACGAAAAGCCGAGTGCGTTCGGTGCGCCGTCGCGCCACGCGCGCCATGCGCCGAAGCACAGAACGGTCAGCCACGGCAGGATCCCTGCCGTAAAAAACGGGATGAAGTAGTACCACGGCCCCGTGCGCTGATGCTCGGTGGTCAGAAAGCGCTGCAGATGCTCGTGGACGAAGAAGAACTGCAGGAATTCACCGTTGGCACGCGCGACCGCGACGAACCACGGTGCCGTCAGCGCCAGGTAGATCGCGAGACCCGATCCGAGGCAGAGCCTTCGCCACAGCGCGAAGTCGCGGGTGATCGCCGTGTAGGCGACGAGCGCGCCGCCGGGCAGCACGAGGCCGATCGGGCCCTTCGACAGCGTCGCCCCGGCAAGTGAAACCCAGACGAGCCACATCCATCGGCGGCGTCGGCCGGGCGCGATTTCGGCGCGCTGCGCGATGACGAACGCCGAGAATCCGAGCGCCAGGAAGAACGCGAGTCCGGAATCGAGCGTGACGATTTGCGCCATGCCTGCGTGCCACACGGTACCTGCAAGCGCGAGCGCGGCGAAAACGCCGAGTGTGGCCCCACCGACCGACGTGCCCGCAACCCCGATCGCGACGATCGCGAGGAATCCGGCGACAGCCGGCCAAAGCCTTGCGGCCCACTCGCGGACGCCGAACGCCTCGAACGCCGCCGCCGTCGCCCAATACTGGAACGGCGGCTTCTCGAAATACTTGAGGCCATTGAGCCGCGGCGTGACCCAGTCGCCGGTCGCGACCATCTCGCGCGCGATCTCCGCGTAGCGTCCCTCGTCGGGGTGCACGAGCCGGCGCACGTCGAGATCGGCGAACCACAACGCGGCGAGCAATGCGAACAGCGTCCAAAGTACGCGAGGCGACGGCAGGGCAGGGACGGCGGGCATCGTTGCGGAATGCGGGGAACGGGGGGCGATGCGGCAGGCAGACCGATGGAATTCACGCCGGGCCGCGTCGTGCGGCCCAAGGTTGCGCGATTCTACCGTGTCGACGCTTCGGCTTGCCGTGCCGGCATCCGGACGCTACCATCCAGATGCAACATGCCCAGCCCGCTCGCCCTCTACGACAACTACACGCGCACGTTGCGCCCCTTCGTGCCGCTCGCCCCGGGCGGCGAAGTCGGCCTCTACACGTGCGGGCCGACGGTCTACGACTATCAGCACATCGGCAACTACCGGACGTTCCTGTTCGAGGATCTGCTGAAGCGCGTTCTCGAGTGGAACGGCTATCGCGTCCGTCACGTGATGAACATCACCGATGTCGGGCACCTGACCTCCGATGCCGATACCGGCGAAGACAAGATGGAAAAGGGCGCCCGGCGCACCGGCAAGACGGCTTGGGAGATCGCGCAGCTCTATACCGATGCCTTCGTCGCGGACACGAAGCTCCTCAACATCGAGACGCCCGCGGTGTTGTGCCGCGCGACCGACCACATCCCGGAGCAGATCGAATTCATCGCCGACATCGAGAAGAAGGGGTTCACGTACCGCACGTCCGACGGCGTCTATTTCGACACCGCGAAGCAGCCCGATTACGGCTATCTCGCGCGACTCGACGTCAAGGGCCTCGAGGCGGGCAAGCGCGTGGACATCGGCGAAAAGAAAAGCCCCACCGACTTCGCGTTGTGGAAGTTCTCCGCGCCGGGCGAAAAGCGGCAGATGGAATGGGACAGCCCGTGGGGCAAGGGCTTCCCCGGCTGGCACATCGAGTGCTCGGCGATGGCGCAGAAGTACCTCGGCGACTATTTCGACATCCATTGCGGCGGCGAGGACCACATTCCCGTCCACCACACCAACGAGATCGCGCAGACGGAAGCGCGCGTCGGCACGCGCCTGGCCAATTTCTGGCTGCACGGCTATTTCCTGCTGCTCTCCGACACGAAAATGGCGAAGTCCGCCGGCGAGTTCCTGCGCGTCGCGTCGCTAGTCGATCGCGGATACGATCCGCTCGCCTATCGCTACCTCTGCCTTACCGCGCACTATCGCGGACAGCTCAACTTCACATGGGACGCGCTGGATTCGGCCGCGATTGCGCTCGATCGGATGCGTAACGGCGTGTACGCGCTGCGCGAGTCCGGTGTGGCCCCACCCGATCCGGCGCTGACCGAGCGCTTCACCAACGACTTGAACGACGACCTCAATTCGCCGCGCGCGCTCGCAGTCGCCTGGGAAACGCTGCGCGGGACGCTGCCGCCAGCGCAAAGGCGCGCGACACTGCTGAAATTCGACGAGGTTTTCGGGCTGGAGCTGGCCGACTGGGCGCCGAAGCAGGAAACGGTGCCCGGCGCCGTGACCGCGCTTGCCGAGGCACGCATCAAGGCGCGCCGCGCGAAGGATTGGGGCGAGGCCGACCGGCTGCGCGCCGAGCTCAAAGCGGCGGGCTGGGAGATGGAAGACCGCGCCGAAGGCTACGCGCTGAAGCGGCGCTGACACCCGGGACCGGCGAGTAGCATCGGCAGACGAACGCATGAAACTGGCGACACGCAACAACGGCACGCGCGACGGCGAACTCGTGCTCGTCTCGCGGGATCTCGCGCGCTGCGTC
Organism: Betaproteobacteria bacterium; assembly: GCA_039931775.1. Classification (GTDB taxonomy): domain Bacteria; phylum Pseudomonadota; class Gammaproteobacteria; order Burkholderiales; family Casimicrobiaceae; genus CAIWHR01. The sequence continues at coordinate 9,745 of JBDTRG010000049.1, read as the reverse complement.
GCCGTGCCCGAAATCGCCCGCACGTTGCAGGCGGCGCTTGACGACTGGGATCGCGCCGCCCCCGCACTGGACGCAATCGCCGCCGAGCTCAGCGCCGGAAGGATGTACGACGCGGTGCCCTTCGATGCGACATCGGCCATGGCGCCCTTGCCGCGCGCGTACCAGTGGGCCGACGGTTCCGCGTACGTGAACCACGTCGAGCTCGTCCGCAAGGCACGCGGCGCGACGATGCCGCCTGAATTCTGGACCGACCCGCTGATGTACCAGGGCGCCTCCGACAACATGCTCGGCGCCTGCGACGACATCGTGCACACCGACGAAGCGTGGGGCATCGACTTCGAGGCCGAGGTTGCCGTCGTGACCGACGACGTCCCGATGGGGACGTCCGCCGCGAGCGCCGGCTCCCACGTCCGCCTGCTGATGCTGGTCAACGACGTGAGCTTGCGCAATCTCATCCCCGCCGAGCTCGCAAAGGGATTCGGCTTCGTCCAGTCGAAGCCGGCGAGCGCGTTCTCGCCGGTCGCGGTGACGCCCGACGAGCTGGGTGATGCTTGGCACGACGGGAAGGTGCATCTGCCACTCGTGTCGCACCTCAACGGCGCGCTGTTCGGACGGCCGAACGCCGGTGTGGACATGACGTTCGATTTCGCCACGCTAATCGCACACGTCGCGAAAACGCGCGAGCTCGAAGCCGGCAGCATCGTGGGCTCGGGGACGGTGTCTAACAGGGAGGCAGGCGGTCCCGGCCGGCCCGCGGCCGCGGGCGGCGTCGGCTATTCCTGCATCGCCGAGCAGCGCACTGTCGAAACCCTGCTTGCCGGCAAGGCGACCACACCGTTCCTGCGGTTCGGCGACCGGGTACGGATCGAGATGCTCGACGCCGCGGGCCGCTCGGTGTTCGGCGCGATCGACCAGTCGGTCCGGCGACCCGCCTGACGCCTTCCCGCGACGGTCTCGTCGCAGTCAGCCAACCCTGATACAGACGTTCTGCGACAAACCGCAGAACGCTTCGTCGCGCACGGAGTGCGTTCGCGCCGCGTTTCACCGGTTTTGTCGCCTGCGTCTTGAGCCCGACGTCGTGCCTGCCTAGCATCCGTCCTCACGGTACAGGCAAGGCACGAAGCGCGGCGAACCGGCAGTCGCTGAATCCGGAACCCCCGCTCACCGCATCCAACGACCGAGCAGCAGGAATCCGAGCCGGGAGGCAGACCATGAACCGCCACGAAACCACAATGCACCGTGCATTATTCGGCATCGCCGCGATCGCCATGTCTGCCGTCACGCTGGGAGTGACCGTCGTCCTGCCGGCAAGCATTCATTCCGATCGGCATCATGCGGCGCAGCTCGCCGTCGCGAACGCGGCGATCCGGGCCCCAATCGAAGTGGCAATCATCCCCGCGCGAATCGACGTCGTCAGCGAATGCGAACAGACGATGGCCATGGAGCCGGCCCGCCAGGCGACGCCCGGCGCCGATCGGTCGAGCTGATCGTACGATTTCCCCCGCTGCCGCTTACCTCCCCCAGGATGAGCGGTGGCAAGAAGGGCCGGGCGCACAACGTCCGGCCCTTCCCTTTTCTTGAGGCTTCGCGGTTCACTCGCGACCAGTGCACCGGAGCGGGAGGGCACCTCGGCGGACCATCGACACTAGGTGCACCGGAGCGGGAGGGCACCCGGGCCTCCTTAGGATGGGGCATGCGTCGGCCCGGGTACCCTCCCGCTCCGATGCAACCCGGCGTGGGATGCCACGCAAACGACCAAAGCTGCCGTTCGGGTCGAATCGGCAGGGGTCGTGAGGCCTGGCGGGGGCCGGCGGACGCATGAACACTTAAGGAGGCCGGCCCCCGCCATTCCTCACGACCGACGCGGCGGCCCAGCCGTTCAATGGGCCGCCGCGAGAACCTAGTAGAAGCGTTCGACGCGCCCGGTGTAGACCACGGGTCCGGTCGGGGCACCTGTTGGCGAGCCGCCCGCGGGTTCGATGCTGACCGCGAGGGCCGGAATGCCCTGTAACGCGACGCCGACCGGCGCACGCAACGCCAGACGGTCGATGCCCGACGCCGGCACGAGGCCCATCGACACCGGCGCGCGTCCGTCGGGCAGCATCCACAGTTCGAGGGCCCGGCCACCGGGCAGGTCGACCGGGGCGACCGCCTTGACCGTCAGGAAGCGGCTGCCGCGCTCCGCCGTCGCGACCAGCGCAGGTTTCGCGTCGGGCCCGGCCAGGACCACGACGACGCTCTCGAAAGGTCGTTCGGAGGTCGGCGCCAGCACGGTAACGCCCAGCGCAAACGCGAGGGCGAAACCGGCGAATGCCAGTCCTCGCCACAGCGACAGGCTCGCCCACCATGGCGCGGAATCCTTCGCGGCGGTCGGATCGGACAGGCCCAGCCGAGCGCGAATCCCGGTCCAAACGCGCGGCGGCGGCGTGATTCCGGGCATCCCGTCGGTCAGTGCGGCCAGGCGCCATCCCCACCCCTCCACGGCGGCGGCGACACCGGGGCTGGAAAGCGCGATCCGCGCGAGCCGGCGCCTCGCCCTGCCGTTGAGCGTACCGAGCGCGTAAGCGGCTGCGAGCGCATCGAGGCGGGCGGCGCGATCCGGGCGGTCGAGATTCATTTCGAGTCCGTCACCGGGCGAAGCCGGCGCCCTCCAGGCATTTCTTCAGGCGCTCGAGGCCTCGCCGCACCCAGGATTTGACGGTCCCCAGCGGTTGGCGCAGGTGGTCCGCCAACTCGGCATGCGAGAGGCCCTGGTAAAAGGCGAGCGCGATCGCCTGCTTCTGGCCGCCTTCGAGGCCATCGACGCAGGTTCGCACCGAATTCGCCTCGGCGCCCGCGAGCAGCAAGTCGACCGCGGTCGGGCCCGGGGCCTCGAATTGCATTTCCCCTTCATCCTCGTCGCGGGTCATCGTTACGGTATCCGGTTCGCGCCGGCGCAGCTGGTCGAGGCACCGGTTGCGCACAATGCTGGCAAGCCAGGTCTGCGGTTTGGCCTTGGCCGCGTTGTAACTGCCGGCATGGTGCCAAACGCTGACGTACGCCTCCTGAAGCATGTCCTCGGCCGCGGAAGGCTCCCTCAGGATACGCAGCGCGACGGCATACAGATGCGAGGCCGTCAGCCGGTAGAGCTCGGCGTAGGCGGCCTGATCCGACAACGCGGTTCGGGCGAGGAGTTCCGCGAGCCTGGCGCTGCGGTCGGGGGCGGGGGCGGCCAAGAGATTTCCGGTCGGGGGTAGGCGGGTCGACCGGTCAGTCCCGGCGATCCCGCTGCCAGAGTACGTCGGACCGGCCCGCCGAGCGATTCAGCGTTCTTGCGAGCACGAACAAGAGGTCCGAAAGGCGGTTCAGATAGCGTCGCACGGCTTCGCTGACCGGTTCGCTCGCGCCCAGGCGGACCAGCGCGCGCTCCGCCCGGCGACATACGGTCCGGGCGACATGCGCCTGCGCCGCGCCCCGCGTCCCGCCGGGCAGGATGAATTCCTTCAGCGCTCCGAGGTCCGCGTTGAAGGATTCGACGGCGGACTCGAGGCGCGCGACATGCGCGTCGGTCACCGATGCATGGCCCGGGACCGCCAACTCGCCACCCAAGTCGAAGAGGTCGTGCTGGACCTTGGTCAGGCACACGGCAACCGCCTCGGGCAAGGATTCCGTCAGCAGCAGCCCAAGCGTCGAATTGAGTTCGTCGACCTCGCCGATCGCGAATATGCGCGCCGAATCCTTAGCGACGCGCGAACCGTCGCCGAGGCCGGTCGTTCCTGCGTCACCGGTCCGGGTTACGATTTTCGAGAGGCGGTGGCCCATGTCTGGCTCGAGTGCGTGGCCGCGCAGCATACGAGATGCGGCACCCCGCGGCAAGCAACGGCCGCTCGTCGCGCCGGGGTGCCGCGACCGCAGTATGATGGGCGCCGCGTGCCGACCGCGCGCCCGGCCGGGAATCTCCATGACCCGCACGAATCCCTTCGAAACCGATCTCGATCGCAACGCAGCCAACTACACGACGCTGACGCCGGTTTCGCTGATCGCGCGCGCGGCGTTCACGTATCCCCGGCACCTCGCGGTCGTTCATGGCGATCGCCGGTATACCTGGGCGGAGACCTACGCGCGAAGCCGCCGGCTCGCCTCGGCGCTTGCCCGCGAGGGCATCGGTGTCGGCGACACGGTCGCGCTGATGGGCGCGAACACACCGGAAATGCTCGAGGCGCATTTCGGCGTGCCGATGACGGGCGGCGTCCTCAACACGCTCAACACCCGGCTCGATGCCGAGTCCATCGCCTTCATGCTGGAGCATGGCGGCGCGAAGGTGCTTATCACCGACACCGAGTTCTCGCCGACGGTCGAAAGGGCGCTCGCGCGACTCGCGGCGAAGCCGCTCGTGATCGACATCGACGACCCGCTCGGCCCGGGGGGCAAACGGCTCGGGACACGCGACTACGAAGCTTTCATCGCGGAAGGCGATCCGGAGTATGCGTGGCGGCACCCGGCCGACGAGTGGAATGCGATCTCGCTCAACTACACGTCCGGGACCACCGGCAATCCGAAGGGCGTGGTCTACCATCACCGCGGCGCGTACCTCAACGCGCTGTCGAACATCATCGACTGGGGAATGCCGCGGCACGCCGTGTACCTGTGGACGTTGCCGATGTTCCACTGCAACGGCTGGTGCTTCCCGTGGACGATGGCGGCGAACGCCGGCGTCAATGTCTGCCTGCGCAAGGTCGATGCGAAGCTCATCTTCGACGCGATGCGCACGCACAGGGTCACCCACTATTGCGGAGCGCCGATCGTCCACCTGATGCTGATCAACGCGCCGGCCGAGATGCGGGCCGGGATCGACCACGTCGTGCACTGCCTCGTCGCCGGCGCCGCGCCGCCGGCGGCGGTGATCGAAGGGATGGAGCGGATGGGCTTCGACATCACGCACGTCTACGGCCTGACCGAGACCTACGGTCCCGCGGCGGTGTGCGCGAAACACGACGCGTGGGACGCGCTGTCGATCGGCGCGCGCACCGAGCGCAACGGCCGGCAGGGCGTACGCTACACGGTCGAGGAGGGAATGACGGTGATGGACCCGGAGTCGATGACCGAGGTTCCATGGGACGGCGAGACCATGGGCGAGATCATGTTCCGGGGCAACATCACGATGAAGGGGTATCTCAAGAACCCGAAGGCAACCGGCGAGGCGTTCGCCGGCGGCTGGTTCCACTCCGGCGATCTCGGGGTGCTGCAATCCGACGGCTACATCAAGATCAAGGACCGGTCGAAGGACGTCATCATCTCGGGGGGCGAGAACATCAGCTCGCTCGAGGTCGAGGACACGCTGTACCGTCATCCTGCGGTGCTCGCCGCCGCGGTCGTCGCTCAGCCCGATCCGAAATGGGGCGAGACGCCGTGCGCATTCGTCGAGCTGAAGGCGGGCGCGGTGACGACCGAGGACGAGATCATCGCGCATTGCCGCGAGCATCTGGCGCGATTCAAAACACCGAAGCGGGTGATCTTCGGCGAGCTGCCCAAGACCTCGACCGGCAAGATTCAGAAGTTCCTGCTGCGCGAGAAGGCGAAGTCCGCCGCAGCGATCGAGTGACCGGAGCACGCCATGAATCCACCCGTCGAATCCGTTGGTGCCGAAACGCGCGTCGAAGTCGATCCAGTGCTATTGCGACACGACGGCGGCGGCGTGGCCACGCTGACGATGAACCGGCCGCGGCAGTTCAACGCGATCTCGGTGAAGATGCTCGAGGCGATACAGACCGAACTCGACGCGATCGGTGCCGATCCTTCGATCCGCGTCGTGGTGATCGCCGGCGCCGGCAGCGCATTCTCCGGGGGCCACGATTTGAAGGAGATGATGGCGAACCGGACCGAGGCGTTCATCGGCGGGCTGTTCGACCGTTGCGCCCGCGTGATGCTGACGATGCAGTCGCTGCCGCAGCCTGTCGTCGCGCGGGTGCACGGCGTTGCCACCGCCGCCGGATGCCAGCTCGTCGCCGGGTGCGACCTGGCCATCGCGTCGACCGATGCCCGGTTCGCGACCTCGGGCATCAATTACGGGTTGTTCTGCGCGACGCCCGGCGTCCCGGTGTCGCGCAACATCTCGCGCAAGCGCGCGTTCGAAATGCTGTTCACGGGCGAATTCATCAGCGCCGAGACGGCGCTTGACTGGGGCCTCGTCAATCGCGTCGTCCCGCCGTCCGATCTCGATACCGGGCTCAACCGGCTCCTCAGTCCTATTCTCGAGAAACCGCGCGCCGTGTGCGCGGCTGGGAAGGCGCTCTTCTACGAGCAGATCGAGGCGCGGTTGGCAGAGGCCTACGCCGTGGCGAGCAAGTCGATCACGCGCAACATGCTGGGCAGCGACGCCGCCGAAGGCGTGGGCGCGTTCATCGAAAAGCGCAAGCCGCGCTGGACGGAATGACGCCAAGGCCGAATTACGATGAAAGCGCCTAGCGGCGAGCATTGCCAAGGCGTTCGTGCTCGCCCATAATCGCCGGCCACATTCGGTACACGGGCGGCGCGCCGACGGCGCGCCGGGGGGCATGGCCGACGACACGATCCTCGAGACACGGCAGCTCACCAAGGAGTTCAGGGGCTTCGTCGCGGTCAAGGGCGTCGATCTGCGCATCCGGCGCGGCACGATCCACGCGCTGATCGGTCCGAACGGGGCCGGCAAGACGACCTGCTTCAACCTGCTGACGCATTTTCTGACGCCGACGCGCGGGCAGATTTTCTATCGCGGAAGGGAGATCACCGGCTCCCGGCCGGCGACCATTGCACGGATGGGCCTCGTCCGATCGTTTCAGATCTCGGCGGTCTTTCCGAACCTCACCGTGCTGGAAAACGTGCGGATTGCGTTGCAGCGGCGTGATGGGCACTCGTTCGACTTCTGGCGATCGGATCGGAAGTTGTCCGCGCACCAAAATCGAGCGCTCGAGCTGATCGAGGCGGTGGGCCTCACGGAGTTCGCACAGGTGCAGGCCGTCGAACTCGCCTATGGACGCAAGCGTGCATTGGAGATCGCGACGACGCTGGCGCTGGAACCGGAGATGCTGCTGCTGGACGAACCGACCGCGGGGATGACGCACGAGGACGTCGAGCGCATCACCGCGCTCATCCGCAAGGTTGCCGTCAATCGCACGGTGCTGATGGTCGAGCACAACCTGTCGGTGGTCTCGACGCTATCCGACCACATCACCGTGCTCGCGCGCGGCGAAGTCCTTGCCGAAGGCGACTACGCGCACGTCTCGAAACACCCGGCCGTCGTCGAAGCCTACATGGGGACCGCCGTTGCCTGACGTTGTCGCGCCCGTTGCCGGCACCGGCGCCAACCGCGCGGCTGGCGCACCGCTGCTCGCCGTGCGCGAGTTGAACGCCTGGTACGGCGAGTCGCACGTGCTGCATGGCGTGACCTTCGACGTCGCGGCCGGCGAAGTAGTGACGCTCCTCGGCCGCAACGGCGCCGGCAAGACGACCACGCTGCGCTCGATCATGGGCATCGTTCCGCGTCGCGAGGGCGCGATCGAATTCGAAGGGCGCGCGATCGACAAGCTCGCGTCGAACCGTATCGCGCAGAGCGGCATCGCCTACTGCCCCGAGGAACGCGGGATCTTCTCGAGCCTCGACGTCGAGGAGAACTTGCTGCTACCGCCGGTGGTGCGTCCCGGCGGGCTTCCGCTCGAGCAGATCTTCGAGCTGTTTCCGAACCTGAAGGAGCGCCTGAAGAGCCAGGGGACGAAACTGTCCGGCGGCGAGCAGCAGATGCTGGCGATCGGCCGCATCCTGCGCACCGGCGCGCGCCTGCTGCTGCTCGACGAGCCGACCGAAGGATTGGCGCCCGTCATCGTGCAGCAGATCGGCCGGACGATCGGCAAGCTGAAGGCGCAGGGATTCACGATCCTGCTGGTGGAGCAGAATTTCCGCTTCGCGGCGACGGTCGCCGATCGTCACTATGTCGTCGATCACGGGCGCGTCGTCGACATGATCCCGAACTCGGAACTCGCCGCGAACATGACGAAACTGCACGATTATCTCGGCGTCTAGCCCGCAACCTCGAATCACCAACCCGCGCGCCGCAACGCGGCGCGTCGACGCAACGCAACGAAGGAGAAATCATGAACGGATTCAAACGCACACTCGTCGGCCTGGCGGTCGCCTCGGCACTTTCCGCCGGCGCCGCGCAGGCGCAGGTCTCGGACGGCATCATCAAGATCGGCGTGCTGACCGACATGTCGAGTCTCTACACCGACCTGGCGGGCGCAGGTTCGGTCGCGGCCGCACGCCTCGCGGTCGAGGATTCCGGCATCGAGAAGCGCGGCTACAAGGTCGAGATCGTCTCGGCGGACCACCAGAACAAGCCGGACGTCGGTTCGGGCATAGCGCGGCAGTGGTACGACACCGAGAAGGTCGATGTGATCGTCGATGTGCCGAACTCGGGCGTCGCGCTCGCGGTCAATCAGATCACGAAGGACAAGGGCAAGGCGTTCCTTGCGTCGGGACCGGCCTCGTCGGATCTCACCGGCAAGGCGTGTTCGCCCAACACGGTTCATTGGACATACGACACCTGGATGTTGGCCAATGGCACCGGCGGGGCGATCGTGAAAGCCGGCGGCGACTCGTGGTTTTTCCTGACCGCCGACTACGCGTTTGGCCACGCGCTGGAGCGCGATACCGAGGCGGTCGTGCTGAAGAATGGCGGCAAAGTCCTGGGCAAGGTACGCGCTCCGCTCAACACCCAGGACTTTTCCTCGTTCCTGCTGCAGGCGCAGGCGTCGAAAGCGAAAATCGTCGGGCTCGCCAACGCCGGTGGCGACACGACGAACTCGATCAAGCAGGCAGCCGAGTTCGGCATCGTCAAGGGCGGCCAGAACCTCGCCGGCCTGCTCGTGTTCGTGACCGACGTCCACTCGCTTGGATTACCGACCGCGCAGGGGCTGATCGTCACCAACACGTTCTACTGGGACCAGAACGATGCCTCGCGAGCGTTCGCGAAGCGCTTCGCGGCGGTCGACAAGGGCATTCACCCGACGATGGTGCATGCGGGCGTGTACTCCTCCATCCTCCACTACCTGAAGGCGGTCGAGGCGCTGAAGAGCGACGACGGGACCAAGGTCGTCGCCAAGATGAAGGAGATGCCGACCGACGATCCGCTGTTCGGCAAGGGCAGCATCCGAGTCGACGGCCGAAAGATCCATCCGGCGTACCTCGTCGAAGTGAAGAAGCCGGCCGAATCGAAGGGACCGTGGGATTATTACAAGGTCCGCGCGACGATTCCGGCGGACCAGGCGTTCCGCCCGCTGAAGGATGGTGATTGCCCTCTGGTCAAGTGACGGATTTGTCCAAGAGCGGCCCGGCGTGCCGGGCCGCTCTTGGAAACAAATGCGTCATCCCCGCGAAAGTGGGGATCCAGCGGCGTTGCGCTCGGACGACGCTGGGTTCCCGCGTTCGCGGGAACGACGAAATGCGCACGACGCTGGGTTCCCGCTTTCGCGGGAACGACGAAATGCGCACGACGCTGGGTTCCCGCTTTCGCGGGAACGACGAGGCTAGGACCGCCTCATGACCGAAATTTTCGGCGTGCCGACACAAGCGCTCTTCGGACAGCTGCTGATCGGACTGATCAACGGCGCGTTCTACGCGATGCTCTCGCTCGGTCTCGCGGTGATATTCGGCCTGCTCAACATCATCAATTTCACGCATGGCGCCCAGTACATGATGGGCGCGTTCTGCTCGTACTTCCTGCTGCAGTACGCCG
>JBDTRG010000048.1:0-5546 GCA_039931775.1 Betaproteobacteria bacterium | reverse complement strand
CGGCTCGTCGCATATTCCGCGCCGAGCCACGTGAGCGCGGCGATGCCGGATGCGGCAATCGCGCTCCCGGTTCCCGAGAGCCACGCCGCGGCCGCCACGGGGATCAGGTAGAACACGGAAAACGTGATCGCCGGGTCCGCGGCATAGTCCACCGCGCCGACCATGGCGATGGTTGCGAATGCGGCCGCCGTCCAGCCTGGATGACGGTATCGGAACAAAATGGGTTCGAGCGGCGTCCAATCCATGTCGAGTCCCCGCCCCGGGGGAGCAGGTGTTCCCGGGTTCGGATAGAGTGTGCCACGGGCGTCGGCCGCGAAATGCCTTCGCCTCCCTTCGGCGCCCCAGTTTGTCCGGCAAGCGCCTCGCCGGGCCGCGCCATTCCGACGCCGCCAGCCGTGCGGCACGAACCCATCGACCAGGAAGAAAAAATGGACGTACTGTCTGCCGCAAACAATCTGCTGGGCCCGTGGGCCGGCACGGCGATCATCGCGTTGCGCATCACTCTGATCACCGTCGTCGCCTGGATCGCGGCTGCCGCCCTCAACCGCATGATCCGCCTGACCCGCGAGCGTATCGCGCGGCGCTTCGACGATCGCGAGCAAATCAAGCGCGCGGAAACGATCGGGCGCGTGCTCCGCTACCTCGTGTCCGTGGTTCTCACGTTGATCACGGGCGTCCTGGTATTGAGCGAGCTCGGCGTGTCGATCGCCCCGATCCTCGGCGCCGCCGGTGTGGTCGGACTCGCCATCGGATTCGGCGCGCAGAGCCTGGTCAAGGACTACTTCACCGGCTTCTTCATTCTGCTCGAAAACCAGTTGACCACCGGCGACGTCGTGGAGATCGCCGGCAAGGCCGGTCTCGTCGAGGACGTAACGCTGCGCTTCGTTCGGCTGCGCGACTACGGCGGCAATGTCCACTATGTCCCGAACAGCCTGATCACGACCGTCACCAACATGAGCCGCGGCTACGCGCAGGCCGTCGTCGATGTCGGGATTGCCTATCGCGAGGATGTCGATCAAGCGTTCGCCGTCATGCGCTCCGTGGGCGCCGAGATGCGCGGCGACGGCAATATCGGTCTGGGGATCCTCGACGACCTCGAGATCGCCGGCGTCGAGAGCTGGGCCGACTCGGCAGTCATGCTGCGCTGCCGGTTCAAGGTGATGCCGCTCGAGCAATGGAAGGTACGCCGCGAATTCCTTCGCCGCCTGAAGAAGGCATTCGACGCGCAGGGCATCGAGATCCCGTTTCCGCACCTCACCGTGTACGCCGGCGCCGGCAAGGACGGCACCGCCCCACCGTTTCAAATGCAGGCGCTCCCGGAGCTTTCCCGTAGCTCGCCCTCGTCGTAGGCGCGAGCTTCCGTCCGATCGCCGCAACGCGGCACGTGACCCGCTGCCCGGCATGCGTTCGGTGGGAGCCCCGTTGATACGTTTGTATCATTCGAGGGTAATGTAACATCCGTCATATGTCCGCCGTCGCCATCGCTGCCGCCGTCGCTGCCGCTGCCGCTGCCGCTGCCGCTGCCGACCCGCTTCCGCCGCCCCAGACCGGCGACCTGATGCGCCGGCTGCGCGATGCGTTCGATACGCTGCCGCCGGAGTTGTGCCGGGCAGCGCGCTGGATGTCCGATCATTTCGTTGCGCTGACCGACAGCGCCCTGTCGCCGCTCGCGCGCCGGTCGTCGAATACATTGCTCTTTCGCACCGAGTCGCTCTCGTTCTTCCCGTCGATGATCGCCCCGCTCGCCCTCGTCGAGCTGCTGTTGGCCCGGCTCGCGGCCCGCGGGGGGCGCAAGGTCCTCGATCGACTTGCCGAGGTCGAGAAGCGGCTATCCGAGTCCCGGGCGTATTGGCCCGAGAGCGCGCGTGGAGTTCGCGCATGACGCACGTGCTGCATCGCCAGCTGCGCGTGACGCCGCCCGTCGCCGTCTCCGGCCACGGCATCACGGTCGTCGACTCGGCCGGCCGCGAGTACCTCGATGCCTCCGGCGGCGCGGCGGTTTCCTGCCTCGGGCATGGCCACCCGGACGTGATTCGCGCCATGCACGAGCAGATCGACCGGATCGCATACGCCCACACGAGCTTCTTCACGACGGAGGTCGCGGAGCGCCTCGCCGACCATCTACTCGCGCATGCGCCGGCCGGCATGTCGCACGTCTACCTGGTGTCGGGCGGATCGGAGGCGATCGAGGCTTCCCTCAAGCTCGCCCGCCAGTATTTCGTCGAGATCGGACAACCGCAGCGCTGCCACTTCATCGCGCGCCGGCAGAGCTACCACGGCAACACGCTGGGTGCGCTCTCCGTCGGCGGTAACGAATGGCGCCGGCGGCAATTCGCGCCACTGCTGATCGATGTGACCCACGTAGCTCCCTGTTATGAGTACCGCGATCGCCGCGACGACGAATCGCCGGTGGCCTACGGCGAGCGGCTCGCGCGCGAGTTCGAGGACGCGGTGCAGCGCCTCGGGACCGATCGCGTGATCGCGTTCTGTGCGGAAACGGTCGGCGGCGCGACGTCGGGCGCGCTCACGCCCGTCCCCGGATACTTCCGACGCGTCCGCGAGATCTGCGACCGGTACGGCATCCTGTTCATCGCCGACGAAGTGATGTGCGGCATGGGCCGCACGGGAACGCTCTATGCCGTCGAACAGGAGGACGTGGTGCCGGACCTGATCGCGATCGCCAAGGGCCTGGGCGGCGGCTACCAGCCCGTGGGCGGCGTGCTCGTCCAGCGGCGGATCGTCGACGCGCTCGCTGCGGGCAGCGGCCAATTCCAGCACGGGCACACCTATATCGGCCATCCGGTGGCGTGCGCCGCCGCGCTCGCGGTGCAGCAGGTGATCCAGCGCGACCGGCTGCTCGACGCGGTGAAGACGCTGGGGGCCCGGCTTGCGGACGGGTTGCACGCACGCTTCGATACTCACGCCAACGTCGGCGATATCCGGGGCCGTGGCCTGTTCATGGCGCTCGAGATCGTCGCCGACCGGCCGAGCAAGCGGCCCTTCGACCCGGCGCTCAGCACGCATGCCCGCATCAAGGCCGCCGCAATGGCGCGCGGGCTGATGGTCTATCCGATGGGGGGCACGATCGACGGCAACGCCGGGGACCACGTGCTGCTCGCGCCGCCCTTCGTGAGCGCCCCGGGCGAAATCGACGAGATCGTCCGTCGTCTCGGTACCGCCGTCGATGCGGCCCTCGCGGATCTGCCTTCCGGACAATGAGCGGCGCCGTCTACTTGCCGCTGCGGGGAAGCCCGCGCGAGCCGCCGCCCCGCGCCGAACCAGCCCCCTTCGGAATGCCGAGCTCGTCCGGTCGCGCCAAAGGCCGCTGGACAAGCTGGGGCTGCGCAGGACAAGATGCGCCGAAAATCGCCGGGTTTTCCCTGGCGCAGGTGAATCGGCGACCACGTAGCACCATTCACAAGGAGACCACCATGCCCATACCCCGTCCCAAGGTACATCGCATCGGATTCGCCGCGACGGTCTCGGCGATCGCGATTGCATTCGCGACCCTGACGCCGCTGCCGGCGATGGCGCAGCAGAAATTCGTGACCATCGGCACCGGGGGCGTGACCGGCGTCTACTACGCAGTCGGCGGCGCGATCTGCCGCCTGGTCAACAAGGATCGCGCCAAGACCGGCATCCGATGCTCGGTCGAATCCACGGGCGGCTCGGTGTACAACGTCAACACGATCAAGGCCGGCGAGCTCGACTTCGGCATGGCGCAGTCGGACGTCCAGTACCAGGACTACAACGGAACCGGATCGTTCAAGGAGCCGGACAAGACGCTGCGCTCGGTGTTCTCCGTGCACCCCGAGCCGTTCACGCTGGTCGCCCGCAAGGAAGCCAACATCAAGGGCTTCACCGACCTCAAGGGCAAGCGCGTCAATGTCGGCAATCCGGGGTCGGGCACGCGCTCGGCGATGGACGAGTTGCTGGCGGCCGAAAACATGAAGATGTCGGACTTCTCGCTCGCCTCGGAGCTCAAGGCCGACGAGCACGGGCCGGCGCTGTGCGACAACAAGATCGACGCGTTCTTCTATGGCGTGGGCCACCCGTCGGCGAACATCCAGGACCCGACGACGACCTGCGGCGCCAAGCTCGTTCCACTGACGGGGCCGCGCATCGACGCGCTGGTCAAGAAGAACTCCTACTATGCCGAAGTGACGATCCCCGGCGGACTCTATGCGAACAACCCGGATCCGGTGAAGACCTATGGCGTGCTCGCGACGATGGTGACGTCGTCGAAGGTTCCGGCCGATACCGTCTATATCATCACCAAGGCGGTGTTCGAAAACATCGACGAGTTCAAGAAACTGCATCCGGCGTTCGCCCACCTCGACCCGGCGCACATGATCAAGGACGGCCTGTCCGCGCCGCTGCATGAGGGCGCGATCCGGTATTACAAGGAGAAGGGCTGGATGAAGTGACGCGCGAAGTCGACGCCGCGTCGCTGGTCCAGGAGACCGACCTCGGAGGGCGCATGCCTTCCGGGGCGGCGGCGCGTCTCGTTGCGTGGACGTGCCTCGCCTGGTCGATGCTGCAGCTGTGGTACGCGTCGCCGCTGCCGTTCGCATTCAACGTCTTCGTGCTCAACTCGACCGAGATGCGCTCGTTGCATCTTGGCTTCGGCCTGTTTCTCGCCTATCTCGCCTTCCCGTTTGCGAAGCGCTCGCCGCGCGATCGCATCCCGCTGCAGGACTGGATTCTGGCCGTCGTCGCGGCATTCTGCGGCGCCTACCTGTTCCTGTTCTACCGCGAGATCTCGACGCGCCCCGGCGAGCCGACGACGATGGACATCGTCACCGCGGTCATCGGCATGCTGCTGCTGCTCGAGGCCACGCGCCGCGTGATCGGGCCGCCACTCGCGATCATCGCCATCCTGATGCTCGGCTACGCGTTCGCCGGGCCGCACATGCCCGACGTCGTCGCGCACAAGGGCATCTCGCTGTCGAAGGCGGTCTCTCATTACTGGCTGACGACCGAAGGCGTCTTCGGCGTGGCACTGGGCGTGTCGGCAAGCTACATCTTCCTGTTCGTGCTGTTCGGATCGCTGCTGGAGAAGGCCGGCGCCGGCAACTATTTCATCAAGGTCGCCTTCGCGCTGCTGGGTCACATGCGCGGAGGCCCCGCGAAAGCCGCCGTCGTCTCGTCGGGACTGATGGGCATGATCTCGGGCTCGTCGGTCGCCAACGTCGTTACATGCGGGACGTTCACGATCCCTCTGATGAAGCGCGTCGGCTATTCGGCCGAGAAGGCCGGTGCGATCGAGGTCGCCGCCGGCGTGGACGGACAGATCATGCCGCCGGTCATGGGCGCCGCCGCGTTCCTGATGGCGGAATACGTGGGCGTTCCCTATTCGGAGATCGTGAAGAACGCGTTCCTGCCGGCGATCATCTCGTACATCGCGCTCTTCTACATCGTCCACCTTGAGGCCTGCAAGGCAGGCATCGCCGGCATTCCGACGCGCGGCGCCTATTCGCCGTGGCGGCGATTGCTCGGCGTGCTGATGACGCTCGCCGGCATCGTCATCGTCGCCAATGTCATCT
>JBDTRG010000047.1:0-16086 GCA_039931775.1 Betaproteobacteria bacterium | reverse complement strand
CGAGATTCGACAGCGGCTCGTCGAACAGGAACACCTTCGGATCGCGGACGATCGCACGGCCCATGGCGACGCGCTGGCGCTGGCCGCCGGAGAGCTCGCGCGGAAACCGGTGCAGGTAAGGATCGAGGTTCAGGATCTTCGACGCGCGGTCGACGCGCTCGGCGATCATCTTCGGGTCGGCCTTGCGCAGCTTCAGGCTGAACGCCATGTTGTCGGCGACGGTCATGTGCGGATAGAGCGCGTAGCTCTGGAACACCATCGCGATGTCGCGGTCCTTGGACTCGACGTCGTTGACCTCCCGGCCGTCGATCGCGATCGTGCCGCCCGAGATCTCCTCGAGACCGGCCAGCATGCGCAACAGCGTCGACTTGCCGCAGCCCGACGGCCCGACCAGCACCATGAACTCGCCGTCAGCGATGTCGAAGCCGATGCCATGGATGACCTTCGTGCTGCCGAAGGATTTTTCGATATTGGCGAACGAAACGGATGCCATGCATTGCTCCCTAGCTTTTCACCGCGCCGGCCGTCAGGCCGCCAACCATGTAGCGTTTGAAGGTGTAGTAGATCGCCGCCGGCGGAATGGCATAGATCAACCCGGTCGTCATCAGAAGCTCCCAAGGCGAGTCGTCCGCCGCCAGGAAATTGCCAAGCGCCACACCCAGCGTCACGTCCCGGTCGTTCGACAGCAGCAGGAACGCGTAGAGGTACTCGTTCCACGCAAGCAGCAGCGCGTAGGTACCGACCGCAACGAGCGACGGGGTCATCAGCGGCAGGTAGACCAGGCGAAAAAGCTGCATCGGCGATGCCCCATCGATCTTTGCGGCCTCGTCGAGTTCATACGGGAGCTTGTCGGACGCCTGCTTCAGCACCCAGATCGAGTAGGGCGTGGCGATCGTCACCATCGCGAGGATCAGCGCCCACTGGTTGTTCAGGAGTCCGTAGACGCCCATCGTCTTGTACATCGGCACCGCAAGGAACGCCGCCGGGATGAAATAGGTGAGCAGCGCGAGGTTCATCGCCATCCGGCCGCCGCGCACCTTGAGCCGGCTGATCGCGAACGCCGCGCCGGTCGCGACCATGAGCGTGATGAGGCCCGCCATGACCGCGATGAACAGCGAGTTCCACATCTGCAGCCAGAAATTGTTCAGGTAGTGATGCTGCTGGCGGAACACGACCTCGAAATTGTGGAACGTCGGATGGTCGGGCCACATCAGCCCTCCCATCGCCTGGTCCTTTGGCGAGATCGCGAACAGGACCAGGTGATAGATCGGCAGCATCGTCCAGATGAAAAGCGGAATGCCGATCAGCAGCAACTTTGCCTCGGTGGCCACGTGCCGCATCTTCATCGTGTGCTCCTGCGCGCGCCGGTCATTTCGAGAGCCGTTTCATCATGAAGTACACGAGTGGCAGAACCGCCGGCAGCGCGATGACGATCGCCGCCATCGACATGTCGACCTCGTCCAGGCGCAGGTAACGGATGCCGAGAGTCGCGAGCACGTGCGTAAGATCGGCCGGGCCGCCTCCAGTCAGTAAGTAGACGCTGTTGAAATCGCCCATCGTGAAGATCATCGAAAGGATCGTGCATGTAAGGTAAAGCGTGCGCATCGACGGCCACGTGATGAAGCGGAATTTCTGCCATCCCGTGGCGCCGTCGACCGAGGCGGCCTCGTAGTGCTCGGCCGGAATCGCGAGCCGGCCGGCGATCAGGATCAGCGTCCAGAACGGCAGCGATTTCCAGATGTGGACGAGCATGGCGATCGCCAGCGCCAGGTACGGATCGTTGAGCCAGTTGGGCCCGTCGGCACCCGTAAATCGGAAGATCAGCGAATTGATGAGGCCCCACTCCGGGTTCAGCATGAAGCGGATCGACAGGATCGTGGGGATCGACGGGACCGCCCACGGCAGGATGAACAGCAGCGACAGCCACTTGATCCACGTGCGCGTCACGACGAAAAAGCCGGACAGGATCAGCGCCACGATCATCTTGAGGTTGATCGCGAGGACCAGGAACGCCACGGTGTTCAGCACCGCACGCAGGAACACCGGGTCGTCGAACAGCTTTTCGTAGCTCGCCGGATGGCGCGCGAGCCACAGGCCATAACCTACCGGATACACGACGAAAACGACGAAAACGATCGCATAGGGCGCCAGCAGGATGAGCCCCCAGCGCTGCCACGGAGATAGCCCCCTCCTCGCCGGGCCGGTCGGGTCGACCGGCCGCTCGTCGGGAATTATTGCGAGCGCGGCCATAACGTATGCGGAGCGGGAGGCCGCCGGGGCCGCCTCACTTGCGTTCGGCGGCCCCGGCGGGTTACCCGAAGGCGTTCAGCCCGCGACCTGCTTGATGCGGGCGATCATCTCGTCGGTTGCCTTCTCCACCGAGATATTGTCGTTGACGACGCGGCTCATCGCCTTTGCCCAGACGTTCTCGTTGTTGAGGATCGTGAACTTGTAATTCTTCGTAAATTCGAACGTCACGGTACCCGCGCCGAACTGGTTGAACACTGCCTTGCGGGCCGGATCCGCCTGCCAGAACGCGCTTTGCGCGCCGGACTTCGTCACCGGGAACCAGCGCCCGAGCGAGCCTTCGACGTACGGCTGCAGATTTTCGTCCTGCATCATGAATTGCACGAATTCCTTCGCGCGCTTCTTGTTCTTCGACGCCTCGAAGATCACGCCGAGCTTGACCGCCGCGCGGTAGACGAACTTCGAGCCGTCCGGCTTGTTCGGAAATCCGGCGGTGGCGATCAGCTCGTAGTAGTTCTTCTTCGCCTGGGCGCGCTGCTCGGTGGTCAGCGTCTCGTTGTTCGCGTCGTCGAGCCACTTGGCAGCGATCGAGATCGTCGCGTTGTGCGTCATAAGGATCGTCTTGTTGTGGAACGACACGTTGTTGTCGGGATCCTTCCACGACGTCGACGACGGCGGCGTGCAGCCGCGCGTGCGGATGCTCGTGTAGTCGCGCAGCGCATTGATGAGGCCCTGACGCACCTTCGGGTCGTCGACGAGGAGCTTTCCGTTGTCGTCGACCAGCTTGACGTTGTACGCGTCCATGAACGTCAGGAACGAGTAGAACGAGTCGCTCGAATCGACGCCCATCGGCTGACCGATCGCGTACGTGCGCTTGCCGGTCTTCGTCCGGTGCGCCGGCTGCACCTTGTCACACCAGAAGTCCCAATAGGCCTTCCAGGTCGTCGGGATGTCGGATTCCTTGTATCCCGCGTCGGCCAGCATGTCTTTCCAGTACTGGATGTGCATCGTCTGCTGCTTCATCGGAAACGCGTAATACGCTTTCTTCTTCGTCTTGTCGTTGTAGAGGTACGCGGTTTCGATCGTGTTCTTGAGGAACTTGTCCTTCATCGGCACGATGATGTCGGAAACGTCCTCGAGCTTGCCGTCGAACGCCCATTTACCGGCGACCTGGAAGTCGTAGACGTCGGCGTAAGCAACGTCGGGAGGCGTGCCGGCGTCGAGCGCGGCAACCGTCTTCGGAATCATATCCTGCACCGGGTACTGCGACAGTTCGACCTTGATCTTGGTCTTGTCCTCGAACTTCTTGATGGCGGCGAACAGCGCCTCGTCTTCGGACTTGTAGAAGCCTCTGACCCACCAGACGGTGAGCTTTTCCTGCGCCATCGCCTGCGTCGACATGACGAGCGCCGTCGTCGCGAACAGCGCGATGCCCAGCCTGGAAATCATCTTCATCGAACTCCTCCTATGAATCATGGTGCCGCTATCGGCGTCGCCGCCTCGTTTTTCCAATCGCCCGCAGGGTAAGGGCTGGCTATTGGAGTGTCAACCGGGCGGGTGACTACATCACCGCACCCACATACCAGGGCACGAACTCGCTTTGACCGTAACCATGCCGTTCGCTCTTGCTCTTCGCGCCCGACGCCGTATCGACCATCAGGCGAAAGAGCGCCTCGCCGATCTCGTCGACGCTCGCCGCTCCATCGGCGATTTCGCCGCAATTGAGATCGATGTCCTCTTCCTGCTTGTTCCACAACGCCGTGTTGGTCGAAAGTTTAAGCGATGGCGACGGCGCGCAGCCGTACGCCGAACCGCGGCCCGTCGTGAACACAATCATGTTCGCGCCGCCGGCCACCTGCCCGGTCGCGGACACCGGATCGTACCCCGGCGTATCCATGTAGACGAATCCCTTCGCCGTCACCTTTTCCGCGTATTCGTAAACGTCGACGAGGTTCGTCGTGCCCCCCTTCGCCACGGCGCCCAGCGACTTCTCCAAGATGGTCGTGAGGCCGCCCGCCTTGTTGCCCGGCGACGGGTTGTTGTTCATTTCGCCTTTCTCGCGCTCCGTGTACTCCTCCCACCACTTGATTCGCGCGACGAGCTTTTCACCGACCGCGCGCGACACCGCACGCCGGGTGAGCAGGTGCTCGGCACCGTAGATCTCGGGGGTTTCCGACAGGATCGCCGTGCCGCCGTGGCGCACCAGCAGATCGACCGCGGCGCCGAGCGCCGGGTTGGCGGTGATGCCGGAATAGCCGTCGGATCCGCCGCACTGGAGGCCGACCGTGATGTGCGACACCGGCATCGGCTGCCGATGGACCGCGTTCGCATGCGGCAGCATCTCGCGCACGATCGCCGCGCCGTGCGCGACGGTCTTCGCCGTCCCGCCGGTGTCCTGGATGCTGAATTGGCGCAGCAGCGGGCCCTCGGTCAGGTTCTCGGCACCGAACAGCGAGCTTATCTGGTTTGCCTCGCATCCCAGCCCGACGACCAGCACGCCGGCGAAATTCGCGTGCCGCGCGTAGCCGCCCAGCGTGCGCCTCAGGAGCTTCATGCCGTCGCCGTGCGTGTCCATGCCGCAACCCGAGCCGTGCGTCAACGCGACGACGCCATCGACATTCGGAAACGCCGCGAGCGCCTCTCCGCGGAACGCTTCGGCGATGCCGCGCACGACGGTCGCCGAGCAGTTCACTGTCGAAAGGAGCCCGATGTAGTTGCGCGTCGCGACGCGTCCATCGTCGCGCACGATGCCCATGAACGTGGCGGGAGGATCGACGTAGCGCGTCGCCTTCACGTCGGCGCCGAACGCATAGTCGCGATCGAATGCACCCATCGCGAGGTTGTTGAGATGCACGTGTTCGCCCGGCGCGATGTCACGCGACGCGAAACCGATGATCTGGTTGTAGCGACGGACCGGCACCCCGGCCCGGAGGGCCTTGGTCGCCACCTTGTGGCCGGGCGGGATGAGCCCCGAAACCGTCACGTTCTCCTCGGCGAGCAGCGTGCCGCCGACGAGCTGCGTCCGCGCGATGACGACGTCGTCGTTCGGGTGCAGGCGAATGGTCAGCGATGTGCGTGTGAGCATTTTCAGTACTCCTCGTTCAGGCCGGCACGCGAGCGCGCGCGATTGCCCGCCGCTCGATCGCGGCCAGATCCCAGTCGATGCCGAGGCCCGGCGTCAGCGGCGCGACGGCGCAGCCGTCCTGTATGGCGAGCCTCGACGTCGTCAGATCGTCGAGCTGCGGAATGTATTCTACCCAGACGCCGTTCGGCACCGCCGCGGTCAGCGACACGTGCAGCTCCATCAGGAAATGCGGGCACACGGCGACGTTGAACGCCTCGGCGATATGCGCGACCTTGAGCCAGGGCGTAATCCCGCCGATGCGCGCAACATCGACTTGGACAATCGAGCAGGCGTCGCGTTCGAGGTACTCGCGAAAGTGCGCGGGATGGTAGATCGACTCGCCGACGGCGATCGGGATCGCCGTGTGCGCCGCGAGCTCGACATGACCGGCGAGATCCTCGGCCGGCAAGGGCTCCTCGAGCCAGGCGAGGCCGAACGGCTCGAAAGCCCGCGCCCGCCTGATCGCTTCCGACACGTTGAAGCACTGGTTGGCGTCGACCATGATCTCGAAGGCGTCGCCGACCGCCTCGCGCACCACCCTGATCCGCGCGACATCCTCGGAGACATGCGGCTTTCCGACCTTGAGCTTGGCGCCCTGGAAACCGTTTGCCTTGGCCTCGATCGTTTGCGCCACCAGCGCTTCGGCCGAAAGGTGAAGCCACCCGCCCTCGGTCGTGTAGACCGGGACCCTGGGCTTCGAGCCCCCGGCGGCCTTCCACAGCGGCAGGCCGGTACGCCTGCAGCGCAGGTCCCACAGCGCGGTGTCGATCGCGGCGAGCGCCAGCGCGGTGATCGCGCCGACGGCGGTCGCATGCGTGTGGAAGAAGAGGTCCTTCCAGATCGCCTCGATGCAATCCGGATCGCGGCCGACGAGCTTCGGCGCAAGATGATCGCGCAGGAGCGCCACGACCGACGAGCCTCCGGTGCCTATCGTATACGTGTAGCCGACGCCCTCGGTCCCGTCGTCGCAGCGGATGCGCACGATCGGGGTTTCCTGCGTGACGAACGACTGTATCGCGTCGGTGCGCACGACCTTCGGCGCGAGGTCGACCTGCAGGATATCAACCGACCGGATGGCGGGCATGGGTGTCGGGCCGGGCGTCTACTTGGGGTAGAGCACGCCGGGCAGCCACAGCACGAGCTGCGGAACGTAGGTGATGAGGGCGAGCGTTCCGAGCAGCGGCCAGAGCCACGGCAGCACCGCCTTCACCGTCTGCTCGAACGAAATCCTGGCAACCTTCTGCAGCACGAACAGCACCATGCCGACGGGAGGCGTCAGCAGCCCGATCATCAGGTTGAGCACCATGATCAGCCCGAAATGAACCGGATCGATGCCGAGCTTGGCGATGATCGGCATGAACACCGGAACCAGGATGGTGATGGCCGCGATCGTTTCCAGGAAGCAGCCGACGAAGAGCAGGAAGACGTTGGCGAGCAGAAGGAAGACGTACGGCGAATCGGAGATCGACAGCACCCACTGCGCGATGGCGTCGGTGACCTGCGTCGTCGTCAGCACCCACGCGAAGATCGACGCGCTCGCGACGATGAACAGGACCGTGGCGGTCGTCTCGATCGTTTCCATCGAAACCTTCACCAGCATCCTGAAGCTGAGCGTCCGGTACCAGACGAAGCCGAGGAAGAGCGCCCAGGCGACCGCCGCCACCGCCGCCTCGGTCGGCGTGAACAGACCGCTCGCCATGCCACCGATGAGGATCACCGGGGTAAGGAGCGCCATGAACGCCTCGAACTTGAACACCCTGTCGGCGACCATCACCGCGATCAGCGGAATGCCGAAGCGCACCATGCCGCCGAGCGTTTCGTTCGACCAGAGAAAGTACAGAATCGTGGATGTCACCACGATGGCGCCGGTTTCGAGGAACGCACGGCCCATCCGCGGCCACGAGAACGCGATGTCTGCGCCGTACTTGCGGACGTGCGCGTAGTAGCCGACCATGATCATCATGAAGAGGGCCATCACCGCGCCGGGAATGAACCCGCCGGCGAAAAGCTTGCCGATCGACACGTTGGCCTGGACGCCGTAGATGACCATCGGAAGCGATGGCGGGATGATCGGCCCGAGCGTCGCGGACGCCGCGGTGATGCCGACCGCGAACTCGGTCGGATACCCGTGGTCCTGCATCGCCTTGATCTCGATCGTGCCGAGGCCGCCCGCATCCGCGACCGCCGTCCCCGACATGCCGGCGAAGATCACGCTGCCGATGACGTTTACGTGGCCGAGACCGCCCTTCAGCCACCCGACGAGCGCCAAGGCGAAATTGTAGATCCGGTTGGTGATGCCGGCGGAATTCATCAGGTTGCCAGCGTAGATGAAGAACGGCACCGCGAGGAGCGGAAAGCTGTCGACGCCGCCGACCATGCGGTGGACCACGGTTAGCGGGGGCGTCGTACCGGAGGTCCAGATGTAGAGCAGCGAGGCGACGCACATCGCCATCGCGATCGGCAGGCCGGTCGCCATCATCGCGACGAAGCCTCCCAAAAGGATGCTGTTCATGGGTGTCCTATGCCTCGGCCTCGCCGGGGCGCTCGAGCACGCTCCAGCCCTGCTTCCAGTGCCGGACCGTCACCTGGATCGCTCGGAAGGTCATCATGACGAAGCCGAAGCCGACGATCCCGTAGATGTAGCTCATCGGCACGTCGACCACGGTCATCTTGAGGTTCTGCATCTTCGGAACGAGCTGCGCCGTCAGGAATACCGCATAGGCGAGGAACGCGACGCGCGCCAGGTCGACGAAGGTCGACAACGCCCGGCCCACCGGAACCGGCAGCCATCGATAGAGGAACTCGACGTGGATCTGGGTGTTCTTCCGAACGCCCATCGACGAGCCGACGAAGCAGATCACGATCAGCAGATAGCGCGCGATCTCCTCGGTCCATGCCGCCGAGTCCTGGAGCACGTACCGGGTGAAGAACTGGTAGAACACGTCGAGCGCCAGGAGCCAGAAGACGCCGAGCGTCAGCCAGTCCTCCCAGCCGTAGCCCGAGAGATCCACCGGCTCGTCGCTGGCGTGGAAATGGCCCGAATCGTCGAGGACGGGCGCCTCGGTGCCAGTACTGTTGATCGTCATGGGTACGGTTTGCGCGGCGCGGTGGTCGCCGGGTCCGCCGCGCTCGCGACTATTTGATCGCGACGATGCGATCGTAGTCGGATTTGGCGAAGCCCATCGACTCGAGCGGCGTGTTCTTGAGCACCGCGTCGGCGAAGCTCTTGCGGTCGACCGTGACGATGGCAAGGCCCTTCTTCTTGAACTCCTCGACGAGTTCGCCTTCGCGGCGCTTGATGTCCGCCGAAGCCTTGGCCGCCGCCTCGCGCGTCACGTCGGTGAACATCTTCTTCTCGGCATCGCTCAACTTGCTCCACACGTGCGGAGCGATCTGCGTCGTTAGCCCGTCGACGATATGGCCGGTCAGCATGATGTACTTCTGCACTTCATAGAACTTCTTGGCTTCGATGGTCGTCAGCGGGTTTTCCTGCGCATCGACCGTGCCGTTCTGCAGCGCGAGATAGACCTCGGCAAAGGCGATGGGCGTCGGATTCGCGCCGCAGGCCTTCGGGGTCGCCATGTACACGGGCACGTCGGGCACGCGGATCTTCAGGCCCTTCATTCCCGCACAGTCGTTGAACTGGCGATTCGACGACGTTTGGCGGGCGCCATAGTACGTGTAGGCGGTGATCTGGATGCCGGTCTTCTCCCGGTAACCGTCGACCATCTCCTTGAATACGTCGCTCTTCGCGTAGGCGAGCAGATGATCGCCGTCGCGGAAGATGAACGGGTAGTAGGCGATGCCGAGCCGCGGGTAGCTGCGCGCCGCGAACGACGGTCCGCTGATGATCATATCGACCGTACCGAGCTGCATCGCCTGGTTGATGTCGGTTTCCTTGCCGAGCGAGCTCGCCGGATAGACCTGGATGTCGAACTTGCCGTTGCTGCGCTTCTTGATTTCCTCGGCCGCCCACACCGACTGGATGTGGTACGGCTCGCTCGTCTCGTAGACGTGCGCCCATTTCAGCTTCTGCTGCGCGGCCGCGGGACCGCCGATGACCATCGCGGCGGCCGCAGCCGCCAACAGCGCCAGTTTCAGTTGCAAACGCATGATTCCTCCTCGAGGGTTTTGAAATATTTAGGGCGAACGAACGCCCGTCGAATCAAGCACACACTCGGCCTCCTTGTACCCACTGCATCATGTAAAGCAATTCGCGTCGGCCTCAGGTGTCGATTCGCCCCGGTCGCATCCCCGCAAGCGGGGCCCCTGCTCCCAGGCTCACGCCACTACTTGAACCTTGGTACTCCGTGACTTGTCCTTCGCGAGCTCGAACGCTTTGACGGCGTCCCGCAACGGAAACTGCTCGGTGAGGAGCGGGCGCACGTCGACGCGGCGTGTCGACAGATAGTCGACCGCCCAGTCGAACTCGATCCCCCAGCGGAACGCGCCGCACAGGTCGAGCTCCTTCGCCATCAGCTCGTTGACGACGAACGGCAGCGGCTCGTGCGGCAGTGTGCCGACCTGCACGATGCGCGCGCCCTTCTTTGCTGCGGCGACGCAGGACTTGAGCGCGGTGAAGTTTCCCGACACCTCGAAGGCAACGTCGAACTGCGGCGCGCTGAGCGCACCGGCGTCGCGGTCGGCGCGAATCGTTCGGTCGGCGCCGACTTCGCGCGCCTTCGCGAGCGGCCGATCGAGTACATCGCTGATCGCGACATGCGCGGCGCCGGCAAGCCGCGCCGCCATGACCGTCAGGCAACCGATCGTGCCTGCGCCGGTGATGAGCACCGACTTGCCGAGCAGATCGCCGCCGCGATTGACGGCGTGCAACGCGACGGCCAGCGGCTCGGCGAATGCGAGTTCGCCAAGCGACACGTCGCCTCCGACCGGGTAGCACTGGCGCTCGCCCTCGACAAAGTATTCCTGGAACATTCCCTGCACGTGCGGAAACAGACTCGCGCTGCCGAGGAATTTCATCTCGGTGCAGAGCTGCTCGCGCCCCTGGCGGCAGTAGTCGCAGCGGCCGCAGGCATGCGACGGACTGACGGCGATCCGGTCGCCGATCTTCACACGAGTGACCCCAGCGCCGACCGCTGCGACGACGCCGGACGCCTCGTGGCCCGGAATCAGCGGCTCACGGATCACGAAACTGCCGTTGCGCCCTTCGAAATAATAGTGGAGGTCCGAGCCGCAGATGCCGCCTGCGCCGAGCCGCACGAGCACTTCGCCGGGTCCGATTTCCGGGGTCGCGGCAGTTTCAATTCGCAGATCTTCCTTCGCGTGAATCATGCAAGCCAGCATGGTTTCGCCTCCTTGTGAGTGCCGGGTCGAACGGGTCGACACTAGTGAATGCTGTCCCAACCTGTCGAGAATCGCTTTTGCGCCTGGGTCAGATGGCGCTGCATCGCAGCGCGCGCACCCCCCGCATCGTGCGCCGCGATCGCCTTGACGACCGCGCGGTGCTCCGCAATCGCCGCGTTCCACAGAGCGGGCGAATCGTAGTGGTGCTCCAACTGCTTGTAAAGCGGACCGGTGCGCTCTTCCCATAGCATCTTGACGACCGCGACGAGCGCACCGTTGCCGGTCGCCTCGGCGACCCGGATGTGGAAGAGCTGGTCGCCGGAAAGGGGCTGCGTGTGGGAGTCGAACTCCCGTTGCATCGCATCCGCCGCCTCCTCGATCGCAGCGATCTGCGCTTTCTTCGCGATCTTCGCGGCGAGCGCGGCGCACTCGCTTTCAATGACGTAGCGGGCACGCAGCAGCTCGAACGGGCCCGCCTCGGCCTGGACGGCCTGCCGCTCCTCGCCTTCGGCCTTCACGCCGGGTCCCTGCACATAGATTCCCGATCCGATCCGGACTTCGACCAGCCCCTCGACCTCGAGCGCGATCAGCGCCTCGCGCACCGAAGGTCTCGACACGCCGAGCTGTTTCGCGAGGTCTCGTTCCGGCGGCAGGCGCGCGCCCGGCAAATACTCGCCGGAGCGGATCAGGCCACGGATCTGCTCCGCGATCTGCCGATAAAGCCGGCGGGGTTCGATGCTCTGGAACGGCATGAGGGCGAAAATCGATTGGGGTTCGATGCGAGGCAGGACTTGTGCCGCCACGGAGGCAGAACCGAGGGCCGCGGACACACTCGCTGGGACGAAGGCTAGTCCGGTCCCCCGAACTGGTCAAGTGGTATTACCAATTTTGCCGCCCCGCCGGCCCGCCTGCCCTCGGGACGGCTTCAGCCCGGGTTGCGGAGCGCTTCCGCCGCCTTGTGGAATCCGGTGTTCGCCGCGGGAACGCCGCAGTAGATCGCCGCCAGCAGCAACACCTCCTTCAGCTCCGCTTCGGACAGCTCCGCCGCCCTACCGGCCCTGATGTGCATCTCGAACTCCTCCCACCGGCTCTGCGCGATCATCATCGCGAGCACGAGCAGCCGGCGCGTGCGGTCGTCCAGCACGTTGCGGGTCCACATTTCGCCCCAGGCGTACCGGGTGATGAGATTCTGGAACTCGGCGTTGAACGGCGTGACCTTCTTCAGACGCTCTTCGACATACGCTTCTCCCAGGACGTTCTTCCGCCGGGAGAGGCCGGCGTCGTACCGTTGGCGCTCGGATGCGACCGGCGCGCCGGTCAGGAATTCGAGGAGGGTGTGCGTGAAGAGACCCGTTTCCTCCGGAATCGCGATGTGCGCGACCGGGAGCTCGACACCGGCGGCGCCCGGGATGGCGGCGGCGATCGCCAATCCCATCTCCTTCGGCGTCGCGAGGTCGTCCTTGCCCGTCGTGACGAGCGTCGGCGCTCGGATCGAGCCAAGGCTGCCGGCGAGATCCATATCGCGGATCGCCGCGCAGCATCCGACGTATCCGACCGGATCGGCAGCAAGGAATGCGGCCCGTGTGCCCGCCAGCGTTTCGTCGGCGCGCGCCAGGTAGCGGGCGGTGAACCAGCGTGCCAGCACGGCGTCGGCGATCGCCGCCATTCCGCCGGCGCGAATCTTCGCGATCCGGTCCGCCCAGAGATTGGCGGGTAATTTCGCGGACGTGTTGCTAAGCACCAGGCGGTCGACGCGATCCGCCGCGTTCGCCCCAAGCCAGATGCCGACCATCCCGCCGATCGAGATCCCCGCATAGCTGAAGCGGCGCGCGCCGGCGGCGTCGGCCACCGCGAGGGCGTCCCCACCCAGCATCGCCATCGTGTAATCGCCGGGCGGGGATTCCGAGGCGCCGTGCCCGCGCATGTCGTAGCGCAGTACGCGAAAGTGCCGCGCGAGCGCCGGCACGACCGGCGCCCAGAGCGCATGTTCGGTACCGAGCGAATTGCCGAGCAACAGCGCCGGAAACGAGGGGTCGCCGTCGCTGCGCCAGTACTGGCGCGCGCCATCGCGAATGACAAAGGGCACGTTTGATCCTCCCTGCGTTATCTGCCGGCGATTGTGGAGCATTTCCCCCTCGGCTGCCATTGCCGGACGCCCATCGGCGCTCCCGATGTCGGGGCGGGCGGGCAGCGTACAATGCGCCGGTTCGTCACGCCGCGTTCAATCGCCCCGCCTGCCCCGCCTTCGTCGCGGTCGGCTCGACGCTTCGCACCGATGCCTGCCACCACGATTTCCGCCATCCGCGCCACGCCGGTCACCGTGCCGCTGGAGGCGCCGATCCGGCACAGCAACGGCGCGCATTGGGGACGGTTCGTGCGGACTATCGTCGAGGTCGAGACGGCGGATGGCTACGTCGGCCTCGGGGAGATGGGCGGCGGCGGCGAAGACGCGTCGCGCGCGTTCGCCGCCCTCGCCGACTACCTGCGCGGGCACGACGTCTTCCGCCTCGAGGCGATGCGCTTCGCGATCTGCAATCCGACCGCGAGCCTCTACAACAACCGCACCCAGCTCCACGCCGCGATCGAATTCGCCTGCCTCGACATCATGGGCCAGAAGCTCGGCGTGCCCGTCCACGCGCTGCTCGGCGGCAAGCTCCGCGACCAGGTACCTTTCGCGAGTTACCTGTTCTTCCGATACAACGACCCGAAGACGAAGCGCGGCGAAGTCCGCACGGTCGAGCAGCTCGTCGCGCACGCGCGCGCCCTCAGGAAGCAGCACGGTTTCAGCGTCCACAAGCTGAAGGGCGGCGTCTTCCCGCCGGCGCATGAACTCAAGGCCTACCGCGCGCTCGCCGCGGCGTTTACCGACGACCGCTTCCGTTACGACCCGAACAGCGCATTGTCGCTCGCCGACGCGATCGATTTCGGCCGAGGCATCGAGGACTTGCGCAACGATTACTTCGAAGACCCGGTCTGGGGCATGCCCCAGCTCTTGCGCCTCAAGGAGTTCGTGTCGATCCCGACCGCCACGAATACGGTCGTCGTCAACTTCGAGCAGCTCGCGTCCAACATCGAGACCCGCGCCGTCGACGTGATCCTGCTCGACACGACCTTCTGGGGCGGTATCCGGCCGTGCATCAAGGCAGCCGGCGTCTGCGAAACGATGGGGCTCGGCGTCGCGGTTCACAGCTCCGGCGAACTCGGCATCCAGCTCGCGACGATGCTTCATCTCGGCGCGGTCCTGCCGAACCTCGGGTACGCCGCCGACGCGCACTACCATCATCTGACCGACGACGTGATCATCGGCGGCAGGATGAAGTACAGGAATGGCGCGATCAGCGTTCCCGACGGCAACGGACTCGGCGTTTTGCTGGACCGCGACAAGCTCCTCCGTTACCACGAGCTCTATCTGAAACTGGGCGGATACCCGTACGACCGCGATCCCGGACGTCCGGGCTGGTATCCGCTGGTGCCGAACCACGACTGGGCCGACCCGACGAAGTCGACGACGCCGCGCCTCACCCGTTGACCCCAGAAAGTAGAGAAAGTAGGGTCAGACTCAACTTTCTGGAGACGCAATCGACAATGCCAGACCGACGGCGGCGAAAGTCGAGTCTGACCCTACTTTAGCGAAGGAATGCATCATGAGCGGACGACTGCAAGGCAAGACGGCGCTGATCACGGCGGCCGGTCAGGGCATCGGTCACGCGACCGCGATGGAGATGGCACGCGAAGGCGCGCTGGTCCATGCGACCGACGTCAAGGCCGGCCTGCTGGAAAAATATTCGGGCGTGCCGGGCGTCTCGACGCACGTGCTCGACGTGCTCGACGACGCGGCGATCGCGAAGCTTGCCGAGGCGCTGCCGCCGCTGGACGTGCTGTTCAACTGCGCCGGCTACGTCCACAACGGGACCATTCTCGACTGCGCGCCGAAGGACTGGGAGTTGAGCTTCAACCTGAACGTCCGCGCGATGTACGTCACGATTCGCAGCACGCTGCCGAAGATGCTCGCGAAGATCGAGCAAACGGGCCGCGGCTCCTCGATCATCAACATGGCGTCGATCGCATCGAGCGTGAAGGGGCTCCCCAACCGGTTTGCGTACGGCGCGTCGAAGGCGGCGGTGATCG
The DNA here is from genome assembly GCA_039931775.1 of Betaproteobacteria bacterium. Taxonomy (GTDB): domain Bacteria; phylum Pseudomonadota; class Gammaproteobacteria; order Burkholderiales; family Casimicrobiaceae; genus CAIWHR01. The sequence continues at coordinate 1,283 of JBDTRG010000047.1, read as the reverse complement.
GCCTCACGAAGGCCGTCGCCGCGGACTTCGTGACCAAGGGTGTGCGCTGCAATTGCATCGGGCCGGGCACCGTCGACACACCGTCGCTCGCCGACCGGATCAACGCCTACCCCGATCCGGTCGAAGCACGGAAGATGTTCGTCGCGCGCCAACCGATGGGGCGGCTCGCGATGGCCGAGGAGATCTCGCCGCTCGTGGTTTTCCTCGCATCCGACGAAAGCGCGTTCATGACCGGTAACATGTACTCGTGCGACGGCGGCATGACCATCTGAAGCCGGAGGCGCGCAGGCCGCGACGACCATCGATGGCGTAGCGTCCCCCCTGTTCACGGCTTCTGTCGATTCACCCACCACAACGGAGCGTCAAATGAAACTCGTACGATTCGGACCCGCCGGCAAGGAAAAGCCCGGCCTGATCGACGCCGATGGCAAGCTTCGCGACCTGTCGCGCAAAGTGAAGGACATCGACGCCGCCACGCTCGCGCCGGCGAAACTCAAGGAACTCGCGAAGCTCGACCCGTCGAGGCTGCCGCTGGTCAAGGGCCGGCCGCGACTCGGGCCGTGCGTCGCCACACCGTCGAAGTTCGTCGCCATCGGCCTCAATTTCACCGACCACGCCAAGGAAACCAACTCGCCGATCCCCGAGTATCCGGTCGTGTTCTCCAAAGCGACGACCTGCATCGTCGGGCCCAACGACAACGTAATGGTCCCGAAGGATTCCACACAGCTCGACTGGGAGGTCGAACTCGGCTTCGTGATCGGGCGGACGGCACGGCACGTCCCGGAAAAGGATGCGCTGAAGTACATCGCCGGGTATTGCGTCGTCAACGACGTGTCCGAGCGGGACTTCCAGCTGAAGAAGAGCGCGAGCCAGTGGAACAAGGGCAAGGGCTGCGACACGTTCGGGCCGCTGGGCCCGTGGCTCGTCACGCCCGACGAGGTACGCGACGTGCAGAATCTCGACATGTGGCTCGACGTCAACGGAGAGCGCCGGCAGAGGGGCAACACGAGGACGATGATCTTCGGTGTCGCCGCGATCGTCGCCGACGTCTCGAAATACATGACGCTCCTGCCCGGCGACGTGATCACGACGGGCACCCCGCCCGGCGTGGCGATGGGAATGAAGCCGCCACAGTGGCTGAAGGCCGGCGACGTGATCACGCTGGGTATCGCGGGTCTCGGCGAACAGAAGCAGAAGGTCGTCGCGTTCAAGCGTGGCCGCTGACCGACGGAGGGACGCCGGCGCGACGTCCGCATGAGCCCCGACACCGCAAACCGGATCGA
>JBDTRG010000046.1:0-8395 GCA_039931775.1 Betaproteobacteria bacterium | reverse complement strand
AAGAAGTTGAACGCCAGGATGATGACGATGACCGGTACGACCGGCAGCATCAGCCACGGGTAGAGCGCGACGACGTTGATGTTCTGCGCTTCGTTGAGCAGCACACCCCAGCTGGTGATCGGGGGGCGCAGACCGATGCCGAGAAAGCTGAGCGCGGTTTCGCCGAGGATCATCCCCGGGATCGACAGCGTCGCCGAAGCAATCAGGTGGCTCATGAAGCCGGGCAGAAGATGCCGGGCGATGATCCGCTTGGGCTTGGCTCCCATCAGTCGCGCGGCCGTGCAGTAGTCCTCTTCACGCAGCGCCAGCAACTTCGAGCGGACGGCGCGCGCAAGGCCGGTCCATTCGAGCATCGCCAATATCCCGGTGATGCCGAAGTAGATGAGTATCGGGCTCCAGGTCACCGGAAGCACGGCGGACAGCGCCATCCACAGCGGCAGCTCCGGAAACGAACGGATGATCTCGATCAGCCGCTGGATCACGAGGTCCGGCCAGCCGCCGAAATACCCGGCGATGCCCCCGATGATGAGCCCCAACGCGAAGCTGATCGCGATGCCGAGCAATCCGATCGTCAGTGAAATCCGTGCGCCGTAGAAGATTCGCGACAGCACGTCGCGCCCGAGCCGATCGGAGCCGAGGACGAAAAGCGTGGCACCTTCCTCCGGACAGACGAGATGGAACGACATGTCGATCATTCCCCAGAACGCGTACGGATCCCCCGAACAGAGGAAGCGCAGCGGGTGGGGCCGGGACGTGTCCTCGACATAGTCGCGGCGCAGCGTCTCCATGTTGAGCGTCTTTTTGAGCTCGTAGACGAACGGTCCGACCAGCCGTCCGTCGTGGAACCAGTGTATCGACTGCGGCGGCGCGTAGATGAAGTCGGTGTGCCGCGTATGCAGGTTGTACGGCACCAGTACCTCGGTGACGAGCGTCGAGCCGTACATCAAGAGCAGTATGACCCCGGACACGACCGCCACGCGATGCCGCTTGAACTTCCACCACATCAGCATCCATTGCGATGCGAGGTAGAAGCGCTCCTGCTCGGGCGTGAGGCGCGCCGCCGAGGTCGGGTCGAACGGGGCCGTCGATACCAGGTGATCCGGTTCGCCCGCGACCGGCGCCAGCGTTCCGATGCTCATCGCGTCACTCCGCCCTGCAACCGGATTCGCGGGTCGAGTGCCATCAACGCGAGGTCGGAGACCAGCACGCCGATGACGATCATCAGCGCGAGGAACATGAGGAACGACCCCGCGAGGTACATGTCCTGGCTCTTCAACGCGTTGAGGAGCATCGGTCCCGCGGTCGGCAGCGACAGGACGACCGCCGTGATCTCCGTCCCGGAAATGATGTGCGGCAGGATGCTGCCGATGTCGGAGATGAAGAAGTTGAGCGCCATGCGCAACGGATACTTGAACAGCACCTTGCGTGGCGGCAGGCCTTTGGCGCGGGCTGTGACGACGTATTGCTTCTGCAGCTCGTCGAGCAGGTTGGCGCGCAGGCGGCGGATCATCCCCGCCGTCGAGTGGGTGCCGATCACGATCACCGGGATCCAGCTGTGCTCGAGCACCGAGCGCGCCTTGGCCCAGCTCCAGGGCTGACCGATGAATTCGGGGTCCATCAGGCCGCCGATCGACGTCCCGAACCAGACGTTGGCAAGGTACATCATCACCAGCGCGAGCATGAAATTGGGGATGGCGATGCCGAGAAAGCCCAGCAGCGAGAGTCCATAGTCGCCCCAGCTGTACTGGTGGGTCGCCGAATAGATCCCGATCGGGAAAGCGATCGCCCAGGTGAACAGGATCGTGATCCCGGACACGATGATGGTCAGCAGCATCCGGTCGCCGATCACCTTGGTCACCGGCAGGTTGAACTCGAACGAATAGCCGAAATCGCCGACGAACATGCCGCCCACCCAGCGGACATACTGTTCGATCAGCGGCTTGTCGAGCCCGTAGTACTCGCGCAGGAACGCGATCTTCTGCGGATCGACCGATTCGCCCTGAGCCTGCAGCTCGGCGATGTAGCTTTCGAGGTAGTTGCCGGGAGGGAGCTGGATGATCGTGAACACGATGATGCTGATCGCGATCATCGTCGGTATCATGAACAGCACGCGATTGATCGCGTAGCGCAGCATCAGCGGCGTCCCTTCGGGTCGAACCAGAACGTGTCCGTGTGGTAGAACCCGAAATACGCGCCGGGGTCCCAGCTGTAGATCCCTTCGACCGGGACGTTGCGCAGGGAGTTGGTCACGACCACCGGCTGCAGCGCGCGGGTGACCACTCCGATGGTGAAAACCTGCTGCGCATGGATGTCGAGCATGCGCAGCCAGATCTTTTCACGCTCGGCGTCCGTCGCCGAGATGCGCCACGCATCGTAGAGGTCGACGAGTTCGAGCGCCTCCGGCATATCCGGCGCCTGCCCGCCCTTGCGATTGTTCTCGTAGTACTGGCCCCACATCGGCCATTGCAACTGCTCCTGCGCGGTCGGAGCAAGTTCGAGCGGGCTCATTTCGGGCGTCGCGATGCCGTTGGACAGTCCAGACCACACCGACATCATCGACTTGCCCGAGAAGATGCGCTTGCGGAACACCTCGCGCTGCGACGGCCGCGAAAAAAGCGCGATTCCCACCTTTGCCCAGCCGTCGCGGATCAGTTCCAGCACATCCGTTTCCTCGGTGCTCTCGCCGGACGTGTCGATGACCACCTCCATCGGGCGGCCGTCGGGCAAGAGGCGGATGCCCTTGGCGTCGCGCTTTTTCAATCCGAGCTCGTCCAGCAGCGTGTTCGCGGCGTTCGTGTCGAACTTGATCCAGGCGTTGCCGAATTCCGGGCGGTACAGCGGGCTCCGCTGCAGGACGGTATTGCTCGACTCGCGGCCAAGGCCGAAATAGACGACCTCGTTGATCTCGTGGCGGTTGATGGCGAGGGAGAGCGCACGGCGGAAGCGGACGTCGCGCATCAGGCGGCGCCATTCCGGGTCGTCGACGTTGAGGTTCGGATAGAGCGCGATCTGAGACCCGAGCACTTTTTCCCATAGCAGGACTTTGTAATGGTTCCGCTTTTCGTTCTGCTTGAGAAACGTGTAGTTGTCGAAGCGCAGGTAGCGCGCCTGCAGGTCGACATCGCCGGCGCCGGCCTTCGCGGGGATCAGCTTTTCCTCGCTGATACTGACGACCACGCGGTCGATGTACGGGAGTTGCCGGCCCGACGCGTCCACGCGATGGAAATATGGATTGCGCACCAGCACGAACCGCATCGACGGCAGCGGCGTCGTGTTCATCCAGGGCTCGAGCGTCGGCAGGTCGGGGTTGTCGAAACGGTATTGCTCGTCCTTCTTCTGGTGCAGACCCGCCCAGCTTCGCGAGCCGGCGGCGCTGGCCTGCGCATTGGCCTTCTCGAGCCCGACGTACTTCGGATGGAACTTGCGCAGGTAATGCGCCGGACGGTAGATGTAGAGCGGGCTGGGGCCGGCCAGCGCCGCGAGGAACTGCGGGTTCGGCTCGTCCCACGTGTAGCGGATCGCCGTTTCGCTCAGCACTTCGAAACGCGGACCCTTGCCGCGCACCATCAGCGCCTGCGGAAGGCCGAACGGGGAGAGCTCCTTGTTGCTGACGACATCTTCCCAGTAGTAGCGGAAATCGGCCGCCGTGAATGGTTGGCCGTCCGACCATTTGTGGCCGTTGCGAAGGTGCAGCGTGAACACGCGACTGCCTTCGTCGTCGACGCGCTCCAGGATATCGGGGACGATGCGCAGCTGCTCGTCATAGCCGACGAGCCGCGAGTACCCATAGACGACCATCATCCGGATGTCGCGGTCCTTGGCCATCAACATCCGCATCTCGCCGCCGTAGACGCCCTCGGTCCAGTTCGCTCGCTTGAGATCGACAATAAGCGGCGGCTTCGGAAGCCGCTGGGCGAGCGGCGGCAGCTTGCCTGCGGCGACGTCCAACTGCAGGGTGGGCGGCTCCTCCGCGCCGGCCGCGCCGGCCGCCAGCAACGCAGCGGCAAGGATGAGGCCAGTGAAAACGGTCCGGACGGCGCGCTCGATCACGCGATCATCCTTTCATGGTTGTCCCCGGGCTGGATGCGCACGCGGTGGCCGTCGCCGATGTCGACGAGTTCGCCGGCTCCTTCCGCGGTCCAGCCGAACGGGTTGCGCCACTCCTGCGGCCTCCGGGCGGCACCGTCCAGAACCGCGGCGAGATCGAGCTTGCGCTTGAGGTCGGGGTAGGGCACCGCCGCCAGAAGGCCCAGCGTGTACGGGTGGACCGGATTGCGGAAGAGCACCTCGCGCGGCGCGATCTCGACGATGCGCCCGGCGCACATCACCGCGATATCGTCGGCGATGTAATCGACCACGGCCAGGTTGTGCGAGATGAAGAGGTACGTGAGGCCGAGTTCCGCCTGCAGGTCCTTCAGCAGATTGAGCACCTGGGCCTGGATCGACACGTCGAGCGCCGAGACCGGCTCGTCGCACAGCACAAGATCGGGTTTCAGCGCCAGCGCGCGGGCGATACCGATCCGCTGCCGCTGCCCTCCGGAAAAACTGTGCGGGTAGCGGTTCAGGAACCGCGGATCGAGTCCGACCAGCCGCATCAGTTCCTTCGCCATGTCGGCGCGGTAAACCGCATCGCCGACGCCGTGGATGATCAAGGGCTCGCGCAGGATGTCGAAGACCGTCATGCGCGGATTGAGCGAGCCGAACGGATCCTGGAAGATGTACTGGACGCGCCGCCGGAAGCGCATCAGCTCGTCGCCGTGCGCGTGCACGACGTCGAGCATCGTGCCGCGATCATTGTAGAGGACCTCGCCGCGATCGGCGTCCAACGCCCGCATGATCAGCTTCGACAGCGTCGTCTTGCCGCAACCGCTTTCGCCGACGAGCCCGAAGCATTTGCCGCGCGGGATCGACAGGCTCACGTCATCGACGGCGCGGAACGTCGCCCCCTTGCGCTGGCCGAGGAGGCCGGTCGAGCGCTGGGTAAAGGCCTTGCTGATCCCCCGCACGTCGAGGTGCATTGCCGGCGCATCGGCGGGCCACGGTTCGGCCTTTTGCACCAGCGCTCCGGCGTGGTGATCGATTGGGCGCACCGGAACGAGGCGCTCGCCGGGCTTCATGTCGAAGTGCGGGACGGCGTGCAGCAACGCCCGGAGGTACGGATGCGCGGGGCGCCCGTACAGTTCCGCGATCGGACCCTGCTCCATCACCCGTCCGCCGTACAGTACAACGACTTCCTGTGCGAGGTTTGCAACGACGCCGAGGTCGTGCGTGATGATGAGGACCGCCATGCCGAGATCGGCTTGCAAGTCCTTGATCAACGCCAGGATCTGCGCCTGTATCGTCACGTCGAGCGCGGTCGTGGGTTCGTCGGCGATCAAAAGCGACGGGCGGCAGACCAGCGCCATCGCGATCATCGCGCGCTGGCGCAGGCCGCCGGACAGCTCGAACGGATAGTGCGTGAGGGCGCGTGCCGGATTGGGGAAGCCGACCAGCCTCAGCATCTCCTCGGTCCGCTTCATCCCTTCGACGTGTCCGACCTTGTGGTGGAGGAAGAGCGCTTCGCTGACCTGGTCGCCGACTGTATGCAGCGGCGACAGCGAGACCATCGGCTCCTGGAAGATCATCGAGACGTGGCGCCCGCGAATGCCGCGAATGGCCGCGCCATCCGGATCGAGCCGCGTGATGTCGACCGGGGCCTTGGTCGACTCCGGCACGGAAAAGAGAATTTCGCCCGAGGTGATGTGGGCGGTCTTGGGCAGGATGCCCATGATCGCCTGAGCCGTGACCGACTTGCCCGACCCCGACTCACCGACCAGCGCGACCGTCGAGCCCGTCGGAATCCGAAACGATATCCGATCGAGCGCGGGCACCATCGTGCCCCGATTGTCGAACTCGATGGACAGGTCACGAACCTCGATCAGGTCTGACAAACCGCTCTCCTCGTGCAGCAAGGCGGCCCGTCACGCGAGGCCGCGTTGCGGCACCCAGACCTGATCAGCCCCTGTTGCGATCCCCTTCGCGGGTATTCTTCGTTCTTGGCGCGGGCGGCTAACCGCCCGCGTCGGGTACGCTTCGCATTATCCGGCACCTGCGCCGGTGCCGCAATCAGGCAAGCGCGGTCAGGCGGAACACGGGCACGGGTTGAGTGAAGCCCTTGAGCGCCATCGGCCCCAGGCTTTCGACCGTTGCGGAATCGTCGAGCGCGGCGCGCGTCTTGCGGTCGATCAGCACTTCTCCGGGACCCGCCTCGTTGGAGAGCCGATTGGCGAGATTGACGACGCTGCCGATCGCGGTGTAGTCGACGCGGCCCTCGTAACCAAACGCGCCGAGCGTGGCATAGCCGTGCGCGATGCCGATGCCGAGATCGAGCTCGTAGCCGAGCTTGGACCAGCGCGAACGCAATGGCCCGAACTGCTCCTGCATTCTCATCGCCATCTGCGCGGCGCGCTGTGCCGCGTTCGGCACCGGCAACGGATCGTTGAAGAAGATCAGGATACCGTCGCCGGCAAAGCGGTCGAGTGTCCCCTCGTACTCGGCCACCAGCGCTCCCATCGTCCGGTGGAATTCGTGCAGCACCGACTCGACTTCCTCGGGCTCGGCGGTATCGGTGAAGGCGGTGAATCCGCGCAGGTCGGCAAAGACGTAGCTGATCTCACGGCGGTGCGGCGCAAGGATCGACTTCTCGCCCGCCGACACGATGGCGTCGGCGACTGCGGGCGCGAAGAAGCGCTTCAGCTGTTCCATGCCTTTGAGCTGCGCCACTTGCTCGGCAACGCGTTCCTCGAGCTTCGCGTTCCACTCCTTCAGCGCGCCAGCCTGCCGGCGGACCTCGTCCTGCAGCGACTTCACGCGGAGCAGCGAGCGCACGCGGGCAAAGAGCTCCGCCTGGTTGATCGGCTTCGGCAGAAAGTCGTCGGCGCCGGCCTCGATGCCCTTGACCCGCTCGCCCTGCGGGTCGAGCGAAGTGACGAGCACGATGGGCAGCAGCGCGGTTGCGGGGTCGGAACGAAGGCGCCGGCACACGTCGTACCCCGACAGGCCGGGCATCATCACGTCCAGAAGGATGAGATCGGGCGACTCCGATGCCACCTTGGCGAGCGCTTCCTCACCATTCACGGCGGTGGCGACCGCATAGCCTTTCACGCCGAGGAGGTCGGCGAGGAGCTTCACGTTGTGCGGCGTGTCGTCTACCACCAGCACTTTGGCAGGGGTCGTCACGTCGGCGCGCCTTCGACCATCTTCTTCACGGCGTCCAGGAACTCCTTGAGGTTGATCGGCTTCCCGATGTAGCCGTCGAAGCCGGCTTCGGTGATCAGGTTGCGGTCCTGCTGCATGACTGACGCCGTGACAGCGATCACGGGAATGCCCGACGTCGCAGGGTCTGCCCGCAACACTTTGAGCGCCTCAATGCCATTCATGCCCGGGAGCTGGATGTCCATCAGAACGAGCGCGGGCTTGCGCTCCTTGGCGAGCACGATGCCGTCCTCGGCGTTGCCCGCCTCGATCGTGGCGTAGCCCTTCACCTGCAGCACGTCGCGGACGAGCTTCATGTTCTTTTCGTTGTCTTCGACGATCAGGATCAGGCTCATTGCGGGACCTCCGAGCGCGCTGCATTGGCCGGGATGGTGAACGTGAAGGTCGATCCTTTGCCAGGCTCGCTTTCGAGCCAGATCCGGCCGCCATGCAATTCGACGAACTTGCGGGTGAGGGCGAGCCCGAGGCCCGTGCCTTCCTGCTTGCTGGTGTAGTTGTTGCCGACCTGCCGGAACTCCTGGAACACGGCTGCCTGATCCCCGGGTGCGATGCCGATTCCCGTATCGCGGACGGCGACCACCACGTCGCCGGCTTCGCGGCGGGCGCGGACCTCGATCTGCCCGCTATCCGGCGTGAACTTTACCGCGTTGGACAGCAGGTTGAGGAGAATTTGCTTGAATTTGCGCTCGTCCGCAGTGATCTCTCCCAGCGCCGGGTTAGCGTCGAGAGTCAGGGCGATCCCGTGCTTCTGAGCGCGTTCGCGAATCAGCGTCATCGCATTGGAAATAGCCGAAGAGAGGTCGAACGTCGCAACGTCGAGCTCCATGCGACCGGCCTCGACCTTCGACAGGTCGAGGATGTCGTTGATGAGCTGCAGCAGGTGCTTGCCGGACGAGTGGATGTCCTTCAGGTAATCGTCCTGCTTCTCGTTGACCTCGCCGAACAGCCGCTCGAGAAGCACCTCGGAGAATCCGATGATCGCGTTGAGTGGTGTGCGCAGCTCGTGCGACATGTTCGCGAGGAACTCCGACTTGTGCTTGTTGGCGGTCTCGAGTTGCCGGCTCTTGTCCTGGATCTCGCGGAACAGGCGCGCGTTCTGGATCGCGATCACCGCCTGGTCGGCGAACGTCTTGAGCAGCGC
>JBDTRG010000045.1:0-4702 GCA_039931775.1 Betaproteobacteria bacterium | reverse complement strand
CGCGCGCTCGACTACGCGCACAAGAAGGGCATCGTCCACCGCGACGTCAAGCCCGGGAACATCATGCTGGTCCAGGACACGCTGACGGTGAAGGTCGCCGACTTCGGCATCTGCCGGATCAACCAGAACGAGGAAACGACAAAGGCCGAGCAGACCCAGATGGGCGCCGTGCTGGGCACGCCGAATTACATGTCGCCGGAGCAGGTCCAAGGCCTCGACGTCGACGCCCGTTCCGACCTCTTCTCGGCCGGCGTCGTGCTCTATCAGCTGCTGACCGACCACCTGCCGTTCGAAGGCGACTCGATGATCAGCGTCGTCTACAAGATCGCGAACACCGACGCGCCTTCGCTCGATCAGCTGCACGCCGATCTGCCGCTGTCGCTGCGCCGCGTCATCGCCCGGGCGCTCAAGAAGGCGCGCGACAAGCGCTTCCAGACCGGCGAGCAATTCGCGCAGGCGCTGATCGCGGTCGCGCGCGAGCTCGACGAGGAGGCGCGGCGAAAGGGCAAGGGCCGCGTCATACCGCTCGGGATCCGTTGGGCGCTGGCGATGGCCGGTCTGGTGGCCGTGACGATGTCGCTGACCGCCACGGTCCTCTACCAGCGGCAGTACGCGGCGATGCTCGAGCAGGCCACGGGCTACGGCGGCTCGCTCGCCAAGCTGGTCGCGGTCCAGACCGCCGTGCCGCTCCTGTCCGAGGACTGGGCGGCGATCGACGTGTTCATCCAGGAGACGCAGAGCCGCCAGGAATTCCCTTACCTCTTCGTCGTCGACCACCGGGGCATCATCCGCGGCAGCAACGACGCCACGCAGATCAACGGGACGTATGCGCCGCCGGAGTCAAAGGCCCTGACCTCGCACGATCCGGGCGTCACCGTGCGCAGCCATCGCCTCGCCGACAACCGCGCGGTGCTGGACTTCATGGCCCCGGTCCTTTTCCAGTCGAAGGAGATCGGGCAGATCCACCTCGGTCTGTTCGAGGCGCCGCTCACCAAGGTCGCCAACCTGATGCTCGTGCTGCTCGCGATCCTGACCCTCATCACCAGCGCCGCGGTCGCCGGCGGGACGTACCTGCTCGCGCATCGCCTCGCCGGTCCGATACGCGTGCTGCGCAACTCGCTGCAAGAACTCGCGAACGGTCATTACGACTACCGGATCGCCGACAAGCGCAAGGACGAATTCGGCGAGCTGTACGCGGACTTCGACCAGACCGCCGTCGCCCTGGAAAAACGCCATGAACACGCCGCCGCCACCGATGCCGTCAAGCGCGCGTAGGGGGCTCTCCACACTGGGGTGGATCGTCGTGGCGCTCATCGTGCATGGCTGCGCGACGCCGCCGCCCCGCCCGCCTGCGCCCGAGCCCGTCGCCAGGGTCGACGGCGCGCGCGTACTCGGGCGCGACGAAGATTTCGCCATCGTCGTGCCGCGTGCCGGCGACGACGCCGCGTCGCTCGCACAGCAATATCTCGGCGATCCGCGCAAGGACTGGTGGATTACGGAGTACAGCGGCGGCGCCGAGATCCGGCCCGGGCAGGCCGTCGTGATCCCGTTGAAACCGCACAATGCGATCGGCGTGTATCACGACGGATTTCAGACCGTTCCGGTGCTGTGCTACCACCGCTTCGGCAGCCGGGCCTCCAAGCTGACCGTCACCCCGGCCGCGTTCACCGCGCAGATGGATTACCTCGCCAGGAACGGCTACCACGTGCTGACGCTGGCGCAACTCGCCGATTTCGTCGGCGGCAAGGTGGCGCTGCCGAAGAAGAGCGTGCTGATCACGATCGACGACGGCTATCGGGCGACCTACGACATCGCCTATCCGATCCTGAAGAAGTACGGGTTTCCGGCGACGGTGTTCCTCTACAGCGATTTCGTCGGCGCCGGCGACGCGCTCACTTATCCGCAGATGAAGGAGCTGATCGCCTCCGGCCTCGTCGAAATCCAGCCGCACTCCAAGACGCACTCCAACCTCACGCTGCGCCTGGTTGACGAGACCGAGGCGAAGTATCGCGACCGGCTGCGGCGCGAGGTCGACGTGCCGATCGACACGATCCGCGATCGGCTGGCGGTGCCGAGCCTCGCGTATGCGTATCCCTATGGCGACGTCAACGACGCGGTGGTCGACCTCATGACACGCAAGGGTGTCAAGCTCGGCATGACCGTAACCCCGGGCGGCAACGGCTTCTTCGCGTATCAGTACATGCTGCGGCGGAGCATGGTCTTCGGCGACGAGGACCTCGAGAAGTTCAAGACCAAATTGCAGACCTTCGTGCGCATGCCGGGCAGGTAGGCAGACCGGATGCGCACCCCCGGCCGCCTTTTGCTCTGTGGCCTCCTCGTACTCGGTGCGTGCGCCGAGGCGCCGCTGCAGCCTTCGGCGCCGCCCGTGGCGATGTCGCGCGAAGCGCCCGACGAAGCCGCTGCGGCTGCCATCGCCCATCACCGCCAACTGGCGCAGCGCTCCGCAGCAGCCGGCGATCACGCGGTGGCGGCGCGCGAATGGCACATCGTCCTGCTGCTCGCCCCCGACGACGAGGCGGCGCGCAAAGGTCAGGACACCGAGCGCGCAGCGATACGCCAGGGCGTGCGCGAGAATCAGCAGGCAGGGACGAATGCATGGCGCAACGGCGACGCGGACAAGGCGACCCAGGCGATGCTCAAGGTGCTCTCGCTCGATCCGCAGAACGCTGAGGCCGCGAAGGTGCTGCGCGAAATCGACCGGCAGAAGCTGACCCGCATCCAGGCGAGCCAGAGCCTGCGCGCGGCCCGGGAAACCCCCGGGACGGTGGCTGCGACCTCCCGGGTGGCGGGCGGCACACCCGCGCCGGCGCCGGCGGTGGATGCGGGCGAGTCGTACGACCTCGAGCAGCCGATCGAAATGTTCAAGGCCGGCGACATCAACGGCGGCCTGCGCGACTTTCGGGCGTTTGTCGAGGCGAACCCGCGCAACGACGCAGCGCGGTTGCGCATCGCCACCATCGTCTACGACCGGAGTGTGGAATCAGAGCAGAAGGGCTCGCGCGAGCAGGCGCTGATGCTCGTCGATCAGGCGGTGAGCCTGCGCGGGAAGCCCGTGGCCGAATGGTCCGCGCGCTCACAGACGCTCAGGAAGGGGCTGTCCGGCGAATATTACGAGCGGGGCGTTCAGGTCTACCGCACGGACGCGCCGGGCGCGATCCGCCTGTGGGAAACGAGCGTCAAGTACGACCCGCAGAACAAGCTGGCGCAGACGAAGTTGCAGGAGGCGCGCGCCGCGCTCGACAAGCTCAAACGCATCGAGCGCGAGAAGAAGGCGCCCTGAGCCGCCATCACTAGCCGGCGGGCTTGCCGAACTTCTCGTTCATCTTTTTCCTGAGCTCGATGGCGCGCTCGCGTTCGAGCTTGGCCTTCTGGTTGGCCGGATCGATCCCGAGCAGCTGATCCCATTTGGTGATCGCGAGGTCGAGATTCTGCCGCTGGAACGCCTGCGTGGCTTCGCGATCGTAGCTGCGGATGAGCGCGGCCTTCGCGGCGTCGCGCTGAAGGACCGCGTCCCGGTTGCCCGGCGACAGCGCCGTGGCGTCGCTGAACGCGCCGTAAGCGCCCGCGAGGTCGCCACTCGCCTGCAGGCGGCGTCCCTTTTCGAGCAGCGCGGTCAGCGCGTTGTTAGGGGCGGGCGCGGGAGCCGGCGTAGCAACCGGCGCGGCGGGTTCCGCGGCGGTTGCCGGCGCGCTGGCCGGCTGTTCCACCGGTGCAGCGGCGGGCGCGGCGGCCGCCGGCGGCGGCGTCGCCGGGGCACGGCCGGGGATCTTGATCACCTGCCCGGCAGCAAGCTTGCTCGGGCTCGCCATGTCGTTGTATTTGGCGAGGATGTAGAACCGGAAGCGGTCGCCGAGATACTGCTGGGCGAGCTTCGACAGCGAATCGTCGCGCTGGACCGTGTAGCGGAAAAACACCGTGCCCAATTCCTTTTGCGCGTCGGCGTTGATCTGTTCGGACATCTTGCGCGCGATGTCGTTGGTGGGGTCGAGCCCGTGGGCTGTGCCGAGCAATTGCTTGGCGGCGACCTCGTCGCCGTTTTGCAGGCGGTCGACCGCCTCCAGCGCGAGTTTTTGCGCCTGCGCCTTGGCCTGCGCCGGCGAGAGCTCGGGCGCCGCCGGCGCAACGGGCTGCGGCGCAACTTCCACCGGAGCCGCCGGGGCCGGCGTCGCTGCGGGAGCGGCGGGCGGAGCCGCGCAACCGGAGACGAGAGCGATCAGCGCGACGTACGCCAGCGCGTACCCTCCGATCGTGACGACGAAACTCCTGTCCATGCCTGTCTGTCCGTTCATCGACGTGCGCACCCTGGTGTCGGAACCCCTCGGTAACGCGATTATCACCGATTCAGGCGCGAATGTTGTGCCCATGACGCCACTGGGGCCAACGGTGTGCCGCCGCCCGCCGGATCCGCAGGCAGGCGGTGCGGTCCTGCGACCTCAGAATTCGACGACGGCCCGAATCGACGTGCCGGCGTTCATCAGGTCGAAGCCCTCGTTGATGCGTTCGAGCGGCAACACGTGCGTGATCAGGTCGTCGATGTTGATCTTCCCGTCCATGTACCAGTCGACGATTCTAGGCACGTCGGTACGCCCGCGCGCGCCGCCGAACGCGGTGCCTTTCCACACGCGGCCGGTGACGAGCTGGAACGGCCGCGTCTTGATTTCCTGGCCGGCGCCTGCGACGC
>JBDTRG010000044.1:0-6675 GCA_039931775.1 Betaproteobacteria bacterium | reverse complement strand
TCGTCTTGCAGTCACTGCTCATTGCAAGCCTGCTCGTCCAGCGCGGGCGCCGCCGAAAAGCGGAACTCGCCGCGCAGCAGCAACGCGTTGAGCTCGCACATGCGCTCAGATTGGCCACGGTCGGCGAGATGACGGCAGCGATCTCTCATGAGATAAACCAGCCCCTGGGCGCCATCCTCAGCAATGCCGAGGCCGCGGAAATGCTGCTCGATTCCGACTCGCCTTCCGTCGACGTCCTGCGCCAGATTCTGGCCGATATCCGTCGCGACGATGTACGTGCGAGCGAAGTCGTGCGACGGATCCGCGCGTTGCTGCAAAAACAGGAGCTCCAGAGGGAGCCGCTCGACCTCAACGACGTCGTACGCAATGCGGCCGGGCTTGTCAGTACCGAGGCCGCGCGCCGCGAGATCGACATCGCAGTGCAATTGGCGGCAGAACCGCTTCGGGTTGATGGCGATCGTGTTCAGCTTCAGCAGCTTCTTCTCAATCTGATCATGAACGCCATGGACGCGATGGCACAGATGCCCGTGGGGTTTCGGCGAACGACGCTTTCTGTCGTGCGCAAGGACAGGGGAAAGGTCGAGATCGCTGTATGCGACGGAGGTCACGGCATCGAAGGTGTCGCGGCCAATCGCCTGTTCGAATCATTTTTCACGACCAAATCCAAAGGCCTGGGACTCGGGCTTTCCATCGCCCGCACTATTGCCGAGGCACACGGCGGAAGCATTCAAGCCGAAAATAACCCATCGACGGGTGCAACTTTCCGCGTGACGCTGCCGGAAGCACAATCCGAATCATGCGGCAAGGAACCGGCGAGCGATGCACCTTCAGAAGCCGGGGCGACGTGACAACAACGACGCCGATCGTCCATGTGATCGATGACGACGACTCCTTTCGGACGGCGATCGCCCGCGTTTTGCAGTTCGCGGGCTATCGGGTCAAAGAATACGCTTCCGCCGGGGCCTTTCTGCTCCATGAAACGGCGCGGCGCGCTCCCGGGTGCATCCTGCTCGACCTGCGCATGCCCGGTCCCAGCGGACTGGAGTTGCACGAAGCGATTGCGGGAAACGAAGAGGCTCTGCCCGTCATCTTTGTCTCCGGTCACGGCGACGTGAATTCAAGCGTGCGCGCAATGAAATCGGGCGCGGTCGATTTCCTCACCAAGCCAGTCGATCGCGAGACCTTGCTTGCTGCGGTAAACATGGCCATAGCGCGGGACGCGCAGCGGCGCACGCAAAATGATCGTCGGCATGAGCTCGCCGCGCGCTACGCGACATTGCTGCCACGGGAGCGCGAGGTATTTGCCCAAGTCGTGGCGGGGAAGCTGAACAAGCACATCGCGGCGGTGCTTGGCATTGCCGAGCGCACGGTCAAGGCGCATCGCGCGCAGGTCATGGTGAAAATGCAGGCGGCCTCGGTGGCCGAGCTCGCGCTGCTCGCTGCGCAGCTACGGACGGACGGCGCTACGCCAACCATCCAGTAATTTCAGGCCCACCCGGCATCTTCTGGTCACCGCGCGGGCAGGGGTTCGACACTCGCCGGGCGCCATGTTGACGCCCTGCAAGTGCCGTGCAGGCTTTCTTCACACAGGGGCAATCCGCGTTGCACCAAAGGGCAGCGCCTGCCTCACCATAGGCCGATGCGCGCCGAGGTGTCGTAGCCCAATATCACTGCAGTGTTTTGCTCTGAGCGTGTCGCCCCCGGCTCAACCCGGATCTGAGCGACGGAGGTCGCAATGCCAGATGCGCGTGGGCTGGTTGTCTTGGTCGAGGACGATACTGGGATGAGAGACGCGGCTGAACGCGTGCTGGCGGCTACAGGCTTCGAGGTCCTTGGCTTCGATTCCGCGGAATCTGCGCTGCAAGATCGCGCCACGCTGGACGCGCGCTGTCTTGTACTCGATGTTCATCTGCCTGGCATCTCGGGATTTGAGTTGTACGAGCGGCTTCTTGCGGTGGGCCGCAAACCCGCCGTCGTCTTCATCAGCGCGCGCGACGACACGCACACAAAGGTCAGGTCAACGCAGTTCGGCGCGCTCGCGTTTCTCGTCAAACCATTTTCCGGCCACACACTCTGCGCAGTCGTGGCCAAGGCTTTCGTATGAACGCGGCAACGACGCGATCGACGAGTGTCGGTGACACTGTATGTACCGGTGGTTTCGCTTAGTACCTTCTTCATAGCCAGGAGTCTCGCATGAGTGTTCGTCACGGTATCTTGAAATGGATTGCTGCAACGCTGACCTTTGCCTTTGCCGTTGCGCTGCCAGCAGTCGTCCAAGCACAGACCAAGCCCAACATCCTGTTCATCATGGGCGACGACATCGGCATCATGAACGTGGGTGCCTACCACCGCGGGCTCATGGTCGGCGAAACCCCCAATATCGACCGCATTGCGCAGGAAGGCGCGCTGTTCATGACCGCCTACGCGGAACAGAGCTGTACCGCCGGGCGCACATCATTCTTTACCGGCATGAACCCGCTGCGCGCGGGCATGATCATGCCGCAGTTGCCGGGTTCCACCAGTTCGCTGTTGCCCGGCACCCCGGCGCTCGCCAAGTTTCTGAACGATCTCGGATACAACACCGGGGAATTCGGCAAGAACCACCTTGGCGACAAGACGAACGCGCTGCCGACAGCCCACGGCTTCCAGGAATTCTGGGGATATCTGTATCACCTCGACGCGATGCAGGGCGTGAGCTTCCCCGACATCAACAAGACACCGACCCAGCAGGCCGTCGTGCCGCCATGCAAGAACACGCCGGTCCCCGGACTCTCCGACCCGCCGGGCGCATTGGACCCGCGAACCGCGCTGTGCATGACCCCGCCGCGACCCGTTATCGCCTGCAAATCTTCGGATGGCACAGAGAAGAATCAGAGCTGCAAGGACGAGGGTCCACTGACGCTGGAACGTTCGAAGACCGTGGACGAGGAAATCTCCGCCAAGGTCATCGACTACCTCGACCGCAACGATCCCAAGAAAACCGGCAAACCCTTCTTCGTTTGGTACAACCCGGCGCGCATGCACATCACGACCGTGTTTTCGCCCAAGTACGAGAACATGCTGGGCGAGAAGGGCGGCAAGGACTGGGGCATCAACGAAGTCGGCATGAAGCAACTGGACGACAACGTCGGCGAGGTGCTCAAGAAGCTGGAAGCCATGGGCCAGCTCGACAACACGATCGTGGTCTTCACCACCGACAACGGGGCCGAGGTCATCACCTACCCGGACGGCGGGGTTACGCCATTCCGGGGCGGCAAGCTGACCACCTGGGAAGGCGGCATGAGAGTTCCCATGATGGTCCGCTGGCCAGGACACATCAAGCCAGGCGTCCTCAAAGACCAGATCTTCTCGATGTTGGACTGGTTGCCCACGTTGGTTAACATCGCAGGCGGCCCCAAGGGCGATGCGCTGAAGAAGCAGATCGAGGCCGGGCAGTACCCGGGCATCGTCAAGACGACGCTGGATGGCGTCGACCAGCGCGCCTACCTGGAAGGCCAGGGCGACTCTGCACGCGACACGCTGTTCTACTACAGCGGGACGCATCCCTCGGCGGTGCGGTACAAAAACTGGAAGTTCTACTACGCAATGGCACCGTCGAATGCAACCGGTGGTCTGTTGGGGGTCGAGTCCTATCACTGGACGCAGGTCGATAATATCAAGCGAGATCCGTTCGAAACGGCCGTGGGCGCGACTCAGTTGACCCTCCTGGGTATGGGCGGCGCGCTGGCCGCGCCGAGCACGGCTTACCTCTACGATTGGAACCTGCTGCCCATCGGGCAGTTGTTGTGGATGAAGGAACTGTCGAGCTACAAGCAATTCCCGGCGCTGCAGACTCCATCGAGCTACAACCTCGATCAAATCATCCAGCAAATGCAGGAGTCGAAGGTGGGCAGCCACGCAGGTGAGTAGCGGCGCGGCCGGTTCGGTACGGCCGCGCGGGCGGTCCTTCGGGGCCGCCCGTTTTTCTTCAGGCGTCCGACGCAATGCCTTGCGCCAAATCGCGGCGCGGCCCAGGTTGAGACGGCAATAAACTGGAAAAGAGTGACCTATGAAGCCGATTGCAATGATTCGCGTCATGCGACTGCTGTCGCTGGTCTTCGTACCGATGGTCTTCGGTTACGCATTTGCCCAAACCGACGCCCTGCCCTCCTGGAACGATGGGGTATCGAAGAAAGCCATCGTCGAGTTCGTGCGAACCACGACCACACAGGGAAGCCCCAATTTCGTCCCGCCGGCGGAGCGCATTGCGACGTTCGACCAGGACGGAACGCTGTGGGTCGAGCATCCGATGTACTCGCAAGTCATGTATTGCCTGGACCGGGTTCCGGCGCTCATGAAGGCAAAGCCCGAACTCGCGAAGGTCGAGCCCTTCAAGACGGTGCTTTCCGGCAACCGCGAGGCCATCGCCAAGCTACCTAAGCAAGCCCTGGAAAAGCTGCTGGCAGCAACATTGACGGGAATGTCGGTCGATGAATTCCGTGCCGAGGCCGCCAATTGGATCGACACAGCGAAGGATCCTCGCTGGAAGCGGCACTACACGGACTTGACGTATCAGCCCATGCAGGAAGTGCTCAAGTACCTGCGCGACAACGGCTACAAGACCTACATTGTCACGGGCGGCGGCCAGGATTTCGTGCGCGTGTACTCCGCCCGGGTTTATGGAGTCCCGCCTGAACAAGTCGTGGGTACAGCAGGTGCGACGAAGTACGGCTACGACAAGACCGGCCGGCCTATGCTGACCAAACAGCCAAAGCTACTGCTCAACGACAACGATGCCGGCAAGCCGGAGGGAATTCACCTGATGATCGGTCAGCGACCGCATATTGCCTTCGGAAATTCGACGGGCGACCAGCAGATGCTGGAATACACAGGCGCCGGCGACGGTGTGCGCCTGATGCTGCTGGTCCTGCACGATGACGCCAAACGTGAATACGCTTACGGGCCCGCCCAAGGACTTCCTGCCACCCAGGTCGGCGCGTTCACCCAGAAGCTTTATGACGAAGCCAAAGCGAAAGGCTGGACCGTCATCAGCATGAAGGACGATTGGAAGAAGATTTTTGCGTTTGAATAGACATGATCAGCCAGAGAACCAGCTATGCGAGCGTGCGCATCGTCTTCACTTAATTTGGATGAACGCAGGCGCGCTCGGTCGCCCGCGCATCTACATCCGGAACAGCAGCCGGATTTCGCAGGCCTCGCCCTTGGCGCTGCGCTCGATGCGATCCGCGTGCAGGCCGGAAAGCGTCGCCGCGCCTGCAGTCGGGTACGCCGCCCGTAGGGCAGGTCAGCCGGAGTACTATTTGCCGCGCGTGCGCGTTGCCGGTTTGGTCCGCGCCTTCGGGCTTGCGGTGCGCGCGCTCGGCACGATGGGCGGCGGCGCGACCGGTTTCGCGGACGAGCGCTTGCGAGTTGCCTTTGGCGCGGCGACTGCAGCCGGACTCGACTTTGCCGCGGGCTTCGCGGCGGGTTTCGGCGCTGGCTTCGCCTTTGTCGGAGTCTTGCGCGCCTTCCTGGTGGGCCCGGATGTGCCCTGCTTCGCGGATTTTTCCGCGAGCAGCGCCAACGCTTCGTCGAGCGTCAGCACATCGGCCTTGTCGCGGTCGGGCAGCGTCGCATTGACGTCGCCGTGCTTGACGTAGGGGCCGTAGCGACCGGCGTGCAGCTCGACCGGTTTCTTGTCGCGCGGGTGCGACCCCAGCACGCGCAACGCAGCAGGAGCGCGCCCGCGCCGCGCGCCGCCCTTCGCCGGATCCTTCGCCTCGAACTCGAAGCCGATCTTCCCGTCCGGCTGACGCACGAGAAACGCGGAAAAGCCGCGCTTGGTGCGCGCGGAGACGAATTGCAGCAGGTCGGTCTTGCCGGTCGCGAGGAGCTTCTGCATCTGCGCGCGCTCGACCGGCCGCTGCAGGATCACCCGGCCCGAGCGGAAATCGCAGTTCTTGTCGGGACCGACCGCCTTTTCGCAGACGTAGGCCTGCGGCAGCTCGAACACGCGCGAGTTGCACTTGGGGCAGGGCCCAAGCGGCTCGAGGCCGGTGAAATCGGGCGCCTCCGCCGAGTCGTCGGCGCTGCCGTCACCGAAATCGAACGTGACTTCGTTCTCGTCGGTGACCTTGATCGACGCCGTGAACGGTCGACCGAGGCGGCTGCGAAAGCCCTCGAGCGGGCCGACCTTTCGCTCGCGTAAGAGCGTGTCGGCTTCGGCGACGTCCAACTGCCGTCCGCCCATGATCTTCCAGAACCCGAACGTGCAGGCCTGGCACTGGAACTTCTTGTAGTTCTCGTGAACCTCGCCGCCGCACTTCGGGCAGCTCGCGGTCAGCGTGCCGAAATCGCCGGGGATCGTGTCGCTCTCGTAGCCTTTGGCCTGGCCCACGATGTGCTGCGTCATCGCGACGATCTCGCGCATGAACGCGTCGCGTTTCAACTTGCCGTGCTCCATCTGCGCGAGCTTGAACTCCCATTCGGCGGTCAACTCGGGCGAGAAGAGCTCGGGCACGCCCAGCCCGTGCAGCAGCGTCATCAGCGAGAACGCCTTGGCCGTAGGTACGAGCTCGCGGCCCTCACGATAGATATAGCGCTCGGCGATGAGGCCTTCGATGATCTGCGCGCGTGTCGCGGGCGTGCCGAGGCCCTTTTCGCGCATCGCCTCGCGCAATTCCTCGTCGTCGATCA
>JBDTRG010000043.1:0-9114 GCA_039931775.1 Betaproteobacteria bacterium | reverse complement strand
CGACCCGGCGCCACTCGCACTCTGCGAGCCGCTCGCGGGCGGGTACGCGTTGCAGGTCGCGGTGTAGCTCGTGATCGGGCTGCCGCCATCCGTGCCCGGCGGGCCGAACGCAACACTGAGTTGCCCACTGCCCGCGGCGGATGCCGTGGGGGTAGCCGGCGTGTAGGGGGGGCCTGATGGGCCCGCCTCGAAGGAACCGATATCGCAGCCGGCTCCTTGCGGCCGCGCCACTCCGCTCTGGTCACCTGTGATGCTACAGGGCGGCGTGATGGCGTCGAGGGCGGGACTCCCGACCCACGGGAGGTGCGTCCGAGTCAGGCCGCCGTTGTACCCGAGCGCGCCAATCAGCGGATTGGTCGTGACTAGATCGCTCACCGCCGGACTGCATGAGCTGTCGCCGACGATATTCTTACCCTGCGACGTTACCGCGTCGCCCCAACAGGCAAATCCGAAATTCTGGGTCGGACCGGTGACGATCGAGTACTGGATAAAAGTTTGCGCGCCACCCCCGGTCGCGATTGCGTCACCCTGACCGCCGGATCCCGGAATGCATTCAGCGACGTTGTTGAAGATGGTGCTGCTGGTGATGAATGCGTTGCCGCCATCAATGTACAAGCCGCCGCCGCCAAAGCCGCAATGGCCGACGCCAATGGAATGATTGCCGCTCACCGTGCTGTTCGTCATCGAGAGCCAACCGGTGTAGCTGTAAATACCGGCGCCGGCGCCGCCCACGTTGTCGGCGATGGTGCTTCGGTCGACGGTCAACGTGCCCACATTGAAAATTCCGGCGCCATCGGCGGCGGTAACGTTATCCCGGACCTCCACTCGATCGAGCTGCAGGTTGCCTTGGTTCAGGATGCCGGCACCGGCCTGCCCTGCCGGCGTTAACCCGTTGCGCACCGTCAATTGGGAAAGCGTCACCGTACCCGCGGTGATATTGAACACGCGGTCGACGTTATTCCCGCTCACATGCGTAAACGGCGCGCCGATGCCAACGATGGCCAAATCGTCCGAGATGTCGAAAGCGCCGGGGGACCCAGGGAACACGTTATAGACACCATCGCCCAGGTAGATCGTCTGTTGGCCGGGAAGTGCGTTGGCCTCCATGATCGCCGCGCGCAACGTACATCTGCCGAGGGAATCGGCGCAGATGCCGTCGCCGGGGTTTGCATCCACCGCGTCGGCCGTGGTGACCACCGTGAACGACGCCGGTCCGCCGCCGGTGATGTCCTGCGTCAACGGGTCGCTGAAGGCCTCTGGGCTGTAGATCGTGCCGGCATACCGTGCCGTGATCGTGTGGCTGCCGGCCGTCAGGCTGGAGACCGTGCAGGTGGCGGGGGCGCCCGGTTGTGTGGCGACCATCACGCAGTCGCCACTCGAGTCCCCGGGCTGGTTCTTGATCGCGTGGCCGTCGCTGAAGAACGTGACCGAGCCCACCGGATTATTCGAGTTGACGTGCGCAGTGAACGTGACTGCGTCTCCCGCCGCCGCCGGCGTGCCCGAGCTGCTGAGAGTGAGCGACGAGGGCCCGGCGGAGAGGTCGCCTTCGTAGACCTCAAACACCCCTCCGACGGTGTATTGATCGGTGTTGCCGGCGGTCATGACGAAGCCATAGGTGTCGCCGGCGTTCACTACGAGGTCGACACGGCCGTGGTACGAGAACGTGGCCGACGGTGTCGTACAGGGGTCGCAATCGACCGGGCCGTCGTTGTACAGGGGCGTCGTGGTGGTGTTTCCACCCGACGTGACGAAGACGCTCAATCCCGCTGACGCCCCGGCGATTCCCGCAAAACCGTCGTTCCACCAGTCGAGGGTGATCGGTCCCGACCTCGATGCCGTCGTCTGGAACGTCCAGCTCCCCGTCGACGCTCCGGCATTGGTGCCGTATTGGAGTACGGGGGGGCCATGCTGGCCATCGTCGTTCACCTGGGCAATCGACGCGCCCGCAACGGGGAGAAGAACCCAGGGGTAGTTGATGATCTGCGCGAGCGGGGCGCTGGACGATGCGGCATTGCCGGTGTCACCCGAGTAGCTGGCGACGATCGAGTGGGTACCCGGCACAAAAAGGGAGACGGTGCAGGTGGCCGTGGCGGGCTGACCGCTAACCGCGGGTTGCAACGGAGCCGATGCGCAGACCCCCGATCCGAATTCGGTGAAGTCGACAGTGCCGGTCGGGTTGTCGCCGGCGACGGTAGACGTCAACGTAAACAGGCCGCCGACCGCGATCGGATTGAAGTCACTCGAAATCGTCGTCGTCGTCGGCGCGGCAATCGAGGTGACGATCACCTCCGTCAACTCGTTGCCGAACGCGGCGCTGGTATAGTTCGGACTGAAGTCGGTGTCGCCGCTGTAGGACGCGTCGATGGCGTGGCTGCCGACGGCGAGACTCGATGTAGTGCAGGTGGCGGTGCTGGTATCGAACACGGCTCCTTGGTCGACGAGCGGAACGGCTGCGCAGCCGGCGATAGGGGTCCCGCTGTCCGTGAAGGCGACCGTGCCTTGGGAACCGGTCACCGTAACCGTGGCGGTGAGTGTCACGGGGCTTCCCACCAAAGCCGGATTGGCGGAGGTCGCCAACGAAATGGTGTTACGCAGCGTTCCCGCTACCGTCAGCGTGCCATGCAAGTCCCCCGTACCGTCCAGGAAGCTGCCATTGAGCACGAAGCCGTAGGTGTCGCCGGCAACCACATTAGGGAAGACGAATAAGCCGGAGTAATTGAACCCGGACGACGGTGGATTGCAGGCGCCGCAATCCTCCGGACCAGCGCGGACGATCGTATAGTTGGTGATCGTGCCGTTGTGATTGACGAATCCGGTCAATTCGGCCGTGGCGCGGAAAAACCCGTGGAAGCCGCCCCATGACCAGTCATAGGCAGGCGAATAGGATGTGGTCGCAACCGTGGAAAAGGTATAGTTCCCGCACATCGTTTGCCCAGGAGCCTGTGCGCTGTAGACGAGTCTGGCGGGGCCGGTCGTCCCGTTGTTCGCGACCGTCGGCGGGAAGCTGACCGTAGTCCCACTCCACGTCGAACAATCTACCGGGGGGGTAGAGTTTCCGAAGCCCTCGACGACGTTGCCACCGCCACCGACCCATACGGGCGCGGCGAGTGCGGCACCGGCAAAGCCGAGCGCCCACAACGCGGACAGAATTCGCTTCATCGTTGAATCTCCGGGAATCTCATTCCCGGGCGGCGGCCAGGAACGGACTGAGCGTTGCGCCTGGAGGACAGGCGCGACGGGTGCGATCGATCAGCGAAACTCCGGGCCGCTGTGGGCGACAACGAAGTGCTCACAACCGCAGGGGCGCGACTCGTCGGACCGACGAATCCCGACCCAATGACAGCTACAGGCGCAACTAGGCGTGCCTCCGCGGCACATTGCATCTTTGTTGTGTCGACCACAGGGCCCCTTCCCTACCGGTCGTACTCCGCCGCGTGGCTTCGCGCAGACCGCGTGGCTTCCCGCGGAGTGCGGCGAGTGTGTCATGCACTCTCGTTGACCGCAACGGGGAAGTGAAATTTTATTTTCAGGTTGGACTTGTGCCGGCCCTGGCTCCCGCCTCGCAGAACTTCCGGGCATGCGCAACTGCATCGGCGAGATCAAGCGCGTGTCCGCGCGCGCGGTGCGCCACGCGTTCTGAATCCGGCATCGTAGCCACGGCGACGGCGAGCGGCGTCTCGATTTCCTCGGTGAGCGACGGCGCACGCGGGGCTCCGATGGCCTCGCGAAACGCGTCGGCCGCGCCGAGCATCTCGAGCGCCGATCGCGCGTCCCCGGCAAGCGCCGCGAGTATGCCAATGTCCTCGAGCAGGAAGGCGAGCGCGTACCGGTCGCCATACACCAGGAAGGCATTCAGGCTGTCGGCGTAGTGCCCGCGCGCCGCGCCGAAATCCCCGAGACCCCGAGTCGCGTTGCCGAGGTTGTGGTGGCAAAGCGCGACCATCCAGGCGTCGCCGACTTCGCGGTTGAGCAGCATCGACTTCTGAAACCAGTCGCACGCCTCGGCGAAGCGCTTCTGCAGCACGGCGATCATCCCGAGGTTGGTCGTCGAGTTGCCGATGCCACGCTTGTCGCCGATTTCGGTGCGCAGCGCCAGCGCACGCTCGTGGAATTCGCGCGACCGATCGTAGTCGCCACGATACTCGGCGACGATGCCGAGATTGGACTGCAGGCTGCCGATGCTCGCCTTGTCGCCCACCCGTTCGCGAATCACGAGGCTCGCCTCGTAGTTCTCGACGGCCTTCGGGTAGTCGCCGCGCTGCGTGGCGACGGTACCGGCGAGATGCAGCACCCGGCCGACGCCCTTCTCGTCCCCCCCGGCCGCGAAACCACGCGCCGCCCGATCGAGCCGTTCGATCGCTTCGTCGAAGCGGCCCTGCTTCCGTGCGACCTCGGCCAGCGCTGTTTCGCTCGACGCGCAGGCCACGCCGTCGCCCAGGCTCTCGGCGAGCGCCAGCGCCTCGCCGTCGACCGTCTCCGCGCGCTGCCAGTCGCCGGTGAGCTCCAGCACTTTGCCAAGTTTCAGCAGCGCGTCGACACGCGCGCCACTTTCCACGAGCGGCGCGAGGCGTTCGAAGTACTGAATCGCCGCCGCGTTCGCATAGGAGGCCTCGGCAGCAGTCCCGGCGCGATTCAAATACTCGCGCTTCTTTGCGAGGTTCTCGCTGTGCCAGTAGTGGTAGGCGAGCAGGTCGAGATTGCGCTCGATCGCATCGCCTTCCGTCGTCTCGATGTATCCGCCGGCGCGCTCGTGCAGCATCGAACGGAACGCGAACGGCATGCTCTCGTACGCGACTTCCTGCGTGACAACGTGCTTGAAGAGATACGTCTGCTCGGCCTCCTGATCGACGTTGACGAGGTCGACGGTGCCGAGAACACGCAACTGCTCTTTCACGACGTCGAGTTCGCCGAGCTCCGGATACACGCCGGGCAGCGTCGGCGCACGGAACACCCGCCCGAGTACGCTTGCCACCTTGAGCGTACGTCGGGGCGACTCGCCGAGTGCGTCGATGCGGCTCAGGATCAGGCTGTGCAGGCTCTCGGGAAGCTGAAGATGCTTCAGCGACGACTCGTCCTGAGGGTCAACGCCCTGGCTGCGGATGAAGTTGAGGAGCTCCTCGATGTAGAACGGATTCCCCTGCGCCCGCGCGGTGATCATCTCGACGAGGGCCGCCGGGGGTTCCGTCTCGCTCTTCAGCATCTGCGCAAGCTTCGACCGGATGAGCTGCGCCGCCTGGTCGCCGTCGAGCTCTTTGAGCGCGACCTCATGAAAATTGGGCAGCGTGTCGATGCCGAGGCCCCCGCCGTCTTGCGTACTGGGACGGTAGGCCACCATAAGCAGCACCCTCGAGCTCGCCACGGCGCGCGCGAGCGCCTCCAGCAGGTCGCGCGACAGCGGACCGAGCCAATGGCAGTCCTCGAGCACGACGACGAGCGGCGCCTTGCGCGCCATCGCCTGAAGGCATTCGACGAGCAGGCCTTCGAGCGATGTCTTGCGCAGCTTCGCGTCGAACTGGGCGGTGAGCTCGTTGTCGGAAATCGGCAGGTCGAGGAGTCCGCCAAGCAGCGGCGCCCGCGGCACGAGCGCAGGGTCGATCGCCGCAAGCTCGGCCTCGAGGGACTTCACCTGGTCAACGTCGGGAAGGCTCCCGTCGAGATGGAACAGGGCCGACCAGACTCCGCGCCAAACGAAGTAACCCGTGTTCGTGCCGAAGGACTGGCATTCGCCGAGAGCGACGACGATGTCCCGCTCCCGCGCCATGCGAGCAAACTCCGCCGCGAGCCGCGACTTGCCCATGCCGGCCTCCGCGGAGATGCCGACAATCTGCCCGCGGCTCGCGAGGGCCTCGTCGAGTTTCGCCGTGAATGTGTCGAGCTCCGATTGGCGGCCGACCATCGGGAGCTCGTAATCGCGCTGGCGCCGCGACGCGTTGCGCTTCGAGCCTTTCAGCGCAAACGCCGACACGCGTTCGGCCTTCCCCTTGACGGACATCGGGGGGAGTGGCTCCCATACGAACACGTCGCCGGCGGCTCGTCGTACCGGCTCGGAGACATAGATCCGTCCAGGCGGGGCCTTGGCCATGAGGCGCGCCGCGAGGTTGACCGCACCCCCGATGCACGTAAAGGCTTGCCGCCGCTTGTGTCCGTACGTGCCGCTACGGAGCCGGCCGTAGGTGATTCCGACCTGGACGGACGTCGCGGAGGTACTCGATTGCAGGTCGCGCAACTCGAGCGCCGCGGTGGCTGCCCGCGCCGCATCGTCCTCGTGGGCAACGGGAGAACCCAATACCGCGTACAGGTACGCACCCTTGTCGCCCAGCGTGAGCTGAAGGAGATTGCCGCCATACGACGCGAGAATGCGCTGGGCGTGACGGATGAAGCCGTCGAGCTTGCCGGCCGCGTCGTTGTCCTCGTCGTAATCGATGCCGCCGAAGCGCACGAAAATGGGGTACGCGGGACGCAGCTCGGCGAGGAACTCGCCGCGCCCGGTACGCAGACGCTCATAGACGGCCGGCAGCACCCACTCCTTCACGACTTCTTCCGGGAGTGAATCCTCGCCCGTCGGCTCCGGGGCCTCCTCAACCGCCACGGTCAGCTTGGCGACCACGCCGAACTCGCGCCAACCGTCCTCCTCGACGCGGTGCTCGAGGATTTCCACCCGGTCGCCCAGCGATTCCAGCGCGGACCGGTCGAGGATAACCTCGCCCTTCGCCGCCTGCTTCTCGGCCGCGGCGAGTTCATCGATCAGTCGCCCGGCAAGGACGTCGATCCGCTGGACGCTCGGGTCGCCGACGAGGAAGCGCCGGGCCTCCCCCACCGAGACGGCGATCTTCATCGCGAGCTGGACCTTGCCGCCGTGGGGGGTGACAACCTCCGCGAGGCGCCCCATCGTCGACTGCATCGCGAGGGCGCAGGCCGTCGCGCGCGCGCCGTCGTCGCCGTCGATCCAGCAAGTGATCGCGTCACCGCTGAAGTAGATGACGTGGCCGCCGAAGCGCTCGAGTTCCGCGATGAGCGCGTGGAAGACGCGGTTCAGGCGCGAAGTCAACTCTTCCGCTCCGCGCTGTGGCCCGAGCTCGCTCGTCAACGCGTCGGTCAGCGGCGTGAAACCGGAGATGTCCGCGAACAGCGCTGCCCCGCGCACCCGATCGGGAATCTCGATCCCCGCGGCAAGCGCGCGCCTGCGGTCGCCGGGGATATAGGCCTCGGCGTTGTCGACGAGGTCGTCCGGCACGGCAGTCGATCGGTTATCCGCAACGCTCAGAGGCTCGATCATGCGTCCCCCTGCCTATGGCGGCGGCGACGCCGCGCACGCCCGGATTATACGGGCGGGAATCCGCATCAGGCGACGGTCAGTCTTCAGAGCACGCTCAGGTCCGAGTGCCGGCTTCGAACGGGCGGGAGCACCTTGCCGAACTCGAGCAGCCCACCTATGCGTGCAGCTATGTTCCTTCCACCGCTCGATGAAGGCGATCTGCTCCTCCGTCTCGGGCGAGCGCACGGCGCATCAGTACAGACGACGGCACGCCAAAATCGGGAATCGCGAATCGGCGATGCGCAATGCGCCGATTGCGGGCGATGCCTCGCGCTGGGCGCGGTCGATCAAAGGGATCGGCGTAACGATTCGCGTCCCGGCATCAATGCGCGATGATCTTCGACAGGAAATCCTTCGTCCGGTCGTTGACTGGATTGTTGAAAAACTCCTCCGGCACGTTCTGCTCGACGATCTGCCCCTCGTCCATGAAGATCACGCGGTCCGCGACCGATCGCGCAAAGCCCATCTCGTGCGTGACGCAGAGCATGGTGATGCCTTGGCCTGCGAGCTCGATGATCACGTCGAGCACCTCCTTGATCATCTCCGGATCGAGGGCGGAGGTCGGCTCGTCGAACAGCATGATCTTCGGCGTGAGGCAGAGCGCCCGCGCAATCGCCACGCGCTGCTGCTGCCCGCCGGAGAGCTGCAGCGGATACTTCTCGGCCTGCTCGGCGATCTTCACGCGCTCGAGCTGGGCCATCGCCCGCTCGTCCGCCTCGCGCTTCGGCATCCGTCCAACCCACATCGGCGCGAGCGTCAGGTTCTCGAGCACGGTCAGATGCGGAAAGAGGTTGAACTGCTGGAACACCATGCCGACCTGGCGTCGGATCGCCTCGATCGCCTTCAGGTCGTCCGTGAGTTCGACGCCATCGACCTTGATTACCCCCTGCTGGTGCTCCTCCAGCCGGTTGATGCAGCGGATCAGCGTCGACTTGCCGGACCCGGAAGGGCCGCAGATCACGATTCGCTCGCCGGTAGCGACGCTCAAGTCGATGTCGCGCAGCACGTGGAACTTGCCGAACCACTTGTTGACGCGCGAGAACTCGATGATGGGTGCGCTTTCCGGCATGCGGGACCTCGCTGGAGCTTAGTTCCGGCGCATGCCGGTGTTCAGGTGTCGCTCGACCCACTGGCTGTAGCGCGACATCGCGAAACAGCACACGAAATAGATCCCGGCGACAAAGAGCTGCCCTTCGAGAAAGAACTTGCGCCAGTCGGCGTCGCCCAGTGCCAGTTGCAGCGCGCCGGTCAGGTCGTAGAGGCTCACGATGGTGACGAGAGACGTGTCCTTGAACGTGCCGATGAACGTGTTCATGATCGCCGGCACCACGAGCCGCAGCGCCTGCGGCAGCACGATCTTGCGCGTCGTCTGCCAGTACGACAAGCCGAGCGATTCGGCGGCCTCGATCTGGCCCTGCGGCAGCGCCTGCAGCCCGCCGCGCACGACCTCGGCGAGATAGGCGGCGGAAAACAGGATGATCCCCACCTGCACACGGACCAGCACGTCGATCGTCATGCCTGCCGGCATGAACAGCGGAAACATGAACGACGCCATGAACAGCACCGAGATCAGCGGAACGCCGCGGATCAGCTCGACGTAGAGCACGCACAGCGTGCGGATGCCCGGCAGCCGCGAGCGCCGGCCGAGCGCCACGCCGATCGACAGTGGAAACGCCACGGCGAGCCCGATCGTCGACAGCATGATCGTCAGCGGAAAGCCGCCCCAGCGCGCGGTGTCGACCTCGGTCAATCCGAAGACACCGCCGGACATCAGGGTGAAGAACGCGGCCAGCACGATC
>JBDTRG010000042.1:0-22243 GCA_039931775.1 Betaproteobacteria bacterium | reverse complement strand
CGCGCTCGAAGGCCGGCGCGAACTCCTCGGTTCGCAGCACGGTTTCTCCGGTTGCACCGCAGGCTCGGGCCAGCGCCGCGAAATCCGGATTGACGAGGTCCGTGCCCGAAACACGCGCGGGGTAGTGTCGCTCCTGGTGCATGCGTATCGTCCCGTACATCGCATTGTCGACGACGACGAAAATCACGCCGATGCCGTACTGGACCGCAGTCGCGATTTCCTGCCCGTTCATCTGGAAGCAGCCGTCGCCGTTCCACGAAACGACGACGCGGTCGCGGTACACGGCCTTGGCGGCGATCGCGGCGGGCACGCCGTAGCCCATCGAACCGGAATAGGGCGCCAGCTGCGTGCGAAAGCCGCGGTACCGGTACAGCCGGTGCATCCACGTCGCGTAGTTGCCGGCGCCGTTGGTGACGATCGCGTCGTCAGGCAGATGCGCGTCGAGCCACGCCACGATCTTCCACATGTCAAGCGCGCCAGGCACCGGTCGCGGCGCCTGCCACGCGAGGTACTCCGCGTGGGCCGCACCGGGCGTGTCCCGCCACGCGCTAGACCCGATTCGCGGCCCGCTGCCGATGGCGGCGAGGAACGCGCCGGGTGTCGACACGATGCCGATCGCCGGCTGGTAGACGCGACCGACCTCGTCGGCCCCCGGATGCACATGGACGAGGCGCTGCGACGGAACCGGCACGTCGAGAAGCGTGTAACCGGATGTGGTCATCTCGCCCAGCCGCTCGCCGATGACGAGCAGCACGTCGGCCTCGCGCACGCGCGCCGCCAGGCGCGGATTGATACCGATGCCGACGTCGCCGGCGTAGTTCGGATGTCGATTGTCGAAAAGATCCTGGCTGCGAAACGCGCAGGCGATGGGCAGGTCGTTGGACTCGGCGAAGTGGCGCAGCGACGCACACGCCGCGGCGTCCCAGCGGCTGCCGCCGACGATGACCAAGGGGCGCTGCGCGCCGGCCAGCAGCGCGCGCACCGACGCGACCTGCGCGCCGTCGGGCGCGGCATTGAGCGCCTCGACGCGCGGCGCATCCGTACACTCGGCGGGCGCCGAAAGCATGTCCTCGGGGAGCGCCAGCACGACCGGGCCGGGACGCCCGGACATTGCAACGCGGTAGGCGCGGGCGACATACTCGGGAATCCGCTCGGCCCGGTCGATCTGCGCAGCCCATTTGGCGATGCTGCCGTACATTTGGCGGTAGTCGACTTCCTGGAAAGCCTCGCGGTCGACGAAGTCTCCGCCGACCTGGCCGATGAAGACGATCATCGGCGTCGAGTCCTGCGCGGCGGTGTGGATGCCGACCGCCGCGTTCGATGCACCCGGTCCGCGCGTGACGAACGCGATGCCCGGACGCCCGGTCAGTTTGCCGAACGCTTCGGCCATGTACGACACGCCGCCCTCGTGCCGGCAGACCAGCAACTGCAGGCGATCGCGGACGTCGTAGAGAGCGTCGAGCACCGGCAAGTAGCTTTCGCCGGGGACGCAGAACGCATGGGTCGCCCCTTGCGCAAGGAGGTTGGCGACGAGTATCTCGCCGCCACTGCGGGATTGGGCCAAGGATGACTCCGTCGCACCGCCGTCGCCGCGTCGGGTGACGGACCGGGCAGGCAGCATTCTATCGCCCGATCGCGTCCGTGACGTGCCGGTGGTCCGCGGCTATTGCGCGGCGACCAGCTTTTCGCGCTTCAACAGGAAGACGCTGTCGGCGGACGTCGCCGTGTCCAGCCAGACGAACGGCAGCCGCGGATACGCGACTTCCGTCGCCGAACGGTTGTGCCCGACTTCGACCACCAGCGTACCGCCCGGATTCAGGAACCGCGGCGCTTCGGCGATGATCGTGCGCACGGCGTCGAGGCCGTCGTCGCCGCCTTCCAGCGCCAATTTGGGCTCGTGCCGGTACTCCGGCGGAAGGTCGGCCATCGCCATCGCGGTCACATAGGGCGGATTGCTGATAAGGAGGTCGTAGGTCTTGCCCGACAGGTTCGAGAACAGGTCGGACCGGATGAGGTTGATCCGATCGGCAAGGCCGTAGTCGGACACGTTGCGCTGCGCGACGGTGAGCGCGTCGGCCGAGATGTCGACCGCATCGATGTCTGCCGCGGGATACGCGTGGGCGAGTAGCACCGCGAGGCAGCCCGATCCCGTGCCGAGGTCCAGCGCATTCACAACCTTTTCCGCCGATCCCACGTACGGCGCGAGACCGTCCGGCAACAGTTCGGCGATGAACGAACGGGGAATCAGCACCCGCTCGTCGACATAGAAGCGAAATTCGCCGAGCCATGCCTCGTGGGTCAGGTACGCGGCTGGCACGCGCTGGTCGATCCGGCGCTGCATGAGCTGCGCGATCTTGCTGCGTTCCGCATGGGTCAGCGTGGCGTCGAGGAAAGGGTCCAGTCGATCGAGCGGAAGGTGCAGCGCGTGCAGCAGCAGGTAGGCGGCCTCATCATAGGCATTGGTCGTTCCGTGACCGAACGCGAGCTCGGCTTCGCCGAAGCGCGACACCGCATAGCGGAGCCAGTCGCGCAGCGTTTCGAGATCGTTGGTGACGTTGTTCATCGGCTCGCCTGCGCGCCGGAACCGAGCAGGCGCTCCATGATGCCTTGGTAGATGGCCGAAAGCGGCGCGAGGTCATCGGCTTTCACACGCTCGTTGAGTTTGTGGATCGTCGCGTTGACCGGGCCCAGTTCGACGACTTCCTTGCAGATATCCGCGATGAACCTACCGTCCGACGTGCCACCCGTGCACGAGAGCTCCGGCACGATTCCGGTGACCTCGCGAACGGCACCGGTCACGGCGTCGACGAGCGCGCCGCGGCCCGTCAGAAACGGCTTGCCGTAGCCCGTCCACCGGAGGTCGTAGTCGAGGCGGTGAGACTTCAGTATCGCCTCGAACCGCCCGATCAACGACTCGCGGCTGCTGACCGGACAGAAGCGGAAATTGAACATTACCTCGAGCGATCCCGGGATCACGTTGCCCACGCCGGTGCCGGCGTGGATATTCGAGCACTGCCAGGTCGTCGGCGGAAAATACGGATTGCCGTCGTCCCAGCGCGTGGCGGCCAGTTCCGCCAACGCGGGCGCAGCGAGATGGATCGGATTGCTGGCCAGATGCGGGTAGGCGACGTGGCCCTGGACGCCCTTTACGATCAGCGTGCCGGACAATGAACCCCGACGGCCATTCTTGATCATGTCGCCTAGCCGGTCAACAGACGTCGGTTCGCCGACGATGCAATAGTCGATGGTCTCGCCGGCCGCCTGAAGCCGTTCGACGACCTTGACGGTGCCGTCGACCGACGGGCCTTCCTCATCGGACGTGAGCAGCAGCGCGATCGAGCCTCCGGCGCCGGGATGTGCTGCGACGAACGACTCTATCGCCGTGACGAAGGCGGCGAGCGAGCCCTTCATGTCGGCTGCACCACGTCCGTACAGGAAGCCATCGCGCTCGGTCGGCAGGAAAGGGTCGGACGCCCATTCGGTCAACGGACCGGTCGGCACGACGTCGGTATGTCCGGCGAAGCAAAGCAGCGGAGCGTTGGTGCCCCGACGCAGCCAGGTATTGGTCACGCCGTTCGACAGAAGCGTCTCGGTGCGAAATCCGAGCGGTGCGAGCCGGGTGGCGATAAGGTCCTGACACCCGGCGTCGTCCGGTGTCAGCGACCGCCTTTCGATGAGGTGACGGGCAAGCGCGAGCGTGCCGGTGGTTGCAATCTCGGGGTCGATGGCGATTTTCACTCTCGTTTTGCCTGGCGCGTGCCGGGTCGCCGCCGAGGATTGCCGCTGATCGGAGAGCGACGAACGGTCAATGCGGCCGGTC
Organism: Betaproteobacteria bacterium; assembly: GCA_039931775.1. Taxonomy (GTDB): domain Bacteria; phylum Pseudomonadota; class Gammaproteobacteria; order Burkholderiales; family Casimicrobiaceae; genus CAIWHR01. Next base: position 18,423 of record JBDTRG010000042.1, on the reverse strand, counting down.
GAGCATTTCGGGCTCGATGGTCAGCGCGGTGAAGTCGGTGTGCGTCTGGTGAGGCTTTGCTTCGCCGGTTTCCTTCGCAGCGAGTCCATCGACCCGGGCCGTCGGCGCATTCTGGTTGATGAGCCAGGCGAGGTTCGTCGAAGAGTCCGATGCCGTCATCGCCTCGTCATATCCGATCGCGCCGTCGATATAGAGGCGGCACAACGCCTGCTCGAACGTCTGCGACCCCGGATAGAGCGACTTTTCCATCGCTTCCTTGATCTGCGTGATTTCGCCATTCTTGACGAGTTCGGCGATGAGGGAGGAGTTGAGCAGGATTTCGACGGCCGGCTGCTGGATGCCATCCTTGTTGCGCACCAGCCGCTGTGAAACGATCGCGCGAAGGCCGATCGAAAGATCGGACAAGAGGCCTGGGCGGGCGTCGTACGGGAACATGTTGACGATCCGCGACAGCGCGTGATAGCTGTTGTTCGCGTGCAGCGTTGTGAGACAGAGGTGGCCGGTCAGCGTATGCAAAAGCGCCTGCTGCATGGTTTCCCGGTCGCGGACTTCACCAATCATGATGAGATCCGGCGCCTCGCGCAGCGCGTTGGCCAGCGCCGTCGTGTAGTTCTGGGTGTCGACGGTCAATTCGCGTTGGTTCACGACGCTCATCTTGTGCCTGAACAGGTACTCGATCGGGTCCTCGACCGTGAGGATGTGACCCGTCCGGTGCGCATTGCGATGATCGATCATCGCGGCCAGCGTCGTCGACTTGCCGGACCCCGTGGCGCCGGCGATGATGACCAGGCCGCGCTTTTCCATCACGAGGTCGAGGAGGACCGACGGCAGCTTCAGCTGTCCGAAAGACGGTATATCGCTGCGTACATACCGGATGACCAGAGAAATAGTGCCCCGCTGGCGAAAGATGTTGATCCGGAAGTTGCCGACCTGGGGATCGAGATGGGAGAGATTCATCTCGAACTCGGTCTCGAAGGTGCGCGCCTGCTGCTCGGACATGAGCTCGTACGCCACCCGACGGACGGTATCGATGTCCATCGGTCGATCGGAGAGCGGCGCGACCACGCCGTTGACCTTCATGTTGATCGGCGCACCGCAGGAAATGAAGAGATCGGACGCCTGCCGGTCCGCCATCATCTTGAACAGTCGATCGAGGTACATGTCGGTCGCCCCCAGGGCTACAATGTAGCGCGGCGCTCACCTTGATCAGGTGCAGCGGATTTCAATGATAATGTCATGAATTGACGGGGAGTTCCAGTTTCGGCCCGCGCCGGGCGCCTCCGGTGGCGCCCTTGCAATATTTACGCAACAGGTCGCCGGATCCGCCAGCCAATGGCTCGATCGGTAACCCCCGGTTCCACGTCGTTTCCCTTCAACTTCCCACGCTGGACCAGCAAGTTTCATGCTCGCTATCATCGGTGGCAGCGGACTTACCCGCCTTTCGACCCTCGCCGTCGCCCGTCGGGAGGTCGTGCGCACCCCCTACGGTGAGCCGTCGTCGGCGCTCGTTTTCGGCCAGATCGCCGGACGCGATGTCGTCTTCATGGCGCGCCACGGTCACGGGCACACGATCCCGCCGCACCGGGTCAACTACCGGGCCAATCTATGGGCGCTCAAGAATTGCGGCGCGACGGCATTGCTGGCGGTCGCCTCGGTCGGGGGCATCCGCGGCGGAGCACCCGGCGATCTCGTGCTCCCGCACCAACTGATCGACTACACGCACGATCGCGAATCGACCTACTTCGACGGGGGCGACCAGCGGGTGGTGCACGTCGATTTCACGCACCCGTACACGCCGGGGCTGCGCGACAAGTGCCTTTCCGCGGCGAACGAAGCCGGCATTGCGCTGGCCGATGGCGGGGTTTACGGGGCCGTTTCCGGCCCGAGGCTCGAGACGGCCGCCGAAATCGACCGGATGGACCTCGATGGCGCGACGCTGGTCGGGATGACGGGCATGCCCGAGGCGACGCTCGCGCGCGAGCTCGACCTGCCGTACGTCGCGATCGCCGTCATCGTCAACCACGCCGCAGGTCGCGGCGAGTCGTCGCACCACGTTTCGATGGAAGGCATCGCGCGGGTGCTCGAAACGGCGATGGAAAAAGTCCGCGCGCTGCTCGAGCACGTGACGCCGCTGATCGGCGATCCGCCGCGGGCGGGCCCATGATCCGCGACGTGCTGCGGATGGGCGATCCGCGGCTGCTGCAGCGCTCGGCACGCGTCGAGCGATTCGGCACGCCCGAACTCGACGCGCTGCTCGTGGACCTCCGCGACACGATGGCGGCGCGAAACGGCGCCGGACTGGCCGCGCCCCAGATCGGCGTCCTGCTGCAGGTGGTGATCTTCGGCGTCGACCACAGCGATCGTTATCCCGATGCCGAACCCGTACCGTATACGGAGCTCGTCAATCCGGTGCTGACGCCGCTCTCCGACGAGCGCGACGAGGATTGGGAGGGCTGCCTGTCGGTCCCGGGGTTACGCGGCGTCGTCCCTCGGTACCGGCACCTGCGCTACGAAGGATTCGATCCGCGCGGCGCGCCGATCCGCCGCGAGGTCACCGGATTCCATTCGCGCGTCGTCCAGCACGAATGCGACCATCTGCTGGGCATCCTCTATCCGATGCGAATGCGCGACCTGTCCAAGTTCGGCTTCACCGACCTCATCTTTCCCGACAGCGCGCCGGACGAGGAGTAGCCGCCGCTTCGACCACTTGCGCGGCGTGGTTCGAGTCTTGTCAGCTCAGCCGCAGCTGCTCGTACAACGTCGTTTCCAGCCGCAGCAGCGCCTGCTCGTCGTGGAGCCTCGCGCCGTCGACCAGGAACACGTCCTCGGCACGCTCGCCGAGCGTGTTGATCTTCGCGCTGACGATGTTGATGTTCGCCCGCGCAAGCGTGTAAGCGACGCAGGCGAGGAGGCCGGGCCGGTCGCCGGCGACGATCTCGACGATGTGATGGGTGCCCTTGTCGTCGGGAAAGATGCGCACTTCCGGCGTCAGCGGGAAGTGCTTCAGTCGTCGGCTCGCCCGTCCCATCACCGGCGGCTCCAGCGGGGGCTGATCGGTCAGCACTTTCGCGAGCTCGAACTCGACGAGCTGGATCGCGTCGCGGTACGACGCATTCGGGTCCGACGGATCGTGCACGGTGAAGGTATCGAGCGCGTAGCCGTGGCGTGTGGTGTGGATCTTGGCTTCGACGATCGACAGGCCGCGCCGGCCGAAGAATCCGCTGATCCGGGCGAACAGGTCCTTCTGGTCGGGCAGGTACACGGCGACCTGCAATCCGGCTTCGGCGCGCGACACTCGGGCTCGGACCACGGACGCGGTGCCGTGAACGCGCCAGTGGAGCTGCCGGGCATGCCAGGCGATTTCATCGGCGGTTTGGCGTTGGAAGTAGACGGTGTCGAGCTGCGACCAAAGCGCACTCTCGGCGCCGTCGGCCACGGCGAAAAGACGCAACAGCCGCTGCGCCTCGCGCTGCCGGGCAAGCAGGCTGTCTGCAAGCGTTGCGCTGCCCGCCCCGCCGGTAAGCTGCCCCCGCGTCGCAAAGAACAGGTCCTCGAGCAACTGGGCCTTCCAGGCGTTCCAGACCCTGGGACTCGTACCGCGGATGTCTGCGACGGTGAGGATGTAGAGCGCGCCGAGGCGGCGTTCGGTGCCGACGCGTGCGGCGAACGCGGCGATCACGTTCGGGTCGGAAATGTCCTGCTTCTGCGCCGTTGCCGACATCGTCAGGTGCTGCTCGACCAGCCATGCGATCAGGTCGACCTCGTCAGCCGGCAACCCGTGCGCGCGGCAGAACCGGCGCGCCTCGACGCCGCCGAGCGTCGAGTGATCGCCGCCGCGGCCTTTTGCGATGTCGTGGAAGAGGGCGGCGAGATAGAGCACCTCCTTCCGTTCGAAATCGGCGATGAGCCGCGAGCAAAGCGGATATTCGTGCGCATGTTGCGGCTCCGTGAACCGGCGCAGGTTCCGTATCACCATCAGGATGTGCTCGTCGACGGTGTAGACGTGAAAGAGGTCGTGCTGCATCTGGCCGACGATGCGTCCGAACGCCGGAACGACGTGGCCGAGGATCCCGTAGAGGTTCATCCGGCGCAGTTCGTGCGTGATCCCGCGCGGCTCGCGCAGCATCTCCAGGAACCGTGCGCGATTGGATGGATCGCGGCGAAAGCGCGCGTCGACGCGATGCCGGTTGCGCCACAACGCGCGGAGCGTCCTGGCCGACATTCCCTTGAGTTCCGGGCGGCGCTGCATCGTCAGAAACGCGTCGAGCATCGCCGCCGGGCGGCTTTCGAACAACGCTTCGTCGCGGATGTCGAGGAGCTCGTCGACCGACTGGAATTCGGCATCGATCGATACCGGCTTCGTCGAGATCGGGAATAGCCGGGCGTGCAGGTTCTGCAGCAGGATCACATTGACCTGGCGCACGAGCTTCGCCGCGCGGTAGTAGCGCTGCATCAGCTGCTCGCTGGCACCCCTCGCCGGCGTGTCGCTGAGGCCGAGTTCGCGCGCGAGCGCGTTCTGCTGGTCGAAGATCAGGCGATCCTCGCGACGGCCGGACAGGTAGTGGAGCCGCACGCGTAGCGCGCCGATGATCCCTTCCTGCCGCGACACCGTGCGTGCCTCCTGACCGGTCATCAGGCCGGCCTTCGCAAGTTCGCGCCACGTGCGTCCGATACCCGCCGCGCGAGCGATCCACAGCACTGTCTGCAGGTCGCGCAATCCGCCCGGGCTCTCCTTGACGTTCGGTTCGAGGTTGTAGGCGGTATCGTGGTACTTGAGATGGCGCTGCTGCTGCTCGAGCATCTTGGCTTCGTAGAAGAAAGGGGCGTCGAGTGCAGCGGCGAATGCCCGGCCGAATGCGCGATGCAGCGAACGGGATCCCGCGACCCATCGATGCTCGAGGAGACTCGTCTTCACGGTGATGTCCGCCGCCATCTCCGCCTCGCATTCCGGGATCGTGCGGACGCTGTGCCCGATCTCGAGCCCGATGTCCCAGAGCACCGAGAGAAAGTTCTCGACGAAGGTCGTGCCGGTGGCGTCGGGCGCGTGCGGCAGCAGGATCAGGACGTCGACATCGGAATGCGGGAAGAGCTGCCCGCGTCCGTAGCCGCCTACCGCGACGAGCGAGGCTTCGGCCGGAGCACCGAGCTCGACCCACGCACTGCCGATGACGCCGTCGACAAGCCGCGCGTGTCCGCGCAGCAGCTTTCCGGTGTCGGGCCGCGCGCCGAACGCCGCCTCGAGCACGGTGCGACCGGTCTTGAGCGCCGTGCGCCAGCGCTGGGCCGCCCCGGCTTGCGTACCGACGTCGACGGGCAGCAAAACGGCCGCGAGCCGGGTCATCGTTTGGCGCCGTGCCGCGCTCAGCCCGGGGGCGGAGGCGTCCCCGGCGACGTGGTCAGCACCTCGTAGCCGTCGGGCGTCACCAGCACCGTGTGCTCCCATTGCGCCGACAGAGAATGGTCGGCGGTGACGATCGTCCAGCCATCGGACAGCGCGCGTATCGCGGCGCGACCGGCGTTGATCATCGGTTCGATGGTGAAGATCATCCCCGGCTCGAGCTTCATCCCGGTGCCGGGGCGGCCGTAATGGACGACCTGCGGCTCTTCGTGGAATTGCCGGCCGATCCCGTGTCCGCAGAACTCGCGGACAATCGAGAAGTGGTGACTCTCGGCGAACTTCTGGATCGTGTGGCCGATGTCGCCGAGATGCGCTCCCGCCCTGACCGCGCGGATGCCGCGCCACATCGCCTCAAACGTGACCTCGACCAGACGCCGCGCCTGGATGGGCGGCGCTCCGATGAAAAACATCCGGCTCGTATCGCCGTGCCAGCCGTCCTTGATCACCGTCACGTCGACGTTGACGATGTCGCCCGGCCGAAGTTTCTTGTCCCCGGGAATCCCGTGACAGACGACGTGGTTGACCGAGGTGCAGATCGACGCCGGGTACGGACGGTGGCCCGGCGGCGCGTAATTGAGCGTTGCCGGCACGACCTTCTGGACGTTGACCTGGTAGTCGTGCGCGATCCTGTCGAGCTCGCCGGTGGTGCTGCCGGCCACGACCTGCGGCGCGAGATAGTCGAGCAACTCGGCGGCCACACGGCCCGCCACCCGCATCTTCGCGATGTCGTCCGGCGATTTGAGCGTTACCGACACGGGAGCGGACGTTCGATAGAGCGCATCGTCACGCGCGCAACAACTCGTTGATGCTCGTCTTCGCGCGCGTCCCGGCGTCCACCTGCTTGACGATCACGACGCAATAGAGCTGGCAGCGACCCTCGCCCGACGGCAAACCGCCGGCGACCACAACCGATCCCGCCGGCACGCGGCCATACGTGACTTCGTCGGTGGCACGGTTGTAGATCTTCGTGCTCTGGCCGATGTAGACACCCATGCCGAGCACCGAATTTTCCTCGACGACCACGCCTTCGACGACTTCCGAGCGCGCGCCGATGAAACAGTTGTCCTCGATAATCGTCGGATTCGCCTGCAGCGGCTCCAGCACGCCGCCGATGCCGACACCGCCAGACAGGTGGACGTTCTTGCCGATCTGCGCGCACGAGCCGACCGTCGCCCACGCATCGACCATCGTCCCTTCGTCGACGTAAGCGCCTATGTTCACGAACGAGGGCATCAGGATGACGTTCTTCGCGACAAACGCTCCGCGCCGCGCGACGGCAGGCGGCACGACCCGGACGCCCGTGCCGGCGAGCGCTTCGTCGGAAAGCCCGGCGAACTTGGTCGGTACCTTGTCGTAGAACGCGAACGGCTCGGCGCTGCCAGCGTGCCGGCTGAATCGCATCGGCGCATTTTCGGCGAGGCGGAACGACAGCAGCACCGCCTTTTTCACCCACTGATGCGTCGTCCAGACTCCATCGATCTTTTGGGCGACGCGCAATCGGCCGTGGTCGAGATCGTCGATCACGTGCTCGATCGCGTCGCGGACCGCGGCAGGTGCGGTCGCCGGCGCGAGCGTCGCCCGCGTCTCCCAGGCGGCTTCAATCGCGGATTCGAGGTCGGTCATGGCTTTGGCGCGGGGCAAAAGCCGTGATTTTACCCCGGCGGCGCCGTTTCCCGCGACTTCGGACTCACGGCAACCGCGCCATTTGCCGCGAACCTACATCGCCTTGAACAGGTGCGCGAACGTCCGGCTGACGGCGAGCTTCTCGTTACGCCCCTTCAACACGATCACCGGCTCGCCGCGCCAGTCGCGATCGACGCGGGCGATGGCGCGCAGATTGACGATCGAGCTGCGGTGAATCTGCCAGAACGCCTCGGGGTCGAGGGACTCGAAGAGTTCCTTGATCGACTTTCGGATCAGCGCCTCGCCGTCCTGGGTGACCACCTTCGTGTATTTGTCTTCGGCCCGGAAGTACAACACCTCGTCGACCGGGATCATCTTCATCGACGCGCCGAGCGAGGCGCGAATCCACTTGAGCGGTCCGGCGCCGTCGTCTCGGGCCGCGAGTTTCGCAAGCAGGGCAGTTAGGTCGAGCGGCGCCTGGGCGAGACGAGCCTTGAGGCGCTCGACCACCTTCGCGATCCGCTCGGGCATCGGCGGCTTCAGCACGTAGTCGATCGCACCCTCGTCGAACGCGGCGACGGCGTATTCGTCGTAGGCCGTGACGAACACGACATGGCAGCGGGGTGCGAGTTCCCGCGCGACCTCGAGTCCGGACATCACCGGCATCCGGATGTCGAGAAATGCGATGTCGGGCCGCGTCGCTTCGGCCTGCGCCAGCGCCTCCTGACCGTTCGCGGCTTCGGCGACGATCTCGAGTTCGGGCCATGCCACTTTGAGGCGGGCTTTCAACTGCGCTCGCAGCATCGACTCGTCTTCGGCGATCAGCGCGGTCGGCATCGCATCAAGCCGCGGCGACCGCGGTGTCGGCGACTTCGATCGGCGACTCGATCGGGATCTCGATCGTCGCCCGCGCGCCGTGCGGTGCGGCTTCCTCCAGCGTGAACCGTGCGCGACCCGCGAACAGCGCCGCCAGCCGATCGCGTACATTGGAAACTCCGACGCCCTGGCCGGGCTGCGACGGGCCTGACAATCCGGCGCCGGTGTCGGACACCGTGACGATGAGGCGATTGGCTTCACGTTTAGCCGCAATCGCAACGTGACCGCCGTCGGCCTGCGGCTCCAGGCCATGGGTCACCGCGTTTTCGACGATGGATATCAGCAGGACGGGCGGGAAGGGCAGCGTGCGCAACGCACCAGGGACGTCGATGCTGAAGTCGAGCCGGGCTCCCATTCTCATCCGCAGGATGTTGAGGTAGGCCTCGGCGAACTCGACCTCCTGGCCGAGCGTGGTGCTCGCGGTGCGCATCTGCGGCAATGCAGCCCGCAAATACGACAGCAGATGGCCGAGCAGCCGGGACGCCTGAGGCGGGTCGGTCTCGGTGAGGAACTGGACCGACGCGAGCGTGTTGAACAGAAAGTGCGGCTCGATCTGCGCCTGCATCAGCTTGAGCTCGGACTCCATCGCGTGCTTCGACATCAGGAGCCGTTCGGCTTCGGCCTTGTGCAATGCGACGGCAGCGCGCGTCCCCCGGATCCGCATGAGGACGATGACGCTCGCGATGAGGCCGAGCACGAACCCGGTGAGGGTCGTGAGCATGAATCCCTTGCGGTGCGCGATCACGTAATCGAGCGTGTAGCCGCTGTCGATCGTATAGCGCTTGATGATGGCGGCCACCGTCATCCCCAGCACGGAACCGACGGCGACCGCTGCGACGATCCTGCGATACGACGCCTGATGATCCCAGGGCGCCGCGGTGCGAACGCAGTACGCGATCACGAATCCGAAGCATTGCGCCGTGATGAACGGGTGCCAGTACGGGCGCGGGTCTTCGATCCAGAGGCTGAGGGCGATCGCCGCGTTCAACGCGAAGAGCAGCGTCACGTACTTCCAGGAGAGATTGCCGTAGCCGGCGGCAAGGCGGCGGGCGAGCGAGGGCGTCGGGTTCGGCGTCATGGCAGCCATTCTACGAGCGGGCTGACCGAAGGGAGGGCTTGGCGACAGAGCGTTCGGATCGCCGACGGGGCGTCCTTAAGGCGGGGCGGGACGCGAAAGGGGGTCGATGCGGCCGCGGTGCCCCGTTGAATGAGGCCTCTGCGGCCGACAGGTCAGAGGGTGTTGGCGAACGCCAGGACGCGATCGATCGCTTCGGCGCACTCCGATCGCGACCCCACGAGGGCGATCCGGACGTAACCCCGGCCCGGGTTGGTTCCGCGGGCTTCGCGAGCGAGAAAGCTGCCGGGCAGCACAATCACCGCCTGCTCGGCCAGCAGTCGCCTGGTGAATTGCGCGTCGTCGATCGGCGTCTTCGCCCACAGGTAGAACGCGGCGTCGGGCATCGCGCACGGCAGAACCTCGGCGAGCTTCGGCTGCAGCTCGTCGAATTTTGCCGCGTATTCGGCGCGATTGGCCCTGACATGGGCTTCATCGCCCCACGCGGCCACACTTGCCGCGGCGACCGTGGCCGACATGGCCGAGCCGTGGTACGTCCGATAGAGCAGGAAGGCCTTCAAGAGCTCGGCGTCGCCGGCGACGTATCCCGAACGCAGGCCCGGCGCATTCGATCGCTTCGACAGGCTGCCGAACGAAACCAGGCGAGGGAATCCTTCGCGGCCAAGTGCGTGCGCGCTCGCCAGCGCGCCGACCGGTGGACGCGTCTCGTCGAAGTAGATCTCGGAATAGCACTCGTCGGCGGCGATGACGAAGCCATGGCGATCCGACATGGAAAACAGAAACGCCCACTCTTCGGCGGTTGCGACCCGGCCGGTCGGATTGTCCGGTGAACACATGTAGACGAGCTGCGTGCGGGCCCAGACGGCATCCGGAACGTCGCGCCACGCCGGCGCGAAGCCGCTCGCAGCGACCGAATTGACGCAGTACGGTTCGGCGCCGGCCAGCAGCGCGGCACCCTCGTAGATCTGGTAGAACGGGTTCGGCATCAGCACCGTCGCGCCCGGCCGGCTGCCGTCGACGACCGTTTGCGCGAACGCGAACAACGCCTCGCGGCTGCCGAGCACCGGAAGCACCTGCGTGTCGCGATCCAGGGCGGACAGGCCGTGACGTCGTTTGATCCAGCCGGCGATCGCTTCGCGAAGCGCGGGGACCCCGATCGTCGTGGGATAATTCGACAGCCCGCGGCCGGCCGAGGCCAGTGCGTCGAGGACGAGTTTTGGCGTTGGATGCCTCGGCTCGCCGATCGACAGGTTGATGGGCGGCAGCGCAGGATTCGGCGCGATGCCGGCGAACAACTGCCGAAGGCGCTCGAACGGGTACGGCTGCAGTCGCGAGAGGCGGGGGTTCAACGTGGCGTTTCGACGGGCGAGCGCGAGAGTATACGGGACCCGCCGCGGCGCTTTTGCGCAAGGTCTGGCGCGCGCGTCGCCATGCTCGAGACCGTGACGGATTCCGCAATACCAATCGGGGCACCACCGCCTGCATGGGGTTGGCGCGTCGCCTCGTGGGCCGGCACCGTGGCGGCCATCGCGTTGCTCGGATACGTCATCGCGCTTTGGGGCTGGCGCTGGTTCGCTCCGGCCGCTGCGCCCGCGGTCGTTCCTGCCGTGCCCGATCGCTGGGCGGCGGCCATCGTGGCGACGCCGCTATTCGGTCGTGCCTCGGCCCCTCAGGCCGCCGTCGGGAACGCTCCCGTCGCGCAAGGTGGCGATGCGCGGCTCCTGGGTGTGTTCGCGGAGGCGGGCGGCGCCGGCTATGCGCTGTTCCGATCGCCCGACCGTGGGGCGATCCTGGTGAAAGCCGGCGCCGATCTCGCCAGCGGCGTGACGCTCGTCGAAGTACGACCGGACGGCGTTCGGATCCGCGACCGCGGCGAGATCCGCGACCTCGAATTGCGCACGACGGCAGGGGCCGCGGCCGTTGCGGCGACGGCGGCGCGCGCCGGCCCGCGCAGTGTCGCCTGTGCGCCGCCTGCCGGCTACAAGGGGCCGGTCTATCGCCTCAATGCCGAACTCCTGACCGGGATCGCATCGCAACCGGAGAGCTGGAAGGCGGTGCTGATGCCGGTCGCCGGAGGTCTCGCCGTCCGCGACGGATCGGGTTTTGCGACGATGCTCGGGATGAAGACCGGGGATCGGATGACGCAGGCGAACGGCATCGCGCTCGCCGGCGTTGACGACGTTATGGTCGCATTCGTCAATCCGCTGATCGCGAGCCAGGCGGTTCGCGTTGCGGGCATCCGTGACGGCAAGCCGGCCGACTGGCTCTTCGTCAATGCGGGGGCTTGCCCTTGACGCCGCGATCGCCGGGCAACCAGTGGAGCAGCGCCGCCGGAGCGTCGATGACGCCATCCGCAGGCCATGCGTCGGGCCGCTCGTGGGCCTCGATGTAGCCATACCGCGCGACGATCGTATGCATCCCCGCGGCGACACCGGCGATGACGTCGCGCTCGGCGTCCCCGACGTAGACGCAGCGCCCAGGCGAAACATCCAATGCCTCGGCGGCGGCCAGTAGTGGCGCCGGATGAGGCTTCGGGTGTGCGGTGGTATCGCCGCAGACGACCGTGCCGGCACGACCGCCGAGGCCGATGAGATCGAGGAACGGCATCGTGTAGCGCGTCGCCTTGTTCGTCACGATGCCCCACTTGAGCGAGCGCGATTCGATCGCATCGAGCAGCATGCCGACCTCGTTGAAAAGCGTCGATTCCACACATAGCGCGGATTCGTATTGCACGAGGAACGCCGCGCGCAATTCGGCGTAGTCGCGGTGGTCCGGCGCGATGCCCATGCCCGCGCCGAGCATGCCCCGAGCGCCGTGCGACGACGACGAGCGCAGCGAAGACGCCGGCATGGGTGCCAGGCCGCGCGCGACGCGAACGCGGTTCAACGCCGCGGCGAGGTCCGGCGCGGTATCGGCAAGCGTGCCATCGAGATCGAACAGGACCGCGTCGACGGCAAAGATACGCGCAGTCCGCGGCAGGTGCGGCCTTTCATGCATCCGCGGGGCGGCGGAAGGCCATCACGTAATTGACCGAAGTGTCGACCACCTGCCGGAAGGATTTTGCAAACGGGTTGTACGCCATGCCCGTGATGCCGGCGGGCGCAAGGTCGGCGCGGCGTGCGAACGAGGCGACCTCGGCGGGCGTGAGGAATTTCGAGTAGTCGTGGGTACCCTTCGGCAGCAGACCGAGCACGTATTCGGCCGCGACGACGGCGAGCGCATACGCCTTGGCATTCCGGTTGATGGTCGAGACGATCACGACACCTCCGGGTTTCGCGAGCGTCGCGCAGGCACCGATGATGAGCGCGGGTTCGGGGACGTGCTCGAGGAGTTCCATGCAGGTGACCACGTCGAAGGCCCCGGGCGCCTCGACCGCAAGCGCTTCCGCGGAAACGAGGCGGTAGTCGACGACCGCTCCGGATTCGAGCTGGTGCAACCGCGCGACGCCGAGCGCCTTGTCGCCGAGGTCGATGCCGAGCGCGTCCGCGCCGCGCGCCGCCATCGCTTCGGTGAGAATGCCCCCGCCGCAACCGACGTCGACGACCCGCTTGCCCTCCAGTCCGTCCGCCATTCGCTCGATCCATTCGAGGCGCGGAGGATTCATCTTGTGCAGCGGGCCGAACATCGCGCTGTCCGGATCCCACCAATGATGCGCGAGCGTTGCGAACTTGCCGAGCTCGCCCGCGTCGACATTGGCTTTCGGGGACGCCCCCGGCGCTGTCCGGAACGTCGTGCAGGCGCTTGTTTGATCCCCCCGAGCGTCGCTTCGCTTGTCTTTCATTGCAGGCGCTCCTGCCAGGCGCGCGCGCGCGCGACGATCGACGCTTCGTCGGCACTCACGAGTTCGCGGCCCGAGACGACGCGCCGTCCGTCCACCCACACGTCGGTGACCGCCTCGCGACCGACCGCGTGAACGAGATGGGAAACGGGATCGTAGCAGGGGGTTGCGGCGATTCCGGAAAGGTCGATCGCGATCGCATCCGCGCGTTTTCCGGCAACGAGCGAGCCGACCGCTGCATCAATGCCGAGCGCCCGCGCGCCGCACAGCGTGGCGGCGGCCAGCGCGCGCTGGGCCGGCAGTGCGGACGGGTCGCCGGTTGCCACTTTGGCGAGCAGCGCAGCGATGCGCATCTCGCCCAGCAGATCGAGCCGGTTGTTGGACGCCGCGCCGTCGGTACCGAGCGCGACATTGACGCCCCGGGACATGAGTGCTGCAACCGGCGCAATGCCGGCGCCGAGCTTCATGTTCGAAACCGGGCAGTGCACGACATGGCCGCCGTGCGTCGCAATGAGCGCGATGTCGTCCTCCGACAAATGCACGGCGTGGATCGCAATGAACCCGGGACCGGTTGCCCCCAGTGCGTGCAGCCGGGCGAGAGGCGTGAGCCCATGCCGCGCGACACTCTCGGTCACCTCGAGTCCGGTTTCGGCGACGTGCGTCTGGATCGGCAGATCGAGTTGTCGCGCGTAGACGACGATCTTTTCCCACGACGCGTCGCTCACCGTGTACGGTGCGTGCGGCGCGAGCGAAAACGCGAGCGTCGATTCGTGCTTCAGCGCGTCGCGAACGGCGAGGCCTGTTGCAAGGTACGCGTCCGCATCGGCGGCGTAGGGTGTAGGAAAATCGAGAACGGGCAGGCCCAGCATCGCTCGCATGCCGAGTTCCAGGAAGGCGCGCGCGCTCGCGTCCGGATAGAAGTACATGTCGTTGCAGCAGGTGACGCCGCTGAGCAGCATCTCCGCCGCCGCGAGCCGCGCACCGTCGTAGACGAATCCGGCATCGACGAACTTGCCTTCGCGCGGCCAGATCCGCTGTTCGAGCCAGACCTTCAGCGGGACGTCGTCGGCCAGTCCCCGAAACAGGCTCATCGCGGCGTGCGTGTGCGCGTTGACGAGCCCTGGCATCAGAACATGGTTCGGCATCGCGACGTGCTCACCGGCGTCGAAGCGGCGATCCGCATCCGCGACCGGAAGGAGCGCGACGATGCGGGCCCGATCGACGATCAACGCGTGATCGCGAAGCGCGCCATCGGGCTCGATCGGCACGATCCAGCCGGCATCCACGCGGAGGTCGACGGTCTGCATCCGGTCAGCGTATCGCGGAACGTGCCCGGTGGCGATAGCTGCCGTCTCGCGCAACGGCGGCGCAGGTCGAAAAAAAGCCCCGCGCGAACGCGGGGCCTTCTTTACCTTCGGAGTCGCGGTTCAGCGCTTGATCGCTTCGCCCTTGACTTCGACTTCGACGCGACGGTTCGGCGCGAGGCAGGCGATCAGTTCCTTCATCGCCTTCATCGTGCACGTGACGCCCGGTACCGGCTGCGTCTTGCCCATGCCGAGTGTTTCGATCTTGTCCTTGGCGACACCCTTCGATACCAGGTAATCGCGGACGGCATCGGCACGGCGTTCCGACAGCTTCTGGTTGTACGCTTGCGAGCCGATCCGGTCGGTGTGACCCGTGACCAGGACCAGTTCAAGCTTCTGCACATCCTTCAGCTTGGTGATGATTTGCGAGTCGATCGCAGCCTTGCCTTCGGGCTTCAGCACGGCCTTGTCGAAATCGAACAGCGCCTTGGATGCGAGCGTGATCTTTTGCACCTGCGGGGCCGCGGCCGGAGCCGGAGCCCGAGCAGGCGGCGGGGGCGGGGGCGCCGCCATCGGCGGTGCGGGCGGAGGCGCCATCGCGGGCTTCGGCATCAGATCGGGATCGCATTCCTTGATCGCCATTGCCGGCGTCCAGTAGCCCGTCCTCCAGCAGAGATTGCTGATCTTGGGGTCGCCGTAGTTGCCGCTCCGCCAGACATTGTTGGTAGGAGGAGTTTGTGCATCCAGGACGTAACCGCTGTTCGTTGTGTTCGTCTGCTGCGCAGCTGTACCCGCGGAAAGCACCGCGGCGAGTGCGCCGACGAGGGCACCGGTAACGTGACGACGAGTCATTGTTTCACCCCTTAGGCTTTGGTATTGGACAAGTTTTTAGGACTCTGATGACCGGCACCCCGGTGGAAAACTGGATAAACCACCGTCGCACCCAATCCCTTGCTTCGCCTGAAAATATAGCACAGGGGGATGTAGGGTGCAAAAGAAAGTGGGGTTTTCCCAACACCTTGGCCCGGACTGTCGCGGCAATGCAACGACGTGATAAAATTGCGCGTTTTCAAGGCCCTTGCGTGCCGACGGTCAAAAGCCACCCGCGGTCGTTCCAAGCGCCGCGGAACGGTCAATGGCGGCTGGGAAGCGGTTCCTCGGTCGTCCGGGCCCGCGGCGCCCAAAATCGGGGCAATCCCCGGAATGTCCATCGAACCCCGTGCAACGCCAAATCAGGAAGAATTAAGCGCCCATGGAGCAGTTT
Organism: Betaproteobacteria bacterium; assembly: GCA_039931775.1. Classification (GTDB taxonomy): domain Bacteria; phylum Pseudomonadota; class Gammaproteobacteria; order Burkholderiales; family Casimicrobiaceae; genus CAIWHR01. The sequence goes on along the minus strand of JBDTRG010000042.1, from coordinate 3,105 downwards.
GCCAAAGAAACCCTCCCGATAAGCCTCGAAGCCGAAATGCGGCATTCGTACCTCGATTACGCGATGAGCGTGATCGTGGGTCGAGCGCTTCCGGATGCCCGGGACGGATTGAAGCCGGTTCACCGCCGCGTGCTGTTCGCGATGCACGAAGCGAACATCGTATGGAATCGGCCGTACGTGAAATGCGCCCGCGTCGTCGGCGATGTCATGGGCAAGTACCACCCGCACGGCGACATGTCGATCTACGACGCGCTCGTCCGGATGGCCCAGGATTTCTCGCTTCGCTACCAGCTCATCGACGGCCAGGGCAATTTCGGGTCGGTCGACGGCGACAACCCGGCCGCGATGCGCTACACCGAGTGCCGGCTGCAGAAGATCGCCAACGAGCTCCTCGCCGACATCGACAAGGAGACCGTCGATTTCGTCGCCAATTACGACGGCAAGGAGCAGGAGCCCGCGGTCCTGCCGTCGCGACTGCCGAACCTGCTGGTCAACGGCTCGTCCGGCATCGCGGTGGGCATGGCGACCAACATTCCGCCGCACAACCTCAATGAAGTCGCCAACGCGTGCCTCGCGCTGCTCGCGAATCCGGAAACCACGATCGACGAGCTGATCGAAATCGTGCCGGCGCCGGATTTTCCGACAGCGGGAATCATCTACGGGCTGGAAGGCGTCCACGAAGGCTATCGCACGGGGCGCGGCCGCGTCGTGATGCGTGCGCGCACGCACGTCGAGGAGCTGGACAAGGGCAATCGCCAGGCGATCATCGTCGACGAGATTCCCTACCAGGTGAACAAGGCGAACCTTCTGATCCGGATCGGGGAGCTCGTCCGCGAAAAGAAGCTCGACGGCATTTCCGACCTGCGCGACGAGTCGGACAAGTCCGGCATGCGCGTGGTGATCGAGTTGAAGCGCGGCGAGCTGTCGGAGATCGTGCTCAACAACCTGTACAAGCTGACGCAGCTACAGGACAGCTTCGGGATGAACATGGTCGCGCTGGTCGACGGCCAGCCGCGGCTTCTGAACCTCAAGCATTTCCTCGAGTACTTCCTGCAGCACCGCCGCGAGGTCGTCGTGCGCCGCACGCGCTTCGAGTTGCGCAAGGCCCGTGAACGCGGGCACGTGCTGGAGGGACTCGCCGTCGCACTGTCGAACGTCGACGAGATCATCGCGCTCATCAAGGCGGCGGCGACGCCGCCCGAGGCGAAGGTCGGGCTGATGGCCAAGGTGTGGCGCTCGCCGCTCGTCGAGGAGATGGTGCGCCGCGCCGCCGCCGATGCCGCGCGGCCTGACGGATTGCCGCAGGAATTCGGTTGGCACGCCGACGCGAAACCGCCGGGCTACCGGCTGTCCGACGCGCAGGCGCAGGCGATCCTCGAGCTCCGGCTGCAGCGGCTGACCGGCCTCGAGCAGGACAAGATCTTCGGCGAATACAAGGACGTGATGACGCAGATCGTCGACTTCCTCGACATCCTCGCCAATCCGGCGCGCGTCACGGTCATCGTTCGCGACGAATTGACCGCGATTCGCGATCAGTTCGGCGATGCGCGTCGTTCCGAGATCGTCGCGCAAGGCGTCGATCTGTCGATGGAAGACCTGATCGCGCCGCAGGACATGGTCGTCACGCTGTCGCATGGCGGCTATATGAAGGCCCAGCCCGTCGCCGAATATCGCGCCCAGAAACGGGGCGGGCGCGGCAGGCAGGCGACGGCGACGAAAGAAGACGATTTCATCGACCAGCTCTTCATCGCCAACACGCACGACTTCATCCTGTGCTTTTCCAACCGCGGGCGCGTGTACTGGCTCAAGGTCTACAGCGTTCCGCAAGGCACGCGCGTCGCGCGCGGCAAGCCTATCGTCAACCTGGTGCCGCTGTCCGACAGCGAGAAGATCACCGCGATCCTCCCGGTCAGAGAATTCACGGATAGTCAGTTCGTGTTCATGGGGACCGCGATGGGTACGGTGAAGAAGACGCCGCTGTCAGAATTCTCCCGTCCGCGCACGTCGGGCATCATCGCCGTCGACCTGACCGACGGCGATTCGCTGATCGGCGTCGCGTTGACCGACGGCACGCACGACGTGATGCTGTTCAGTTCGGCCGGCAAGGCCGTGCGCTTCGACGAAAACGACGTCCGTCCGATGGGCCGCAATGCCCACGGCGTGCGCGGCATGATGCTCGGCCGCGGACAGCGCGTGATTTCCATGCTGGTCGCCGAGGACGAGGAGCAGTCGGTGCTGGCCGCGACCGAAAACGGTTACGGCAAGCGCACGCCGATCGTCGAGTACACGAGGCACGGTCGCGGAACGAAAGGCATGATCGCGATCCAGCAGACCGCGCGCAACGGCACGGTGGTCGCAGCCGCGCTGGTCCGTCCCGACGACGAAGTGATGCTGATCTCGACCGGCGGGATCCTGATACGAACCAGGGTGAAGTCGATCCGCGAGATGAGCCGGTCGACCCAGGGCGTGACGCTGATCAACCTGGGCGAAGGCGAAAAACTCGCCGGCCTCGAGCGCGTCGTGGAGACGGAAGAGGATGACGAGTGATCTGAATTGCCGGCGGGGACGCTGTCTGCGGCCTCCCGCCGCAATGAATCACGCAGCGCGCACCGATGGCCGATAACGACGACAACCCGTCGGGGCTCGCCCGTCACCGGGCGGCCATCGACGCGCTGGATCGGGAGATTCTGGAGCGCCTCAATGCGCGCGCCGCTCACGCCCAGGCGATCGGCGCGTTGAAAGGGACGGGCCTCGCGTACCGGCCGGAACGCGAGGCCCAGGTGCTGGCGCGGCTGCAATCGGCGAACGCCGGTCCGCTGTCGAACGATGCGGTCGCCGGCGTGTTCCGGCAGGTGATGTCGGCCTGCCTCGCGCTCGAACAGACGCTGCGGATCGCCTACCTCGGACCTGCTGGCACATTCTCGCACGACGCGGTCGCCCGGCACTTCGGCCAGTTTGTCGACGCAGTCCCTTGCGCGACGATCGACGACGTCTTTCGCGCTGCGGAGTCCGGACGCACCGACAATGCGGTCGTCCCGGTGGAAAATTCGTCCGAAGGCGCGATCGGCCGCACGCTCGACCTGATGTGCCAGACGCCGCTCACGA
>JBDTRG010000041.1:0-174626 GCA_039931775.1 Betaproteobacteria bacterium | reverse complement strand
AGCACCAACAGCGATTTCCGGGGCGACGCGAGTTGCCCCGTTTTTTTTGGTGCCCTCGACGCGTGACAAGGCTGCACGTTTCGGGGGGATGTGAGGGCCTCCAGCGGGCGCATGAACACCCTGAGCCCGATGTGTGCCCTCACATCCCCCCGGAAATCGCGCCATCCACGGGTGGCTCGAGTCAGCGATCGAAGACGGCGATCGATTCGACGTGCGCGGTGTGCGGGAACATGTTGATGACGCCCGCGGCGGCGAGTTCGTACCCATGGTCGTGGACCAGGACCCCGGCGTCGCGCGCCAGGGTCGCCGGATTGCACGAGACGTAGACGATCCGCCGCGGGGTGCCGTCACCCGGCAGCGCCTTCACCAGCGCGATCGCGCCCTCGCGCGGCGGGTCGACGACGATCTTGTCGAGCGGACCCAGAGCCTCGAGCCCTTCGGGCGTGGTGTCGAACAGATTCATCACGCGAAACGTCGCCCGCGGCGAGAGCCCGTTGAGGACGGCGATCTCCTCGGCACGGCGGACGAGCGCCGCGTTGCCTTCGAACCCGACGACGGATGCACCGCGCCGCGCGATCGGCAGCGTGAAATTGCCGATCCCGCAAAAGAAATCGGCGATGCGCTCGAAGGGTCGCGGGTCAAGCATCGCCATCGCGCGCCGCACCAGCGAGCGATTGATCGCCGGATTGACCTGCGTGAAATCGGTCGGTGAATACGGAAACACGAGATCGAACTCGGGAAGCTCGAAGGACAGGCGCGGTGCGTCCGAACCCAAAGGTGCCACCGTTGCCGGACCCCCGGGCTGCAGATAGAACTGCACGCCATGGCGGTCGGCGAAGTGGTCGAGGGCCGCCACATCGGGACTCGCGAGGGGCTCGAGTATCCGCAGGACGAGCACGTGCGCAGCGTCGACACCGTCGCCGACTGCGAGCTCGATCTGCGGCAGCCGGTCGCGCACCGTCAACCCGTCGATGAGCGCCCGAAGGAAGGGCAACAGATCAGAGATCCGGCGCGGCAGGATTTCGCAGGAAGTCATATCGGCGACATAACTCGACTTCCGTTCGTGAAAGCCGACGAGCACGCCACCCTTCTTGGCGACGCGTCGGACGGATAACCGCGCGCGGTGCCGGTATCGCCACGCAGGCCCGTGTATCGCCGGCAGGATCTGCCCAGGACGCACGCGTCCCAGATGCCACAGCGTGTCCTCCAGCGTGCGCTGCTTCGCCGCGACCTGAGCGGCGGGGTCAAAGTGCTGCAGCGAGCAGCCGCCGCAAACGCCGAAGTGCGGACAGCGCGGATCGACGCGCGCGGCGTTTGCCTTCAGCACGGTGTCGGTTCGCGCGATTTCGTAGGAAGGCTTTCGCTGGAGCGTCGTGATCGACACGATCTCCCCAGGCAGCGCGCCTTCCACGAAGATAGCCTTGCCGTCGACGCGCGCCATACCGCGTCCCTCCTGATCGAGCGACGTGACGACCACGTCGCCCGGTGGGGGAGCGGTTTGCGACGGATCGGCGGTCGGAGAATTGGACATTGCGATGGCGGTGCGCTCGAGCTTCGATTGTAACTGCGCGGCCGGGCCGCTCTGGCGACGCGCGGCACGCGAAGCCTTACCGGTCGAGTAGAATTTGACCCATGCGTATCCTCGCGCTCGAAACCTCGACCGAATGGTGCAGCGTCGCCGTCGGTGACGGCACACACTGGCAGCGTCGCGACGAACGGGTGGGCCATGCGCACTCGGAGCGGCTCCTGCCGATGGTCGACGCAGCGCTCGTCGACGCGGGGTGGGCGCTGCGCGATCTCGAGGGCATCGCATTCGGCGCCGGTCCGGGATCGTTCACCGGGATTCGCATCGGCTGCGGCGTTGCGCAGGGGCTCGCCTTTGCCGGAAATCTGCCCGTGGTCCCGATCCCGACGCTGGCGGCGCTTGCACAGCAGGTGTTTCGCGATCAGGGATGGCCCTGCGTCGTTGCTTGCCTCGATGCACGTATGCACGAGGTCTACGTCGCGGCCTACGCTCGGGACGCGGAGCGGTGGCGGGAGGTCGCGGCGCCTGCGGTGGTCGCACCGGGAGAGCTCGCGCTTTGCCTGCCGAACGCGAGTGGGAAGTGGGCAGGTGCCGGAGGCGGATTTGCGGTTTATCCCGCGCTCGCGTCGCAACTCGCGCTGACGAAAGTCGCGCCCGACGCTCACCCGACGGCACAGGCGATCGGCGAACTCGCGCTGGCGCCGCTCGCTGCGGGCGAAGGCGTCGCGGCGGCGGATGCGCTGCCGATCTACGTGCGGCACCGCGTCGCGTTGACCACTGCCGAGCGGGAAGCGGGCCTTCGGCTCTGACGGCACTTTGCTCGTGGCAACACTTCCATCGCACATCCCGAGGCCGGACATCGTCTGGCGGCCGCTGCGCGAAGGCGACATCGCCTACGTCGCCATCCTCGAGGCGCAGATTCACCCATCGCCATGGACGATCGGCAATTTCCGCGATGCGATGGCGGCCGGATATGCAGCGCGCGTCGGCGAGCGCGAGAGCCTGATCGTCGCCTATGGCGTGCTGATGCTGGCGCCCGGGGAAGCCCAGATCCTCAACCTTTCGGTCGTCCCCGACTCGCGCCGCGAAGGGCTCGGCCGCACGCTGCTTCGCCAGTTCGTCGATGACGCGCGGTGGCTCAACGCCGGGCAGGTTTTTCTCGAGGTTCGCGCGTCGAACGTCGCTGCGATCGGCCTCTATGAAGCCGAAGGATTCGCGCCAGTCGCGCGGCGCGTTGGCTACTATCCCGGCGCTGCGGCAGACGACCCGCGCGAGGATGCGCTGGTGATGCGCCGCGCGCTCCCCGGCGGTCCTCCCGTCGCCGCCTGAGCGGCGCGCCCCGCATGGTCGATCGCGACGACATCCTGGCCGAACTGGGGCTCGCGCCGACCTGGCGGCTGCGCGGTTCGATGAGCGGTCGCACCGCGATGCCCGCTTCCGATGCAACCGATGACCGCGCGGCCCCGACGTCCTTCGCGGCGACGGATCCGACGCCCGAGGCACGCGTGGCGCGGATCGAGGTGCTCGAGTGGCGCGACTTCGCCGTGCATGTCGATGCATGCACTGCGTGCGGACTGGCGCACAGTCGCAAAAAAACGGTCCCGGGCGTCGGCGACGCCCGGGCCGACTGGCTTTTCGTCGGCGAGGCGCCGGGAAGCGAGGAAGACCTGCGAGGCGAGCCGTTCGTCGGGCAGGCCGGCAAGCTCCTCGACAACATGCTGGCGGCGCTCGGCATGAAGCGCGGACAGAACGTCTATATCGCCAACGTCTTGAAGTGCCGGCCGCCCAACAACCGGACGCCCGAGCCGCGCGAGGTCGACGCATGCCGCCCCTACCTCGACCGCCAGATCGCGCTGATCCGGCCGAAGCTGATCGTCGCGCTGGGCAGGAGCGCGGCGGCGACGTTGCTCGGCGTCGATGCCACGATCGCGAGCCTTCGCGGGCGCGTCCACCGCTATCGCAACGTCCCGCTCGTCGTCACCTATCACCCGGCGTACCTGCTCCGAAACTTGCCCGACAAGTCGAAGGCATGGGAGGATCTGGTGTTCGCGAGGCGAACGCTGCGGGCCGCCGATGCCGCCGCCGATCCGGCGCAAGTCGGGATTTTGCCCCCCTGATCGCCCCTTTCATCGCTTTGCCGCTTGCGGTGCGCGCGTCGCAGCCCCATCTTGAACACCGCAGCGCTCCCCCTGCCCACGAATTCCCGTCCGGAGGAAACATGATTCGCAAACTCGCTGGCCTTTTCGCCGTGTTCGCAACGCTGACGCTGGCCGGGTGCGGGTACAACGACCTGCAGCGCCTGGATGAAAGCATCAAGGCGGCGTGGTCCGAAGTGCTTAACCAGTACCAGCGCCGCGCCGACCTCGTCCCGAACCTCGTCAACACGGTGAAGGGCTACGCCGCGCAGGAAGAAAAGGTCCTGACGGAAGTCACGAACGCGCGGGCGAGCGTCGGCAGCATCAAGGCGACGCCGGAGCTTGTGAACGACCCGGTGGCGTTCCAGAAATTCATCAAGGCGCAGAGCGAGCTGCAGAGCGCGCTGTCGCGGCTGCTCGTCGTCGCGGAGAATTATCCGCAGTTGAAGTCCGACGCGCTGTTCCGCGACTTGACCGCGCAGCTCGAGGGCACCGAAAACCGGATCGCCGTCGCGCGCAACCGATACATCAAGTCGGTGCAGGAGTTCAATACGACCGTCCGGCAGTTTCCAACCAACTTGACGGCCATGGTGTTCAAGATGGACGTGAAGCCCAACTTCACGGTCGAGAACGAGGCCGCGGTCAGCGCGCCGCCGAAGGTCGACTTCAACAAGCCGGCGGCGACGCCGGGAGGCGCTGCGCCATCGGCCATGCCGGCGCCCGGCGCACCAGGGGTGGTGCCGGCGCCGAAAGGCGACGCGAAGGCAGCGACTTCGGCGGATCCCGCAGCGGATCTGCTCAAGAAGGGCTATTGATCACGCCGCGTTGAGCACGTTCGCGCCGCCGGTGGCAAGCGTCCGAGCGAGCGTCGCGCACGTCGCCGCGGTGCTCTGCGCTGCCGCGCTGATGGTCGCGGCGCACGTTGCGTCGGCGCAAGCTTGGGAAACCGGCACCGACGGCCTGCTGCCGATCCCGGCGCTCGCCTCGCGGGTTACCGACCTCACGCAATCGCTGTCGAAAGCCGAGGCGGCGGCCCTGGAGGCGAAACTCGCCGACTGGGAGGCGCGCACGTCGAACCAGCTCGCCGTGCTGATCGTACCGACGACGCAGCCGGAGCCGATCGAGTCGTACTCGCTGCGGGTTGCCGAGAAGTGGAAGATCGGCCGCAAGGGGCAGGACAACGGTGCGCTGTTCCTGGTCGCCAAGAATGACCGGAAGATGCGGATCGAGGTCGGGTACGGCCTCGAGGGCGTGCTCACCGACGTCACGGCGCGGCGGATCATCGCCGAAAATGTCGCTCCGTCGTTTCGCGAGGGCAAATACGCGGCGGGTATCGATGCAGGCGTCGACCGGATCATCGCGGTGGTCGGCTCGGGCGCGCCGCTGGCGGCACCGAGCACGACGAGCACGCGGGCCAAGGGCCTCTCGTTTAGCCCCGACGCCATCTTCCCCTTGATCATCGGCGTGATCGTCGTCGGCGGCATCTTGCGCAAGATCGCCGGCCGGATGGTCGCGTCGACGGTCGGTGCCGTGGCAGGGGGCATCGGTGCCTGGCTTTTCACGAGCTCGATCGTGGTTGCGATCTTCGGCGCGATCGTCGGTTTCCTGTTTCTGTTGCTGGACTTCGCGCAGTCGGCGGGGCGCGGCGGCGGATGGAGCTCCGGCGGCGGCGGGTGGAGCGGAGGCGGAGGTGGTGGGTCCTCCAGTGGGGGCGGTTTTTCTGGCGGCGGCGGCAGTTTCGGCGGCGGCGGCGCGTCGGGAAACTGGTGAGGGGAATCGAAACGATGGCCCGTCGAAGCCCGCTCGGCCGATTCTTTCGCCACCTCGCGACCGATCACGTGGACGTGCGACGCGCGTTTCCGGCCGCGGCGCTCGCGCGCATCGAAGCGTTGATCGCCGACGGCGAGAAGCAGCATCGCGGGCAACTGCGATTCGCCGTCGAACCCGCGCTGCCGACGGTGCGCGTGTGGCGCGGGTTGACGCCGCGCGAACGCGCGATCGAGGCCTTCGGGCTGATGCGCATCTGGGACACCGAGGAAAACTGCGGTGTCCTCGTTTATCTGCTTCTCGCCGATCGCGATGTGGAGATCGTCGCCGACCGCGGCATTCACGGCTGCGTCGGTGAGTCGGCGTGGGAAGGCGTTTGCCGGAAGATGGAGGCGGCGTTTCGCGACGGACGTTACGCCGATGGTGTCGAGGCCGGGCTCGCCGACATCAATGCGCTGCTGGCCCGGCACTACCCGCGCGACGAAAGGTCGGGCGGTAACGAGCTGCCGGACCGGCCGGTCGTGCTTTAGCCCCTGGTTTCGCTGGCGGCATCGCCTCAGGTGCCGTGCCCGGGCTTGGCCGCCGGCGGATTGTGCTGCGGGTCGCCCGCGACGAGGTGCAGCATGTCGCCTTTGGCATGATTGCGCCGGTGGCGGAAGATCACGAGCGCCATCGTTCCCGAGACGAAGAGACCGAACATCACGATCGCGATGTCTACGTTCATGCCCGAGCTCACCATCAGGCCGTAGAGTCCGACCATCACGAGGATCCCGATATTCTCGTTGAAGTTCTGTACGGCGATCGAATGGCCGGCGCCCATCAGCACGTGGCCGCGATGCTGGAGCAGCGCGTTCATCGGCACGACGAAAAAGCCCGCGCAGGCGCCGATCCCGACCAGCAGCGCGACCGCCAGCGGGATCTGGGTCACGAAGATCATCGATATGACGATGATGCCCATCATCACGCCGATCGGCAGCACGCGGACGGCGCCGCGCAACGACACGCTGCGCGCGGCGATCACGGCGCCGATCGCGATGCCGACGGCGACGACTCCCTGGAGCATCGACGCCTGCGACAGGTCGAGGTGCAAAGCCTTGGCGGCCCAGTCGATCACGATGAACTGCAGTGTCGCGCCGGCACCCCAGAACAGCGTGGTCGTTGCGAGCGACACCTGTCCCAGCTTATCGCGCCAGAGCAGCAATGTGCAGTGCGCGAATTCTCGGATGAGGAAGGCCGGATTGCGGTTGACCATCCGATGGTCGACGCCGGTGTTCGGAATGAAGCAATTGAAAATCGCGGCGACGATGTAGAACACCATGATCACGCTGATCGCGGCCTCCGGCGGCGTCTCGACGCCGGTGTCGAGATACGGCAGATCGAAGTGCAGCAGCGATGTCGCGACGTTGGGTCCGATCAGCGCGCCGCCGGTCAGCACGCCGAGGATGATCGACACGACGGTCGTACCCTCGATCCATCCGTTGGCGACGACGAGCTGCTGCGGCGGAAGGAGCTCGGTGAGAATCCCATACTTCGCCGGCGAGTACGCGGCCGCGCCGACACCGACGACCGCGTAGGCGGCGAGCGGGTGGAGCGTGAACAGCATCAACAGGCATCCGACGACTTTGACGCCGTTGGTGATCAGCATCACCTGGCCCTTCGGCATCGAGTCGGCGAACGCGCCGACCAGTGGCGCGAGCAACACGTACGAGAGGACGAAGCTCTGCTTCAACGCAGGGGTCATCCATCCCGGCTCGTTCAGATCGCGGAGCATGGCGATGGCGGCAATCAACAGCGCGTTGTCAGCGAGCGAGCTGAAAAACTGCGCCGCCATGATCGTGTAAAAGCCGGACTTCATCATCCTCCGCGGCGTGGCCGGGTCTCCGCGGAAGCGCGAAGCGAAACGGGCTTTCGGTATAATTGTCCGGTATTGCCCGCAGCCCGCGCTTTATACCACGATTGCCACTCTGCCAGAACGGCATCCGCCTTGAGCGCCCATCTGCCATAAAGCCATCCCCGGTCTTCGCCAACCTTTCCGGAACGCCCGCGATGGCCCGCCCGCTCTACGCCCAGCTGAGTCTTCCCGCGCTGCGGGACAACCTGGCGCGTGCGCGCGCACTCGCGCCGGACGCGCAGCAGGTCGCGGTCGTCAAGGCGAACGCCTATGGGCACGGACTCTTGCGCGTGCTTCCGGCGCTTGCCGATGCCGACGGACTTGCGCTGGTCGAGCTCGACGCCGCAATCGCGTTGCGCGCCGCTCGTTACGTCCGGCGCATCCTGCTGCTCGAAGGATTCTTCACGCCGGACGAGTTGCCCGAGATCGCGGCGAAACGACTCGCTGTTGTCGTCCACAATGAGGACCAGGTGCGGATGCTCGAGCGCGCGAGGCTCACGCGTCCGCTCGAGGTGTTCGCCAAGGTGAATACGGGAATGAACCGCCTCGGGATCGCGCCGGCCGACGTGACGCGCCTCGTCGAACGCCTCAATCACTGCGATTCGGTCGCCGTGCTGAGGCTGATGACCCATCTGGCGCGCGCAGACGAGGAGGATGGGATCAAGGACGCGCTCGCCACGTTCAACGCGGCGTGCCGCGGCCTGCCGTATCCGCGATCGATCGCGAATTCGGCCGGGGTGGTCCGGTACGCGAGCGTCGGCGGCGACATCGTCCGGCCGGGAATCATGCTCTACGGCGGGACGCCGTTTCCGTTCGACTCGGCGGCGTCGATCGGGGTAGCGCCGGTGATGACGCTGCGCTCGCAGATTATCGGCGTGCAGGCGCTGCGGCCGAACGACAGCGTCGGATACGGCGCCACGCATACCGCGACCCGGGCGCAGCGGATCGGGGTCATCGCCTGCGGATATGCCGACGGCTACCCGCGCAACGCGCCGAACGGCACGCCGGTGCTCGTCTGCGGCAAGAAGGCGCGCATCGCGGGACGCGTGTCGATGGACATGCTCACGGTGGACCTGACGGACGTGCCCGAGGCGCAAGTCGGCAGTCCCGTGGTGCTCTGGGGCGAAGGGCTGCCGGTGGACGACGTCGCGAACGCGTCGTCGACGGTCGGATATGAATTGCTCTGCGCCGTGTCCCAGCGCGTGCCCTTCGTCGTGACCAACGTTCCGCACATCGACCTCGAACTGTAGGAGTCCAACGTGTACATCGTCGTCACCGGCGCAGCGGGTTTCATCGGCGCGAATATCGTTCGTGCGCTGAACGATCGCGACGAAACGGGAATCATCGCCGTGGACAACCTGGTGCATTCGGGAAAATTCGCGAACCTCGTTGACTGCGAGATCGCGGAATATGTCGACAAGGACGACTTCCTCGAGCGGCTCGCCGACGGCGACTTCGACGACGAGATTGCCGCGGTGTTCCATCAGGGGGCCTGTTCCGACACGATGGAGGCCGACGGACGCTACATGATGCGCAACAACTACCGCTACTCGGTTGCGCTGCTCGACTGGTGCCAGAACAACGACGTGCCGTTTCTGTACGCGTCCAGTGCCGCGGTCTACGGAAGCGGCGCCGTGTTTCGCGAGGAGCGCGAATGCGAAGCCCCGCTCAACGTCTACGGATATTCGAAATTTCTCTTCGACCAGTACGTGCGGCGGATGTTGCCGGAGCGCACGGCGCAGATCGCCGGATTTCGCTACTTCAACGTCTACGGCCCACGCGAGCAGCACAAGGGTCGGATGGCGTCGGTCGCCCTGCACTTCTGCAACCAGTATGCGAGCGAGGGACGTGTCCGGCTGTTCGAAGGTTCGGGCGGCTACGCTGCGGGCGAGCAGCGCCGCGACTTCGTCTGGGTCGACGACGTCGCGAAGGTCAATCTCGACTTTCTCGACCACCCCGAACGAAGCGGGATCTTCAATCTCGGCAGCGGAAAGGCGGCAACGTTCAACGCCGTTGCGGCAGTGACGATCAATGCGTGCCGCAAGTCGGCCGGCCAAGGGAGCCGGTCCGTCGCCGATCTCGTTTCGGACGGCACAATCACCTATGTGCCGTTTCCGGAAGGGCTCAAAGGGAGGTACCAGAGTTTCACCGAGGCCGATCTCGCGCGGCTTCGCGCGGCCGGTTATCGCGAGCCGATGACCGCCATCGACGAAGGCGTCGGACGCTACGTCGAACGGCTGATTTCAAAGCGCGACTCCTCCGCGTAGCTTGGGCAGGACACGGTCAGGGACCGCGCACTCCGCGCGGCGCCCGGATCACCGTGTGCCTTTCCATCGACGAAGGAGGACACCATGCAACGAATGCTGTTGGCGCTCGTACTTGCGCTTTTCTCTGGCGCGGCACTTGCCGCGATCAATCTCAACTCCGCGACCAAGGACGAGCTCGTTGCCCTTCCGGGTATCGGGCCCGCGAAGGCGCAAGCCATCCTCGATCACCGCAAGGCGCATGGGCCGTTCAAATCGATCGAGGAGCTGAAGGACGTCAAGGGTATCGGCGCCAAGCGCTTCGAGAAACTCAAAGGCGAGCTGACGGTCGCCGGTGCCACCACCAAGCCCGTCCAGCAGGCGCCTGCGAAGGCGGCCGGGACGCCCCAGCGCGCGGCCAAGGGCGAGGTGACCATGGCGGGCAAGTCCGACCCCCCGGGGAGCAGCAAGCGCTGACATCCCGGGCGTTCCCCGTGAACGGCAGGGTGCACCGCGCTTGCTGCGGGGCAGGTCAACCCGTAACATGCACGCCGCGTTATTGTCCCCGCGCCAGGGTTGTTTGGGCGCCGGTGCGGCGCACCCGCTCACCACCCAAAACGGAGAACCTCAATGAAACGGCTTCTGTTGTTTATCGTCGCGCTTTTGTTTTCAGCAATGGCGCTCGCCGCCATCAACATCAATACGGCAACCAAGGAGGAGCTCGACGGGCTGCCGGGCATCGGCCCCGTGAAAGCGCAGGCCATCCTCGACTACCGCAAGGCGAATGGAAACTTCAAGACGCCCGAAGACATCATGAAGGTCAGCGGGATCAAGGAAGGCGAATTCACCAAACTGAAGGGCCTGATCTCGGTCTCGGGGGCGTCGACGCCGGTAGCGCCGGCTGCCGCGCCGATGAAGACCGAAGCGCCCAAGGCGGCGGCAGCAGCGCCGGCGGCGGCTCCCGCGGCGGCGCCGATGAAGGCGGAAGCGCCCAAGGCCCCGGCAGCCGCAGCTCCCGCGGCCACCCCGGCCGCAGCCGCGGCGGCGCCGATGAAGGCGGAAGCGCCGAAGGCCGCTGCACCCGCTCCCGCGATGACCGCAAAGGAAAAGACGGCGGCGGATGCGAAGGCAGCCAAGGAAGAGAAGGCGGCCAAGGCGAAGGCAGCGAAGGAAGAGAAGGCCGCGAAAGCCAAGGCCGACTCCGACGCAAAAGCCGCCAAGTCCAAGGCCGAATCGGACGCGAAGGCGGCAAAGGTGAAGGCCGACGCGGATGCGAAGGCCGCGAAGACGAAAGCCGATGCCGATGCCAAGGCAGCGAAGGACAAGGCGGCTGCCGACGCCAAGGCCGCGAAGGACAAGGCGGCCGCCGAAGCGAAGAAAGCGGCGGAGCCGGCGAAGAAGTAGTCGCCGATTCGGCTCGAAGCAACCGACCCCGCCCTCGAGGCGGGGTCGTTGCTTTCGGGTCGAGCATCGCGACCTCGACGCGCGTGCGTGCCACGACACCCGGTCGGACGCCTCTGCGCGACCGAGTTTCGCGTCCCGAGCCGGGCATCCGCTCCGTTACAATGGTTCCGTCAGAATCCCATTCCGCCCATGTATCCCACGCTCGAATCCACCGTCGGCAACACGCCGCTCGTTCGCCTGACGCGCATTCCGGGCAGCACGTCGAACGTCATCCTCGGCAAGCTCGAAGGCAACAATCCTGCCGGCTCCGTGAAAGACCGGCCGGCGCTCTCGATGATCGTCGAGGCCGAAAAGCGCGGCGACATCAAGCCTGGCGACACGCTGATCGAGCCCACGTCGGGGAACACCGGAATCGCGCTGGCGATGGTCGCCGCGATGAAGGGCTACCGGATGATTCTCGTGATGCCGGACAACCTGTCGATCGAGCGCCGGCAGGCGATGCGCGCCTATGGCGCCGAACTGCTGCTGACGCCGAAGTCCGGCGGCATGGAACACGCGCGCGACGTCGCGGTGACGCTGCGCGACGAAGGCAAGGGGGTCATCCTCGACCAGTTCGCCAACCCCGACAATCCACTTGCGCACTACCGCGGGACCGGACCGGAAATCTGGCGCGACACCGAAGGAAAAATCACGCATTTCGTCTCGGCCATGGGAACGACCGGCACGATCATGGGCGTGTCGCGATTCCTCAAGGAGAAAAACCCGGCGATCGTGGTCATCGGTGCGCAGCCATCGGAAGGCTCGCAGATTCCCGGCATTCGCAAATGGTCGGATGCCTACGTACCGAAAATCTTCGACAAGGCGCGCGTCGATCAAGTCGAACAGGTGACGCAGGCGGACGCCGAAGAGATGACTCGCCGGCTGGCTGCGGAGGAGGGCATCTTCGCCGGCGTCTCCGCGGGCGGCGCGTGCGTCGTCGCGTTGCGTGTGGCCCAGCAGGTGGCCGACGCGACCGTCGTCTTCATCGTCTGCGACCGCGGCGACCGGTACCTCTCGACCGGCGTGTTTCCGGCGTGAGCCGATGACGCCGATACTCGCCTTCGACATCGAGACCGTTCCCGACATTGCCGGGCTGCGGTGCGCGCAGCAGCTGCCGCCGGACCTCGCCGACGATGCGGCGCTCGACTGGTTCACGCAAAAGCGGCGAATGCAGACGGGCAGCGATTTCATGCCACTGCAATATCAGGCGGTCGTGGCCATCGCCTGCGCGCTGCGCGACGGCGCCGGATTCAAGATTGCGTCGGTCGGAACGGCGAGCGATTCGGAGCCGGAACTCATCCGCCGGTTTTTCGACCTGATCGACAAGCACACGCCGCAGCTCGTCTCCTGGAACGGCGGCGGCTTCGACCTGCCGGTGCTGAACTACCGCGCGCTGATGCACGGCGTGACCGCGGCGAAATTCTGGGACTGGGGCGACGACGACCGCGATTTCAAATACAACAGCTACCTGGGGCGCTATCACACGCGCCATCTCGACCTGATGGACGTGCTCGCGATGTATCAGCCGCGGGCTTCCGCCGGTCTCGATGCGGTGGCGCGGCTGTGCGGATTTCCCGGCAAGCTCGGCATGGACGGCAGCGCGGTCCACGGTGCGGTCCTGGCCGGCAAGCTCGACGACGTCCGTCGCTATTGCGAAACGGACGTGCTGAACACCTACCTCGTCTACCAGCGCTTCCGGCTGCTGCGCGGCGAGCTCTCGGCCGGCGAATACGCAAAGGAAATTTCGCTCGCGCGCGAGAGGATCGCTGCAACGCCGGCGCCGCATTGGGCGGAGTTCATCGCTGCGTGGGACGCCAACGCGACTGCTTGAACCTGCCGCGGCATGTTTCGAGGGCCGCGAAAATCAAGCCTTGACGAAGGGCACGGGCGCAAAGGTTCCACCCAGCGCCGGCTGGGAGGGGACGCCCCACCACTTCTCCAGAACGGTCGCGTACACGCTTCGGAAATCGAGCGCGAAAGCGGTATTGCCGTCGCCCGACAGCCGGTCGAGCGATGGCGCCTCGCCGTAGAGGCCGCCCGCGACGCGTCCGCCGAGCGCGAATTGCACGCTGGCTGTCCCGTGATCGGTCCCGTTCGAGAGGTTCTCGCGCGGCCGGCGGCCGAACTCCGCGTACGTCAGCACGAGGGTGTCGTTCCAGCGATCGAGTTCGGTGAGCGCCGATTTGAGCGCAACGATGCCGCGAGCCAGTTCGCCGAGCAGGCGCGCCTGCGTGGGGAGCTGGCCGACGTGGGTATCGAAGCCGGACAGCGTGACGCGCACAATCGCGACCCCCGATGGATTGGCGACGATCTGGCAGGCGGTGCGAATCGCGGCGCCGAAGCCGCCTTGCGGAAACTCGGTCTTGAATGCGTGCCGTCCATCGAGGTGTGTGGCCGCCTGCACGATGTCGGCCTCGACCTTCAGGATGTGCCGGAACGCCTTGTTCTGCGCCGCGCCCGCGGGGGCGGCCAATCGCGCCTGGCGGAGGAACTGGTCGGTGTTCGACAGGGCGACGGCGCGCGTGCCCGCGCCGGCGAGCGGGCCCAGGTCGTTGGTACCGATGATGACGCCATCGGCGGCAAAGGCACGCGGCGGCGGGGTCGCGCCGAACACACGCGTCAGCCATCCGTCCTGCAGATAGACGTCGGAGGGCGATGCGGTGTCCCAGATCTCGATCGACCGGAAATGCGACAGATTGGGCGCGGGGTAGCCGACGCCTTGCAGGATCGCGAGTTGCCGATCCTCCCAGAGCGGCAGGATCGGAGCCAGCGCCGGATGCAGTCCGGCGCGGGGAGCGAGCTGTACGACGGCATCGCGGGCAATTGCGAGTTTGGGCCGCAGCGCGTAGTACGTCGGATCCTCGAAGGGCACGACGGTGTTGAGGCCATCGTTTCCCCCCTTCAATTCGATCATCACCAGCAGATTCCGATAGCCGGCGTCGACCCGGCCCGCGGCGAAGGAAACCGACGCTGCGCCGACGCCCGTTGCACATGCCGCCGCAACAGAAAGTGACGACTTGAGAAAGTGACGGCGGTCCATCGCGTTCCCCGGAATTACTTCAGTTGATAAGCCGCGTCGAGCACGAGTCCGCGCACGACGGCAAGCGAGTCGGCCGACAGATCCGTCGCCTGCTGCGGCTCTACGGGGAGCAGCAGCCGCTGCGCCCAGCGCGCGCGCTCGACGGGGGTCTCGCCGGGAAACCGTGTCATCCACGGGTCGCTGTCGAAATGGACGCCGGAAAGCCCCCGATCCATCTGGCGGATGAAGCGTTGCCGGCGGACGGCATCCGCATTGCCGTCGGCCATGGCCGACGCGGTCGGCGCCGGCGTGTCGTCGGCGCGCGTCAGCCGATCGACGAACTGCTTTCTCGACAGGAGGGTGGTCGTGTTGATCCACGTCTCGCCACCCGGCCAGCCCTTGACGTTCGGCGGCGCGAGAAGGTTCTGCCCCATGCCTGCCGCGGCGTACGCGAACGGAAGCGTTCGATCGGGTCGCAGATCAAACACGCGCACGGTGCCGACGATGAGCTCGACCGGCGACTTGACCAGGGTGCCGCGATTTTCGCTCGCGTAGAACGCTTTGGACGTAAGGATTTCGCAGAGCACGACCCGGATATCGTAGGACGAGTCGCGGAAGCGCGCGGCGATGCGGCGCACTTCCATGGGATCGACGTCGGGCGAGACGAACTCGCGCCAGAGTTTCGAGGTCACGTACTGCGCGGTCTCGGGCCGCGCGAGCAGGAGGTCCAGCACGTCGTCACCGTCGAATCGTCCGCTCTTGCCGAGCACCGTCTTGACGCCGTAGTCGTGCAGGGCGGGACGAAACAGGTATTGACCCGTCGCGCGGTCGACGCTCCAGCCAGTGAAGGCCCGCGCGGCCTCCTTGATGTCCTTCTCGGTGTAGTTTCCCTCGCCGAGCGTAAAGAGCTCCATCACCTCGCGCGCGAAGTTCTCGTTGGGCGCGCCCTTTCGATTCCGCACGCCGTCGAGGTAGACGAGCATCGCGGGGTCCTTGGCGACCGCGTGCAGTAGCATTCCGAAATTGCCGAGCGCGTGCGCGCGAAGCGTGGCGTTCTGCTGGTACATGAGTCGCGAAAGGCGCACCTTCGGTTGTCCCGACACGAAATGGTTGTGCCAGAAGAGTGTCATCCGCTCGGTCAGCGGAGACTTCGTCGTCACCATTTCCTCGACCCACCACGCGCGTAGCTCGAGGCCTTCACGGATCTGCTGCTGGACGAAAGCCTTGCGCTCGGCCTCGGTAGCGTTTTCGCCGCGGGGAGGCGGCAGCGAATCGGCATCGGTTGCGGACGCCGGAGGCTTCGTAAACGCGACCGTGCTCGTGTCGAGCAGCAATTTCGCGACCGCTGCGTCACGCGTCAGTGCCGCATAGACGCGGACCTCGGCATCCGTCGGGCCGAATCCGGTGCGGGCAAGCAGGTGTCGCGCGTCGTCGTACCCCAGCACGGGGCCGGTGGCGGCGAGCACCGGTTGCACAAGGGCTGACGCGAACGACAGCGCAACGACGGTGGATCGAAGGAGGGGCGGCGCGAAACGCATCATCGGGCTGGCAGGATTGTGGCCCATGATCGCTCCGATTCCGACGCCCGTCTCATGCAAGATGTAACAGCGCGTAACAGTGGGTGGTCCTGCCTTCCGACGAGGGCGTTTCGCGCGCTACAGCTTGACCGTGCCGCGGGCGAGTTCGACGACGCGCCCGGAAACGCGGATTCTCGCATCGGCTGTCACCTCGAGCCCCAACCGGCAGGGTCGGCCGACGGCATCGCCTTGCGCGATGGCGAGGCGTTGCGGCAACTTGGCGCCGGTGGCGATCAGCCAACCGCCGAGATTAGCGCAGGCGGAACCGGTGCCGGGATCCTCGACGACGGCGCCGTGCTTGGGAAAGAAGAAACGGGAAACGATTCCGCGCACGTCGTCCGGAAGAGCGCCCTGTGCATCCGGCGCGAACACATACGCCATCGCTCGCTGACCCGTGTGGCCGTGGGCGAGCAGGAGATCGGCCCGCGGAGCCGCGCGTCGAACGGCATCCGCTGACGCGAGCGGGATCACGAGCTGCTCGGATCCGGTGTCGACCCACAGCGCAGGTGCGCCAGGGTCGGGCGCGACGTCGGCCTCGGCCAGCACGAGCATCGCGGCGAGGTCGGCGCGCGACGCCGCCACTGCGCGGTGGTGCGGCGGATTCGCCTGCAGCGTCCACGTGTCGTCGCGCGCGTAGACGGGGATGACGCCGACCCGCATCTCGAGCATGACGGTATCGCCCGTCCCGCGCATCGCGCGAACGACGTGCGCCGTTCCCAAAGTGGGGTGCCCGGCGAACGGCATCTCGAAGGTCGGCGTGAAAATGCGCACATGGGCGGTCGCGCGGTCGGACGGCAGGACGAAGGTCGTTTCGGAAAGGTTGAACTGCAATGCCAGCGCCTGCATGGTCGCATCGTCCATGCCGCGGGCATCCTCGAAAACCGCGAGCGGGTTTCCGGCAAGCGCTTCCTCGGCGAAGACGTTGACGATGCGGAATGCGTAACCGGGCATGGCGCGCCTCAGGCGGTGTCGTGCAATCGATCCTGCGCGTCGAGTTGACGTGCCAGCGCCCGAAAGTCGCGGTCGGTTGCCTCCGGCGCAATGGCGGGGCCCTCGGCGATCCGCGGAAAGTTCCTGTCGATCGAGCGCGCGTACATCGGATCGTAGTGCAAATCCAGCAGTTCGGCGACCAGCATATCCCAATCGCAGGCCCTCGCCGCATCGGTCCAGCGTTCGACCCTCGTCTTTCCGTGGAGCGGCACGAGGCGCAGGAGCAGCGCACTCAGTGCCTCGCCGTCCGCCAGGAAGTGCGCGTACTCGTCCTTCAGCAGCTCGATTCGCTGCACTCGGGGCAGTTCCACGCGGATAACTGGGGCGCTGCGCATCGCGGTGAGCAGCGACTCGGGGAGCTGGAGCGAACCGATGCGCTTGCTTTCCGATTCGACGTAGACGCTGCGCGACGGGTCGAATTGCTGAAGTGCCGCAACCAGCTCGCTTTCGAACGATTTTTGGGATGGCTGCGGATCGCCGGGCAGATCGCCCAGCAGCGATCCGCGATGCCGGGCGATGCGCTCGAGGTCCAGCGCTTGAGCGCCCTCTGCGGCAAGCGCGGCGATGAGCCGGCTCTTGCCGGAGCCGGTGAGGCCGCAGATCACCCGATAGCGAAAGGTTGCGGGAAGCGTGGACAGCGCGCCGACGACGTTTCGGCGGTAGGCGCGGTAGCCGCCCGCGAGCTGCACGGCGCGCCATCCGATCTCGTTCAGGATGTGCGCGAGCGAGCGGCTGCGCTGGCCGCCTCGCCAGCAGTAGACGAGCGGCGCCCAGTCGCGGGGCTTGTCGCGGAATGCACCTTCGAGCATGGCGGCGATGTTGCGCGCGACGATCGCCGCGCCAATGTGCCTCGCCGCGAACGCGGAGTCCTGTGCATGCATCGTGCCGATGCGAGCGCGCTCTGTATCGTCCAATACCGGGTGGTTCGCTGCTCCGGGAAGATGGTCGACCGCGAATTCGGAAGGGCTGCGCACATCGATGCGATCGCGGTAGTCGCGAAGGGCATCGATCGCGACCCGCCGATCAGGACGCTCGAGGGAGGACCCGCTCATCCCGCCTTGCCCAGCAGCGGGCGCAGCTTCGGCCAGACGTTGTCCAGCAGCAGCGGTTGCGCCGCCGCGGTCGGATGGACGCGGTCGGACTGGAACATTTCGTTGCGCTCGCCGAAACCCTCGAAAAAGAACGGAACGAGCGGCACCTTGCTCGCCTTGGCAACATCGGCAAAGAGGCCGTCGAATTCGCGGACGTACGCCGCGCCGTAGTTGGGTGGCAGACGCATGCCGACGAGGAGCACCTTCGCACCGGCGTGCTGAGCGGCGGTCACCATCGCGGTTAGATTGTCACGGGTCGATGCGATGTTGCCGCCACGCAGTCCGTCGTTGCCGCCGAGCTCCACCACGACGACGGTTGGCTTGTGGCGCGCGAGCAGCGCCGGAAGCCGCGCGCGTCCGCCGGCGGTCGTATCGCCGGTGATGCTCGCATTGACGATGCGGTATGGATAACGTTCGTTCGTGAGCCGCGCGGACAGAAGCTCGACCCAACCGGTGCCCGGTGGAAGGCCGTACGCGGCGGAGATCGAGTCGCCGACGATGAGCACGACAGGTGCGACCGTGTCGGCGCGCACCGGGCTCAGCGCGGCGAGCACGATCAGCGCCAAGGCAGTCAGCGCTCGGGGGTAGCGGAGTGCGGGCATGGGTTTGGCAGCGCGAACGGTTGATGTCGGGCCGAGCCGCGATTGTAGAGGCAGCGACGGCGGGCTGCGAGCGGCACGGTAGAATGCCGCGTTGGACTCCGTCACGCGGTCGCCGTTCCATCGCGCGGGTCGCAGCCGCGGTGCTTGCAAACCGCGCCCGCGCCCCAATCCTCTGCCATTCCATGCCCGACTGCATACTCCGCGCCTCGCGCCTGACCAAAATCGTCACCAGCGGTGAGGCTCCGCTTAGGATCCTGGACGACGTCGGCTTTGACATCGATTCCGGCGACACCGTGGCCGTGGTCGGGGCGTCCGGATCGGGCAAGACAACGCTGCTGGGCCTTCTGGCCGGGCTCGATCGTCCGAGCGATGGCGAGGTCTGGCTCGACGGCAACGCGCTGTCCGGACTCGACGAAGACGCGCGGGCGGCACTGCGGCAGCGCCTGCTCGGTTTCGTCTTTCAGTCGTTTCAACTGTTGCCCGCGCTGACGGCGCTCGAGAACGTGATGCTGCCCCTCGAACTCGCGGGCGCGCCGGATGCCGCGGGGAACGCCAGGGAATGGCTGGCGCGCGTGGGTCTCGCGAAGCGAACGACGCACTATCCGAAGCAACTCTCCGGTGGCGAGCAGCAGCGTGTGGCGATCGCGCGTGCGTTCGCCGGCGAGCCGAAGTTGCTGATGGCCGACGAACCGACGGGCAATCTCGATCATTCGACCGGGCTCGAAGTCGTCGACCTGATGTTCCGGTTGAATCGCGAGCACGGCACCACGCTGCTTCTCGTGACTCACGACGGCGAGCTTGCGGCGCGCTGCATGCGCCGACTGTCGCTCGCGGCCGGCCGTCTCGTCGCGGACGAACGCGCCGCTGCGCAATGAAAACGCTGCGGCTCGCGCTGCGGATGCTGTCCCGGGATTGGCGCGCCGGCGAGCTCACCGTGCTCATTGCGGCGATGATGCTGGCGGTTGCAAGCATCGGAACGGTCGGATTCTTCGCGGATCGTGTGAAGGGCGCGCTCTCGCAGCAGGCGAACCTGCTGCTCGGTGCCGACGTGCTGATCTCCGCCGATCGACCGCTGCCTGACACGTTCGCCGCCGAAGCGTCGAGGCGCGGTCTCGCCACGACGCCTGCGCTCAAGTTCAACAGCATGGTGCAACGTGCGAGTGCGGATGTCGCCGGCAGTGGCGCGGTGCTGGCTGACGTCAAGGCCGTCGGGGACCGCTATCCGTTGCGCGGTGCGATTCTGCTCGTCGACGAGGCCAACGCGCTCGGCACGCGCGCGCGGGGGGTGCCCGGGCGCGGCGAAGCGTGGCCCGACTCGCGCCTCGCCGCCCGGCTCAACGCAAGAACCGGCGATGTCCTCTCCGTCGGAGACTCGGTGCTCAAAGTCACGGCCATCGTCCAGCAGGAACCCGAGGTTGCGAGCGGCATGCTCGCTATCGCGCCGCGACTGCTGATCAACCTCGACGACGTGCCGGCGACCAACCTGCTGCAGCCGGGCAATCGCGCGACGTACCGGCTGCTCGTCGCCGATCTCGCGCCGCGCGGGGCGTTCGACCCCTACCTCAATTGGCTGCAACGGGAATTGAAGGCCGGACAGCGGATGGAAAACGTTCGCGACCTGCGCCCCGAGGTGCGCCAGACGCTCGAGCGCGCCGAGCAGTTCCTCGGCCTCTCGGCGCTCGTCGCGGTCATGCTCGCCGCGGTCGCCATCGCGCTCGCGGCGTCGCGGTACTTGCGTCGCCATCTGGACACGGCGGCGATGCTGCGCTGCTTCGGCGCGTCGCGCCGGCGCGCGTTGTCCCTGTTCGTGATCCAATTCGGCGTGCTGGGTCTCGCGGCGAGCGCGGCGGGCGTCGCGGTGGCGCTCGCCGGGCAGCAGCTGCTGGTGATGTTGCTGTCGTCGATCTCGGCCACTGACTTGCCCGCGCCCGGAATCGTCCCGGCAATCAGCGCATTCGGTACCGGCGTGCTGCTGCTCTTCGGATTCGCGCTGCCGCCGCTCGTCGCGCTTTCCGGCGTCCCGCCTCTGCGCGTGTTGCGTCGCGACCTGCCGCGACCTCGTCCCGGCGGGGTGATCGCGTATCTGCTCGGGGCAGGCGTGATCGCACTCTTGATCGCGTGGCAGGCGCAGGACGTGAAAGTGGCCGGGATCATGGTTGGCGGCATCGCCGCGTTGCTGGTTGCGGCCGGCATCGTCGCCTGGCTCCTAATCGTCGCGTTGAAACGGCTGCCGCAGCGTGGCGTGACCTGGCGGTTCGGGCTCGCCAATCTGCGCCGTCGACCGCTCGCATCGAGCCTGCAGATAGGCGCGCTTGCGCTCGGTCTCATGGCACTGCTGCTATTGACCGTCGTGCGCGGTGACCTGATGCAGAACTGGCGGGCGAGCCTGCCGCCGGACGCGCCGAATCATTTCATCGTCAATGTGCTGCCCGACCAGGTCGACGGCGTGCGCGCGGCGCTGAAGTCGATCAGCGGTTCGGAGGTGTCGCTCTATCCGATGATCCGCGGAAGGCTCGTCGAAGTGAACGGGACGCGCCTCGACACCGCGCAGTATGAAGATACGCGCGCCCGCCGACTCGCCGAACGCGAGTTCAACCTGTCGTGGGCCGCCGAGCTGTCGAAGACGAATCGGCTTGCCTCGGGAAAGTGGTTCGACGGCGCGACGGGTACCGACGCGGGAATTTCGATGGAGCAGGGAATCGCCGAATCGCTGCGGCTTAAGCTTGGCGACACGCTGACCTACGACATCGCGGGGACGCCCGTGACGGCGAAGGTTACTAGCCTCCGCAAGGTGGACTGGGACAGCTTCCGCCCGAACTTCTTCACGCTATTCGCGCCGGGCGTGCTGGAGACGATGCCGCAGACCTATCTCGGCGCCGTCCGGCTCCCCGAGGGGACCCAGTCGGCTGCATGGGTCTCGTCGCTGGTGCAGCAGTACCCGAACGTGCTCGCGATCGACGTCGGCGAGATCATGAGGCAGGTGCAGGCGATCGTCGAGCAGGTGGCGAGAGCCGTCGAGTTCGTGTTCCTGTTCACGCTGTTGGGTGGCCTGCTGGTCCTGCAGGCGGCCATTGCCGCGACCCAGGACGAGCGCCGCTTCGATGCCGCGATCCTGCGCACCCTGGGCGCGTCGCGCGCCCAACTCACTGCGGCACAGGTCGCGGAGTTCGTCGTGCTGGGGTCCCTTGCGGGGTTGCTCGCGGCGGCCGGCGCGACGGCGACCGGCTACTTTCTTTCGGACCGCGTGTTCCAGATCCCGTTTTCGGCGAATCCGATCGTGTGGCTGCTGGGGATCGGCGGCGGCGCGCTCACCGTGACGCTCGCCGGCTGGCTCGGCACGCGCGGCATGATGCGGTTGCCGCCGCTTGCCGTGATACGCCAGCTTGGCTGACTACGGCCGGTGGCCGAGCATCACTTCCCCACCAGCACTGACTCCCGAGAGAAAAGTCTCGCGACGGCGACAAGCGCCGCGACCGTCAGCAGCCCCGGAACCACATAAGACTGCAGCAATTCGACGAAGGGCAGCGCCTCGCCGCGGAGCGCGCGCGACAACAGCGCGTACTGGCCGGAGATCGGGATCCACGTCAGCCAAGCCGGTTCCTTCTTCTGCAGGAACATCTGCATGATCGGAAGCAGCGACACGGCGAAGAGCAGCACCGACAGATTGGTCTGCGCCTCCTTGAACGATCGGGCGCGCGCACCGACGTAGAGCAGGATCGCCGGCATCAGGGCGACGAGCGGAACGAGCGTCACGACGAAGCGGCCGAGCTCGGTGAGCCCGAACAGGAACGGGATTCCCACGGCGGGAAGCGGCGCAAAGCGCAACACCAGATAGAAGCCGGTGAGCGTCAGCACGACGGCGGTCGCGTTCAGTACGACGACCGCGAGCCATTTGCCCGTAGCGAGTTCGATCGGCGCCACGGGTGTCGTGAGCAACGGTTCGAGGGACGCGCGCTCTCGTTCGCCGGCGGTCGTGTCGAGGGCCGCGGCCATGCCGCCGATCACCGCCGCAAAGAGGCCGTAGAACGCGATCAGGAAGAGGACGAGCGCGCCGGAACTCTGCGGTGTGGCGAGGTCGCGCGGCTCCACATTGAGCGGGCTCGCGACCTCGACGGCAACGCCGCGCAGCAGCAGGCGGCCCCGGCCCCACTCGCGGCTGTAGGCGCGGAGCAGCGCTTCGACCTCGGCGATGGACCCCCGCGCCCGGTCGCGCGAGCGGTCGAAGGCGAGACGCACGGTGCCCGCCTTTCCCTTCGCGACGTCGACGGCGAAATCCTTGTCGACCTCCAGCACGACGTCGAGGTCGCCCGCCCGAATGCGGTTCTCGAAATCCGCCGGTGCCGCCGTCAATGTGACCTGCTGTCGCTCCAGGAAGGCGATGAGCGCCGGCGCGTGATCGCCGCCGAGGACGGGCAGGGTCAGTTCGCGCGCCTTGTCCGCCTGGCGCGCGACGAGGTTCAGCACGAGCAGCATCAGCACGGGGCCGGCCGCGATTGCGGTGGCGAGCGTCACCAGCATCGTGCGCCGGTCGCGAAAGACGTCGACGATTTCCTTGCGCGCGACCGCATGGATGCGTGCCGCTGCGGAAACGGAGCGCGCGACGCCGGTCATCTACGCGGCCAGTCCTTCCCCGGAGCCCAGCAGGCGCACGAACGCGTCCTCGAGCGTTCGTTCCCCTGTCTGCGCGAGGAGCTCGGAGGCCGTTCCGGTGGCGACGACCCTTCCGCCGCCGAGAATGACGATGCGCTGGCAAAGTGCCGTGACCTCCTGCATCACGTGCGAGCTGAAGAGGAGACACTTCCCCTGCGCCCTGAGATCGCGCAGCAGGTCGCGCAACGAACGTATGCTCATGATGTCGAGCCCGTTGGTGGGCTCGTCGAGCAGGATCGTCTGCGGATCGTGGACGAGCGCGCGCGCGATCGCCACCTTCATCCGCTCTCCCTGCGAAAAGCCGTGTGCCCGGCGGTCGGCGATGTCGCCGATGGAAAGCGCGCGGATCAGCTCGTCGATCCGCGCCTCGAGCGCTTCGCCTGCGAGCCCGTGCAGCGCGCCGTAATAGCGGATGTTCTCGCGCGCGGTCAGGCGCGGGTACAGGCCGCGCGCATCGGAGAGAACCCCGATTCGCCGACGCACGGCGTATCGATCGCGCACGACGTCGTGGCCGTCGACCGTCGCCGTTCCGCTGTCCGGGACCATCAACGTCGAAATGACGCGGAGCAGCGTGGTCTTGCCGGCGCCGTTCGGACCGAGGAGCCCGGTGATCTCGCCATCGGATGCGGTGAACGCCACGCCGTTGACCGCGTGCACCTCCCGCCGGCGCCCGAAGGCCTTCACCACGTTCGCCACCTCGATCAAGGGCGTGCTCCCAGGCGATCGGGCCACAGCGGCGGACGCACGCTCTTTTCGAAATGCTCGACGCAGGGCGCAGGAAGCGTCGCAAAGCTCGGATCGTCGAGGAAGGCCGCAATGAGACGCGGTGCGCAGGCATGCGGTGACACGATGTGCCCGTACCCGCGCGCCACGATGTGGCGGCTCGCCGGCAAGGTCTTCGCGACTTCGGCGCCGTTCGCGGGCGGCGTCACCGGGTCGAGCCCGCCGGACAGGATCAACACCGGCGTGGGGCTCTCGACGGGCAGCTCGGCGCCGAGGGGGGCCGCGCCTTTCGGCCAGACGTCGCAAACGGCCAGCGCACGCATCGCGAGCGCTCGCGACCGCACGTCGGCGAGCGTGGTCGCAACGTCGGCCGGCGAAATACGCGGCACATCCTCGGTGCAGATGACTGAGTAGTGCAGCGCATTGCTGATCTGCTCGGGGAGCTCCGCGGTCACGAGCATCGCCCCGGCAAAGAGCGCGCCGTAGTCGCCGGCCGCCACGCTGCCGATGATCTCGGGCAAGAGTGCGGAGAGCTCGGGCGAATAGGTGAGCGGCTGGAGGCCGCCGATGACGTGCTCGAAGGCGATGTGCTGCGTTTCGACCGTACCGGTGCGCGGGTCCGTCACGGCGACGTCGCGCCCTGTCGGCCCAAGGCGGTCGCGGATCGCATCAAGGGTCGCAGGCAGGTTCGGATGCGCGGTGCGGCAGGCCGACGACTGGGCGCAGGCGTCGAGCACTGCGGTGAGCGCGAGGTCGCGGGACCGCCAGCCGTCGAGGCTGATTTTCATCGAGGGCGCGACCACGCCATCTAGCACGACGCTGCGCACGCGCGCTGGAAACCGGCGCAGGTATTCGAGCGCCACGCGGGTGCCGTACGAGCCGCCCCAGAGGTTGACCTTCGCATAGCCGAGGGCCGCGCGCACGGAGTCGAGGTCGGCTATCCAGGCGGCGGTCGTGTATTGGGACGCGTCCACACCCCGGCCGGCGAGCTCGACAGCGCAGGCCGCGGCCTTCGGAACCGGATCGAGTTCGAGCGCGGCCTCGGCGCTGTCGTCGGGCTTGAACGCGGCGCAGGTGAGCGGCGACGATCGCCCGGTGCCGCGCTGATCGACGAGCACGATGTCGCGATCCTTGCGCACGCTGGTCAGCGTCGCCGCGAACGGCCCGAGGAAGCTCGCCGCCTGCCCGGGGCCGCCGGCGAGGATGAACAGCGGATCGGGGAGCGGATGGAGCGTGTTGGCGGGGAGCACCGCGACCGCCAGCGAAATCCTGCGCCCGTCGGGCTTGGCGCGGTTTTCGGGGACCTCGAGCGTCCCGCATTGCGCGATGCCCGAGAGTTTCGGCAGCCTGCAGTCGGCGAGTGCGATGCTGCGCGACGTGGTGTCGCGCTCGCCGCATCCGGCGAGCACCAAGGCGAGGATGGCGAACGAGGCAGCCTTGAGGCGCGAAACGGTCATCGCGCCGGATGTTATCAGAGCGCATCCGCGCGCGCCGTCCGACGCTCTACGCCGACCCGTGAACGACGACACTCCGTCGGGTCCGGCCGTCGCTATACTGGCCCCATTCCACGCTGCGCCGACCGGCGCAATCGCCATGACCACGCGCGACCTCGAACCCGGGATCGTCACCGATCTCACGAATCGCCTCACCTACGCCGGCTACCTGCGGCTCGACCTGTTGCTGACGGCGCAACTGCCGCTTTCCGGCGGCGCCGGCCGCGCACCGCGACACGACGAGATGCTGTTTATCATCCAGCATCAGACCTCCGAGCTGTGGATGAAACTGATGATCCACGAGCTGAAGGCGGCCATCGCCTTTGTGCGCGCAGATCGGCTCGACGCGTGCTTCAAGATCCTCGCGCGCGTCAAGGCGATCCAGAAGCAGCTCTTCGAGCAGTGGGCGGTACTGGAGACCCTGACCCCTTCCGAATTCGAAGGGTTCCGGCCGGCGCTCGCCACGTCGTCGGGATTCCAGTCGGCGCAGTACCGGGCGCTCGAATTCCTGCTCGGCAACAAGGCCCCGTCGCTCGTCGATGTCTTCAGGTACGACGCGGCGATCCATGCCGAGTTGACAGCGCTGCTCGAAGCGCCGAGCCTTTACGACGTGTTTCTGCGCCATCTCGCGCGGCGCGGGTTGCCGGTCCCGCTCGCCTGCGTCGAACGCGACTGGACGCAGCCGTACGTGCGCAACGCCGATCTCGTGTCGGTATTCAAGACGATCTACGACGATCCCGAACGCTGGTGGGACGCCTACGAAATGGCTGAAAAACTGGTCGACGTCGAAGAGTCGTTCCAGCTCTGGCGGTTCAGGCACCTGAAGACCGTCGAGCGCACGATCGGGCAAAAGATGGGTACCGGCGGCTCGTCGGGCGTCGGATTTCTCCGGCGCGCGCTGGAGCACCAATTCTTTCCGGAACTAATCGACGTGCGGACGGTAATCGGGCCGAAGTGATGCCCGGGCAACTAGCCGGCGTTGCTTAGGATGACCCTGACGAGCGCGAGCAGCGCGAAAACGAGCACCGCCGCCAGCAGGACACCGACGACGATGACCTGCAGCGGCTTGACGGTCACCGCGTCGCGCTGCATGTGCTTGCCACGGCGAACGCCGAAAAAGCTCCAGAACACTGTGCCTATCACCTGCGGCAATGTGGCCGACTGGGGCTCCGCCGGAGCAATCGGCGAGTTTTCGCGCGGAGGCGGGACGTCCGGGACCGGCAGGGTCATTTCCCTTCGTCTTCCGCGCCGTTGGCGAACCGCTCGCGAATGCGGCCTTCGTCGAGTTCGCCGAACGTGTAGGACGCCTCCAACCACATCACGTTGATGATGCCGAACGCGAGGGCGGCGCCCAGCCCGAGGATCCACGTGAAATACCACATCGTCGCCGTCCTTCCTTCGTTCGCGTCAAAGAGTGCCTAGTAGAGCGAGTGACCGCCGTCCTTCACGTGCTGCTCGGTGACCTTGCCGCGCATTACGCGATACACCCAGCTCGTATAGACGATGATGATCGGCATGAAGATCACCACGGCCCAGAACATCACTTGCAGCGTGCGGCGGCTGGAAACCGAGTCCCAGACGGTCAGGCTGCTCGCGGGGTCGCTCGACGACGGCATGATGAACGGGAAGAGTGCGAATCCCGCCGTCAGCACGACGCACGCGACCGCGATGCAGGACAGCACGAACGCAGAGATCGTTCGGCGCATCGCCGAAGCGGCGAGTGCCAGCAGCGTGGCGCCGAAGACCGCAAGCGGTGCCGCGACCATCCACGGATGCTTCGAATAGTTGTGCAGCCAGCCTGCGGGCAGGCGCTCTACGACCTTTGCCGATGGAACGAACGACGAATCGGCGGGCGGCATCGAAACGATCTGGAAGCCTTCGATGCGGGTCGCGATCCAGTACCCGGCCGCAGCAAACGTGACGACGAGTACCGCTCCGGCGAGGCGGGCGGCGAAGATGGCTCGCGCTTGGATTGCCCCTTCGGTGCGCAGCTGCAGATAGAGGGCTCCGTGCATCGTCAGCATGGCGACGCTGACAACACCCGCCGCGAGCCCGAACGGATTCAGCAGGCCGAAAAACGAGCCGGTGTAGTAGACGCGCTGGTCGCCGTCGAAGTGGAACGGGACGCCGAGGAGCAGGTTGCCGAAAGCGACGCCGAAGATGAGCGTCGGTACGAATCCTCCGATGAAAAGACCCCAGTCCCACGCATTTCTCCAGCGCGGATCGGCGACCTTGCTTCGGTAGTCGAAGCCGACCGGGCGGAAAAAGAGCGCAAACAGCGTCAGGATCAGCGCGACGTAGAACCCCGAAAATGCCGTTGCGTACACCAGCGGCCACGCGGCGAAAACGGCGCCGCCGGTCGTGATGAACCACACCTGGTTGCCTTCCCAGGTCGGGCCCACGGAGTTGAGCAGCACCCGCCGCTCCGTGTCGGTGCGGGCAACGAACGGCAACAGCATGCCGACGCCCAAGTCGAAGCCGTCGAGTATCGCGAACCCGACGAGCAGCACGCCGACGATCGCCCACCACAGGAGCTTCAGCGTCTCGTAGTCGAACACGTAGATCATGCGGTGCCCTGGACGGTCGTGGGTCCCGTCGTGATTTCTGAGTGGTAGCGGCCGGTGCCGAGGGAGGATGGCCCGAGCCGTATGTACTTCAGCATCAGGTACATCTCGACGACGAGCAGGGCGGTATAGAAGACGATGAACCCGCCGAGGCTGAACAAGAGCTCCCCGACCGTGACCGACGACGTCGACAGGTGGGTAGGCAGCACCTCGCTGATCGTCCACGGCTGGCGGCCGTACTCGGCGACGATCCATCCGAGCTCGATGGCGACCCAGGGCAGCGGAATGCTCCACAGCGCGAGCCGCATGATCCAGCGGTTCAACGCCAGACGGCGGCGGGCGAGTATCAGGAACGCCGAGGCGAAGATGAACAGGAACCAGAGGCCCAGCCCGACCATGATGCGGAACGACCAGAAGATCGGCGCGACATTCGGGATCGTGTCGTTCACGGCGGCGCTTATCTGTTCCGGTGTGGCGTCGACGACCATTGGCGTGTACTTCTTCAAGAGCAGGCCGTAGCCGAGATCGACCTTCAGCCGGTCGAAGTCCGCTTTGGCCTCGGCCCCCCGGTCGCCGGACTTCAACCGCTGCAATGCCGCATACGCCTTCATGCCGTTGCGGATGCGGACTTCGTGTTCCTTCTTCAATTCCTTGATCCCCGTGACAGGGGTGTCCACGGAGCGCGTCGCGATCAAGCCGGTGAGGTACGGAATCTTGATGGCGAAATGCGTTTTTTCGGCCGCCTGGTCGGGAAAGCCGAACGCCGTGAACGATGCCGGCGGCTTGGCTGTCTCCCATTCGGCTTCGATGGTGGCGAGCTTCACCTTCTGCACTTCGCCGGTCGTGTAGCCGGACTCGTCGCCGAGCACGATGACCGACAACACCGACGCCAATCCGAATCCCGCGGCAACGGCGAACGAGCGAACCGCGAACGACGGGTCACGCAAGCGCAACAGGTAGTACGACGACACGCCGAGCACGAACATCGACGCGGCCGTATATCCGGCGGCGAGCGTGTGGACGAACTTCGGGCCCGCGATCGGGTTGAAGATGAGGTCGGCGAAACTCGTAAGCTCCATGCGCATCGTATCGACGTTGAATTCGGCCCCGACCGGATTCTGCATCCACGCATTGGCGATCAGGATCCAGAGCGCCGAGAGGTTCGAGCCGAGCGCGACCAGGAACGTCACCAACAGGTGCCCGACCTTGCCGAGCCGGTCCCAGCCGAAGAAGAAGAGCCCGACGAACGTCGACTCCAGGAAGAACGCCATCAGGCCTTCGAGCGCCAGTGGCGCGCCGAAGATGTCGCCGACGTAGTGCGAAAAATAGGCCCAGTTCGTGCCGAACTGGAACTCCATCGTGATCCCGGTGGTGATGCCCATCGCGAAATTGATGCCGAAGAGCTTGCCCCAGAACTTCGTCATGTCGCGGTAGACCTCCTTGCCCGTCATCACGTACACCGATTCCATGATGACCAGGATCCAGGACAGCCCCAGCGTCAGCGGCACGAACAGGAAGTGGTAGAGCGCGGTGACCGCGAACTGCAGCCGCGAGAGGTCGACGACGTC
This sequence comes from Betaproteobacteria bacterium, assembly GCA_039931775.1. Classification (GTDB taxonomy): domain Bacteria; phylum Pseudomonadota; class Gammaproteobacteria; order Burkholderiales; family Casimicrobiaceae; genus CAIWHR01. The sequence goes on along the minus strand of JBDTRG010000041.1, from coordinate 145,345 downwards.
AGCGGATGACATGCGGGGTCTCCGGGAGAGGGGCGAGGAACCTTTGCTCGACGCGCACGGGGTCCATCTTCATCCTCGGTGCCGCCGGTGCGCGGAAAAAGGCGTACCAGAGAAGGGTCAGGACGATCGCCTTGACGATGAGGATGACGATGATGTCACGGGCGAGCGGGCTCAGTCGCGACCACCACGAAGCGGTGGACGACCGTGAGCCTGCTACGGGAAACGGCGTAAGCTCAGGCGCTCGGCGCATGGGACGCCATTATTGTCCTCCCGGGCACGTCGCGTCGAGGGTCCCCTTGGCCGGCGGGTGGCCCGGGCGTCCGCCGGTTGCGCACGAAAGGGACTGAACGAAAGCGTCCGGTGAGGGGCAAAACCGCTTGAATCGGGTGGGCAAGACCCCATCTTCAACGAAGGCGATTACCCCGGGGCGAGATCATGCGGTTCGATAAGCTGACGACCAAATTCCAGCAGGCGCTGGCCGATGCACAGAGCCTGGCGCTCGGCAATGACAACGGTTCGATCGAGCCGCAGCACCTGCTGTCGACGCTGCTCGATCAGGAAGACGGCGGAACCTCCGCCCTGTTGTCGCGTGCGGGGGTCGCCGTGCCGAGGTTGAAGCAGGCGCTCAAAAAAGCCATCGAGCGCCTGCCCAAAGTCGAAGGGCAGGGCGGCGAGATCGCGGTGTCGCGCGACCTCAACAACCTGCTGAACCTCACGGACAAGGAAGCGACCAAGCGCGGTGACCAATTCATCGCGAGCGAACTCTTCCTGTTGGCGGTCGCCGACGACAAGGGCGAAACCGGCCGGTTGCTGAAGGAGTCCGGACTGACCCGGAAGGCGTTCGAGACCGCGATCGACGCGGTGCGCGGCGGCGCCGGCGTCGACACGCAGGAAGCGGAGGGCCAGCGCGAAGCGCTGAAGAAATACACGATCGACCTGACCGAGCGCGCCCGCGAGGGAAAGCTCGACCCGGTCATCGGCCGCGACGACGAGATCCGGCGCACGATCCAGATCCTGCAGCGGCGCACGAAGAACAACCCGGTGCTGATCGGCGAGCCCGGCGTCGGCAAGACCGCGATCGTCGAGGGCCTCGCGCAGCGCATCGTCAACGGCGAGGTGCCCGAGACGCTGAAGGGCAAGCGCGTGCTGTCGCTCGACATGGCGCTACTCCTCGCCGGCGCCAAATACCGCGGCGAATTCGAAGAGCGCCTGAAAGCCGTGCTGAAGGACATTGCGGCCGACGCTGGTCAGACGATCGTGTTCATCGACGAGCTGCACACGATGGTCGGCGCGGGCAAGGCCGAAGGCGCGATCGATGCCGGCAACATGCTGAAGCCCGCGCTCGCGCGCGGCGAGCTCCATTGCGTCGGCGCGACCACGCTCGACGAGTACCGCAAGTACGTCGAAAAGGACGCCGCGCTCGAGCGCCGGTTCCAGAAGGTGCTGGTCGACGAGCCCTCGGTCGAATCGACGATCGCCATCCTGCGCGGTCTGCAGGAGCGCTACGAGATTCACCACGGCGTCGACATCACCGACCCGGCGATCGTCGCCGCGGCGGAATTGTCGCATCGCTACATCACCGACCGGTTCCTGCCCGACAAGGCGATCGACCTGATCGATGAAGCCGCAGCGCGCATCCGGATGGAAATCGACTCGAAGCCGGAGTCGATGGACAAGCTCGACCGGCGGCTCATCCAGTTGAAGATCGAGCGCGAAGCGGTGAAGAAGGAAGCCGACCCGGCGTCGAAGAAGCGCCTCGGCCTCATCGAGCAGGAGATCGCCAAGCTCGAGCGCGAATACGCCGACCTGAACGAGGTCTGGCAGGCGGAGAAGGCCAACGTCGCCGGGACCCAGCACATCAAGGAGGCGATCGACAAGGTCAAGCTGCAGATGGAGGAAGCGCGGCGCAGGGGCGACTGGCAGAAGATGTCGGAGCTTCAGTACGGCGAGCTGCCGCAGCTCGAGGCGCAGCTCAAGAAAGCCGACAAGAAGCTCACGAAGGCTGAAGCGAAACAGCCCCAGTTGTTGCGCACGGAGGTCGGCGCCGAGGAGATCGCCGAGGTCGTGTCCCGTGCGACCGGCATCCCGGTGTCGAAGATGATGCAGGGCGAGCGCGACAAGCTGCTGCACATGGAGGATGCGCTGCATCGGCGCGTGGTCGGACAGGACGAGGCGGTGCGGCTGGTGTCGGATGCGATCCGGCGTTCGCGCTCGGGCCTCGCCGATCCGAATCGTCCGTACGGGTCGTTCCTGTTTCTGGGGCCGACCGGCGTGGGCAAGACCGAACTGTGCAAGGCGCTCGCCGAATTCCTGTTCGACTCCGAACAGCACCTGATCCGGATCGACATGTCGGAGTTCCAGGAGCGCCATTCGGTTGCGCGACTGATCGGCGCGCCGCCCGGCTACGTCGGCTACGAGGAGGGCGGTCACCTCACGGAGCTCGTGCGCCGCAAGCCGTACAGCGTGATCCTGCTGGACGAAATCGAAAAGGCGCACCCCGACGTGTTCAACGTCCTGCTTCAGGTCTTGGACGACGGGCGGATGACCGACGGGCAGGGACGCACCGTCGACTTCAAGAACACGGTGATCGTGATGACGTCGAACCTGGGCTCGCAGAAGATCCAGCAGATGACCGACGCGGGCGACAGCGGGGCGCTGATCAAGATCGCAGTGCTGGCCGAGGTCAAGTCGAACTTCCGGCCGGAATTCGTCAACCGGATCGACGAGATCGTCGTGTTCCAGCCGCTCGACGAGGCGCAGATCGGCAACATCGCGAAGATCCAGATGAAGGCGCTGGAGGGGCGACTCGCGAAGCTCGAGATCCGGGTGTCGGTGTCCGATGCCGCGCTGAAGTCGGTCGCGGCGGCCGGATTCGATCCGGTCTACGGCGCACGGCCGCTGAAGCGCGCGATCCAGCAGCAGATCGAGAATCCGCTCGCGCGGGATATCCTGAGCGGCAGATTCGCGGCGGGCGACACCATCAAGGTCGGCGTGACCGGCGGCGAGATAACGTTCGCGAAGGACTGACCGCCGTCGACGGCGGCGAACAGCTCACCTTTCGGGTTGGCATCGTTCGCCGCGGATCGGCGTTCAGTAGTACGGCACCGACTGGCGGCGATCCGCCGTGATGTCGAACGAATCCAGCCAGGCGTTCAGGCGCTCGGTCAGAGTAACGCGAGGGCCGCGCACGTGCACCTCGCCGGTATGCCGCGCCATGACGCAGACCGTGGCACTGCTCTGCGCTTCCACCAGCGTCAGGCCGCCGCGATCGATCGTGAACGCGTTGCCGGCTTCGAGCACGATGTCGCGCGTGTCGTGCTCCAGCGTAAGCCACAGGGTGCCGCGTGTCACGCGCAGCGTCGTACCGCGTGCGCCGTCAAGTTTGACGAGTTCATTCGGCGCGAGTTCCCAGACCTTCGTGTATCCGGCGCATAGCATGGTCAACCTCCGTATTCATGCGTAGAATGCATCTGAATCGCGGGGCCGCTTCTCGACCCCCACCCCGCTCGCCATGTGAATCCGATAGCGACAGGACGGAGTGTGGGCGCCTCGGCGAGTGGGCTCAAACGGTTTTTCGGAATGCTTTGCATGAGGTGAGTGCATGCATGAAACCCTGCGGCGGCTGCCGTCTCTGGACTTCCTGAAGGGGTTCGAGGCGTCGGCGCGGCACCTGTCGTTCACGCGCGCCGCGCAGGAGCTTTTCCTGACGCAATCGGCGCTGTCGCGCCAGGTGCAGGCGCTCGAGGGGGCGCTCGGCGTGCCGCTGTTCGTCCGCCGCCACCGCGCGCTCGCGCTCACGCCGGCCGGCGCGGCGTTTCACCGCGAAGTCGCCGCGGTGCTCGGTGCGCTGATCGCCGCCGCGGACTCGGCGCGCGGCGTGCATCGGGCGCCGGGCCTGACCCTGTCGACGACCGTCTCGTTCGCGTCGCTTTGGATCATCCCCCGCCTGCCCGTGTTTCGCGCCCGCCATCCCGACGTCGAGGTCTACGTGTCGGCGGACGATCGGCTGATCGACCTCGGCCGCGGCGACGTCGACCTCGCCGTCCGTTACCTCGCCGATGCGAATTCCCCGGAAGGCGGCGTGCGGCTCTTCGGCGAGCGGATGCTCCCGGTGGCGGCGCCGCGCCTCCTGGGTGGCCGCGGATTGCCGCTCGCCAAGCCGGCCGATCTCGCGCGCCACGTCCTGCTGCATCTCGACGATCCGGAAGGACGCACGCCGTGGCTTGATTGGACCGTGTGGCTCGCGGCCAACGGGGAGCCGGGCTTGACGACCGCGGGATCGCTGCGGTTCAAGCTTTACGACCAGGTGATCCAGGCGGCGGTCGGCGGGCAGGGCATCGCGCTCGGCCGCATTCCGCTGATCGCCGAGCACCTTCGCGATGGCCGCCTGGTCGCGCCGTTTCCGAAGCGTTACGACTCGGCGCGCGGGTATTACGCGGTGGTTGCGCCGCACGCGGCCGACCGGGCCGATGTCGCGGCGTTCGTTCTGTGGCTTCGCGACGAGGCGAAGATCGAGGCGTCGCGCGGGGAGGCGGATTCGGGGCCGGCAAAACGATTGCGGCTGGCGGAAGGTCGCGGCGCGCGCAAGGGAGCCCGCGGATGAGCTCCGATGCCGCGGGCCACCGGCATGCGTCGCTCCCGCCGTCGGCGTGGATCGTCCGGCACGCGCACCTTGTCCCGGCCGGTGCGCGAATTCTCGACCTCGCTTGCGGCTTGGGTCGCCATGCACGCTTTTTCGCCGGCCGCGGCGCATCCGTGCTCGCAGTCGACCGCGACCCCGAGGCCCTTGCGGCGCTCGATGGAGTGGCCGGGATCGAGACGCGCTGTGTCGACCTCGAGGCCGCGGTATGGCCGCTTTCCGGCGAACGCTTCGACGCCGTCATCGTGACCCGCTACTTGTACCGCCCGGCGCTGCCTCATCTCATCGCGGCCCTCGCCGACGACGGCGTGTTGGTCTACGAGACATTCGCCCGCGGCAACGAGTTGTACGGGCGGCCGGCAAACCCTGATTTCCTGCTCGCGCCCGGCGAGCTCCTGGCCCTCGTGCGCGAAACTCTCGCCGTGGTCGCCTTCGAACAGGGCCTGGTGGACGGGGAAGGAGGTCGCGCGGTGATGCAGAGGCTCGCCGCGGTGGGACGGCGGCGGGGCTGGCCACCGCCGCTGGCGGAACCCCCGGTAACCCGCGACGCCTGAGTCGGCCCGCTGGCGCTCGCGATGTTCGAATGAGGTAAAATCGCGTTTTTTCTCGGCCGCCTCCATGTTGACCGGCAGTATTGTTGCGATCGCCACGCCGATGCACGAAGGCGGTGCGCTCGACCTCCCCGCGCTCGGCAAGCTGATCGACTTCCATGTCGCCAATGGCACATCGGGGATCGTCGTCGTCGGCACGACGGGCGAATCCCCGACCGTCGACGTCGATGAACATTGCCTGCTGATCAAGACGGCCGTCGAACAGGCGCGCGGTCGCATCCCGGTGATCGCCGGAACCGGCGGCAACGCGACCTCCGAGGCCATCGCCCTCACCACATTCGCGAAAAAGGCCGGCGCTCAAAGCGGTCTGTCGGTGGCGCCGTATTACAACAAACCGACGCAGGAGGGCCTGTATCGGCACTTCCGCGCAATCGCGGAGGCGGTCGATCTGCCGCTCATCGTCTACAACGTCCCGAGCCGGACCGTCACCGATCTCGCCAACGAGACCGTGCTGCGCCTCGCGCAGATACCGGGTGTGGTGGGGATCAAGGAAGCGACGGCAGACCTCGGTCGGGGCAGCGAGCTCCTCAAGGCGCTCCGTGCGGAACGACGGCATGACTTCGCGGTCTACAGTGGCGACGACCTCACGTCGCTGCCGCTCATGCTGATGGGTGCCCACGGCGTGATCTCCGTCACCGCCAACGTCGCGCCCAGGCTCGTCGCCGAGATGTGCAAGGCCGCGCTTGCCGGGGACGTCGCCACCGCGCGCGAACGCAACGATCGGCTGCTCGCGCTGCATCGCCGCCTCTTCGTCGAGGCCAATCCGATCCCCGTGAAATGGGCGTTGGCGCAGATGGGCATGATCGAAAACGTGTTGCGCCTGCCGCTGGTGCCGCTCTCGGAGCCGTACTACGCCACAGTCCGCGATGCGCTGGGAGAGGCGGGTTGCCTGTGATGAAACGAGAGGCGTTGCTGATGGCACGGAAGAAGTTGCGGAACGTGGCCCAGGCGCTCGCCGTGATTTCGGCGCTTACGGTTGTCGCCGGCTGCGAATCGACGACGAGCTCGATCACGAAAAAGATCGACTACAAGTCCGCCGCGACCGCCCCGGCACTCGAGTTGCCGCCCGATCTCATCGCCCCGCAATACGACGACCGGTTTTCGGTCACGACGGCCTCCGGCCTGGCGGCGCAGGGAAATCGTCCGAAGGGACCCGAGACGATCGCGCCGAACTCGAACGCCGAGGCTCGCGTCGTCAGGGGCGGCACGGAACGCTGGCTCGTGGTGAAGACGACACCCGAGATCGCATGGAACACGTCGCGCCAGTTCTGGAGCGGCATCGGTTTCGTACTCGCGGTCGAGCAGCCGCAACTCGGGGTCATGGAAACCGATTGGGCTGAAAACCGGGCCGACCTTCCGAACACGTTCCTCCAAAGCACCCTCGGCAAATACATCGATGTCTTCGGTGGCACGTACAAGCGCGACAAGTTCCGCACGCGGATCGAACGCGGGAACGATCCCGGCACGGTCGAGATCTACATTTCGCACCGCGGTACCGAGCAGGTGCCGACGACCCTGATCGACAACAAGCCGAACTCGCCGTCGGGATTCGTGTGGGCAGTCATGCCGCCTGATCCGGGTCTCGAAGCGGAGATGCTGACGCGCCTCATGATCAAGTTCGGGACACCCGCGCCCGAAGCCACCGCATCGTTGCAGGCCATGTCGGGCCCCGCAGCGCCGGAGCGCGCGCGCCTCGAGTCGATGTCCAACGGCGCCACCCAGCTTATCGTCGACGACAATTTCGATCGGGCATGGCGGCGGGTGGGCCTCGCGCTCGATCGGGTCGGCTTCACGGTGGTCGACCGCGACCGGTCGAAAGGCACGTACTTCGTCCGCTACGCCAATCCCGACAACGACGGCGCGAAGAAGGACAAGAGCTTCTGGGAGAAGCTTCAGTTCTGGAAGGACGACGTCGACAAGCCCGAGCAATACCGGATCACCGTGGCGCAGGCTGATCCGAAAAGCCTCGTGACCGTGCAGGACCCGGACGGGGCGCAGGACAGGAGCGCCAACGGAGAGAAGATTCTCGCGCTCCTCAAAGAACAGCTCAAGTAGTCGCGCAGCGCACATGCGCTTTGCGTCACTTGGCAGCGGCAGCGAGGGCAATGGCCTCGTCGTCGAATCCGGAGGCACACGCGTTCTCGTCGACTGCGGGTTCGGCGTCCGCGACACCGCGACGCGCCTCGCGCGTCTCGGTCTCGAACCGTCGTCGCTGGCGGCGATCCTCGTCACCCACGAACATTCCGATCACATCGGTGGCGTGCCGGCCTTCGCGGGGCGGCATCGCATTCCCGTCTGGGCGACGTTCGGCACCCTCGCGGCCGTATCGTCCCGTTTCGAAGGGATGACGCAGGTCTACGGCTTCGACAGCCACGATCGTTTCGCCATTGAAGCGCTCGAAATCACGCCGGTGCCGGTGCCGCACGACGCGCGGGAACCGGTGCAGTACGTCGTCGGCGACGGTTCAAGGCGGCTCGGCGTGCTGACCGACCTCGGCGTATCGACCGCGCATGTCGAGTCGAGCCTCTCGGGCTGCGATGCGCTGGTGCTCGAATGCAACCACGACGTCGAGATGCTGGCGCACAGCGACTACCCGTATCCGCTCAAGCAACGGATTTCCGGACGCTTCGGCCACCTGGACAACGATGCCGCGGCCGGAATCCTCGCGAGCATCGATACGTCGCATCTGAAGCACATCATCGCGGCGCACCTGTCGCAGCAGAACAACACGCCGGAGCTTGCGCGTAGCGCGCTCGCGTCCGCGCTCGAATGCACGCCGGAATGGATCGGCATCGCCTCGCAGGCGAGCGGATTCGACTGGCGTGAGCTCTGACGAAATCGATCCCGACGCAAATGGAGGACAGTGATGGAGACCCGGAAGGAACTTTACAAAGGCAAGGCCAAGACCGTCTACACGACCGACGATCCGCACTATCTCGTCATGCACTACCGCGACGATGTCTCGGCGTTCGACGGCGCGAAGCTCGCGCAGCTGGCGCAGAAGGGCGAGACCAACAACAAGATCAACGCGTTCGTCATGGAGCAGCTGGCGGCCGCGGGCGTTCCGACGCATCTCGTCCGTGTGCTCAACGAGCGCGAGTCGCTCGTCAAGGCGATGAAGATGATCCCTGTCGAATGCGTGGTACGCAACATCTGCGCGGGCTCGATGGCAAAGCGCTACGGAATCGCCGAGGGCATCCGGTTGCCGGAACCGATCTTCGAGTTCTTCTACAAGAGTGACGAACTCCACGATCCGCTGTGCAACGACGACCACGTGCGCATCCTGGGGTGGGGCACCGCTGCCGATGTCGCGCAGATGCGAACGCTGACGCACAAGGTCAACGCGGTGCTGAAGCCGCTGTTCGCGCGCGGCGGCATGGACCTCGTCGACTACAAGCTGGAATTCGGGCACCCGATCGACGACCCGCAGGGGCAGCTGATGCTGGGCGACGAGTTCACGCCCGACGGCTGCCGGCTATGGGACGCGAAAACGGGAGAAAAGCTCGACAAGGATCGCTTCCGGCGCGATCTGGGGGGCGTGATCGAGCACTATCGCGAAGTCGCGCGACGCATCGGCGCGCCGCTGTAGCGCTCACTCGGCCACATACCGCCACGGCTCGTTCGGGTTGGCGCGCTGCCAGACGGTGAAGAACGGGAATACGGTCGGGACATTCGGGTCCGCGCCCGGCGTGTTCTCGCGGATCCTTCCGATCGTCACGCCGAGATCGCCGCTCGTCGCGACGATCGTCCGATCCGGCGCCCACGACAGCGTGCTGGGTTGCGCGGGCTTGCCTCCCGAAACCGCGTTGCCGATCGCCGTCGACCCGACGACGAACGCCGCGTCGTCGGGCCCGCCCATGTTGACGGCGTCCGCGCGGCCGTAGCGCGCGAATGCGACGCCGAGCCCGGCGACTTTCGCGTCGTCCGAAAACGCGCGCTCGGTGGCGTCGAGGCTCGCACGGTAGCGTTCGGTCAGCGCTGCGTCGGCAGAAGGCGCGAGCCGCGCGGCCGGCAGTGATGCAGCGACGGCGGCAAGCGAGACTTCGCCGGGACCGCGAGGGCGCCGCCGGTAGGCGACGACCCGCCACCCTTCGGCGCGCTTCACCCAGTACGAAAGGTACTTGAACGCCGCGTTCGTCCCGTCGGGCTTGACGAGCGTCATGTAGCCCCAGGTGTAGCCCTGTTCGCCGTCGGCGGAGACGCCGGCACCCACCGGAACCCACTCGGCGCGCGAGTGCGCATTGTCGGGATTCGCGTTGAGCGCCGCGATCGCTTCCGCCGCGCTCGCCGTGAATTTGCCACCCGGAATCGGCATGGCGACGTCCGGGGCAAACATCGCCGAAAGGCCCGAAACGAGGTAGACCTTTGCGCTCGATGCGGAGAACGCGCGATCGGTCGCGACGAGCTCGTCCGCGACCATCGCCGGAGAGCTCCCGTCGCCGGGCGCGCATCCGGGTTGCGCGCAGGCCGTGAGCAGGAGCGCCATGAAGACTCCGGTGGTCGATCGACGTATGCGTTGCAATCTGGCGTCCTCCGCGAGTGTCGGCCACCCGCTGGGCGCCGCGGCGCGACGAACCGCCATTATCCACCCGCCGAGCCGGACCGGCCTACGCCTGGCGCAGTTGCCGGTCGACGCGTTTGGCCGCTGCGAGCGCCGCGCCGACCACCTGATCCATGTCGTAGTAACGGTATTGAGCGAGGCGACCGACGAACGTCACGTCGGGCAGCGCATCGGCCTTCGCCTTGTACCGCCGGTAGAGCGCCTCGTTGTCGTTGCACGGGATCGGATAGAACGGTTCGCCGCTGGCCCTCGGATACTCGCGGAGGATCGAGGTTCCCTCGTGCTTCTGGCCGGTCAGGTACCTGAATTCCGTGATCCGCGTGAATTCGTCGTCGTTCGGGTGGTTGACGGTCGCCGCGGGCTGGAAAACGGCCACGCCCGGCAGATGTTCGTGCCTGAATTCGATCGATCGATAGGGAAGGCGACCGTGGCAATAGTCGAAGTACGCATCGATCGGCCCGGTGTAGATCAGATGCCGATGCGCCAACGTGTTGCGAACGGACTCGAATTCGACGCCGGTCTCGAAGGTGATCGATGGATGATCGACCATGCGGTGAAACATCGCGGTGTATCCGTCGGCCGGCATGCATTGATGGGTGTCGGTGAAATAGCGATCGTCGTCGTTCGTGCGTACCGGGATGCGTGCGGCGACGCCGGCGGCAAGCGCCGACAGGTCGAGTCCCCAATGCTTGCGCGTATAACCGCGAAAGAACTTCTCGCATAGGTCGCGTCCCACCGTGCTCAGGATCACGTCCTCGCTGGTCACGAGCTTCGCTCGCGGTTCGCGCACGGATTCGAGATACCGGGCCACGCCGGGCTCGTCGAGGTCGAGACCGTACAGCTTGTTGATCGTCGTGCGATTGATCGGGAGCGGGAGCAACTGGTCGCCGACTTTGGCGAGGACGCGGTGCTCGTACGGCCGCCACGAAGTGAATCTCGACAGGAACGCGACGATGCGCTCCGCGTTGGTATGGAAGATGTGCGGACCATAGGGGTGCACCAGAATGCCGTGCGCATCGAGCGAATCGTGGGCATTGCCGCCGATGTGATTGCGCCGGTCGACGAGATGGACGCGATGGCCGGCATCCGCGAGCACGCGCGCGGCCGTCAGGCCGGCGAACCCCATTCCGGCGACGAGGATGTCGCACGGCGTCATGCGGCGCCGCTCGACGTCGGGGCACATGGCACGCGACCGGCGGTCGGGCGCGCGATGCTAAGATGGAAGGCGTCGAAGGGTCTCTGCAGAGGGTCGGGATGGCGATCGAGCTTGCGCACACCTGGGTCGAGAACACCCCGCCAGCGCCGCGACGCCAGGCGTTGCCGATTCCGCCGCAGCAGGCGCTGATCGACGACTACGTCCGGCGCGCGCGCGAAATCGAAGCGCGCCACGACGCGCAGACCGTCGATGATGTCGCCGCCCTTCGCCGCAAGTATGCCGGTCCGTTGCTGGGGCGTGTAAGCCCGTGGAGCCTCGTCGAGCGCCTCGGCCGGTGCATCGATCCGACCGACCAGCGCCTCTACTGCGCGAGCCAGCAGATGCACGTGCTGCAGATGATTGACGCGATGGAGCGGGAGGGGACGGCGAACGAGGAGATGCTGCTGGTCGCGCTGGTGCACGACCTCGGCAAGGTGTTGCTGACGACCGACGAGGCCCCCGAAAACATCGTGTGCATGAACAAACCGATCCGGACCTGCGCACCCGGCGGAGGTCTCGACAACTGCGTTTTTCAGTGGAACCACGACGAATTCGCCTACTCGCGCTTGAAGCCGTACCTGCCGGATGGCCTCGCCTGGCTGGTCCGATACCACAGCATCCTTCCGGCCACCTGCGAGGCGTTTATGGACGCCCGGGACCGGGACTACTTCGAACGATATCTGCGACCGTTTTCGCGATACGACCACGGGACCAAATCCCCGGTCTACCTTCCGCAGCGCCGGATCGACGACTACCGGCACGTGATCGAACGGGCGCTGCCGGCGTTCATCGACTTCTGAGGCGTCACTGCCGCCACGTGGTCGGGTGGCCATCATGGACCACGACCCGGGCAGGTGCGGCGTCGGCCGACGATTCGCGCCGCCGCTGCTTCCGAAACTCCTGGAATGCGCTCCGGTCGCGGTCGAGGCCCGCGCGCAGGACCGCCTCGTGGTCCGGATTTGTTCGAACGAGCGAATGTCCGTCGCGGTCGATCGCCGCGGAAACGTGGGCGCGGATATCCCGCGGAATGCCGAACTTCCTGCACAGGGCCTCCGCCTCCGCCTGCGGAGTGATCCCGGCGTCGCGAAGCTTGTCGTAGGTCGGCCCGCCGACGGGTCGCGTGTGCGTCACCATCGCGTCGTCGATGACCGCGCATCGCGAGTCAGCCGGCAGCATTCTCGGCCAAAGCCAGTCCATGCCCCATCCGCTCATGTTCTCCGTGAAGGTCGGCAGGCATGTCTCGAGAAACGGGCGGTGAAAGCAGGGGGCCATGATTTCGATGAAATTGGTCATGCGGGCGCGGAAACTGGGGCGTCGTATCGTCACGAAGTGCGAGTAGTGGCTCGTCCATGACAACGCCGGCTGCGCCAGCTCTAGGCCGAGTCGCTCGGTCGTCTCGAACAGGTCGTCGATGACGGATTGCTCGGTCGCAAGGTCGTCATCGGGCAGCCAGATGTAATCGTAGCGCCGCCAGAAGTCCTCACGCGTGAAGAGGGCATGGAGGCCCGCGTATTTTTGCCCCCGGTCATCGATGCGGTTTTCCCCGGCGCCGCGAAACCGCTGCGGATCCGACCCGAAATAGCTGACGACGAGGTCCCACTTCCGGGTCGCGAGGTCGCGCGTCCATTGCGGGTGCAGCGACTGGTCGCCGGCGCGCACGACGACCAGATAGCGATTCATAAGCCGAGGACCGTCGCGCTGATGCCGGGTTCGGCGCTGGCCCAGATCTCGGCGAAACGCGCGACGAGCGGGCCCGCCGCATGGGGCTCCGAAAAGGAGAGCACGGCACGGGGCCGCGACACGTGCAAATGGTGCAGATAGTGCAGGTCATCGACGAGCACGAGCGGGTCCATCACGTGCTTCGCATCCTCACCCGTGCGGCGGATCGTGATCGCGTGGCCGTAGAACTTGAGAAGGCCCGTGAGACGCGGACAGGATCGCTCGATCCAACCGGTGTCGTGGACAACGATATCGAGCGTGGCCGAGCTGTCGGCGCGCAGGAAGGCCGCAATCCTTTCCGCGCGAGCCACGCTGTTCCATTCGGACCCCGACAAGTCGACGTCGAAGATGCGGATTGAATGCCGCGCGAAACCGATCAGCGTTTCAATCGCGTCGAGCCGGGCGGCGGCCGTATCGAGGATCTCGTGCCGCGGGGCAGGGGGCGTCGTCGTGCCATCATCGGGTTCCGGTGTGGAGGTAGCCATCGCGATACCATTGATAGAGGGTTGTAGAAGCGTTCCGGTGCACACTGCCGCCTGCACATGGGGCCAGTGCCCTGGCGTTGGCAAGCGTTTTCAACAATTGTGCACCACCCGCCGACCAAGGCAAGCAGGTGCCGTTGATGAAGAAGTGCGTGGCGTCGTAAAGGAGCTGCGTGCGCGTGTCGAGCGAAACGCCCGACCTCGCGGCCCGCGCGTTGAACGCACCGTAAGCCATCGGCCGCTCAGGTGGGTCGAAGGCGACGTGCGGTTTCGGTTCCGACAGCCAGCAGCCGATGAACCGGGCGATCGTCGAACGGTCCCACGCGAGGTCTCTCAGCATTCGCTCGAAGCGCCGCTGCATTGCGACGCCGATCTCGGCCGGATGGCGTACTGGCGCGAGGTCCGGGTCGGTGTATCGACCCGGCAGGTCGAGCCCGTCGCGCAGGAAATCCAGGAAGCCCGCGGCGAGTTCGTTCGCGCTCGCCGCGCGGAATCCGATCGAGTACGTGGTGCAGGCGTCGATGGCGACGCCGTCGTGCGCGTACTGCGGCGGCAGGTAGAGCATGTCGCCCGGTGAGAGCGTCTCCGACTGCTCCGGCTCGAAGCGCTTCAGTATCTTGAGCGGCATCCGAGGCTTGAGCGAGAGATCGCCCTGGCGGCCGAATCGCCAACGGCGGCGCCCGAAGCCTTGCAGCAGGAACACGTCATACGAGTCGAAGTGCGCACCGACGCCCCCGCCAGGCGCGGCGTAGCTCACCATCAGATCGTCGAGGCGCGCGTAGGGCAGGAACGCGAAACGTCGCAGCAGCGCATCGCCGTCGGGACTCACCAGATTCACACCTTGCACCAGCAGCGTCCAATCGCGTTTGGGCAGCGCCGCGAAGTCGGCGCGACGAAACGGCCCGTGCCGGAGCGACCAGCGTGCGCCGGCACGGACCACGAGGCGCGATTCGACGTCGTCGCGGCGCGCGAGGGCAAAGAGATCGCGCGCAGTGAACGGCCCGCGGAATCCGTCGAGGGCGCCGCGGATCACGAGCGCTTCCTTTTGCCAGTATCGACGCAGAAACGCGGTTGCCGACAGGCCACCCAGCACCGGGTCGCGAACCTTGATCGGGGCCGGAGGCGTGCGTGCGGACGAGTCGGCCATCGCTCGATTATAGCGATGCCATGCGTGCCGGCTGCGCTACAATGCCGCGGCAATGCCGGCGCGACCCACGTCGTGCGATTCGTGGACCGACGGCATTCTCCCGTCCATCCCATGCCCATTGCCCGGAACGCCGATGAACATACTCGCCAATACCGTCGTGACACTTACCTTCGAGCTATTCGACTCCGATGGCGTACTGCTCGAGGCGACGGACGAGCCGATCACCTACATTCACGGCGGACATTCGGGAATGCTGCCGAAGCTGGAGGAGGCGCTCAGCCTCAAGAAGGCCGGCGACGCCGTCTCGGTCGACGTCCTGCCCGTGGACGGCTTCGGCGATTACGACCCCGAACTGGTCAAGCTCGAACCCGCCGACCGCCTGCCGCCGGAGGTGACGGTGGGCATGCAATTCGAGGCGTACACGAACCCCGGGGACGAGCAGGGCAGCGGTATCGTCTTCACCGTCACCGACATCGCCGACGGCAAAGCGGTCCTCGACGGCAACCATCCGTGGGCAGGCAAGCGCCTGCGTTTCGAGTGCCAGATCCTTGATGTCCGCGCGGCAACGGCGGAAGAGGTTCAGCACGGGCATGTGCACGGCGCGGGTGGACATCACCATTGACGAATCGGCGCGCCGGGTAAGGCCGGATTCTCAGCGTTCCAGCAGCTTTCGCAGCTCATAGAGCGCCGCGAGCGCGTCGCGCGGGGTCATCGCGTCGGGATCGAACGACGCGAGCGCGTCCGCGATGGCACCCGCCTGCGGCGAACTCCCCGCTGTTTCGGGGGCTGCGCCCGCGCTCGCTTCGGTGGCGACGTCAATCGGTGCGAAGAGGTCGGCCTGCGGCGCGCCTGCTGCGCTGAACTTGTCGAGGCGCGCCAGGTAGTCCCGGGCACGCCGGATCACCGCTGACGGCACGCCGGCGAGCTTCGCGACCTGCAGGCCGTAACTGCGATTCGCCGGACCGTCCTCCGCCTTGTGCAGGAAGACGATGCCGTCGGCGTGCTCGACCGCGTCGAAGTGCAGGTTGGCGCAGCCGTCGACTTCGGCCGGCAGCGCGGTCAGTTCGAAATAGTGGGTCGCGAAAAGCGCGAGGCTGCGGTTCTTTTCCGCGAGCGCCCTCGCGATCGCCCACGCGAGCGCCAGACCGTCGAACGTGGACGTCCCGCGACCGATTTCATCGATCAGCACCAGACTCTGGGGCGTCGCGCGATGCAGGATCGCCGCCGCTTCGGTCATTTCCACCATGAACGTCGAACGCCCGCCTGCCAGATCGTCGGCGGAACCGATGCGCGTGTGGATCGCATCGAGCGGCCCGATCTGCGCGCTTCGCGCCGGCACGTAGCAACCGCAGTGCGCGAGCAGCGCGATCACTGCGGCCTGGCGCATGTAAGTCGACTTGCCGCCCATGTTCGGCCCGGTGACGATCAGCAGTCGGCGGTCGGCAGCGAGGTCGAGATCGTTCGCAATGAATGCGTCGACCTGGCCCTCGACGACCGGGTGCCGCCCGCCGCGGATCGCGAGGCCCGGTGCCGCCACGAACGTCGGGCGCGCAAAGCCGAGGGCTTCGGCGCGTTCGGCAAACGTAGCGAGCACGTCGAGGGTCGCGAGCGCCGCGCCCGCTGCCTGCAACGCGGGAATGGCCGCCGCGAGGTCACCGAGCAGCGCGTCGTACAGGACTTTTTCGCGGGCGAGCGCGCGGTCCTGCGCCGAGAGCGCGCGATCCTCGAACGTTTTCAGTTCCGGCGTGATGTAGCGCTCGGCATTCTTGAGCGTCTGCCGGCGCCGGTAGTCGTCGGGAATCCTCTGGGTGTGGGCGTTGGTGACCTCGATATAGAAACCGTGGACGCGGTTGTACTCGACTTTGAGATTGGCGATGCCCGTGCGGGTGCGCTCGCGCGCCTCGAGGGTGACCAGGAACTCTGCGCAGTGATCGTCGATCGCGCGGAATTCATCGAGCTCGGCATCGAATCCCGGCGCGATCACGCCGCCATCGCGGACCTGCGACGCCGGTTCGGCCGCGATCGCGCGCCCCAGCAGCGCCACCCACCGCGCATCCACATCGAGGCCGGCCGCGAGCGAGGCCGTGAGCGGCGCATCGCCCCCTTCGACCGCTGCGATGATTTCCGGGAGTTGGACGAGCGTGTCCCGCAAACCCGCGAGGTCCCGCGGCCGTGCGGACGCGAGCGCGATCCGCGCGGCGATCCGCTCGACATCTGCGGTTCGCGCGATCAGGCGCGCGAGGCTCGCCCGGAGCGCGGGCGCCTCGACCCAGGCGGCGATCGCGGCGTGCCGCGCGCCCGCGGCGTCCTGCGAGCGGAGCGGATGCGAGAGCCAGTGCCGCAGCAGCCGGCTGCCGGCGGCGGTGCCGCACGTATCGAGCAGCGACAGGAGCGTCGGCGCGGATTCGCCGCGCAACGTTTCGGTGATCTCGAGATTGCGCCGGGTTGCGGCGTCGAGTGCCAGGAATTCGCCCGCTGACTCGACCGTGAGCCTGCGGACATGCGCAAGAGCCGACTGCTGCGTCGCGGCGGCGTAGGCGTAAAGCGCGCCCGCTGCGCCGATCGCCAGGTCGCGATCCTCGACGCCGAACGCATCGAGGTCGCGCGTGCCGAAATGCCGGGTCAGCGCGCGGACCGCCGCGGCGGAATCGAAGTGCCACGCCGGCAGCGTGCGCGTCGGCGCGGTCGCTGCGACAGTCGGTCGCGTCGTCCCGTCGGGGATGAGCAACTCGGCGACGTCCAGCCGGTCGAGCGCCGTGACCGCCTCGGCGGCGGGCACCTCGGCCAGCGTGAAATTTCCCGAAGCGAGATTGAGCCACGCGATACCGGTCCGGTGTTTGCCGGGATTGACCGCAACGAGCAGGCTGTCGCGCTTCGCATCCAGAAGGTCGGCGTCGGTCACCGTGCCCGGCGTGACGACGCGCAGCACCTTGCGCTCGACCGGGCCCTTGCTTGTCGCGGGGTCGCCCACCTGTTCGCAGATCGCTACCGATTCGCCGAGCTTCATCAGTTTCGCGAGGTAGCCCTCGACCGCGTGATAAGGCACGCCGGCCATCGGAATCGGCGCACCGGCCGATTGCCCGCGCGCCGTCAACGTGATGTCGAGCAGGCGCGCCGCGCGCTTCGCGTCATCGTAGAAGAGCTCGTAGAAATCGCCCATCCGGTAGAACATCAGCTTGTCCGGATGCTCGGCCTTGGCGCGAAGATATTGCTGCATCATCGGCGTGTGGACCGGATGCGGCGTTGCGGCGGGGATGACGGAGGCTGGCACCCCGGAATTATAAGGGGCCGACTCGCGTCGCCGCGATTGGCGCCGACGGCATGGCTGCGGCACAATGCGCTGCCAGGCAACTTTCTCAGGTGATGAAGTCCCTCAAGCTCATTCCCGGACAACTGACGCTCGCTGAGCTTCGCACGCTCTGGGCGGAGCCGATCACGCTCGAGATCGACGCTGAAGCGAAGGCCGAGGTCGACGCCGCCGCGCAGACGGTCGAACGCGTCATCGCTTCGGGGCGTACGGTTTACGGCGTCAATACCGGCTTCGGTTTGCTCGCGCGCACGCGCATCGACGATGCGCGGCTCGCGGAGCTGCAGCGCGCGCTCGTGCTCTCACATTCGGCCGGCACGGGGCCGTTGCTCGACGACGCCGTCGTGCGGCTCGTCCTCGCGCTCAAGATAGCGTCGCTCGCGCGCGGACATTCGGGAATCCGCTGGAGCGTCGTCGAGGCGCTCAATGCGCTCGCGAACGCGGGCGTGATTCCGTGCATTCCGTCGCAAGGATCCGTCGGCGCTTCGGGCGACCTGGCGCCTCTCGCGCACCTGTCGGCCGTGCTGATCGGCGAAGGCGAAGTGCGCCTCGGCGGTGCGATCATGCCGGCGCGCGAGGCGCTCGGCCGTGCCGGCCTCTCCCCGGTGGCGCTCGGACCGAAGGAAGGGTTGGCGCTCCTCAACGGGACGCAGGTCTCGACGGCGCTGGCGCTCGCCGGGCTCTTCAGTGCGGAGCGTGCCATTGCCGCCGCATTCGTCGCCGGCGCGCTGTCCGTCGATGCTTGCCTCGGCAGCGACACGCCATTCGATGGACGCATCCACGCGGTGCGCGGTCATCGCGGCCAGTCGGATGCGGCGGCGATCTACCGGTCGCTGCTCGCCGAGAGCGAAATCCGCGAATCGCACAAGGATTGCCCGCGGGTCCAGGACCCCTACAGCCTGCGCTGTCAGCCGCAGGTGATGGGCGCCTGCCTCGATCAGCTCCGGCATGCAGCTGCCATCCTGCTCACCGAAGCGAACGCGGTGTCGGACAATCCGCTCGTCTTCGCGGCCACCGAGGAGATTCTTTCCGGTGGGAATTTTCACGCGGAGCCGGTCGCGTTCGCGGCCGACAACCTCGCGCTGGCGATCGCCGAGGTCGGGGCGCTCTCCGAACGGCGTATCGCGCTGATGATGGATGCGAACCTCTCCGGCCTTCCGCCCTTCCTGGTCGAGGACGGTGGCGTCAATTCCGGCTTCATGATCGCGCATGTGACGGCGGCCGCGCTCGCATCGGAAAACAAGTCGCTCGCGCATCCGGCGTCGGTCGATTCGGTGCCCACCTCCGCAAACCAGGAGGACCACGTCAGCATGGCGGCCTTCGCCGCGCGCCGGCTGATGCCGATGGCCGCGAACACCGCGCGCATCGTCGCAATCGAACTTCTCGCCGCCGCGCAGGGTGTCGATCTGCGGAGGCCGCTGGTGACCTCGCCACCGCTGCGGGCGGCACTCGCGATGATTCGCGCCGAAGTGCCGTTCTGGGACCGCGATCGGGCGTTCGCACCCGACCTCGAGGCGATCCGCATCCGCGTGGAGCGCGGCGATTTTGCCGACTTCGCTCCGATCTGAACGGCAAGCCCGACACGCAGGAGGCCGATCATGCAGCGCGCCGATACGAAACAAATGGACGCCGATCGCCGCGGCACGCGTTACGCCGACCGTGTGATCCGCGCGCCGCGCGGTACCGAGCGCACGGCGAAGAGCTGGCTGACCGAAGCAGCGCTGCGGATGCTTCATAACAATCTCGACCCCGAGGTCGCCGAGAATCCCAAGGAACTCGTCGTTTACGGCGGCATCGGCCGCGCCGCGCGCAACTGGGAGTGCTTCGATGCGATCGTCGAGGCGCTGCGCGAACTCGGCGACGACGAGTCGCTGCTGATCCAGTCGGGCAAACCGGTCGGCGTCTTCAAGACCCACGCCGACGCGCCACGCGTGCTCATCGCCAATTCCAACCTCGTGCCGAAGTGGGCGACGTGGGAACACTTCAACGAGCTCGACCGCAAGGGCCTGATGATGTTCGGGCAGATGACGGCGGGCTCGTGGATCTACATCGGCAGCCAGGGCATCGTGCAGGGAACCTACGAGACCTTCGCCGAAGCGGGGCGCCAGCACTGCGACGGGCGGCTGTCCGACAAGTGGATCCTTACCGCGGGATTGGGCGGGATGGGCGGCGCGCAGCCGCTGGCAGCGACGATGGCCGGCGCGTCGATGCTCGCCATCGAATGCCATCAGAGCCGCATCGAGATGCGCCTTGCGACGAGGTATCTCGACCGGCAAGCGACCGATCTGGACGATGCGCTCGCCATGATTCGCGACGCGCGCAGACGGCGTCAACCGACCTCGATCGGCCTCCTTGGCAATGCCGCCGAGATCCTCCCGGAGCTCGTGAAGCGTGGCGTTCGACCGGACATGGTCACGGACCAGACGTCCGCGCACGATCTCGTCCATGGGTATCTGCCGTCCGGCTGGACGGTCGAGCGCTGGCGCGCGGCGCAGGCCGATCCCGAGCAGCATGCGGCGCTCGTCACCGCCGCGAAGCAATCGATCGTCGCGCATGTCGGCGCGATGCTGGCGTTCCACAAGGCCGGCGTCCCGACGTTCGACTACGGCAACAACATCCGCCAGGTCGCGTTCGACGAGGGCGTGGCCGATGCGTTCGCCTTTCCCGGCTTCGTGCCCGCCTACATTCGTCCGCTGTTCTGCGAGGGCAAGGGACCGTTCCGATGGGTCGCGCTGTCCGGCGACCCGGAGGACATCTACAAGACCGATCGCAAGGTCAAGGAGCTCTTTCCCGACGACGAGCACTTGCATCGATGGCTCGACATGGCGCGCGAGCGCATCGCGTTCCAGGGCCTGCCGGCGCGCATCTGCTGGCTGGGGCTGGGCGAGCGGCACCTTGCCGGACTCGCGTTCAACGAGATGGTGAAAAGCGGCGAACTGAAGGCGCCCATCGTCATCGGCCGCGACCACCTCGACGCCGGAAGTGTCGCGAGTCCCAATCGCGAGACCGAGGCGATGGCCGACGGCTCGGACGCGGTTTCCGACTGGCCGCTACTCAACCTGCTGCTCAATGCCGCGGCCGGCGCAACGTGGGTGTCGTTCCATCACGGCGGCGGTGTGGGCATCGGCTACTCGCAGCATGCCGGTGTCGTAATCGTCTGCGACGGAACCGACGCGGCGGCGAAGCGCATCGCGCGCGTGCTGTGGAACGATCCGGCCACGGGCGTAATGCGCCACGCCGATGCGGGCTACGCGAAGGCGATCGAGGTGGCGAAGGCGAAAGGGCTCAACCTGCCGATGTTGCGAACCTAGCGCTCGCCAGACAAAAAATCGCCGCGGATTTCGCCACGGCGATGTCGTCGATCTGGTCGGGGTGAGAGGATTTGAACCTCCGGCCTCTACGTCCCGAACGTAGCGCTCTACCAGGCTAAGCTACACCCCGAGTTGTCTGTCGTTTGCTGGCACACTCACTTGCGATGCCCCGCGGCGGGAGAACGGCATGATCGCGGGTCCGCGGCCATGCCGTTGGCGCATAAGGTGAATCAGTACGTGCGCCGAGCCGCGAAAGCCGACAATTCTAGCAGACTTTCGCGGTGCGGCGATAACGGCAGACCGGCCACGCAGGCGGCAGCGGATTCGCTTTCGCGGATCGCGCAGGACAGTGCGTAGTCGAGAGAACCGGTGCGTGCGAGCACGTCCATCACCGGTGCGAATTCGGTGAGCCGGCCGCCGGTGATCGCGGCCCGTATCAGCGCGGCGTCTTCCGGAGTGCCGACCGAAATCGCGCGGATCAAGGGGAGCGTCATCTTGCCTTCCGCGAGATCGTCGCCGAGATTCTTGCCGATCGCGTCCTGCTCACCCCTGTAGTCGAGAACGTCGTCGACCAGCTGGAAGGACGTTCCGAGGTGCATGCCGTAGCGCGCGAGGTCCGCCTCGCGCTCGGGCGAGGCCCCGCCGATCACCGCGCCAAGCTGGGCGGCCGCCTCGAAGAGCTTGGCCGTCTTGCGCCGGATGACCGTCAGGTAGGCGGACTCGTCCAGGTTGGGATTGCCGGAGTTCATCAGCTGAAGGACCTCGCCCTCGGCGATCACGTTGGTCGCTTCGGACAGGATTTCCAGCACGCGCACCGAGCCCACACCGACCATCAGCTGAAAGGCGCGCGAGTACAGGAAGTCGCCGACGAGCACCGACGCGGCGTTACCGAACGTGGCATTGGCCGTCGCGTGGCCGCGCCGAAGCTTCGATTCGTCGACGACGTCGTCGTGCAACAGCGTCGCCGTATGGATCATTTCGACGACCGCCGCCAGCGTGTAATGGTGCTTTCCTGGGTAGCCGCACGCACGCGCGGTCAGCAGGACAAGCGCGGGCCGCAGGCGCTTTCCGCCGCCACCGACGATGTATTCGGAAATCTGCCGGATCAGCGCGACCTCCGAGCCGAGGCTCTCGCGCAATACGCGATCGACCTCGGCCATTTCGGGGGCGAGCAGGGATTTCAGAGAGTCGGGAGTCACAAAGCGGTGTGCGATTGCGGCGCCGGTTGGTCGGCGGGAGCGGTTCCCTGCGCCGGCGGGGACCGGCGCGATGGCGCGGCGAGCGAAGGATTGTAACCGAGGTCCCGGAGCGGGTTTTCGGGGCCGCCGAGGGCCGAAAGGCCGCGGGTTTCGCCGCCAGCGCCGAGCCGTTTCGGCCCCCGACTCCCGGGCAATTCGGCAACCTTTGACAGGAATGCCCCTAACCGCTTAAAATGTAAGGCTTTCCCCAGTCAATGCGGCAACGAGTCAATCGATCGCAGGCCATCGGGGCTTGCGAGCGAAAGCGAAAGTCAAACGAGCGGAGTATCGGCATGTACGCGGTCATCAAAACCGGCGGCAAGCAGTATCGGGTCGCCCCGGGCGAAAAGCTCAAGGTGGAAACGCTGACGGCGGACGTCGGCGCGGAGGTCGTGCTCGACCAGGTGCTGATGGTCGGCGAAGGCGAAAGCGTTCGTGTGGGTCAGCCGATGCTTGCGGGTGCAACGGTCAAGGCGACCGTCGTCAGCCACGGCCGCGGCGACAAGGTCCGCATCTTCAAGAT
The DNA here is from genome assembly GCA_039931775.1 of Betaproteobacteria bacterium. Taxonomy (GTDB): domain Bacteria; phylum Pseudomonadota; class Gammaproteobacteria; order Burkholderiales; family Casimicrobiaceae; genus CAIWHR01. The sequence continues at coordinate 122,612 of JBDTRG010000041.1, read as the reverse complement.
GCGCCGGCGCAAGCACTACCAGAAGCACCAGGGCCATCGCCAGAACTACACCGAACTCAAGATCGACAGCATCGTCGGCTGACGGAGAGCATTCACCATGGCACATAAAAAGGCGGGCGGCAGTTCACGCAACGGCCGCGACTCGGAATCGAAGCGCCTCGGCGTCAAGTCCTACGGCGGCGAGCTCATCAATGCGGGCAGCATCATCGTCCGCCAGCGAGGCACGCAGATCCATGCGGGCGTCAACGTCGGGATGGGCAAGGACCACACGCTCTTCGCGCTGGTCCGCGGCAAGGTCTTGTTCGCCACGAAAGGCAAGGACAAGCGGAAGATGGTCAGCATCACACCCGACGCGGCCTGATACGCTGCGCATCGACGCACGGCCCCTCGTGGGCTGTCGCGCCTGAAAGAAAATCCCGGCCTTCGCGCCGGGTTTTTTTGGGACCGCGATTGCGCGCCTGCGAGGATCAAAAAGTAGGGTCAGACTCGACTTTCGCCGACACCATTGCGCTTGGATGCAACGCGCACGAAAGTCGAGTCTGACCCTACTTTTCACTACTTTTCAGCGCCGCTCGAGCCACCACAGCAGCGCGAACGTCATCAGGACGAAAGCCACCAGCGGGAAGGCCGCGGAAAATAGAGGTGGCCAGTCGTTCAAGACCCCGAGGTTGGAGAACAGGCGGCCAATCAGGAAAAACGTCAGGCCGAGGATCGTGCCGGCGAACATCCGGAATCCGACCCCTCCCTGCCGGCGCTGGAAGTAGGAGAACGGCAACGCTACGATCATCATGACGAGCACGGCGACCGGGTAGAACACCTTGTTCCAGAACGCGATCTCGAACCGCGACGTCTTTTGCGCGCCGGTATCGAGCAGCCGCATGTTTTCCCACAGCGTGTTGAGCTCGAGTTTTTCCGGGGCCACCTGGTAGACGGTCAGGAGTGAGGGTCGCAGCACCGTTTCCCATGCGTAGTCGTCGGCCTGCGTCACGCGCGTCTCCGTCAGGGAGATCTCGGTGGTCCTCACCGTCTTGAGGCGCCAATGACCGTTGCCGGTGAAGGTGCCCGACTCGGCGTTGCGCACGATCTTTAGGCGCAGGTCACGGTCGAACTCGTAGATGCGCACACCGACCAGCGTCAGGTCGGCCAGCACGCTGCGGATATTGACGAAGGTCTGGTCCTGCTTGAACCAGAATCCGGACTGGAACTGCTGGGCGACGACGCGCGACATGTCGCCGCGCGCCTGCGCACGGACCTTCTGTGAGAGAAACGCGGCCTGCGGGGCGACGAACTCGCCGGCGAGAAACGTGACGAGCGCCAACGGGATGCCGATGCGCATCAGCGCCCAGCCGACCTGCAGCAGCGAGGCGCCCGACGCGCGCATCACCGTGTACTCCGAGCTCGAGACGAGCTGTGCCAACCCGAACAGCGTGCCGATCAGCGTGGCGACCGGAAAGAGTTCGTACATCCGCGCCGGCAGCTGCAGCGCGACGAAAAGCAGGGCAGCAGTAATCGTATATCCGCCGCGCCCGACGTCGCCCAACTCGTGGATCAGGTCGAAGAACGCGAACAGCATGACGAGTGCCATGAAAATCAGCAGGATCGACACCAGCACTTCGCGGCCGATGTATCGCGTCAGCGTCTTCATGCCGGGGCACCCTTGGGCCGCAATCTGCCGCGAAGCACGCCGAACAGCGACAACTGATGCCCGAAGAGCAGCAGCACGACCCCGATGGCGATCGCGTGCGGCAGGATGAGGCCCGGCACGAATCCGAGTTTGTCCTGCGCGATGAAGCTCTGCACGATGTTGAGGCAGTTGCTGTACAGCATGTACATGAACCCGGCGGCCAGCAGGTTGAACGAGCGGCCGATCCGCGGATTCACGTAGGCGAGCGGGACCGCCAGCAGCGTTAGCACCAGCGCGGAGATCGGTACCGAGAGCCGCCAGAAGAGCTCGGCGCGCTCGGTGGGGCCATTGAGAGCGATCAGCGTCGCCGTCGGAATCGCCTTTGTCGAGGAAGGCAAAGCTCGGAGTTCCGCCGGTTCGATGCGCCGCCCCAGCGAAGCGAACTCGACGATCTGGTAATCGGCGGTGCCGGCCTTCCCTTCGTACCGTCGTCCGTCGTTCAGCACAATGAACCGGTCGCCGTTCGCCGCCATCTGCAGCATCCCCGACCGGGCGACGGTCGTGGAATCCTTCCCTTCGTCGACGGAATGCAGGAAGACATTGCGGATCGTCCCGTCAAACGTATTGATGCTCTCGATGAAGACGACCAGGTTGGCCCGCCGAAACTCCCGGAAGAGCCCCGGCGTGAGCAGCGTGATGTCGTCGCGAGACTCGAGCTGGCGCTCGAATTCGAGCCGGCGCTGCTCGGCCCACGGCGAGAGGAAAAGTGAAAGGACCAGGATTGCCGCGAAGAACGGGGCGGCAAACCACATGATCGGTCGCAGCCAGGAGGTAAGGCCCTGGCCCGAGCTGAACCAGACGATCATTTCGCTATCGCGGTACCAGCGCGACAGCGTGAGCAGCACGGTCACAAACACCGTGACCGAAAGCAGGATGTTGAAGTAAAACAGGGCGTTAAAGCCCAAAAGTGCGAGAATTCCCTCCGGAGCGACCGTCCCGCCCGCCGCCCGGGCGAGAAGGCGCAGCACGAGATTGGTGAACAGGATGGCCATCAGCACGAGGAACAGGCCAATGGCCGTCGCCGTCATCTCGCGCACCAGACTGCGCCGGAAAATCATGCCGCTTGGAGAATTTTGACTTTTTCGGGCCCTTTTGCCAATAATGCGATCTATTACGCGTTAGGGCAAAGAAACCCAATAGTGGGAGGCTAGGGCAGCGATGGAATTTACCATAAAAAGCGGTAGCCCCGAGAAGCAGCGAAGTGCATGCGTCGTCGTCGGGGTTTTCGACAACCGCAAGCTTTCGCTTTCCGCGGAACTGATCGACCGGGCGTCAAACGGCTATATCAGCGAAATCATCCGCCGTGGCGACATGGAGGGCAAACTTGGTGCAACGCTGCTTTTGCACAACGTACGCGGCACGCTCGCCGATCGCGTTCTGCTGATCGGCCTCGGCAAGGAGCGGGATTTCCGCGACAAGGAATTCCGCTCGGCCATGCGGTCGGCCGTCAAGCTCCTGAACGAGACCGGGTCCTACGAGGCAGTCATCTACATCACCGAGGAAAAGGTCAAGCGGCGCGAGGTCGCCTGGCGGATCGAGCACGGTGTCGTCGTCGCGATGGAGGCCGTTTACCGCTTCGATCAGATGAAGAGCGAAAAATCGGAGGTTCGCCGGCCGCTGCGCAAGCTCACTCTCTCGGTGCCGCAGCGCTCCGACCTCGTCGCGGGCGAAGCCGCCGCGGCGCGCGGCCTCGCGATCGCCCACGGCATGGAGCTTACGCGCGACCTCGGCAACCTGCCGGGCAACATCTGCACGCCGAGCTACCTCGGCGAAAGGGCGCTGGCGATGGCCGCGGAGTTTCCCGACATCAAGGTCACCGTGCTCGAGCGCAAGGAAATCGAGGAGCTCAAGATGGGTTCGTTCCTGTCGGTGACCAACGGCAGCGTGGAGCCACCACGGTTCATCGTCTTCGAGTACCGGGGCAGTTCGAAGAAACAGAAGCCGGTCGTGCTGGTCGGCAAGGGCGTCACGTTCGATACCGGCGGGATATCGCTGAAGCCACCAACCGACATGGACCATATGAAGTTCGACATGTGCGGTGCCGGCAGCGTATTCGGGACGTTCCGGGCGATTGCCGAGCTCAAGGCCAAGGTCAACGTAGTCGGCCTGGTCGCCGCCTGCGAAAACATGCCTTCCGGCAGCGCGACCAAGCCCGGCGACGTCGTGACGAGCATGTCGGGCCAGACCATCGAGGTCCTCAATACCGATGCCGAGGGACGGCTGATCCTCGCGGATGCGCTGACCTACGCCGAGCGCTTCGAACCGGAAGCCGTCGTCGACATTGCCACACTGACCGGCGCGATGGTCATTGCGCTGGGGCATGTCGCCTGCGGTGTATTCAGCAACAGCGATACGCTCGCCCGCAGCCTGATCGGCGCCGGCGACGATGCCTACGATCGCGCGTGGCAGATGCCGCTTTGGGACGACTACCAGGAGGGGCTCAACAGCAATTTCGCGGATTTCGCCAACGTCGGCAGCCGCGCCGGCGGCAGCATCACCGCCGCGTGTTTCCTTTCCCGTTTCGCGCGGAAATTCGACTGGGCGCACCTCGACATCGCCGGCGTGGCCAACAAGGAGGGCCGGGCCAAAGGCGCCACGGGTCGGCCGGTGCCCTTGCTGACGACTTGGCTGCTTTCGCAGGAACAGGCATAGGCGTCCGTCGCCTTGCAGCCGCCATCGATCAGAAAGCGCTCCAATTTGATGTCCAGATGAGCGACATTTGCAGTTCGCGCCAATGACGGTCATCGACTTTTACACGCACTGCCCCGACCGCTTCGAAGTCGCGTCGAAGCTCGTCGCCAAGGTTTTGCGCCAGCATGGCAGTGTTCGCGTGCTCACCGAGGGAGAGGACGCGACGATGGCGTTCGGAAGGGTCCTGTGGATGTGGCCTCCCACCGGCTTTCTGCCGCACTGCCGGCTCGCGAGCCCGCTTGCGGGAGAGACGCCGATTCTCGTCGACCATGGGCTCGTTCACGAAGGTCCGGCGGCCGTGCTGATCAATCTTCATCCGGCGCCGCCGCCGTTTTTTTCCCGGTTCGAACGGCTGGCCGAGATCGTCGGCGCCGATGAGGCGCAGGCGGCGGACGGCCGCGATCGCTGGAAATTCTACAAGGCGCGCGGGTACGAGGTTCGCGCGCACGACCTCTCAGGACGAGCCTAGCAATGCCCACCGCCCGCGAACTGTTGCAGCAGGCCGACGCGTTGATGCGGCGCAACCGCGCGAACCAGATCGACACGGAAATCCCGGAACTCACCGAGGCGGTCCTGATGACGGCGCCGGCGCCTTTGGCGGCGGTATCGCCGCCGCCGTTGGTGCTGGACGACATCCCGGAGCTCATGGACTCGGTCGAGGAGATCGAGATCGCATCGATCGTCGAACTGCCCGAAGACGACGTCGAGCCTTCGGGCTGGCCGCGCTCGGTTCGCGGCGACGCGGACGGACGCGACGCCCGGGCGGAGACGGCGAACCCGCCGATGGCGTCGCACCCCATCGGTCCGATCGGCGGGCGCGTTCTTCCGCTCTTCGCAATCGCCGCGAAACCCATCGCGAACGCCCCGGCGATCCCCGCGCCGCCGCCCGTGACGGCCCCGGAACCCGTCCCCCCTCCATCGGCGGAATTGCCCGAGGCGAAGGCGACGGTGGTCGGCCTTCCGGCTGCGGATCCGATTTCCGTCGATGGAAAGGCGGACCTTGCCATCGAAGCCGCCGACCTGTCGGCAGGCACCGCGATGCCCTTCGACGACAACGTTCCCGCGATCGCCGAAGCCGTCGATCTGCCGGCGCTCGACACACCGCCGGTCGACGACATGGCAAGGACGGACGGCGTCGACCTGCCGATGGGCGAGACGCTGCCGGTCGACGACACGCCGGTTGCGGAAGCGATCGACCTGCCGGTGGCCGTGGCGCCCGCGATCGAAGTCGAGTCGCCCGGCCGCGCCAAAGTCCCGGCGGCCGACGACTGGGCGCGCTGGGAGGCCCTTGCCGAGGAAATCCGGATGCAGGTATTGCAGCGGATCGATATCTTCACCGATACCGGATTGCGCGAGCAGCTCTCGGTGCAGATGCAACCGATCGTCGAACGCGCGAGCGCCGAACTGATCGCGACGATCAACGGGCAGGTGGGAAAACTGCTGCGCGCCTACATCGCCGACGCCATCGAACGCGAGATCGAGAAGTGGCGGACGGGCAACAGCTGACACGGGCCCGGCCGGCGGGCCGGCCGCGCGTCGAGCGCGAGTCATACGCACTATCGGGCGGCCCGGAGGGGGACGCCCGAATTGTTTTGGAGCGACGACGATGATCATCGTGATGGAGAAGGATGCGAGCGCGGTCGATGTCGGTGCCGTCGAGGCGAAGATCCGGGCACACGGGCTCGAGGTCCACGTGTCGCGGGGTACCGAGCGGACGCTGATCGGCGCGATCGGCGACGAACGCAAGCTCGACCCCGAGATGTTCGAGACGATGGACGGCGTCGAGAAGTCGATGCACATCGTGAAGCCGTACAAGCTCGTCGCGCGCGAGTGGCACAAGGCCAACACGGTGATCGATGTCGGCGGCATCCCGATCGGCGGCAGGACCGTGCAGGTGATCGCGGGCCCGTGCTCGGTCGAGACGGCCGACCAGATGAACGCTGCCGCCGGCGGTGTCCGGGAAGGGGGCGCGCGCCTGATGCGCGGCGGCGCGTTCAAGCCGCGCACGTCGCCGTACGCTTTTCAGGGCAAGGGCATCGAAGGCCTGAAGCTGCTGAAGGACGCCGCCGCGAGCCGCAAGCTGCCGGTGGTCACCGAGCTGATGGATGTGCGGATGCTCGATGCGTTTGTCGAGCACGGCGTCGACGTGATCCAGATCGGCACGCGGAACATGCAGAATTTCGACCTGCTGAAGGCGGTCGGGCAGGTGAAGATTCCTGTGATCCTCAAGCGCGGCATGAGCGCGACGATCAGCGAATGGCTGATGGCCGGTGAATACATCGCCGCCGGCGGCAATCACAACATCATCTTCTGCGAGCGCGGCATCCGCACGTTCGAGACCGCGTATCGCAACGTGCTGGACGTAACGGCCGTCGCGGTGATGAAGCGCGAGACGCACCTGCCGGTGATCGTCGATCCGTCGCACGCCGGCGGCAAGGCATGGATGGTGCCGGCGCTTTCGCGCGCGGCGGTCGCCGCCGGCGCCGACGGCCTGCTGATCGAGATCCACCCGACGCCAAAGGAGGCCTGGTGCGATGCGGATCAGGCATTGACGCCGGCCGAATTCGCGACGCTGATGACCGAACTCGCCGCGATCGCCCGTGCGGTGGGACGGGAGTTCTGAGCAGCCGACGAAATCGGCACTTGTATAATCGTCCGCGAGCCTGGCGCGGAGCGGGCGCTTCTGCCCCAAGGCGAAGGCGTGCGTTCGGAGGGTCAATGTGATGAAAGCCGTCGCGTTTTCGTTCGCGACGATCGCGATGGCGGTGGCGTTCGCGGCCGCGGCGGTGATGCCCTCGGTGCCCGCATCGGGACTCCCGAGCGCCGTCGACTACGGCGCGACGCTCCTCCCCGAGCGGGCCGGCGTCGTGTCGTGGCGCACGCTGTCCCAGGTCACGCCGGTCAATGAGGGCAACCGGCCGCCGACCCGGTAGCGTGCCGGCGTATTGACCGGTGGCATGGGCCGGCCCACGATCGGGCGGAACAAAGCGCAGCGGAGCGGGTCACAGACACGTCCGTGGGATTTGCGGCCTATCGCCCGTGTAAGTTTTCACGGCCGGGACGCGACCCATGGCGACAGAGGAGCACGCCATGAATCGACGCCATTTTCTTTCTCGGACTCTCGCAGCGGTGGCCGGCGCAACCGCATTGCGCGCGCCGGACCTCGCTTGGGCGCAGGCAGCCAAGGTCGAGCAGGTCGACAAGATCGTGAAGGTTTCGAAGATGCCCGACGAATGGCGGAAAGTCCTCACGCCTACCCAATTTTCGGTCTTGCGCGAGGAAGGCACGGAGCGACCTTTCACCAGCCCGCTCAATAATGAAAAGCGCAAGGGCACGTTCGTCTGTGCCGGCTGCGATTTGCCGCTATTCGAATCGACGACAAAGTACGACAGCGGCACCGGCTGGCCGAGTTTCTACGCCGCCATCCCGGGGCGCGTCGAAAGCATGGTCGATCACAAGCTGATCCTGCCGCGCGACGAGTATCACTGCGCCCGCTGCGGCGGCCACCAGGGCCACGTGTTCAACGATGGGCCGAAGCCCACCGGACTGCGCTTTTGCAACAACGGCGTCGCTCTGAAGTTCATTCCGGCCTGACCTTCCCGTCCACGCCACGACCGTGGCCGAACGTGGCGCACCGCTAGTGTCGATGCGGCAGCGCTGGGTTCGCGAGCCCATCCGCTATACTTTGCAGCTTTTGCGGGTCGGCTGACTGTCGAGCGGCCCGCGCCGCCATGGATCTCGCGAAAAGCTTCGAACCCCACGCCATCGAGGCGAAGTGGTACCCGGTCTGGGAATCGCGCGGCTATTTCCGCCCGAGTTTCGCGCCCGGGGCGCCGCCGTTCTGCATCCAGCTGCCACCGCCCAACGTCACGGGCACCCTGCACATGGGGCACGCGTTCCAGCTGACGCTGATGGACGTCCTGATTCGCTGGCATCGGATGCGCGGCGACAATACGCTGTGGCAGCTCGGCACCGACCATGCCGGGATCGCGACGCAGATCGTCGTCGAGAACCAGCTCAAGGCGGAAGGACGGTCGCGCCACGACCTCGGACGCGAGGCGTTCGTCGAGCGGGTCTGGAAATGGAAACACGAGTCGGGCTCGACGATCACGAACCAGATGCGCCGGCTCGGCACGTCGGGCGACTGGTCGCGCGAGCGCTTCACGATGGACGAGGGCCTGTCGGCAGCGGTGCTGGAGACGTTTGTCCGCCTCCACGACGACGGTCTCATCTATCGCGGCAAGCGGCTCGTCAACTGGGACCCGAAGCTTGGCACCGCGGTGTCGGACCTCGAGGTCGACAACGAGGAGGAGCAGGGGAAGATCTGGGAAATACGCTATCCGCTCGCCGGTACCGGCAACGATGGCCTGCGCGATGTCGTCGTCGCGACCACACGGCCGGAGACGCTGCTGGGCGACGTCGCGGTCGCGGTCAATCCCGATGATGAGCGTTTCGCGGGTCTCGTCGGCAAGGCGGTGACGCTGCCGCTCACGGGCCGCACGATTCCGGTGATCGCGGACGTCTATGTCGACAAGGCGTTCGGCACGGGGTGCGTGAAGATCACGCCGGCGCACGATTTCAACGACTGGCAGGTCGGCCAGCGGCACGGGCTCGCGCCGATCTCGATCCTCAACCTCGACGCGACGATCAACGACAATGCGCCGGCCAAGTACCGTGGGCTCGACCGGTATGCCGCGCGCAAGGCCGTGCTCGCGGATCTTTCGGCGCTGGGCCTTCTCGTCAGCGAAAAACCGCACCGGATGGTGGTGCCGCGCTGCGGTCGCACCGGCGAAGTCGTCGAGCCGATGCTGACCGACCAGTGGTTCGTCGCGATGAAGACGCCGGCGCCAGCCACGCATGAATTCTGGCCCGGCCGCACGATTCAGGATCTCTGCCTCGGCGCGGTCGGCGACGGCCTCGCCAGTCCTGCGACCGGTACGCCCAACAAGGTCGAATTCGTTCCCGAACAGTGGCTCGCGACGTACCTGCACTGGATCAACAACATCCAGGACTGGTGTATTTCGCGCCAATTGTGGTGGGGCCATCGGATTCCCGCGTGGTACGACGACGCCGGCAATGTCTACGTCGCCCGCAGCGAGGCTGACGCGCGCGAGAAGGCGCGGGCCAAGCTCGGTCGCGAGCCCGCGACGTTCGAGCAGGATCCCGACGTGCTCGACACGTGGTTCTCCTCTGCATTGTGGTGCCATTCGACGCTGGGCTGGCCGGAGGACACGAAGGAGTTGCGGACGTTTCTGCCGTCGTCCGTGCTTGTCACGGGATTCGACATCATCTTCTTCTGGGTCGCCCGGATGATCATGACGACGACGTATTTCACCGGAGAAGTGCCGTTCCGCAACGTCTACATCAATGCGATCGTGCGCGACGAGGAAGGTCAGAAGATGTCGAAGTCGAAGGACAACGTCCTCGACCCGCTCGACCTGATCGACGGCATCGCCGCCGACGCGCTGGCCGCAAAGCGCGCCAGCAACATGATCGACGCGCGGCAGGCGGAGTCGATCGCCAAGCGGACGAAGAAGCAGTTCCCGAACGGCATCCCCTCGTTCGGCGCGGATGCGCTGCGCTTCACGTTCGCGAGCCTCGCCACCTACGGCCGCACGCTCAACTTCGACCTCTCGCGCTGCGACGGCTACCGCAATTTCTGCAACAAGCTGTGGAACGCGACGCGCTTCGTGCTGATGAACGTCGAGGGCAAGGATTGCGGCCTCAACGCCTCCGACCACCGGGCCCTCTCGTTCGTCGACCGCTGGCTGCTCGGGCGGTTACAGCACGCGAAACACGACATCAGCGAAAACCTCGGCACGTACCGCTTCGACCTCGCCGCGAAGGCGCTCTACGAGTTTGTCTGGGACGAGTACTGCGACTGGTACCTCGAATGCGCGAAGGTACAGCTGCAGCAGGCCGACGCGGCGAATGACGACGCTGCGGCGAGAGGTACGCGGTCGGTGCTGGTGCGAGAGTTGGAGGCGACGTTGCGGCTGGCCCACCCGTTCATCCCGTTCGTGACGGAAGAGCTGTGGCAGTCGGTTTCGCCGCTTGCCGGGAAATCAGGCGAGACGATCTGCCTGCAGCCGTTTCCGAAGGCGAATTTCGACAACGTCGATGCCGACGCGGATCGCGATATGGCGTTGCTCAAGGATCTGGTGGCCGCCTGCCGCGCGCTGCGCGGGGAGATGGTGCTGTCGCCGGCGCAGCGGGTGCCGCTGCTCGTAATGGGCAACGCTGCGCAGCTCGAGCGTTTTGCGCCGTATCTCGCCGCGCTCGCGAAAGTCTCGGAAGTCAAAATCGTCGACGAACTGCCGGCCACGGACGCGCCGGTCGAGGTTGTCGGCGAAACGCAGCTGATGCTGCACATCGAGGTCGATCCGGTCGCCGAGCGCGAACGGATCGCGAAGGAAGTCGCGCGCCTCGAGGGCGAGATCGCCAAGGCGCTCGCGAAGCTCTCCAACGAGGGCTTCGTGTCGCGGGCGCCCGCGCAGGTGGTCGAACAGGAGCGTGCGCGGCTCGCGAGTTTCGCCGCGATTCTCGAACAGCTGAAAGTCCAGCTCGCGCGGCTCTCGGGCTGACGGCGGCGAGGGCGTCCCCGGCGCCCGGTGACGATGGTCCTGACGCACACGTTCCGCGCCCTGCGCTACCGCAACTTCCGCCTGTTCTTCGTCGGCCAGGGGTTGTCGGTGATGGGGACCTGGATGCAGCAGGTCGCGATGGGATGGCTCACGTATCGCCTGTCCGGATCGGTCTGGCTGCTCGGTGTCGTCGCGTTCTGCGGCAGCGCCGGCATCCTGCTCCTTGGAACCTTCGCGGGCGTTCTCGCCGATCACGTCCATCGCCGACGCGCGTTGAAGTTCACGCAGTCGCTCGCGCTGTTGCAGGCCGTCGTGCTCGCCGTGCTGACGTGGACGGGGCACATCGCCATCTGGCACCTGATCGCGCTATCGCTTTGGCTCGGCCTCGTCTCCGCGTTCGACATTCCGCTGCGCCAGTCGCTATGGGTGCACCTGGTCGAGGATCGTGCCGACCTCCCGAACGCGATCGCGTTGAACTCGTTCCTGGTCAACACTGCCCGGATCGTCGGCCCGGCGGTCGCTGGGCTGTTGCTCGCCGTCGTCAGCGAAGCGGTGTGCTTCGCCCTCAATGCGTTGTCGTTCGTCGCGGTGATCGTGGCGATCGGCCGGATGCGCTGGGCGCACGAGCCCCCGCCCGCGGCATGGACCGGCAGCTTCTGGGCGAGTTGGGTCGATGGCTACCGCTTTGCTGCCGGTTTCGCGCCCGCGCGGGCGATGCTCCTGCTCGTTGCGGTGCTCGCGTGGACGATCAGCCCGTATTCGTCGCTGATGCCGGTCTACGCGAAGGATATCTTCGGCGGCGGGCCGCAAACGCTGGGCGTCCTGCTTTCGGCGGCGGGTGCCGGGGCCCTCATCTCCACGCTGTATCTTGCGAGCCGATCGACGATTCGCGGGCTGGGTCGCGTGATCGCGATCGCCGCGCTGACCTGCGGTCTCGCGCTCGCGGCGTTCGCCTACCTTACGATCTACCCGCTCGCGCTGCTGCTGCTGGTCGCCGTGGGCGGCGGCGTGATCCTCGCGGCGGCGTCCATCAGCACCATCCTGCAATCGATCGTCCCTGATCGGCTGCGCGGCCGGCTGTCCGGGTTTTTCACGCTGGCGTTCCTCGGCTTCGCGCCACTCGGCAACATCGCGGCAGGCGCATTGGCGAACGTGCTGGGCGTGCAGATGACGTTTGCGCTGAACGGACTCGTGGCGGCGGCGGCCGCCCTGTGGTTCTGGCTTGCGCTACCCAAGTGGCGCGAGCTGATCCGGCCGACCTACGTGCGCTTGGGCATCATCCCCGCCGAGTCGTAGTCGAGCGCCTGCCGCGCACGTGCGGCGTCATTCGGCTGACGTAGCCGGTGACCTCCTCGCGATCGTGGTAGAGCTGACGCAGCGCCAGTGTCGATTCGATGCGCGCCCTCGCCAGCGCGTCGGTGATGATCGATTCGCAGCGACGCACTTCGTCGTAGCGCTTTTTCATCGGCAGCTTCAGGTTGAATATCGCGTGCCGCGCGTGGCCCTCGCCGATCCAGCGCGCGACGAGCGCCGCGATGCGCGCCGGCTGTTCGACGATGTCGCAGGTCATCCAGTCGACCGGTCGCTTCGGCACATAGGAAAGCCCGTCGGCACGAAGGTGCGTGACGAGCGGATCGTCGCGTACCGTGCCTTTCAGTGGCCCGTTGTCGACCGCGATGACGTGGAGGCCGCGATGCGCGAGCTGCCACGTCCAGCCGCCGGGCGCCGCGCCGAGGTCCACCGCGCGCATGCCGGCGCGCAGGATGTCGGGCTCCCCGTCGCCAAGGAACGTGACGAAGGCTTCGGCGAGCTTCGACGTCGACCGCGACGGCGCACCTCCCGGTTTTCTCAAGCGCGGAATCCCCATCGGCCAGGGGCTCGCCCACGGCACGGCGCTCGCCCCGACGTAGACATGCGCGCCGTCGACGAAGAGCGCGTGCAGATTCGCGGCCGCGGCGGTCGTTTCGTCCTCGCCCGCCGCGATCATCAGGCCGTGCGCGCGCAGGCCTGCTTCGAGTCGCGCGGCGAGCGCACGGGCCAGTCCCGACAATTCCTTGCCGTCGTTGGTGTCCGGCGTTTCGAGCCGCAGCGACGAGAAGCCGCGCAGACGACCGGCATGGGGTGCGAGGTCGTGCAGCGGCATCCCGGCGCAGAATCGCTCGAACTCGGCGATCATCGGCGCGATGCGGTCGGGACGGCCGGTCGCCACCGCCGCGTCGAGCAGCGCATGAGGTCCGGTGCCGACGAAGATCGACCGGGCGAAGATCGGCGCGATTCGTTCGAATGCCTTCAGAACGCGGCGCGCATGGAATTCGCGCAACCGGGCTACGACGAAACCGCGACCCGCTGGCGCGTCGATGACGGGTCTGTCGTCGAATATTGCCGCAAGACGAAGGAGATCGGCCGCGGTCTCAGGCTCGAACCCTGCACGGCAATGGGCGATCAGCGCGATCGCGGGCGGGGGTCGATCGGTCAAAGGCCGCGGGCCGAAGGCGGCGGAAACGGGGCACACACGCGGGTGCCCCGGATGTCAGACCTTTTCGGGCTCGGTCGTCGATCGCTTTTTCAGGAGCGCGGGCACCGGCCTCCCGTGACCGAAGCCATGCCGCTTCGACAGCGTCGGCGCGCGCGTGAGCGCCGCCGCGGGTGCGGCGGGGTCGGGCTCGGGCCGCGCGGCGGGCGGTTGATCCGGATTGAGCGCGTACGCACGCTCGCGCTCGACGCGCGGGTCTTCGCGCGGCGCGCGTGGAGATTGGGTCGATTCGCCGTGGTCGAGGCGCGGCGCTCGGGGTGCACGCGGCGCATGCTCGCCGCGAGGCGAGCGTGGCGCGCGATCCGACGTCGCGGAGCGGGAAGTACGGGGCGCCCGCTCGGCGCGCACGTCCGACGGGTCGAACCCGTCGGCCACGACGATGGCCACGGACTTCTTCAACAGCCGCTCGATCTCGGCCAGGTAGCGCTCCTCTTCGGGCGCGACGAACGAGATGGCTTCGCCCGAAGCGCCGGCACGTCCGGTGCGGCCGATCCGGTGGATGTAATCCTCGGGGACGTACGGCAATTCGTAGTTGATGACGACCGGCAGGTCGTCGATGTCAAGACCGCGCGCCGCGACGTCGGTAGCGACGAGCACCTGCAGCTTGCCTTCCTTGAACGCGGCGAGCGCTTCCATCCGCGTCTGCTGGCTCTTGTCGCCGTGGATCGCATCGGTGATGAGCCCGTCCTTCTCGAGCTGTCGCGCGAGGCGCGAGGCGCCGTGCTTGGTCCGCATGAAGCACAGAACCTGATTCAGTTTGCGCGAGCGGACGAGGTGCTCGAGCAGCGCGCGCTTGGACTCGGCGGGCACCTTGTAGGCGACCTGCGACACGGTGTCGGCCGCGGTGTTGCGCTTGGCGACCTCGATCAACTGCGGCGCGTTGAGCAGCTGATCGGCGAGCTTCTTGATTTCGCCGGAGAAGGTCGCGGAAAAGAGCAGGTTCTGGCGCTTCGCGGTGACCGGCAGGAGCGCCATGATCCGCTTGATGTCCGGGATGAAGCCCATGTCGAGCATCCGGTCGGCCTCGTCCAGCACGAAGATCTCGACCTGTCCCAGGTAGACGCTCTTGTGCTCGATGTGGTCGAGGAGCCGCCCTGGCGTGGCGACGAGGATCTCGACGCCGCCGCGCACGATCGGCAGCTGCTGCTTGATGTCTACCCCGCCGAAGACGACCGTCGAGCGAAGGTTCGTGTACTTGCCATAGGTGCGGAACGATTCCTCGACCTGCACGGCGAGTTCCCGGGTGGGCGTAAGGATCAGCGCGCGCACCGGATGCCGCGCCGGCGAGGGGCTGGTATTCGCCATCGGTGACAGCTTTTGCAGGATCGGCAGCGCGAAACCGGCGGTCTTGCCGGTGCCGGTCTGGGCGCCGCCCATCACGTCCTTGCCGGCGAGGATGACGGGGATGGCCTGCACCTGGATCGGTGTGGGCGTCGTATAGCCGGCCTCCTCCACGGCCCGCAATAATTCGGGCCGAAGTGCGAGCTCGGCAAAGCTCGTAACGTTCTGGTGTGCCCCCACGCTTGCGGCTTTCGCCGCTGCGCTGCCCCCCGAAGGGGCGCAATTCGCGCCTTGGGACGGCCCGGCGTCGCTCATTGAATCTCCTGGTCGCGGCCCATCCCTCGAGGGGATTTCCGGTCCAGGCTGCGGATGTCTGGATGAAGGCGCGAGCGGTGGGGCGATGGTCTGGCCGCACGCTGCGGGTTGGGCGGTGACCGGAACGGCCGCCCGAAAACACATTGTAGCCTAAGTTTCGGATTTTGCGAATTATTTCTCGCCGATCCGCGGTAATTTGGGCTACAATCGACGGTTTTCCGCGGAAGACGGGATTTCTCGGCCCTCCGGCGTCGAACGGTCAAATAGCAACCACCGCCCACCATGTCCACGCCGCCCAAGGTACTGCGCAATATCGCCATCATCGCCCACGTCGACCATGGCAAGACGACGCTCGTCGACAAGCTGCTGGTGCAGGCCGGTACTTTCGCGAAGCACCAGCACGTCGGCGAACGGATGATGGACACCAACGACATCGAGCGCGAGCGGGGGATCACGATCCTCGCCAAGAACTGCTCGATCCGTTTTGGCGACGCCCTGATCAACATCGTCGATACGCCCGGTCATGCCGATTTCGGCGGCGAGGTCGAGCGGGTGCTGGGGATGGTCGACGGCGTGCTGCTGCTCGTCGACGCCGTCGAAGGACCGATGCCGCAGACGCGATTTGTCACGCTTAAGGCCCTGAAGCTAGGCCTCGCGCCGATCGTCGTCGTCAACAAGGTCGATCGTCCGGGCGCCCGGCCGGAGTGGGTGGTCAACCAGACCTTCGAGCTCTTCGATCGCATTGGCGCGACCGAGGCGCAGCTCGACTTCCCGGTCGTCTACGCGTCGGCGCTGAACGGCTGGGCAACGCTGGACGTGAACCTAGCCAAGGCGCACACGCCCCCCGAGGGCGCGGACATGCGGCCGTTGTTCGAAACGATTCTGGCCCACGTGCCCGCGCCGGCCGGCGACGCCGACGGCCCGTTGCAGTTCCAGGTGGCCGCGCTCGACTATTCGAGCTACGTCGGGCGGCTCGGGATCGGCCGGATACGCCGTGGGCGGCTGGCGGCCGGTCAGGAAGTGGCCGTGCTCAACGGCCCTCTGGCCGAAGGGCAAGTCGCGCCGAAAGCACGGGTGGGGCAGATCTTCTCGTTCGCCGGCATGGAGCGAGTCCCCGTCGAATCGGCCGCCGCCGGCGACATCGTGCTCGTCACCGGCATCGACGAGCTCGCGATCGGCACAACATTGTCGTCGATGGAAACGCCGGAGGCGCTGCCGCCGATCGTGGTCGACGAGCCGACGCTGTCGATGTATTTCCAGGTCAACACCTCGCCGCTCGCCGGCCGCGAGGGCAAGTACGTGACCTCGCGCAACCTCCGCGATCGCCTCGCCAAGGAAATGCTGACGAACGTCGCGCTGCGCGTCGAGGAGACGGGCGATACCGATTCGTTCCTCGTGTCGGGGCGCGGCGAGCTCCACCTGACCATCCTGATCGAGAACATGCGCCGCGAAGGCTTTGAGCTCGCCGTGTCGCGGCCGCGCGTCGTGTTGCGCGAAGTCGGCGGCGTCATGTGCGAGCCTTTCGAGTCGCTGTCGGTCGACGTCGAGGAGGCGAACCAGGGCGCGGTCATGGAGGCGCTCGGTCCGCGTCGCGGCGATGTGACCAACATGGAATCCGATGGACGCGGTCGCGCGCGGCTCGAGTACAGGATCCCGGCGCGAGGGCTCATCGGCTTCCAGGGCGAGTTTATGAACCTGACGCGCGGCACCGGTCTCATGAGCCACGTGTTCGACGGCTACGCGCCGCTCAAAGGCGAGATCCCCGAGCGGCGCAACGGCGTGCTGATCTCGCAGGAAGCCGGCGAGGCGGTCGCTTATGCGCTGTGGAAACTGCAGGAGCGCGGGCGGATGTTCGTCTCGCCCAACGACAAGCTCTACGAGGGCATGGTGATCGGCATCCACAGCAGGGACAACGATCTCGTCGTCAACCCGATCAAAGGCAAGCAGCTCACCAACGTGCGCGCGTCGGGCACCGACGAGGCCGTGCGCCTGGTGCCGCCCATCGAGCTCACGCTCGAGTACGCGGTCGAGTTCATCGCCGACGACGAACTCGTCGAAGTCACGCCGAAGTCGATTCGCATCCGCAAGCGCTTCCTGAAGGAACATGAGCGCAAGAAGGCGAGCCGCGAAGCGGCTTGATCGGGCGAGGTAGCGCCTCTTAGTCGGTCTGCGCGCTCCGTATCTGCGGTACTTCCATCACGCGGCGCGTCCCGGCCGGCGGCGGCGATTCCACCGCGTGCGTCAGCGCGCGAACCATCTGTGCGACGGAGACGAGTCCCAATCGGCGCGCGGCGTCGCGCGTCGGCGGCAGGGCTTCGGCAATCGCGTAGAACGGCACCAGCGCAACCGGCCACCAGTGGCCCGGCCCCAGCACATACCATGGGCGAAGTATCGTGGCCGTGAGCCCCGCCTCCGCGATCGCCGCTTCGCCCGCGGTGCGCGCAGCGACATAGACGTCCATCGCCGGTGCCGGATGGGCGACGCTGACGTAGACGAGATGAGCGATCCGAGCGCGCTTCGTGGCGGCGACGCTCGCCCGGATCGACGCGAGGTCGACGCGCTCGAACTCCAGCGCCTTCGAAGGATTCGGATGCGGTGTGCCGACCAGATGAACCAGCGTGTCGCCGGCGTCGAGTTTCCCTGCGAAGGTCGCCGGGTCGAGCGCGTTTCCGGGCACCGCGGCAACACCTGGCGGAAGTGCGACCGAAGAAGAGGCACGCACCAGCGCGCGCACCGAGTGCCCGCGCGCGACGAGCGCCGAAAGCAATCGCGTTCCGATGTAGCCTGTGCCGCCGGTCACGAAGATATCCATGGATGCCGACTCGATACGTTGGAAGGGTCGATCCGGATGCGGTGCCCGCTTGCCCGTCCAAACCTTGCGGTCCACAATGGCCGCGCCGCGCTATCGTACAACCGCGGCGATGGGTGCAGAGGATCCGTCGCATGACCCCCGCCGCAATGGATGCCGCGACCGCGTCGCGATTCGCCGCCATCGCCCTTGCCAATATCGACCGCGAATTCCCGGGGAAACCCGACCACGTGCTCGGTAGCGACGAAGACCTAAGGCCACCGCGCGAACTGCATCCGGCGTTCCATGGCAGCTACGACTGGCATTCGTGCGTGCACATGCATTGGCTGCTGGCAAGCCTTCGCCGGCGATTTCCCGGGTTGGCGGAGCGACCGGCGATCGATTCGGTCTTCGATCGTCATTTCGCGCCTGCCGCCGTCGCAGCCGAGTGCGCGTATCTGGTCCGGCCCGGTGCGCGATCGTTCGAGCGCACGTACGGCTGGGCGTGGCTGCTGAAGCTCGCCGATGAGATCTCGCAGTCGGGCGACGCCCGCGCGCGTCGCTGGTCGCATGACCTCGCACCCCTCGCACAGATGTTCGTCGCGCGCAATTTGGACTATCTGCCGAAGGCGCAATACCCGATCCGTTACGGAATGCACTCGAACAGCGCATTCGGATTGATGTTCGCGCTCGATTACGCGCGGCGCGCAGGCGATGGCGACCTGGAAACGATGTGCGTCGCGAAGGCTCGCGCGTGGTATGGCGCCGATCTCGACGCGCCGGCTGAGTGGGAGCCTTCAGGTGCCGACTTTCTTTCGCCGGTGCTGGTCGAAGCGGAATTGATGCGCCGTGTTTTCCCGGCCGCACAATTCGCGTCGTGGCTGGCGGCGTTTCTGCCGAAGTTCGCCACGCGGGAACCGTCGACGCTATTCATCCCGGCGGAGGTTTCCGACCGATCCGATCCGCAGATCGTTCATCTGGACGGGCTCAACCTGTCGCGCGCGTGGTGCTTTCGTGGCATCGCCGCGGCATTGCCGACGGGCGATCCGCGCGCGGAGGTGGGCAACGCCGCCGCAGCTTCGCATCTGTCCGCTGGTCTCGGCGGACTTGAAAGCACCGACTACCTCGGAGGTCACTGGCTGGCGTCGTTCGCCGCATTGGCGCTCGAACCCGACGTGCCCGCGTAGTACACTCGGCGCGCCATGCCGGACGCCCTCACGCTGCTCCTTCTCGCCGCAATCGTCGTCGTCGCGGTGTTGGTCATCGCGGTGTTCTTCCGCCTGGGAACGCTCGCGTCGTCGCGCGATTTGGCGGCGCGCGAGCTGGTCGAGATGCGCACGCGGCTCGAGGTGCTCGCGGCGACGAGCGCCGATTTCGAGCGCGACCTCCGGCAGGATTTCGCCAACGCGCGTACGGAAGGGGCCGCCGCCGCGCAGACCGGTCGCACCGAACTCGGCGCAACGCTCGCGCGCCACGCTCAGGCGACGCAGCAACAGCTCGCGACAATGGCGACCGCGCAGGTCGACCAGATGAAGCATTTCGGCGACCGCCTCGGCGAGCTCACGAAGAGCAACGAGCAGCGGCTGGAAGCGGTGCGCCTCACGGTAGAGCAGCGCCTCGATGTGCTGCGCACGGAAAATGCGCAGAAGCTCGACCAGATGCGCACGACCGTCGACGAGAAGCTGCAGACAACGCTCGACGAGCGCTTGGGCGCGTCGTTCAAGCAGGTGTCAGACCGCTTGGAGCAGGTGCACAAGGGACTCGGTGAAATGCAGACGTTGGCGTCCGGCGTCGGCGATCTGCGGCGCGTGCTGACCAACGTCAAGAGCCGTGGCGGCTGGGGCGAGGTGCAGCTCGGGACGCTGCTCGCCGAATTGCTGACGCCGACGCAGTACGCACAGAACGTCGCGACGCGTCCAGGCAGCAAGGAGCGCGTCGAATTCGCCGTCAAATTGCCGGGCCGGAGCGAGGACGGTGCGCCGTGCTGGCTGCCGATCGACGCCAAGTTTCCGCTCGAGGATTACCAACGGCTGCAGGACGCAATCGAGAACGCCGACGTTGCAGCGGTCGAGGCGAGCCGCAAGGCGTTGGAGACTTTCTTCAAGACCGAAGCGAGATCTATTCGCGACAAATACGTCGAACCTCCGCATACGACGGACTTCGCGATCCTGTTCGTGCCGACCGAAGGGCTGTATGCCGAGGCGGTGTCGCGACCTGGTCTCGCCGATACGCTGCAGCGCGAATTCCGCGTAATGCTCGCCGGACCGATGAACCTGCAGGCGATGCTGAACAGCCTGCAGCTCGGCTTCCGGACGCTCGCGATCGAGCAGCGGTCGACTGAAGTGTGGCGCGTGCTGGGTGCCGTCAAGACCGAGTTCGGCAAGTTCGGCGAGATTCTTGCCAAGACCAAGGAAAAGCTGGACCAGGTCGGCCGGACGCTCGACGATGCCGGGCGCAAGAGCACGACGATTGCCCGCAAGCTGCGCGATGTCGAGGCGCTTCCCGAAGGCGAAGCCGATCGACTGCTGACTGGCGAGGGCTCCGGCAACTTGCTCGAAGGAGAGGCCGCCGACCTTCCTGCCGGCGAACGCCGCGACTGAGCGGAGTGCGCGATGTTCGAAGCGCTCGCGAGATGGAGGCAGCGGAAGGTCCTGAAACGGTTTGCGCTGCCCGACGCGCTATGGCGCGAGGCGGTCGGTACGCTCCCGTTTCTGTCGATCTACACCGACGAAGAGCTTGCCCGGTTGCGCGAACGCGTCGTGCTCTTCCTCGAGGCGAAGGGAATCGTCGGTGCGCGCGGCCATGAAGTCACGCCTTTGCAGCGCGTCATCATCGCGATCCAGGCCTGCGTGCTGGTGCTCGAACTCGACTTGGCGTACTACGATGGATTCGAGAACGTCATCGTGTATCCCGGCGAATTCGTGCCGGATTGGGAATGGGAAGACGAGGCCGGTGTCGTGCATCGCAACGACGGGGCGCTCGCCGGCGAGGCGATGCCCGGTGGACCCGTGGTCCTGTCGTGGCCGGACGTCGCGGCGAGTGCCGACTGGGAGTCCGCCGGGATGAATCTCGTGATTCACGAGTTCGCGCACAAGATTGACATGCGCAACGGCGAGGCCAATGGCTGCCCTCCGCTGCCGACGACACTGTCCGCGCATTCGTGGAACAAGGCGCTGACCGCCGCGTACGACGATTTTTGCAAGCGCGTCGACCGTGACGAGGACACCGAGATCGATCCCTATGCGGCAGAGAATCCTGCCGAGTTCTTTGCGGTGCTGTCGGAGGTGTTCTTTGCCGACCCGCTTCTGCTTCGCGCCAAGTACCCGGACGTCTACGCCCAGTTCGCCGTGTTCTACAGGCAGGAGCCTGCTGCCCGCACGGAGCAGTTTCGCAGCGGATGAGCAGGATTCGTGCAATGCCGAAACCACGCCTTGGCGCTTGATGCCTAGGTCGCCCGCGCCCTCGCAATCAGCACCGCGGCGGTGAGAATGAGCGCGCCGCCCACGAGCTGAACAGCCGTCAGCGACTCGTCGAGCACGAGTGCCGCCAGAATGACCGTGCAAAGCGGCTCGACCGTCGATAGCGTGGACGCGCGCACCGGTCCGATCCGCTCGAGCCCGGCGAAATACAGCGTGATCGCCAGAACCGTCGACAGAAGTGCGATGCTGACCACCGCAACCCATCCGGTCGCGGTTTGCGGCCATTGCGGGCCGCGGACAAGCGCGCCGACGACGAAGACGAGGGCCGCGCTGGTGATCACCACCGTGCTCATCGCAAGCGGCGCCGCGCGTTTGCCGAGGGAGGCGGCGACGACGATGTATACCGCGTAGAACGCGGCGGACGCCACCGCGAAAGCGAGTCCGGTCGCGATGTGCGGTGCTGCGCTGATCGCGTTGTCGCCGATCGCCGGCACGACCGTCAGCGTCGTCCCGACCAGCGCGACAACGAGCGCCGTGAGCTTTCCGGCCGTCAGTCGCTCGTGCAGGAACACCGCCGCGAGGAGGGCAACCATCGCCGGATGCAGATAGAGGAGCAGTGCCGCGAGGCCGACTGGAGCGAGCTTCAGTGCGGTGAAATACGAGATCGCCTGCCCGCCGTAACCCAGCGCGCCCAGCGCGACGAGGGCGCCGAGCATGCTCCCGCGGGGAAACGCCAGATTGCGGGCGCGCAGCAGCGCGTTCATCACGACCGAACCGATCGCGAAGCGCATCGCGAGCAGCGTCACCGTGTCGATGCCCGAGGCGAAGGCGACCCGCGCGAGGATGGCCATCGCGCCGAAGGCAACGGCCGACGCGACGACGCAAGCGATTC
The DNA here is from genome assembly GCA_039931775.1 of Betaproteobacteria bacterium. GTDB lineage: Bacteria > Pseudomonadota > Gammaproteobacteria > Burkholderiales > Casimicrobiaceae > CAIWHR01. The sequence goes on along the minus strand of JBDTRG010000041.1, from coordinate 100,425 downwards.
CGACGTTGCGCCGTCTTGCTGCCAGTCCGGGGTCAGGCGGGCCGGACACGCAGCGCGCTTTTGGGCCGGAACACCTTGCAGATTTCGTCGTGCGTTTCGATGTAGGGACCACCGATGAGATCGATGCAATAGGGAACGGCCGGAAAGACGCCGTCGAGCGTCTCCTTGATCGCCTTCGGCTGGCCGGGCAGGTTCAGGATTAGCGCGCGACCGCGGATGACGCCCACCTGTCGCGACAGGATCGCCGTCGGCACGTACTTGAGACTCACCCGACGCATCTCTTCGCCGAAGCCCGGCAGCACTTTGTGCGCGACGGCGAGCGTGGCTTCGGGAGTGACGTCGCGCGGTGCCGGACCCGTGCCGCCGGTGGTCAGCACCAGGTGGCAACCGACGACGTCGACGAGCTCGACGAGCATTCGTTCGATGACGGGCTGCTCGTCGGGGATGAGCCGTGTCTCCATCCGCCACTCGGACGACAGCGCCGCCGTGAACCAATCGACGAGACCGGGCACGCCCTTGTCCTCGTAGACCCCCTTCGATGCGCGGTCGGAGATCGAGACGAGGCCGATCAGCAGTGAATCATCGGGCGGCATCGAGCGACTTCAGTTCGCGGAAGAGCTCACGAAACGCATGCGGAGGCCCGCCGCGCGTGCGTTCGTCGCGTGCCTTGGCGATGAGCGCGCGGAACCGCGGTCGATCGAGGCGGGGAAACTCGGCCGACAGGGCATCGAGCGCGTCCGGCTCGGCGATCAGGCGATCCCGCCATTCCTCGAGCGCGTGCTGTCGGGCCGTGTCGATGCCGTGGCCGTGCGCCCATAGGTCGAGGCGCCTGCGAATAGGCTCCGGATCGATGTCGCGCATCAGCTTGCCGACGAACTGCAACTGGCGCTTGCGTCCGCCCCAGGCAGTGATCGACCGGGCCTCGCGGATCGCCTCGACCAGCCGATCGGGCAGCGCCACCTCGGCGGCGAGTTCGGCGAGGCGTTTCGGTTCCAATTGGACAAGGGCTTCGCCTATGTCCTGCAGGGCGTGCATTTCCGCCTTGCGCCGGGTTTTGGACGGGGGCCGGTCGGCCGGCGCGTCGTCAGCCAACGGGACGGGCGATGGGGTCGGGTGAAGGTCCCGGCTTCGGGGCGCGCGTTCGTCGGGTCGGGACATCGTTCTGGCGGAAATCGGCGGCGTCAGGGCGCAAGCGGGCCGTCCCGGAGGGGACCCTTTGCTATGATAGCCGAGAGGGCGGCCCGGGGCCGCATCCCCAGGTAACTCCCGGGACGCATACCCTGTGGACCCCGGGGGCCGCATCCTTGGGTGCCGACCGTATCCGAAGAGTCCGTCGATGACCGCTTTCGCAGAGCCCCCCACCCATCCCATGCCCCGTCCGGCCGCGACCCACTCGGTGCGGGGGGCCGATGGTGGCCCGTTTCCGCTTCCGACGGCTGAGATCAAGCGGGTTGCGGAAAGGGTGCTCGCTGCCGCGAAAGCCGGCGGCGCGACGGCGGCGGAAACGGAAGTCTCGCAGGCGGTCGGGCAAAGCGTTTCGGTTCGAAAGGGCGAGGTCGAGACGATCGCGTACAACCGCGACAAGGGGATCGGCGTCACCGTCTATCTCGGGCAGCGTCGCGGACATTCGAGCACGGCCGACTTCTCCGCGGACGCCGTCGACGCGGCAGTCGCCAAAGCCCTCGCCATCGCGCGCTACACCGCCGAAGACCCCGCTGCCGGCCTGGCCGACCCGCGCCTCCTTGCGCGCGAGTTTCCGGACCTCGATCTCTACGATCCGTGGGAGCTTTCGGTCGAAGAAGCGATCGCGCTCGGCTGCGAGGCGGAGGCCGCGGCGCTCGGCGTCGATCGGCGTTTGACCAATACCGAAGGATCGACCGTCGCGTGGAACGAATCGGAATTCGTCTACGCGAACACCGAAGGATTCCTCGGCGGCTATCGAAGCTCGCGGCACCATATCGATTGCTCGGTGATAGGCGACCCCGGCGACGGCGGCGACATGCAGCGGGACTACTGGTACACGTCGGGCCGCGGCGCGAATGACCTGCAGTCTGCGGCTGACGTCGGGCGCATCGCCGGGCAGCGCACGGCGCGCCGGCTCGGCGCGCGCAAGCTTGGTACGATCGAGTGCCCGATCCTCTTCGAAGCGCCGGAGGCTGCCGACCTGATCGGATCGTTCGTCGGAGCGGTGTCGGGCGGCGCGCTCTATCGGAAGTCGTCGTTTCTGCTCGATTCGCTGGGTACGCAGGTGTTCGCGCCGCTCGTTTCGATACGGGAAGACCCGCACCTCCTTCGCGGCCGGGGGAGCGCCCCGTTCGACAACGAAGGGGTTGCGACAACGCCGCGCGACGTTGTCACGGACGGGGTCCTTCGCGGCTATTTCCTCGGCAGCTACTCGGCGCGCAAGCTTGGCATGACCACCACCGGCAACGCCGGCGGGAGCCACAACCTGGTCGTCGCGCATGGCGAGGACGATCTCGCGGCGCTCATCCGGCGGATGGGGCGCGGGCTCCTCGTCACCGAGCAGTTGGGTCAGGGCGTGAATCCGGTCACCGGGGATTACTCGCGCGGCGCAGCGGGATTCTGGATCGAGGGGGGCGAGATCGCGTATCCGGTCGAGGAAATCACGATCGCCGGAAACCTCAAGAGCATCTTCCGCGACATCGTCGCGATCGGCTGCGACGTCGATCGTCGCGGATCGCGCCACACCGGATCCATTCTCGTCGGCCGGATGACCGTGGCGGGCCAATGATCGGGCGCAAGGGGCGCGATTCGCGCCCGATGCACGAGCCTGTCGTCGCCTGGTTCCGTTCGTTCGGCGACCCGCTGCGCAACGCGAAATCGGCGGCGCACTGGATCGCCTCGCTGCCCACCACCGACGCGATGGAAATTCAGAAGGAGGCACTCGAACTCGTCGCCAAGTTTCCCGGAGCCCGGCGTGTTGCAGCCCCCGCGCAGGCCGAAGCGCTGCTCCGGATCGATGCGAGGCTCGAGCCGATTCTCTCGCAGCTGTCGCAGCAGTACACAACGAACTACCAGAAAAGCACCGCGGTCGAGACGCGCCTGTGGCATGCGGTGTTCGATCTCGTCAAGGCGTTCGGGTCGGCCTACGGCGCCGCATTGCGGGCCGGTTATCCGCGAGCCGACCAGAACCGCTGGCGCGAACTCCTGCCGTGGCTCCTCGTTCGCCTCGTCCATTTCAAGGGCATCGACGGAAAGTTCCGGCTCTTCCGCTACAGCCAGTGGATTCCGGCGCAGTGGCGCGAATTTCACGAACTCTACGAGTTCGCGCGAATGCGCGGCTGGCAGCGCGAACAGCTGGCCTACGGCGCCGGCATGTTTTCGCGGGCCGGCGTTTCGGTCGAACAGGAATACCTGAAGACGTTGCTGCTGATGCGGCTCGATTCGGGCAATTTCACGCCCGACCAGGTCGAATGGGTTGCGAAGCAGCTCGACGGCTGGGCGGCGTCGTTGATGCTCGTCCCGCCTCCCGGTGTGGACGGCAGCTTCTTCGTCGATCTCACCGGATCGCAGGGTTTGCGGCGCCAGGATCGCACTCCCGCGGGAGGCCGCGTGCTGCTGCTCGACGCAAGCCCGATCTATACGCAGATCGTCGAGCGGATGCGGTGGTTGCCGGAGCACGACGATGAAACGCCGAAGCCGGACGACCTTCCGCCCCGCGAGCAGCGGCTTCTTCTGATGCGCCTCGCCTCGCTCTTCGGGCCGGAAGCGATCGCGCGGTCCCCGCGCGCTCCGCGATTTTCGAGCGAAGGCGATGTTCGAGTCGTGATCGGCCTCGGCCCACTCACACGTGCGGTCGCCGAGATCGAGCGCCTCCCGGACGCCGCGCGGACCCCGGGTGTCGCGGCAAGCTACGACGAGATCACCGAAATGATCGGCCCCAATGCCGGCCCGGAGACCGTTGCGCGGCGGATTCGCGGGTCGATCTGGAAGATGGAAGACAGGAGCGACACGGGTTGCCGCCTCACGGCACCCGAGAAGGAAGCACCGGCCAAACTGGGCGAAATCCTGACGATCAAGGAGGCAGACACGTGGGCGCTCGCCGTCGTTCGCCGGATGCAGCGCAGCCAGCGTGACGAAACGACCGTCGGCGTCGAAATCGTCGGGCGGCGCCTGGTGCGTGTACTGCTGCGAAATTGGGTCACTCCGTCCGACGCCGGGCGCGCCGGCGCCGATCGGCCGTTTTTTGGAATCTATTTACCTGCCCATCCTGAGAATCGCCAGATGGCGCAGCGTAGCCTGATCGGACCCGACGACCGTTTCGCAACCGGGGGCATGGTCGAGCTAGACACCGGAGGCGCTCGCTACCTGATCCGCTTCACGCAAACCCTGGAACGCCAGCCTGGCTGGGCGTGGACGCTGTTTTCAGCGGTGCGCAAGCTGACGCCCTGAGCGCGGGAACGCGCCTCGCCCGAAGTCGTGGACCTCGGCATCGAGCGGCGATTCAGAGCGCAATCGCCGCGGGTAGCCCGGCGAATTGGGATAGAATATTTTCCCAGCAAGCGACACTCAGGACGGGGCATATTCGGCCGCCCCGCAATTCGGCCACACGATGGCCGGCAGCTTGCCCGGTCCGTAGGCCCGTCGAAATCCACGTGAATAGGGAGAAGCTGCATGAAACGTCGTTTTTTCCTCAAAGAGGCAAGCGCGGCCGCTGCAGCGCTTGCACTTGCCGCCTGCGGTAAGCAGGAAGAGAAGGCCCCAGCATCCGCGCCAGCATCCGGCGCATCCCCGGCCGCACCCTCTGTCGCAACGGGCGGTCCGACAGTGACCTGGCGGCTCGCGTCGAGCTTCCCGAAGAGCCTCGACACGATTTACGGCGCCGCGGAAGTGATCTCGAAGCGCGTCGCGGCGGCCACCAACAACAAGTTCCAGATCCAGGTCTTCGCGGGCGGCGAAATCGTCCCCGCGTTTGGCGTCGTCGACGCAGTGCAGAACGCGACCGTCCAGTGCTGCCACACCGCGCCGTACTATTTCTTCGGCAAGGATCCGACGTTCGCGTTCGGCTGCGCCATTCCGTTCGGGATGAACGCGCGCCAGCAGAACGCGTGGATGCTTCATGGCGGCGGCCGTGCGCTCTACAACGATTTCCTGAAGGATTACAACATCGTCAGCTTCGGCGCCGGCAATACGGGCGCGCAGATGGGCGGCTGGTTCCGCAAGGAGATCAAGACGGTCGCTGATCTCAAGGGCCTCAAGATGCGCATCGGGGGAACCGGCGGACTGCCGCTTCAGAAGCTCGGCGTTGTTCCGCAGCAGATCCCCGGTGGCGACATCTATCCGTCATTGGAAAAGGGGACCATCGACGCGGCCGAATGGGTCGGACCGTACGACGACGAGAAGCTCGGTTTCTACAAGGTCGCCAAGTTCTACTACTATCCCGGCTGGTGGGAAGGCGGCCCGGAACTCGACTTGTTCGTCAACACCAAGGCGTGGGCCGACCTGCCGAAGGATTACCAGGCCATTCTCGAATCGGCCTGCGCCGAAGCGAACATCGACATGCTCGCGAAGTACGACGCGCTCAACCCGCCGGCGTTGAAGCGTCTGCTCGCCAACGGCGTGAAGCTGGCACCGTTCTCGAACGACATCATGGCGGCCTGCTACAAGGCGACGCAAGAGGTCTACGACGAGATCGCCACCAAGAATGACAAGTTCAGGAAGATCTATGAGCCCTGGAAAGCGTTCCGCACCGACGAGGTTGAGTGGTTCAGCATCGCGGAAAACCGGTTCGACAACTTCATGATCGCGGCCGAACGGATGTCGCAGAAGAAGAAATAGTCAGGCGCGACGGCGCTCGCGCTGTCGCCAACGGAGCGGAACGAGGCGCGCCCGGCGGTTCAAAGCCGGGCGCGCCTTTCATTTCGTCGCCGGTGGCGCGTCCGCTGCCTTGCCGGCGCCGATCGCGCGCTCCAGCGCCTTGGCGGCGTCGTCCGGGTCCTCGCTCGTTTCGCCCGCCGTGTCGCCGCGCATCGCCCGTTCAAGTGCCTTCGTGGCGTTGTCCTGCTCGAAGTTGCTGCCCGACGGTCCGCCGCCGGTCGCGCCCTTGTCGATGGGGATTTCGATCCGGATGTTCCGGATGTCGACCTTTTCCCTTGTCGCGAGTCCGCCGGAAACGAGATCCGGAAACGCGATGATCAGGCCGACCATGACGACCTGGATCAGCACGAACGGAACCGCTCCCCAGTAGATCTGGCCAGTGGTCACCGGGGCCGTCCTGCGACCGGTGACCCGGTCGAGGAACTCCTTGGCGGGCGCGACGCTTCGCAGGTAGAAGAGCGCGAATCCGAAGGGCGGGTGCATGAACGAGGTCTGCATGTTGACCGCCAGAAGCACCCCGAACCAGACGAGATCCACGCCGAGTTTCTCCGCGACCGGTCCGACCAGCGGAATGATGATGAACGCGAGCTCGAAGAAGTCGAGGAAGAACGCCAGGACGAAGATCAGCGCGTTGACGACGATCAGGAAGCCGAGCTGCCCGCCTGGGAGGCTCGTCAGCAGGTGCTCGACCCAGACGTGGCCGTTGACGCCGTAAAACGTCAGGCTGAACACGCGGGCGCCGATCAGGATGAAGACGACGAACGTCGACAGCTTGGCAGTCGTGTTCATCGCCTGCTTCAGCAGCGGGAAGGACAGCCTCCGGCGGCTCAGGGCCATGATGAGCGCCCCCGTCGCGCCCATCGCGCCGCCCTCGGTCGGCGTGGCCACGCCGAGGAAGATCGTGCCGAGCACGAGGAAGATCAGCGCGAGCGGCGGGATCAGCACGAAGGTGACGCGCTCGGCGATCCGCGACAGCAGGTTGAGCCGCAGCAGCTTGTTGAGGACCGCGGCGAGGAATGCGCCGCCGACCGCGACCAGCAGGCAGATCACGATGCGCTCGTCGGTGGCCGTATCGGGGGCGTGGACATTGTAGTAGAACTTCCAGAACCCCACGGAGGCGGCGGCGGCGAGAACGGTAAGCACGACCAGAGAACGATTGCCGGAGGAACCGTCGGCTTCGCGCAGGGTGCGCGCCTCCGCCGGCAGGGCCGGCGCCCAACGTGGCTTGACGACGCTGACGCCGATCACGTAGGCGACATAGAGCAACGCGAGGATGAAGCCCGGAACGAAGGCTCCCGCGTACATGTCACCGACCGAACGCCCGAGCTGGTCGGCCATGATGATCAGCACGAGCGACGGCGGGATGATCTGCGCCAGGGTTCCCGATGCTGCGATGACGCCCGACGCGAGCCTGCGGTCGTAGCCGTAGCGCAACATGATTGGCAGGGAGATGAGGCCCATCGAAATCACTGACGCGGCGACAACGCCGGTGGTTGCGGCCAGCAGTGCCCCGACGAAGATCACGGCATAGCCGAGGCCGCCGCGGATCGGCCCGAAGAGCTGACCGATGGTGTCGAGCAGGTCCTCGGCCATTCCGCTGCGTTCGAGGATTAGGCCCATGAAGGTGAAGAACGGCACCGCCAGCAGCGTGTCGTTCGCCATCACGCCGAAGATGCGTTCCGGGAGCGCCTGCAGCAGCTCGGGTCGCAGCAGGCCAAGTTCGATGCCGAGGATGCCGAAGCCGATGCCCACGGCGCCGAGCGCGAACGCGACCGGGTAGCCGATCAGTAACACGATGACGAGCGCCGCGAACATGAGCGGGGCGATGTTCGCGACCAGGAACGCGCTCACGATTGCGCATCCTTGCCGGTGGCAATGCGTTCGATTTCTTCGGCGATGGCTCGCTCGCCGCGGCCGCGGAGGATCTCCTCGGCGAGTTCCTCTTCGGCGGTCTTCGTGACGTGCCTTTCCCCCGGATCCGGGATCATCCCCTTGAGGAACGCGATGCGTTTGATGAGTTCCGAAATCGCCTGCACGACCAGCAGGAAGAATCCGACGGGGACCATGAGCCGCGCGGGCCAGATGATGAGGCCGCCAGCGTTGGTCGACACTTCGTGCCGATCCCAGGCATCGATGAACACGGGCCACGACAGCCACATGACCAGGATCGCCATCGGGAGCAGGAAGAAAAGCGTTCCGAAGATGTCGATGGCAGCGCGTGCGCGCCCGGACAGATGGCCGCTGATGATGTCGATGCGCACGTGCTCGTTGTGCTTGAGCGTGTATCCCGCGCAGAACAGGAAAATCAGCGAGAACAGGTACCACTGGATCTCGAGGTAGGAGTTCGAGCTGTAGTTGAAGATCTTGCGCACCGTGGCGTTCGCGGCACTGATAAGCACCGCGACCAGGACGAGCCACAGGACCGTGCGGCCTATTCGTTCGGTGATGTCGTCGATGAGTCGGGAAACTGCGAGGAGAGCATTCATGGCGGCTCCGTCCATTCGCGCGGGCTGGGCCCCGGCCTGCCAGGGAAGGCGAAAGTCCGCGGATTATAGCCACAACACGTGTCGGCAACCGGGACCGGCGCCGGCCGCCGGTGCTAGAATCCCCGCTCGAAACGACTCCCGAGGCGCCCCGTGTTTCACCGCTCCCGCACCCTCGCCCAGGAAGATCCCGACCTGGCGGCGGCGATCGCCGCCGAGAACCTGCGGCAGGAAGACCATATCGAGCTGATCGCCTCGGAAAACTACGCCAGCCCGGCGGTCATGGCGGCGCAGGGCTCGCAGCTCACCAACAAGTACGCCGAAGGCTATCCGGGCAAGCGCTACTACGGCGGTTGCGAGCACGTCGATACTGCCGAACGCCTAGCGATCGACAGAGCGAAGCGCCTCTTCCACGCCGATTTTGCGAACGTCCAGCCCCATTCGGGCGCCCAGGCCAATCAGGCGGTCTTCTTTGCTGCGCTGAAGCCGGGCGACACGATCCTCGGCATGAGCCTGCCGCACGGCGGGCATCTGACGCATGGCTCGCCGGTCAACGTGAGCGGCAAGTGGTTCAACGTCGTGGCCTATGGCCTCCATCAGGAGACCGAACTGATCGACTACGACGGCGCCGCGGAACTCGCGCGCAAGCATAAGCCGAAGCTCGTCATCGCCGGTGCGTCCGCGTATTCGCGTGTGATCGATTGGAAGCGCTTCAAGGCCATTGCCGACGACGTGGGCGCGCTGCTGATGGTCGACATGGCCCACTATGCGGGTCTCGTCGCGGCTGGCGTCTATCCCACCCCGGTCGGCATCGCCGACTTCGTCACGACGACAACGCACAAGACGTTGCGCGGCCCCCGCGGCGGGCTCATTCTCGGCAAGGCCGAGCAGGAAAAGGCCATCAATTCGGCGGTATTTCCCGGGCTGCAGGGCGGGCCGCTGATGCACGTCATCGCCGCCAAGGCCGTCGCGCTGGGCGAGGCGCTCGGGAAGGACTTCCGGCGCTACCAGGAACAGGTCCTCGAGAACGCGCGCGTGCTGGCCACGGTCCTGCAGGAGCGCGGCCTGCGGATCGTCTCGGGGGGTACCGACAGCCACATGTTCCTGGTCGACCTCCGCGCGAAGAAGATCACCGGCAAGGATGCCGAAGCTGCGCTGTCGCAGGCGCACATCACCTGCAACAAGAACGCGATTCCCAACGACCCAGAAAAGCCGTTCGTCACCTCCGGCATACGTCTGGGCAGCCCGGCAATCACCACGCGCGGCTTCACCGAGCTCGAGACGGAGGAGCTCGCGCACCTGATCGCTGACCTCCTCGATGCGCCAGGCAACGACGCTACCATCGAGCACGTGCGGGCGAGCGTGCGTGCGCTTACGCAGAAATTTCCCGTGTACGGCTGAAGTGATTTTCCTCCCGAGCTCACTGCGTTCGCACCCCCCGGAGGCGGGCATTGAGTGCCCTTCGGGCGGCCATGCGGGCGATTGGACGGCCCCCACGCTCACTGCGTTCGCTGCCCCCCGAGGGGGCGCACAGTGCCCTTCGGGCGGCCGTGCGGGCACTGAGTCATGAAGTGCCCGTTCTGCGCCAGCACCGACACGCAAGTCATCGACTCGCGGGTCTCGGAGCCGGGCGGTGCCATTCGCCGCCGCCGCCGGTGCACCGCTTGCCAGAAACGCTTCACCACCTACGAAACCGTCGAATTGCGCTTGCCGCAGGTCGTCAAGACCAATGGGACGCGTTCGGATTTCGACGTGACGAAGGTGCGCGAAGGTTTCCGGCGCGCGCTGCACAAGCGTCCGGTCCCGACGGAATTCGTCGACCAGGCGGTCGATCGCGTGGTCGCGCGCGTTCTGGCGCTCGGTGAGCGCGAGATCGCCTCTCGGCAGATCGGCGAGATGGTCATGCAGGAGCTCTACGCGCTCGACAAAGTCGCCTACATCCGCTTCGCGTCCGTGTACCGTAGCTTCCAGGACGTTTCCGACTTCCGCGACGCGTTGAAGGAAGTCGAGGCGCCGGCCAAGCGCGGCCGCAAGTAGCGTCGATTCGCGGTTTCGATTCCGATGAACGGGTTTTCCGACGCCGACCGCGCGCACATGGCGCGCGCGCTCGAGTTGGCCGGGCGCGGCCTCTACACGACCTCCCCTAATCCGCGCGTCGGGTGCGTGATCGTCCGCGACGACGTGACGATCGGGGAGGGCTGGCACGAGCGCGCCGGGTCGCCGCACGCCGAGGTGAATGCGCTGGCCGACACTGCCGACCGCCGGCAGGATCCCCGTGGCGCGACGATGTACGTGACCCTCGAGCCCTGCAACCACGAAGGGCGCACGCCGGCTTGTGCCGACGCCGTCGTCGCGGCCGGTATTGGCCGCGTGGTGATGGCGATGGCCGATCCGAATCCCGAGGCGGCGAACGGTGCCGCGCGGCTCCTTGCGGCGGGGATTCCGGTGGACCGCGGCCTGATGGAGGACGAGGCGCGTGAGCTCAATATCGGTTTCTTGTCGCGGATGACGCGCGGCCGGCCGTGGGTCCGGATGAAAGCGGCCGCGAGCCTCGATGGCCGTACCGCGCTGGTTTCGGGCGAATCGCAGTGGATCACCGGCGAGGCCGCGCGCGCCGACGGCCACCGGTGGCGCGCCCGCGCATGCGCGATCCTGACGGGCGTCGGTACCGTGGAGCACGATGATCCCCAACTGACGGTACGGGCGGTTGCCACCCCGCGGCAACCGCGTCGAATCGTCATCGATCGCCACGCGGAGACGCTGCCGACGGCAAAGGTACTGGAGGGCGACGGTGCCCTCGTCGTCACCGCAGGTGAGACCAATCCACGATGGCCGGCCCGTGTCGAAGTCCTGGTGCTCCCGGACGCCAACGGGCGCATCGATCTGCCGGCATTGATGCGGGAACTCGGCGAACGCGAGATCAACGAGCTGCACGTCGAAGCCGGCGCCAAGCTGAACGGCGCGCTGCTGGAGGCCGGGTTGGTGGACGAGCTGCTGCTCTACCTTGCACCTTCGCTACTCGGCGACCCCGCGCGCGGCGTCGCCGAATGGCGGACGGGGCTCGCGCACCTGTCCGATCGCGTCGCGCTGTCGCTGCACGACGTGGTGCGAGTCGGCGAGGATTTGCGAATCGTCGCCCGCGTCACGGGGAAGGAAATCTGATGTTTACCGGTATCGTTCAGGCGGTGGGGCGAATCGCCGACGCCGCGGAGCGCGGCGACGGCCTTCGGATCGCCGTCGACATCGGCATACACGAAATCGCCGACGTCGCCGTCGGGGACAGCATCGCGATCAACGGCTGCTGCCTCACGGTGGTCGAGATCAATGGCTCGACACTCGATTTCGATGTGTCGGCGGAAACGCTTCGGTGCACCGCCGGGCTCGACACCATCGGGGACGTCAACGTGGAAATGGCGTTGCGCCTCGCCGACCGACTGGGAGGCCATCTGGTGGCCGGGCATGTCGACGGAGTCGGGACCGTTGCTCGGTTTGCGCCGGTCGTCGGCGATGCGGGTGGCAGCTGGCTGCTCGAAGTCGATGCGCCCGCCGATCTCGCACGCTTTATCGCTGCGAAAGGATCGATCGCGGTGCATGGCGTAAGCCTGACGGTGAACGGCGTCGAAGGCTCGCTCTTCCACGTCAATCTGATTCCGCACACGCTGGCGGTGACCACCCTTGGCGCGCTGAAGCGGGGGGCGCGCGTTAATCTGGAAGTAGACCTCGTCGCGCGGTACCTCGAACGGCTTGCCGACTATAGATCGAGCTGACGGCACGCATTCGGGCGTCGCGTCGCTTGGTCTCGCGGTTCACTTGACATCCATCACCCACACGCCGTTCCATTCCCCTTCGGGGGGTGCCTTCTTGAGCGCCTCGCAGCGCCCGATGTAAATCTCGGATAGACGGTCGTGCGGATTCATGCGCAGCGCCTCGCGAAACGCACTGATCGCCGCATCCCATTTGCCCGCGCGGTACTTCGCCATGCCGTCCTTGAACTGATTCACGACGTCCATGAGGTTCGGGAACGACGCTTCATCGTGATAGTCGAGCACTTCGTAAATGGCGACTGGCCGTGTCTTGCCCTTGACGACGACGAGATCCACTTCGCGCGTGCGGTAGGTGCCACGCAGCTTCCTGAACGTGAATTCGCTGATCAGGATGCGCGCTGCGTACTGCTTGCACGCCGATTCGAGCCGCGCGGCCAGATTGACGCCGTCACCGATGATCGTAAAGTCCATGCGCTTCCTGGACCCGATGTTTCCCGACACGACGACGTCGGTGTTGAGCCCGACGCCGATGTTGACGAGCTTCTTGCCCTCGTTCGCTCGCGCCAGGTTCCACACCGTCAGGCTGCGGATCATGGAAACCGCCGCCCTCACCGCGCGGTCTTCGTCGTCATCATGGCCCATCGGGATGCCGAACGCCGCCATGATCGCGTCGCCGATGAACTTGTCGAGCATGCCCCCTTCCTTCTGGATGCAGTCGACCATGATCTCGAAATACTCGTTCAGCATGCTGACGGTGGCCTGAGGCCCGAGCTCCTCGGTGAGCGTCGTGAATCCGCGGATGTCCGAAAACAGCACGGTCGCCTCGACGCTCTTGCCGCCGAGAATCTCGGCGCCGGCGGCGAGCACCTGATCGGCGATCGACGGGTCCATGTAGCGCGACATCGTCGATTTCATCCGCTTCTCGCTGGAGATGTCGTCGATCATGATCATCGAGCCCAGCCGCTTCCGTTCGACGCTTATAAGCGGCATCACCGTGACGTTGACCGACAGCTGTTCGCCCCCGAGGGTCATCTCGGCATCCATCGTGAGATCGAGCTGCTGGGTTTCCTCCACCCGTTTCAGCTTTTCGAGTATCCAGGCGTTGGCATCGGCGAAGAATTCCGTCGCCGGTCGGTCGAGCACCTCGGCCGCGACCATGCGCAGGATCCGCAGGCCCGCCGCATTGCACGTCACGATCTTCTCCGCCTCGTCCAACGTCAGCACGCCGCTCGACATCGACTCCAGCATGCTTTCGTTGTAATTTTTCATGTTCTGCACGTCGGAGAAGAGCTTGGCGTTCTCGAGCGCGATCGAGATCTGCGCGGTGAAGGCCTTCAGTCGCGATTCATCCTCGCCGGTGAATGGCCCGCCGCGCTTGTTCAGCACCTGCGTGACGCCGATGATCTTCCCGCGCTGATTGACGATCGGCACGCACAGGATCGAGCGCGTGAAATAGCCGGTCTTCCGGTCGAACGCCGGGGAAAAGCGCAGATCGGCGTAGGCATAGGGAATGTTGATCGTCTTGCCTGTCGTGAAGACGGCGCCCGCGATGCCGACGTGGTTCGGCAACCGGATCTGCATCGCTTCCAGGCCCTGCCCGACCTCGGACCAAAGTTCGCCGGTCTTTCCGTCATTGAGGAACAGCGTCGAGCGCTCGGCATTCAGCATCCGGGTCGCCTCGCCCATGACTTTCTGCAGCAGCGAGCCGATGTTGATGTCGGACGTCACCTCCGACACGATGTCGAGGAATTCGAGCTCCTGCTTGCGAACCGCCTTCATCCGCTCGATGAACTGCGCACTTTGCAGCGCCAGCGTGCCCTGGGTCGTCATCGCCGCGAGCAGGTCGAGGTCGCCCGGCGTAAAGGGGCCGGCCCGTTTGTTCAGCGCCTGGGCCACGCCGATGACCTCGCCTCTTGCGGTGCGCAGCGGCACGCAGGCGATGGTGCGGGTGACGAAGCCGGTCAGCTCGTCGATGCCGCTGTTGAAGCGCGAGTCTGCGTACGCGTCATCGATGATGATGCCCTGGCCGGTCGTGAACACGTGACCGGCGACCCCCGTGTTGTTGAGCAGCCGGATTTCGCGGTTGGTCGTGCCCTGCGCGACACGCGAGTAGAGCTCGTGCGTTTCCGGATCGTTGAGAAAGAGCGTGCCGCGCTCCGCGTTGAGCTCGGTCGTCGTCACGTCGACGAGCCCCCGCAATACGTCGTCCAGCGAGTCGATGCCGGACAACTTCTGCGAGATCCCGAGCAGGAGCTCCGCGAAGCGCAAACGCCGTTCGCGATTGGCCTGCGATGCGCCGACCCTTTTGTTCACGTCAGGTGCTCGTGCGGACGGATTCGAGCATCTCGCGCAACGATGACACGGTTGCGTGAAGCTGCTTCAGTTCATCGTGAGCCTTGCGCACGGCGGACTGCACGCTGCGGTCCCGTTCGTGGCGCTCCTGTTCCAGCGCATCGCGCAACGCCGAGGCGATCGAGCGCAATTGAACGATCTCCTGGTTGGCGGTGACAACGGCGTCCTGAACCGCTCTTTCCCGGTCTATACGCGATTGCTCCAGCGCGTCGCGCAGCGCGCCGGCGGTCGCCCTCAGCTGCTTTAATTCGGCGTTGCCTGCGACGACCGCCTCCTGAACCCGCGTTTCGCCGTCGATACGTTCCTTCTCCAGCGCCCGTCGTATCGCGCCGACCGTGTCCTTGAGATCGCGAATTTCCGTCAACAGCGCGTGCGGGTCGCCGGATGTGCCGGCGGCGGGGGAGGGCACGTCCATGGTTTCGTGTCGACGATCGGAAATTTGTGGCACCGTGTGGAAGTATCTCGACCCCGGCGGATAGGGTCAAGCCGGCGCGCTGGACATCGGCGCCGATCGCCGCGCATCCACTTGGCGCGTCCGAAACGGTTCGCATCATCGTGATTGATCGCGCACGCGAAATCGAGATCACGATTCCGCGCACGTCGGGCGACGGTTGGTTGCGGCTCCGCTAGGAGGGGCCATGGGGCTTGACAATGGCTGCCTAGGCAGCTAACTTGCTGTCATGGCAGCAATTCAAACCCACGAACTTCCCCAGGAGTCCGAACCGGTCTCGGCCCGCCCGGGCGACCCCGAGTTCTACCGGGGGGACGACTATTGCGTCAGCGAAAGCATCGGCTACCTGCTGCGCCAATTGCGCATCAACATGGACCGTGCGATCGACGCCGAAATGGCCGAACTCGACCTGACCGGCGTCCAATGGGGTCCGATGCTGATGATCGACTTCGGCCTGGGCGACACCGCCGCCGAACTCGCGCGATTTGGTTGCGTCGATACGGGGGCAATGACGCGAATGCTCGATCGTCTCGAGGCGAAGAGGCTGCTTCGCCGTGCGCGTTGCGCGAAGGACAGACGCGTCGTCCGCCTGGAGCTGACCGACGAAGGCAAGCGCCTGTGCAGGAAGATCCCCTACAACCTGTCGCGCGTGCTGAACGGGATGCTGCGCGGCTTTTCGGCCGAGGAAGTCGAAACGTTCAAGGCGCTGACCCGGCGCATGCTCGCCAACGCCGAGGCGCGCTGAAGCCGGATCCGGCCGACCTGTCCTCCCGGATCGCTTTCCATGAATCCATTTGCAATCCATCGCGTGGTCAATTTCGCTTCCGTCACCCTCATCGCAGCGGGCTTGGCCGCCTGTGCGAGCTTCGACGCGCCTCCGGTGGCGGACACGCCGATCGACGCCGCCACTCTGGGGGCGAAACCCGCCGCGATCGACTGGCCGCGCGACGACTGGTGGCACCGGTACGCAGACACCGAGCTCGACGCGCTGATGGCCGATGGGTTGAAGGGCGCGCCGACGCTGAAGGCTGCGCGGGCGCGGATCGTTCACGCGCAATCCGCGGCAGGGGTCGCGCGCGCCGCGTTGCTGCCGAATGTCGCCGGCAATGCGCAATCGCTGTATCAGCGCTACTCGGAAAACTACCTCTTCCCGCCGCCGCTTGCGGGCAGCAGCAAAACCGACAATCGGCTCACCCTCGACTTCAACTACGAATTCGACGTCTGGAACAAGAACGGCGCGGCGCTGGATGCCGCCCTGTCGCAGGCGCAAGCCGCCGCCGCGGATGGCGAGACGGCCCGCCTCGTCCTGACGACCAGCATCGCACGCGCCTATTTCAATCTGCAGCGCCTGTTCGCGCAGCGCGAAGTGTCGCGCGCGGCGATCATCCAGCGCGAGGATGTCGTGCGCCTCACCGCCCAGCGTTTCGGCGCCGGGCTCGACACCCGGGTGGAAGTGAAGCAGGCCGAGGCGGCGCTTGCGACGGTCAGGACCGAACTCGCTCAGTATGACGATGCGATTGCGACGACGCGCATAGCGATCGCGGCGCTGGTCGGCGCCGGACCGCAGCGCGGCGACACGCTCGCGGCCAACGCGAGCCTGCGTGCACCGGCAACGACCCTGCCTGCCGTGGTCCCGCTCGATCTCCTCGGACGCCGGCCCGAGATCGTCGCGTCGCGCTGGCGCGTCGACGCGGCGGGTCACGACATCGAGGTGGCGCGCGCGATGTTCTATCCGAACGTGAACCTGGTCGCGTTCGCCGGACTCTCGTCGATCGGCCTGTCGAACCTCCTCGTGTCCGGCAGTACCATCGCCGGTGTCGGCCCCGCAATCCATCTGCCGATCTTCGAGGGCGGACGCCTCAACGCCAATCTGCGCGGTCGCGAGGCCGATCGCGACCTCGCCGTCAGCGCGTACAACCAGGCCGTCGTCGATGCGGTCCGCGATGTCGCCGAAGCGCTGTCGTCGATCGATGGCCTGTCACGCGTCGGCACCGAGCAGGCGCGCGCGCGCGAAGCGACCACCGATGCCTACAACCTGGCCGTCGTTCGCTACAAGGCGGGCCTCGGCAACTACCTGACCGTGCTGACGGCGCAAACGCAGCAGCTCGTGCAGGACCGGCTGGACGCCGATCTGACCGCACGCGCGTTCGAACTCGACGTCAATCTCGCGAGGGCGCTCGGCGGCGGCTTCGTCGACGCCGCGCCGACCCGCGTCTCCGCGGGCACTGGTACCTCTGCCCGCTGAACGCGGACTCCGCCTCTGAAGGAAATCGCCATGGCACCCCTCACCTCCGAACGTCCGCAACGCAATGGCAAGCGCGGGCGCCTCCTCCTCATCGCCGGCGCGGTCTTCGCGGTGGCCGGACTCGCCTACGCGGGTTACTGGGCGAAGTATCTGCGTCACTTCGAACATACGGACGACGCGTACGTGCAGGGCAACCTGGTGCAAATCACGCCGCAGGTCGCGGGAACGGTGGTCTCGGTCAACGCCGACGACACGGATTTCGTGAAGGCCGGCCAGACGCTCGTCGCGCTCGATCGTGCGGACGCCGTGGTGGCGCTCGAGCAGGCGCAGGCCGCGTTGGCGCAAACGGTGCGCGAGGTTCGAACGCTGTTTGTCAGCAACACCACGTGGTCGGCGAACATCGCGCAGCGCGACGCCGAAGTGACGCGCGCGAAAGCCGAGCTCGCGCGCGCCGAGGACGACCTCGCGCGGCGCCAGAGCCTGAGCGCATCGGGTGCTGTCAGCGGCGAGGAGATGAATCACGCGCAGTCAGGTGTGGCCAATGCGCGTGCCGCCGTTGCGGCCGCGGAGGCAGCGCTGGCCTCGGCGAAGCAGCAATTGGCGACCAACCAGTCGCTGACCGACGGGACTTCGGTCGACAAGCATCCGAATGTCGAGCGCGCCGCGGCCAAAGTCCGCGAAGCGTACCTCGCCTATGCGAGGGCCGACCTGCCGGCGCCGGTGTCCGGGTACGTCGCCAAGCGCACCGTGCAGTTGGGACAGCGTGTCGCGCCCGGTGCGCCGTTGATGTCGATTATTCCGCTCGACCAGGTTTGGGTCGACGCCAACTTCAAGGAGGTTCAGCTGCGCCGGATGCGCATCGGCCAGCCGGTGATCCTGACCGCCGACGCGTATGGCACGTCGATCCGGTACGAGGGCAGGATCGTCGGCCTCGGTGTGGGCACCGGTGGCGCGTTCGCCTTGTTGCCGGCGCAGAACGCGACCGGCAACTGGATCAAGGTCGTGCAGCGGATTCCGGTACGCATTGCGCTCGATCCCAAGGAGGTGGCCGCGCACCCGCTGCGAGTCGGTTTGTCGATGGAGGTCGAGGTCGACGTGGCCGACGTGACCGGCACCAGCCTTGCCGCTCTCCCGCGGGCGGCGGCGGCGCAAACGACGGCCGCGTTTACGCACGACGCGGAAGAGGCCGACGCGCTGGTGAAGAAGACGATCGCGGCCAATCTCGGGACGCCGCAGAAGGCGAGCGCACCCGCGGCGCTCGCCCGGCAGACACGACCTGCGGCGCACGCGATGGCGCACTCCGTCGTGCGGTCAGACACGTCGAAGACCGCGACGGGCACCCGACTCTGAACGCCGCGGTTTCGACCCAAGCCGAGCGGGTTAGGGAATCCCTTCGCATGTCGACGACCGCTGCCGCACCCGCGGCGCCCGGACCCGCGCCTGCGCGTCCGGCTGCCGCGCAGCCTCCGCCGCTCACCGGCGCGTCGCTCGTCGCCGGGACGCTGGCGCTTGCCACGGCGACGTTCATGGTCGTGCTCGACACCTCGATTGCCAACGTCTCCATCCCGGCGATCTCGGGCGATCTCGGCGTCAGCACGTCGCAGGGCACCTGGGTCATCACGTCGTTCGCCGTCGCCAATGCCATTGCCGTGCCGCTGACCGGTTGGCTGACTCAGCGCTTTGGTTCCGTGCGGCTGTTCATGCTGTCGACGATCCTGTTCGTCGTCGCCTCGTGGCTGTGCGGACTCGCGTCGAACATCGAGACGCTGATCGCGTTTCGCGTGGTGCAGGGTCTCGTCGCCGGTCCGTTGATTCCGCTTTCGCAGGCGCTCCTGCTCGCGAGCTATCCGCGCGAGAAGGCGGGAACGGCGCTCGCGATGTGGGCGATGACGACGCTGGTGGCGCCGGTCGCGGGACCGCTTCTGGGTGGCTGGATCTCGGACAACCTGTCGTGGCCGTGGATCTTTTTCATCAACATCCCGGTGGGCATCCTAGCCGTCTACGCGACCTGGGTCGTCTACCGCGAGCGCGAGACGCCGACGCAGAAGCTGCCGATCGACCGGGTGGGACTCGCGCTCCTCGTCGTGTGGATCGCGGCGATGCAGATCATGCTCGACAAGGGCAAGGAGCTCGACTGGTTCGCGAGCACACAGATCGTCGTGCTCGCAGTTGTCGCGCTTGTCGGCTTCGTGTTCTTCGTGATCTGGGAGCTGACCGACGACCATCCGGTCGTCGATATACGGCTCTTCGCCCGACGCAATTTTGCGATGGGAACCATCGCGATGTCGATCGCTTACGGCCTCTTCTTCGGCAGCATCGTCCTGCTGCCGCTGTGGCTGCAGACGCAGATGGGCTATACGGCGACGGAAGCCGGCTATGTGCTGGCGCCGGTCGGATTTCTGGCGATCCTGCTGTCGCCGGTCGTCGGCCGCGCCATCAGCAGCGTCGATCCGCGACGGATCGCGACGGCCTCGTTCCTGCTGTTCGCGCTGATCAGCTACATGCGCTCGCGCTTCAATGCGCAGGTCGACATCGAGACGCTGATGATTCCGACCATCCTGCAGGGTGCGGCCGTTGCGTGCTTCTTCATTCCGCTGGTTTCGATCACGCTATCGGGACTGCCTCCCGAACGAATCGCCAGCGCATCCGGCCTCACGAACTTCGTGCGGATCAGCGCCGGCGCATTCGGCACGTCGATCTCGACCACGCTTTGGGACGACCGCGCGACGATGCATCACGCGCATCTGGCCGAGTCGATCAACCACAACAATCCGGCGGCGGCCCAGGCGCTCAGCAGCCTGCAGGGATCGGGTTTCGACGGCACGCAGAGCCTCGCAATGGTCGACCGGTTGATCAATGCGCAGGCGTACGTATTGGCTGCCGACGATATCTTCTACGCGTCGGCGATCATCTTCCTGTTGCTGATTCCGCTGCTGTGGCTGGCGCGCCCGCCGCGCGGCAACGCGCCCGCCGAAGCGGCCGGCGCGCATTGAGCGCCGGGTAGCGCCTGCGCGCCGGGCGCGGCGAAACCGCTACGCGATCGGTGCCGGGTGGATGTTGTCCACCCAATGCACTTCCTCGGGTTGTTCCACCACCGGGATGTCGAGATTCACGACCACCGGCTCCTGGCCGCTGCGAACGAGGACGCACGACAACGCCTCGTCATCGTTCGCGTTGATCTCCTGGTGCGGGACGTAGGGGGGAATGAAGATGAAATCGCCCGGCCCGGCTTCGGCCATGAATTCGAGCTTCTCGCCCCAGCGCATCCGCGCGCGTCCGCTGACGACATAGATCACGCTCTCGACCGGCCCGTGATGGTGCGCGCCCGTCTTGGCTTTCGGGTGGATCACCACCGTTCCGGCCCAGAGCTTCTCGGCACCCGCGCGCGCGTGGGTGATCGCCGCAGCCCGGTTCATCCCGGGCGTCTGCGCGGTGTTGATATCGAGTTCACCGGCGCGCACGACGCGAACGCCGTGGAATTTCCATCTGGGTTCGGTGCTCATCGGAAGATCGTCTCCCTGTGTTTCCGCGACAACCCGCGGATGCGGCGGTCAAGACTGCCGGAAATGAAGATCGTACGCGGCGTGCGCGTCCTGTCCAAGCAATTGCACGAGTACCGGCATCGCCTCCCGCAGCCGCGTTTCCAGCTTCCAGGGCGGATTGAAGACGAATAGTCCGCTGCCGTGAAGACCGAAGCCGTCGGCCGCGGGCGCCGTCACGTCGAGCGAAACGTCGAGCCAATCGCCGGCTGCGAGGCGCCGCAGTTGTCCGGGCAGATTATCCGACTCGCGCCGCTGCACCTTCGGATACCAGACGGTGTAGGTTCCGGTGGCAAAGCGCTGCAGCGCATCGCGCAGCGCTTCAAGCACGGCATGGTACTCCGCCTTGTCCTCGTACGATGGGTCGATCAGCACGAGGGCGCGCCGCGACGGCGGCGGCAGCACGGCCTTGAGTCCGGCGAATCCGTCGCCCGCCACGACGCTGACCCGACGGTCCGCGCCCTGCATGCATTCCTTCAGGATCTTGCTTTCGTTGGTATGCCGTTCGAACAAGCGCAGCCGGTCCTGATCGCGCAACATTTGCAGCGCGATCTTCGGAGAGCCGGGGTAGACGCGAAGCTTGCCGTCGGGATTGACTATGCGCACTTGCGCAACGTAATCGGACAGCGCGCCGGGCAGGTCGCTCTTTGCCCACAAGCGTGCGATTCCAGTTTCGAACTCGGCGTTCTGCCTGGCGAATCCCTGCTCGAGCGAGTAGACGCCGGCTCCGGCGTGGGTATCGATGACCCAGAGCCCCTTGTTCTTCTTCATGAGCGCGTCGAGCAACTGCACGAAGACGACGTGTTTCAGCACGTCAGCATGGTTTCCCGCGTGGAAACCATGGCGATAGCTCAGCATGAACGAAAGATATCATTCCCGCGCCGGCCGGCGCGGGAATGTCTGCCCCGATCGACGCTAGTCGCGGTTCAGCAACCGCCACGAAACCCGGTGCTTGAGGTTCGCCGAGGTCGCGAGCTTCACGCCGAAGCTGAACACCTGGCCCTTCATCGTGGTGACCTGTACGCGCACGTCGCCGCTCGACACGTTTCCGGTCGAGCCGCCCTGGCCCTGGATAAGCGACACGCCGGCGATCCCGGCGCCGATGTCGATGCCGGAGACGACCGTGCCGCCCGGCTCGATCAGCACCGAATTGCCGGTGTTGAGGTCGCGCGCATAGAGGGTCGACGACAGCGGGCGCTCGCAGGGATCGGTGGCCGGTTTCGAGAACGCATAGACGACCGTCTGCACGTCCGCATAGACGTCGACACCGATTTTCCACGACTTGTCGGCACCGTCCTGATACCAGCCGCGCCCCGTCGGCGTGCCAGTGAAGCCGGAGACCTTGGTACCATCGACGGAGTTGAGGTCCGCGCGCGAATAGGGTGTCGATGGTGCGGCCTCGGGTACCTTGACCGTGCCATCGCGGATCACGTACAGCGTGTTGCCAACCGTCGCATCCGCGATGTCATCCTTTCCGAGAAGTTTGCCCGTCCCGACGAACAGATAGCGATCGAGGTTGTTGTTCTGATCGATCTCGATGCGAACGCCGGTCGTGATCGGCTGCGCGTTTCCGCCTGCATCGGTCAGCTTGGCGACACGCTCGACCTTCCAGTTCCGTTCGTCCGGGTCGGAGAGATCAAAACGCCACACATTCCCCTTGAGATCGCCGCCGTACGCTTGCAGCGCGTAGGGATCCTTGCGGCTGGGCACGAACGCGCGGATGGTGGAAAGGCCGCTCGGGTCGGCGTCGGTGCCGATGCCCGTCGAAAGTTGTTTCAGTATCGCTCCGTCCTTCGGATTCAACACGTACAGGATCCCCTTGCCGCCGGGGTTGTTGTATCCGGACGCGACGAGCGCGACCCAGCCGTAGCGGTAGGTCTTGACCAGCGTCGGAGCGTCGAACACATAGCCCAGGTTGGCGTCTGTGAATTCCCAGAGCACGCGACCCGACGATGCGACCGAGGCCTCCGTGTCGGTGAGCGCAACGGGAGTCGTGACATCGAGCGCATAGACTGCCCGTCCGCCCGCGCCGAGACCACCGACCAGCAGCGTGTGCCAATCGTTGCCGGAGGGTGGCGGGGTCCGGGTATTCATGTTGGCGAAATCGACGTCCCATATGCGCGGCGTCGCATTGACGCGGAACTTGTGCCGGAACAGCGGAATGCCGCCGCGACGATAGCTCAATGCCCCCAGCCGGAAATCATCGGGTGATGGCGCAGGCGCATGCGCCGTGTCGTTCGGGTCGCCAGCGGTGAACATGGCCTTGGGGACGTATGCCCATGCTTCCTTTCCGGCATCGGTGGTCGTCGAGTCGTTGAATGCATGCAACATGGCGTCACTGCCGCCAACATACAACATGGGTGTCCGGTTCTTCTGTGCGGTGACGAAGCCGGAATACCCGGGATTGCCGGAGTCGCTGTAGGGCTGGCTTGGTGCCCCGACGGGGACCGCGCCGGAATACACGATGTCGCCGAGGATGTGCGAGCGGACGCGGAAGTTCGTCGTGCCGACGCCTTCGTTCGACGGGTCGCCGCGCAAATAGTTGAGCACGGATTGAGCCGATGGCGTTGGCGACACGACCGTCCAGCCTGCGACGAGCGACGCCTGCTGCGCCGCCGAAAGCTGGTTAACGTCGTGAAACGCAACGACCGCGTTCGTCGCATCGTTGATGGTCAGGATACGGCGATTCGTGTTCCAACCGGCCACGGCGGTCTGCGCGTCGACCTGCGTGGCGGCAGACCAAAGCGGCGCATTGAGCGGATTGCCCGCGCTGTCGATCGGCAACGCGCCCGTGGTGGGATCGAGCGCGTACTTCTTGATATCGCCCCACCAGCCCGATTCGTAGCTGGTTCGGTATCCGTACGTTTTGGTCGCGGAGAACTGCGCGCCGGCGATCCCGACGGCGGTCCCGGTACCCGTTTGATCCGTGAAGTCCGCGAGCGAACTGACGATCGCTTCGGCAAGCTGCTGCGCATTCTTCGTATTGAAGAACTTGCCGCGGCTGTTGAGCGCTGCATGCCAAAGGTCGTCAATTGACTCCGGACCGCCGGCGCCGGTCGCTACGGGCCAATTTGCGGTACCTGCGGTAATCGCGTCGAGACCGGTGGGATACACGATATTCCCCTGCGCCCCGATCGACAGGCCATACAACGTGACGTGCTGCCAAGGCGCGACGGTGTCCTTGACATTGTCCGGAAGCGTTGGGCGAACGTCCCTGGACCAGTAGTACATCGAGAGGTCCGCAAGGGTATTGGTGCTGTTGGTGGGACCTTCATAATAAGGGCGAGGGAATTGGCTTCCCGGCGTCAGGCCCGCGACGGGCCCTGGTAACGCCGGGACCGTCTTGTCTTGATCGCCGACATTGCCCATCGCCAACGGGTTGTTCCAGTAGCCATCGGTCGACAACAAGTGATAATTCGGTTGGCACCTGCCCGTTGCGCTATCAAGTGGGTCTTTTACCGCGGGTAGCCCCGACTTGCCTGAATTCGAAAAATATTCGCCAATGCGGTAGACCGCGTCGGGGAGCGGCGTGCCGCCATAGACCTTGATTCCGTAGAAATTATTGAACCAGACCGCCTTGTTCGCGGCATCGAACGGGGTGACGTTCAGGAATGCGTTGCCGTTCACGTTCGTGTTGGGAACGTACGTAAAATCTCCAGCATTGGGATTCACGTAGCCCAAGCGAAGTGTGTGGAGCCCGATGCGTGCGTCGTCGTCCGAAAGCGCCGAGAACGCGATGCCGCCTGCCGTCTTCATCGCCAGGATCCGGGTTCGATAGAACGAATACCATTTGGCGAAGCTCGACATCTCCTGCGCGTAGCTGCGCCCCGTTCCGCTCGGGTTGGTCGCGGGGATTCCGTTGACGAGGAATCCCGTTCCCGATAGCGAGGACGGGACGATGTCGACGCGCGTGAATGCGGCAGGATCCAACCCCGGCGCGCCGCCGTTCATGCTGGCCGAGTAGCGAACATAGCTGGCCGACGTGAAATCCTGGCGAGTACCGCAGCCCGTCGTGCCAAAGCCTTTCGCGTTACCCGAACAGAACCAGACGCCCGCGATCTTGTAGTAGTACGGATAACCATAGGTCGTGATGGGGCGCGTGAATTGGCATGTCACGCCGGAGGCGCAGGTCGTCCCGACCGCATTCGGGTAGTTGTAGCCCGCGCTGATCGCAGGCGTCGTGACCTTGCTAATCGTAGTTTGGGAATAGCCACGGCCATTGCGCCGGCACACCGATCCGTTACCGTCAGCGGTCTGGTAATCAGCGCCGGTCAGGCCGGAACTGGTATTCCGGCACCAAATCGTGTCGGGGACGCCGGGCCACGGACCCGTCGTGGATGGGGTGCTTGTGGGAACGCAAAGGGCCGCCGTCGCCGGAGAAATGCAGTTCACCGTCGATGTCGGCGCAAGATTGATCGTTCCACCCGTATTGGCGTTTGGATAGCCAATGTAGGCATCCATGTAGACGCTGGTCCATGGGCCTGAGCAGGCGGTATTGGTGCCCTCGCAGGGGAGATCCGTTCCGACGTCACGCTTTCCGGAGTTGTAGGTCGCAACGGGATTGTAGAAAGCGGTGTTGAAGTCGCTGCTGCGCAGCGGCGGGTCGATATCGGTGTAAGGGGTGTAAAGACCCGTATACGGCAACGAACCGACATTGATCGCAATCGCTCCATTGGCAAACTGTCCGCCGCACGGCCGATT
This sequence comes from Betaproteobacteria bacterium, assembly GCA_039931775.1. Lineage (GTDB taxonomy): Bacteria > Pseudomonadota > Gammaproteobacteria > Burkholderiales > Casimicrobiaceae > CAIWHR01. Next base: position 75,052 of record JBDTRG010000041.1, on the reverse strand, counting down.
GTCGCGACAATAAAACAGCCCATAGCTGTTCCACACCGTCCAGTCCGGCAGGTAGTCCCAGCCCATGCTCCCGGAGTCGTCCACGGTGAACATGATGTTCGGCTTGACCGGGTTCAATCCCTGCAGCGGGCTCTCGGCGAGGTTGCTCATCGTGATGGTCACGGCTGCGACTCCAAGAGGTTGGAGCGTCAACGACGCAGCCACCGCGGCGACGCAGAACTTCCTGAAGAGGGACGGGCGGGTCGAAATCATGATGCTGCTCCTGGGATGCCGGTGCTGGCGCGCGGACTACTTGACGATCGCTTGCGCGTACTGGACCGTATTGCGCGGGCCGTCAACGCGAATGGAGACGCGATAGAACGCGTCGCCTACGCGATTGAGGGCCTCGTAGTGCTGGGTTCCGGCGTCTGCGCCAAGCGCAGCACTGGACAGATTGCAGTTGCTGCCGACCGCCGCACCGGGGTTGGCGCACATCCGCTCGATCACGTAGTAGCTCGTGTTGCCGGCGATATCGGCCGGGACGGGGGTGATGCCGGTCTTGGTGGTGAGTATCAGCGGAACTTCGGGAATCGGTGTTCCGACGGGCAGACATCCGCCACCGTCGGCCTGTACGCACGCGTAATAGTTCTCCGACGGAAGATCGACCGTCTTGTTGGCGATGACGGGATTGGTCGTCGCGTTGGGGTCGAGTTGGGGGTTGAACAGTCTTTCGACCGCCTGCTCGACACTGCGGTCGACGGCCGCGGCGGCGGCCTGCTTGAATGCGAGGTTGCCGGCGACGATTGTCGCTGTGTCCGCCGACCGGATGAGCGCGATGCCAGCCAGGCTCAACGCGACCATGACGAGGAGCGCGATGAACAGCACGACACCGCGTTCGCGGCCGGCACCGGCGCCGCGAGTCATCGAGGCTTGAAATGAGTTCGAAGTACGGATCATGTCGGGTTCCATAGCGCGTTGCGGAGCGGGACGATCGTTTCGAGAATTTTGTAACGATAATGTTGTTCGTCGGCGCTCAGCGTTACCGAATACGCACAGGTCGGTGCGGGGTCACAGAAAATCCCGAGCTTTCCGGCCGGCATTCCCGGGGGCGATCCCGCGGTGATGGGATCCTTTTCGTATTGCCCGCTACGCGTGACGATCGCCATGCGAACGGCGCGAATCTGCTTCCATGTATCCGGGGTCTGATTCGGCAAGTTGGCCGCCGCCCACACAGCTCCCGTCGGGTCCTGCCAAGTGTCAATGACTCCGTCCTTGTTGGTATCAAGGCCGTACTGCGCTTTCAGGTTGACCACGTCGCTCACCAAGGGAGTCACCGGCTCGACGGCGGGAAGCTCCCTTTGGGTGCGCAGCGCGTGCGTACTCGGATCAACCGTGTACGCGATCCGGCCCATCGACTCCTTCTTGCCAAGATTCACCAGTGAGGCGTTGACCGCGGCGTAGTTCTGGTCGACCTCGCCCGCGACCAACGTGCGCGTGATCGTGGCCATTCCATTGGCGTCGACCGCGACACCTCCGTTATCGACCGTCGACAGTGTGCAGTTGTTGCCTTGCACGGCGGCGATCACGTCCTTCTCGCTGAATCCGACCGGGGCACGCACCACGTAGTTCGCACCGCCCGCCGCGTGGGAACCCTGGAGCGGCACGGGCGTCGACAGCGAGCTCGACCCGCCGTACAAAACGGTGATCGTATCCGGATCGCTCGCCGCCGCACCGGCTGTTATAACGACGGGAATCGGCCGCAGTTTTGTATTCGCACAGAGATCCAGGCTGGAGGTCAGGGACGCGATTCCGTTGCCAGCGATTGCTACATCGCGGCCAAGGACGTAGAGGCCGTAGCTTGCATTCTGTTGTGCGTCGCTGCCCGCGGTGATCGTGCGCTTCTGGCCCTCGCTGATCTCGTAGATCTGGTAGATGACGAGAACGAGCAACATGGAGATCACGATGCTGATCATGACCTCGATCAGCCCGACGCCACTCTCGCCTCGAAGGACGCCTGTGCGCGTGCTTTGGCTCATGGATTTTTCCCGATCTGGGCGGTCATCAGGTATTGGTGCCGTTCGGCTTCACCCGGCATTTGCCAGGAGACCGTGACCGCCACGTTCCGGCTTTCCGCGGAGAAGTCGGGCTGCGTAAGATCGACTGCCGTGGTGGCGGACGGCAGAAGGGCAGCCGCCTTGGCCGTCCACGCGGTGAGCTTTGTCCCGCCCGTGGCGAATTTCGTGTCGATATCGGCAGCGGTCATCCCCCACATGTCGGCGATCATCGCGCTGGCGAGATTGGAAGCCTCCGACCGGTAGCGGGCGTCGTTGGTGACGCGGATCGAACTGCCGAGGAGTCCGATCAGACCGAGCACGCCGAAAGCGAAAATCAGGATGGCGACGAGTGCCTCGAGCAGGTAGCTGCCCAGCTGTTGACGCGGCATGCGTTGCAGGGGTCGAAAGTTGGTTTTCATTTCAACAGGCCCTCGGGTCGGGTGGCACCAACAACTTGAGCGCGGCGTCCGGATCGCACATCCGCATGCCGCGCGGCTTGGTGGGGTCGGCAGCCGCCGTATCGTCGACGATGATGCGCAGCGAGCGCGCTTCGTTCGCGACGAACGATTGGACTTCGATCTGCTGGATATGGTCGCCGGCCGTGCCCTGATTCACGATGCGACCCAGCCCGTTGAAGCACACAGTGGTCTTGGCGGGGGTGACCGTGATCTTCGAGTTCTTGCCGACTTCCTTGCCGGCGAATTGCTGTATCGGCGGATTCACGAGACCGGTGCAATCCGCATTGGTGGCGCGATTGATCGCCCAATCGGCGCCGGGTCCGAGCGTGAACACGACCTTTTCGTTCTGGCGCGTCGCTTCGGCGCTTGCCGTGCGCAGGCCGTTGATGAGCGACTCGGCGGTCGAGCGGATTTCGCTGTTGCGCAGGAAGGTGGTGAACGACGGCATGCCGAGCAGCAACAGCAGCGCGACAATCGCGAGCGCCACCATCAGCTCGATCAGCGTGAATCCGAGGGCCTTCATCACCATCCCCAAATCAGCAATCGCCATTCTTGCGGCTCACCCAGCAGGTCGCCGACGTGGTCCAGCCGGTAGGCACTACGGTTGTCGCCCGGACGTTCGCCTGGTTGACCGTGAACGTGAAGCCCTCGCCCTGGGCCCTGACGGTATAAGTGGTCGCAGTAAGCGTTGGGCAATCGATCGCGAAATTCTTGATACTCGCTGGCTTATAAATCGTATTCGCGGGAGGGGCTCCCGCAGCGTATGTGGCGCAGGTCGTGGGATAGGCGCGGTTATCCAGAAAATACTGCTCGAGCCGCGTGCGCATGTCGGAAAGATTAGTCTTAGCCTCGACGAGCTTGCTGCGCGTGACGTAATCGATGTAGTTCGGCAACGCGACCGCCGCGAGGATGGCGATCACCGCCACCGTAATCATCACTTCGATCAGCGTGAATCCGGCAATGCGTGAATGCCGACGGGTGAATGAATTCATCGTTCTGCCCCTTCTCAATGACCGGTATCGTAGGTTGGTAAGTCGCTCGGGGCAAACGGTCCCGACTAACGGGGCCTATATCCGAACGGACGGCCTGGGCATTTTGTGAGGGACAAGCTGAATGAATCCTCGAGGGCGATGACAATGGCATTTAGCGGCGATGACATTGGCATTTTCGTTCGCGCGACGTCGAGCGCGCGCGCGGCAATTCGCAGCGGCATTCTGTCGCGAACGGCGTTCGCCCGCGCCGCTAAGGACAACGATCTGCGGTCTTCTCGACGCGCACCCGGCCGCTGTTGGCGAGCACCACGTTCAGCGCCAGCTGGCCGCTGCGGCAAACGGTGAGCGTTCCCATCTGCAATGCGCCGTTCAGCATGCGCGCCTGCCCGAGGCTCGTGTAGGACACGTAGTCTTCGAGTGGTCGGTTTGCGGCGACGGTGATGCCCCGCGGCGCAGGGCCCGCGATTTCCAGAACAGGCTCGCCGGGGTCGATCTTGCCGTCGTGGTTGGCGTCGGCGAAGACCACGAAGCCCGCGTCCCAGCTCCCCAGGTCGGCGCATTGGTCGCGCCCGGGGGATTTGCAGAGGCTGACGCGGTGACCGCGCCTCACCGCCTCCGTGCGAGCGCGCGTCATCGTTTCGGCGAGATTCCTGGCGTGGTTGGCGAGCTCGTATGCGCCAAGCCAGTCGTGGAACGCCGGCACGGCCATTGCGATCAGCAGTGCGGCGATGGAGAGCCCGATCAACATCTCGACGAGCGTGAACGCCGCGCTCCCGGCGCGCGGTGCGTGTCGGACGCGGAGTACCTTGGCGGCGCACGCCGCCGCCGACCCGCGACGGCGCAGCCGGGGCACGGTTTCGAACCTGCTCGATCTCACTCGACGCATCGCCACCACCTCCGTCGGAAAGGCTGCGGAAGACGTCGAGCAAGCGTATCGAGCCGCCCGGACGACCGGTATCGGGCGGATGACCTAGGGGGATTCCTACGGCGGAGCGCGACGCTGCGAATTCCGGAGCGCCGGGAAACTGGCATCCCCCGGGCCGCCGCGCGATAATCCGGAGTTGGCACCGCGCGATCGATTTTCGATGGCGGCCATGCCGCCCCGTAATCCGGAGTCCCGTATGAATGCCCCCGAGCGTATGGATTCGAGAGCGAACGCCAGGTTCGTCTGGGACGATCCGCTGCTCATCGACGAACAGTTGAGCGCCGAAGAGCGGATGGTCAGGGATACCGCACGCGCGTATGCGCAGGAAAAGCTGCTGCCGCGCGTGACCCTGGCGTTTCGCAACGAGACCTCCGACCCGACGCTGTTCCCGGAAATGGGCGCGCTGGGCCTCCTCGGCGCGACGCTGCCGGTAGAGCATGGCGGCGCCGGGCTCAACTACGTGTGCTACGGGCTGATCGCGCGCGAAATCGAACGGGTTGATTCCGGCTACCGCTCGATGATGAGCGTGCAAAGCTCGCTGGTGATGTTTCCTATCTACACCTACGGATCGGACGCGCAGCGGAAGAAATACCTGCCGAAGCTCGCGACGGGCGAGTGGATCGGGTGTTTCGGCCTGACCGAACCCGACCACGGTTCCGATCCGGGGTCGATGATCACGCGCGCCCACGCGGCGCCAGGCGGCTACCGGCTGGTCGGCAACAAGATGTGGATCTCGAATGCGCCGCTCGCCGACGTATTCGTCGTTTGGGCGAAGACTGACGACGGAGCGATCCGCGGCTTCATCCTCGAGAAGGGCATGAAGGGCCTGTCGGCGCCGAAGATCGAGGGCAAGTTCAGCCTGCGCACCTCCGTCACCGGCGAGATCGTCATGGACGACGTGGCGGTGCCGGAAGAGAACTTGCTGCCGAACGTCGAAGGGCTCAAGGGGCCATTCGGATGCCTGAACGCCGCGCGTTACGGCATCGCCTGGGGCGCGCTCGGCGCGGCCGAAGCGTGCTGGCACGCGGCGCGCCAGTACACGCTCGATCGCCAGCAGTTCGGCCGGCCGCTCGCGGCAAACCAGCTGATCCAGAAGAAGCTCGCCGACATGCAGACGGAAATCACGCTCGGGCTTCAGGGGTGCCTGCGGCTCGGAAGGCTGAAGGACGAGGGCAAGGCGGCGCCCGAGATCACGTCGATCATGAAGCGAAATTCGTGCGGCAAGGCGCTCGAGATCGCGCGGATGGCGCGCGACATGCACGGCGGAAACGGCATCGTCGACGAATTCCACGTGATCCGCCATCTGCTCAATCTCGAGACCGTCAATACCTACGAAGGCACGCACGACGTCCACGCGCTGATCCTCGGGCGCGCGCAGACCGGCATCCAGGCCTTCTACTGAGATGAACGGCCCCCACGCTCACTGCGTTCGCTGCCCCCCGGGGGGGCGCACAGTGCCCTTCGGGCGGCCGGGCGGGCACTGAAGCGATGAAGCTGTACGACTACTTTCGCTCGTCGGCCGCCTATCGCGTCAGGATCGCCCTCAATCTCAAGCGGCTGAAACTCGAGCGCGCGTTCGTCCACCTCCGTGACGGTGCGCAGCGCGCCGACGCGTACCTGACGCTCAATCCGCAGGGTCTCGTACCGGCGCTCGAAACAGACCGCGGCGACGTGCTGACGCAGTCGCTAGCGATCATCGAATGGCTCGACGAGTCGCATCCGGCGCCGCCGCTGCTGCCCGCGGACGCCGCCGGCCGTGCGCGCGTGCGCGCGCTGGCGCTCGCGATCGCTTGCGACATCCACCCGCTCAACAACCTGCGCGTACTCAACTATCTGACCGCCACGCTCGGGACGACCGATGCGCAGCGGGACGGCTGGTACCGCTATTGGTGCGACGTCGGCTTCGAGGCCCTGGAGACGCAGCTTGCGCGCGAAGCGTCCACGGGCGCCTTCTGCCACGGCGCGACGCCGACGCTTGCCGACATCTGCCTCGTCCCGCAGCTCGCCAACGCGCGCCGGTTCAAGCTCGATCTCGCGCCCTATCCGACGTTGCTGCGCATCGATGCGGCATGCGCGGAGCTGCCGGCGTTTTCCGACGCTGCCCCGGCAACGCAACCGGACGCCGAAAAGTAGGGTCAGACTCCACTTTCGGCACGAGCCCTCCGCGAAGCCCTGACCCACCCACCAAAGTCGAGTCTGACCCTACTTTATGACGCTTGTCTTTCCCGCCTGGAATGTTCCCGCTGTGCCGGTTGCCGGCAGCGCTGCACGCTTTCCCGTCCGCCACATCTACTGCGTCGGCCGCAACTACGCCGAGCATGCGAAGGAGATGGGCGGCGACGCGTCGAAGGAGCCGCCGTTCTTTTTCACCAAGCCGGCGGACGCGGTCGTGCCCGTGGTGCCGCCCGCAGTCGGGCAGCTCGCCTATCCGCTCGCGACGAAGAACTACCATCACGAGATCGAGATGGTGGTTGCGATCGGCGCGCGCGGCGTCGATCTTGCGCCGGCCGACGCGCTCGGCATCGTCTGGGGCTACGCCGTCGGGCTCGACATGACGCGTCGCGACCTGCAAAACGACATGCGCGAGAAGAAGCGCCCGTGGGACATCGGAAAATCGTTCGCGCAAGCCGCGCCCATCGGGCCGCTGCACGCGGCGTCGGCGATCGGCCATCCGGCGCGCGGGAAGATCTGGCTCGACGTCAACGGCGCACGGCGGCAGGAAGGCGACCTCGCGGACATGATCTGGGACGTCGCGCACACGCTGCATTTTCTTTCGCGCTTCTATGAGCTCCTGCCCGGCGACCTGATCTTTACCGGGACGCCTGCGGGCGTGGGCGCCGTCGTGCCCGGCGATCGCCTGGACGGCGGCATCGACGGCCTCGGGACGCTCTCGATCGCGATCGCAGTCACCGAGAAGGCCGCCCGATGAACCGGAGGGCGGCCAACGCGTACACGCCGGAGTTCGCCGAACGCGGTTACAACAACCGCGCCGCGGTCCCCGACCATCCGCATTGGTTGGCCTATTATCCCGAGGCGTCGGCGGAAGCGCGGGCGGCGCTCGCGCCGAAGCTCGACCTGCGCTACGGGCCGGGACCGAAGGAAACGCTGGACTTGTTCCTGCCGCCGGGTCGTCCGCGCGGCACCTTCCTGTTCCTGCATGGCGGCTACTGGCGCGCGTTCGACAAGAGCGATTTCTCGTTCGTCGCCATTTCGTTCGTTGCGCAGGGCTACGCAGTGGCGGTCGCGAATTACGACCTCTGCCCCGAAGTGTCGATTGCGCAGATCGTCGACGAATGCCGGCGCGCGGTCGCGTGGGTCGTCCGCGACGGCGCCGCGCACGGTACGAATGCCGAGCGCCTCGTCATCGGCGGACATTCGGCGGGCGGGCACCTCACGGCAATGCTTTACGCGACGGACTGGACGGCGCACGGATTCGCCCGCTCCCCGATGGCAGGGGGCGTGTCGCTGTCCGGCCTGCACGATCTAGCGCCGATCGTCCAGACGACATTCAACGCGGATTTGCGGCTCGACGACGACGAGGCCGCTCGGCAGTCGCCGGTGCTGCTCACGCCGCGGACCCCGGTTCCGCTGGTGCTCGTGGCAGGCGCCGACGAGACGTCCGAATTTGTCCGGCAGACGCGGATCCTGTGGGACGCTTGGCCGCGCAACCGGCCAGCCGGCGCGACCGGGCCGATGCTCGTCCCGGGTCGCAATCACTTCAGCGTGGTCGTCGACTTCGCGGATGCGAAGAGCGAACTGACGCGCGCGACGCTCGCGCTGTTCTAGCGCGAGCCGCCGGCGCGCTCGCTCAGCTTCCCGGCGGGCGGTAGGCGACGGACTTCTTCGCCGCCGCGTCCATTTCCTCGGGCGTCAAAAGCACGACGGTCTTGGCCGACGACATCCCGGAGGCGCCGACGGCGAGCGCCATCGCGGCCGCCGACACGTTGTCGGGCAGTTCGACGATCACGTACGCATCGACGCCGCCGAACGCGAAGTTGAACGACTCGAGCTTGCCGCCGACGCTTGCCGCCGCCTTTTCAACGGCGGCGCGGCGCGCTGTTCCCCCGGCCTTGACCACTCCCTTCGCACCTTCGGACGTGTACCGCGCCTCGAACAGATACTTTGCCATCGTTTGCTCCTCCGTGAGTTGGCGCGCCCGGCGGCGGCCGACGACGAGTCGGCCCGCAGGTCCCGCCGGCGCGGGCTGACATTCTGCTCCGATCGCGCACCGTTTGGGCAGCGTCGCCGGCATTTCGACCGGACCGTCGCCGGGAACGCCGCGTCGGCATACCGGTGGAGGGCCGGCGCGGGTAAAATGGTGATTCCGCCGCTTCGGACGCCGTTCGCATGAGCCTCTCCCCGATCACCGACATCATCAATGATATGAAGGCCGGGCGCCTCGCCGTGCTCGTCGACGAGGAAGACCGTGAAAACGAGGGCGACCTCATCTTCGCAGCGGATTTCGTCACGCCGGAAAAGATCAACTTCATGGCGGTGCACGGCCGCGGACTGATCTGCATGCCGATCACGATGGCGCACGCGGCGCGTCTCAACCTCTCGCCGATGGTCCCCCAGAACCGGTCCGTCCACGGCACCAACTTCACCGTCTCGATCGAAGCGGCCACGGGCGTCACCACGGGTATTTCCGCGGCCGACCGCGCGCACACGATCCGCGTCGCCGCGGCGACGGACGCCAAGCCCTCCGACATCGTGCAGCCCGGCCACGTCTTTCCGCTGATCGCGCAGCCGGGCGGCGTGCTGGCGCGCGCCGGGCACACCGAGGCCTGCTGCGATCTCGCCGCTCTCGCCGGCCTCTCGCCCACGTCGGTGCTCTGCGAAATCATGAACGCGGACGGCACGATGGCGCGCTTGCCGGATCTCGAGCGCTTCGCCGCGCTGCACGGCTTGAAGATCGGCGCGATCGCCGACCTCATCCAGCACAGGAGCCGCACGGAGCGCCTCGTCGAGCGGATCGCCGAGCGCCCGCTCGCCACGGTGCACGGCGCCTTCCGGCTGGTCGTCTATCGCGACAAGCTCTCCGACGCGACGCATCTCGCGCTCGTGCGCGGGCCCGTCTCGCCGGACACCGAGACGCTGGTGCGCGTGCACGAGCCGCTGTCGGTGATGGACCTCCTCGACACCGGGCACACATCGCACTCGTGGAGCATCGCGGCGGCGCTGGCCGCGATCGCCGAAGCCGGCCGCGGCGTCGTGGTGCTGCTGCACCGGCCCGAGAGCGCGCAGGAATTGCGCCGCCGCGCGCTCGCCGCCGAGTCACCGGTTTCCGCGAAGGTCGATCTGCGCAATTACGGCATCGGCGCGCAGATCCTCCGCGACCTCAACGTCGGCAAGATGCGCCTCCTCGCCACGCCGCGCAAGATGCCGAGCATGACGGGCTTCGACCTCGAAGTGACCGGTTACGTCGAGCAACCTCTGGCGCGCAGCGCGTCGTAGAGCCGACTCGATTTCCGAATCCTTCCGACAACTTCGCCGACCCTTATGGCCGTCCGCCGCATTCCTCCGAACCAGAACGGCCTCTCGCGGCGCGTCGCCATCGTGCTTTCGCGATTCAACCCGGGCATCGGCGACCTGATGCTCGCCGGGGCGCTGCGTGCGTTGAAGGAAGCCGGTGTCGTCGAACGCAACGTGACGATCGCCACCGTACCCGGTGCGCTCGAAACGCCGCTCGCGCTGCAGCGGTTCGCGCAAACGGGCGACTTCGACGCACTCGTCGCGCTGGGTGCCGTGATCCGCGGTGAAACCTATCACTTCGAGATCGTGGCCAACGAGTCGGCGCGCGGGGTGGCCGAAGTTCAGCTCGAATTCGGCATTCCCATCGGCAACGGAATCCTCACTACGAACACCGACGAGCAGGCGCTGATGCGCTGCGAGCAGAAGGGGTTCGACGCGGCCCAGGCGGCGCTCGAGCTCGCCAACCTCCTGGAAGAAATAGATGGCGAGTAGCGGCGGGAGAAGCGGTCGCCACCGCGCCCGCGAATTCGTGCTGCAGGGCCTCTACGAAGGGCAATTATCGGGCAATTCGGCCGACGCCATCCGCGCGCGACTCGCGGCCGACCCGGGCTTCGCGAAGGCCGACAACGCCTACTTCGACGCGCTCTGGCGCGGCGTCAACACGGAGTACGAAGCGCTCGTTCTGCTGTTCGCGGGCATCCTCGACCGGCGCGCCGCGCAACTGTCGCCGATCGAGCGGGCGACGCTCGTCATCGGCGCATGGGAGTTGAAGCACCGGCCCGAAATCCCCTACAAGGTCGTCATCGACGAGGCCATCGAGCTCGCGAAGTCGTATGGCGGCACCGATGGTCACAAGTTCGTCAACGGTGTGCTTGACAAGCTGGCGCCGAGCCTGCGCGCCGCCGAGATCGACGCGCTGAATCGCGGCACCGGCACGGCCTGAGCGCCATGGGGAGGCGCGCCCGCGTACTCGCCTTCGCGGTGGCGGTCGTTGCCTCGATCGCCGCGCACGCGGCATCGGCGGCCACACTCATCCTGTTGTGCACGCACGATCCCGACGCGTGCGAACTCGCCGCGAAAACGTTCACTCGCGACACCGGGGTCCAGGTCGCAATGGTCCGGAAGCCGACCGGCGAAGCGTTCGCGCAGCTCCGGGCCGAGCGCGACAATCCGAAATCCGACGTCTGGTATGGCGGCACGTTCGACTCGTTTCTCCAGGGCGCCGCGGAAGGGTTGTTCGCACCCTACCGGTCGCCGCGCCTGGCCGAACTCCAGCCCTGGGCGCAGCGGCAGGCCGACGCCACCGGCGATCGCGCCGTCGCCATCTACCGGATCATCCTCGGGTTCGGGTCAAACCCGACGGTGCTAGCTAAGAAGAAGCTCGCCGCGCCGCGATGCTGGTCCGACCTCGTCAAGCCTGAATACCGCGCCGAGATCGAGCTGTCGAACCCGGTGACGAGCGGCACCGGGTACACGATCCTGGCCACGCTCGTCGCGCTCTACGGCGAGGAGGGCGCGTTTGCCTATCTGAAGCGCCTGCATCCGAACGTCGTCCGCTACACGCAATCCGGGACGGCGCAGGGTCCGTCGGTGGCGCGCGGCGAAGTCGGCATCGGCGTCAGCTTTGTCCACGAGTTCGTCACGCAGCAGCTCGCGGGTTTCCCGGTCGACATCGCGATCCCGTGCGAAGGCACCGGCGACACGCTCGGCGGCATGGCGATCATCGCGAACGGACCCAATCCCGCGGAGGCGCGCGCGTTCTACGACTGGGCGCTGACGAAGGACGCGCAGGAACTCGCGAACCGAACGCGCAATCTCATCCTGCCCGCCAATCGATCGGCGGAGGTGAGAGCCGAGGCTGCGCGCTACGTCAGCGTGCCGATGGTGGACCTCGACCCGGCGAAATATGGCGCCCCGGCGCAGAAGCGGCGCCTCCTCGCGCGGTGGCAGCGCGAGATCGGCGATGCGCTGAAGTAACCCCTGCGACGGCGGGCCGTGCGTCCGCCTTCGCCTATAATCCGCCGGTGAACGAGTTCGAGCTGATCGCGCGGTTCTTCTCGCGGCCGTCGCGATCGGCTACCGTGCACCTGGGGGTCGGGGACGACGCCGCGCTGCTCCAGCCATCGGCAGGTTGCGAGCTCGCGGTTTCGGTCGACATGCTCGTCGCCGGCCGGCATTTCTTCGCCGACGTCGATCCGGAGAAGCTTGGACACAAGACGCTCGCGGTGAATCTCTCCGACATGGCAGCGATGGGCGCCGCGCCAAGGTGGGCGTTTCTCGCCGGTGCGCTTCCCGACATCGACGCTGTATGGCTTGCCGCTTTTGCGCGGGGCTTCTACGCGCTCGCAGAGCGGCATGGCGTCGAGCTCGTCGGTGGCGACACGACGCGCGGACCCTTGAACCTGTGCGTGACGATTCTGGGCGAGGTTCCGGAAGGCACGGCGCTGACGCGTTCCGGAGCGAAGCCCGGCGACGATATCTACGTTTCGGGCGTTCTGGGCGACGCCGCCTTCGCCGTTGCCGCGATGACGGGCCAGACGGGGCTTCCCGCGTCTGACGCGGCGCGCGCAAGGCTCGAGATGCCTGCGCCGCGTATCGCACTCGGCATGGCGCTGCGCGGGGTGGCCACTGCGGCGCTCGATCTGTCCGACGGTCTCACCGGCGATCTCGCGCACATCCTCGAACGATCGGGAGTCGGCGCGGTCGTGGACCTCGGCACGATTCCGCGGTCTCAGGCGCTCGCGCACATGTTGCGCGGCGTGGAGCGGCCTCTGGCGCTTCGCTTGCTGCTTGCCGGTGGAGATGACTACGAGCTCTGCTTCACGGCCCCCGGCGATGCGGCGGCGCGGATCAACGCGATCGCTTCCGAAACCGGCGTGCCGCTCGCGCGAATCGGATCGGTGACCCCGACGGGCGGGCTGGTGGTCAATGACGAGCGCGGCATACCGCTGCCCGAATTGCCGCCGGCCTTTGACCATTTCGCCTAGGGCCATGGCTGGCAACGACAATCGGCGTTGTTCGGCATGCGGCGAATTGTCGATTACGCCGCGGCGGCGATTTATCGGCGGCTGGTTCTTCATCCGCTGCCCGAACTGCCGGTCGCTGTTGCGCATCGTTCCGCAGCATGGCCAGCGCTGGATGCTGCTGACCGCATTCGCGCTGATCGGCGCCGCGTCGATCGCCGGCGCCGCGGTGACCGACCAGGCCATGGCGTTCGTCGCGGCCGGCGCGTTTGCCTGCGCGTTGCTCTATGTCTGGGAATTCACGCTGACGCGCCGTTCGCCGTTCGAAGCGGTCACGCCGGAGGAGGCGCGCGAATATCGGCGCAACTGGGCGATCGCCGCGGTTGCGACCCTCGTCGCGACCCTTGCCGTCGCGCTTGCGGTGACCCGCGCATTCACCCTCCTGCCCGAATGAGCGACACCTCGCGCCCGACAGCGACGTTCCTGATCCGGCATCCGGCGCATTTCATCGCGCTCGGCTTCGGCGCCGGGCTCGCGCCGTTCGCGCCCGGGACATTCGGGACGCTGGTCGCGATCCCGATCGCAGCGCTGCTGCGAATGTACCTTCCCGACGCCGCGTTCGCCGCGACCATCGTCGCGTTTGCGCTGATCGGCGTATGGGCGTCGCAGGTGACGGGTGACAACCTCGGTGTCCCTGATCACGGCGCGATCGTCTGGGACGAAGTGGTCGCGTTTCTGATCGTGCTGTACTTCGTCGGCGGCGATTTGTTGCGCATCGGGTTGGCGTTTGCCGTCTTCCGGTTTTTCGACATCGTCAAACCTCCGCCGATCCGGGAGCTCGACGCCGCGCTCAAGAACGGATGGGGCGTCATGATCGACGACCTCGTCGCCGCGGGGTACACGCTGATCGTATTGGCGCTGCTGCGCAAGCTCTTCGGATGATTTCATGCCGACGGATGCCATGCGAGTGACGCCTGCCGCCGACCTGGTGCGCATCGAGGAGGCCGGCCTCAACGCGCTGCAGTCGCAGCGCCAGCTCTTCTACGACGGCTGGGTGCTCCGCCTCTCGCCGGGAACCGCGAAGCGTGCGCGCAGCGTCAATCCGCATTTCGGATCGACGCTGCCGCTTGCCGGCAAGATCGGCTACTGCGAGGACGTCTACGCGCAGCACGGACTGCCGACGCTGTTCCGGATGACGCCGATGAGTCGTCCCGCCGATCTCGATGGCGTCCTCGACGCGCGCGGCTACCAGGCTTTCAGTGAAACTTATGTGCAGACGCTCGCCCTCGACCGGCCGCCGGAGATACCCCACGCGGCGGACGACGTCGTGACCGAGTCTCCCGATACCGATGCGTTCGTCGACGCGGTGGACAGCCTGCGCGTTTCTACGCCACGGCAGCGCGAGGCGCACCGCGAGCGGCTCATCAACTCGCCGCTCGGCAAACGCTACGCGACGATCCGCGCCGCGGGGCGCGTTGTCTGCACCGCGCAGGTGGCGATCGAAGGGCCGCTGGTTGGCGTCTTCGACGTGGTCACTGCATCGGACGCGCGCGGCAACGGCTATGCAACGCTCGCGTGCGCATCGCTGTTGTCATGGGCGTGGCAGCATGGCGCGAACGCCGCCTATCTGCAGGTGAGCGCCGACAACGCGCCGGCTATCGCTGCGTACCGGAAATTCGGGTTCGCGACCGCGTACAGTTATCACTACCGTGGGCGCCCGGGGGAGATGGAATGATCGAGGACACGCGCGCGGTGGTCGCCCTGCTGGGCCGTCTTCTCGAAGCGCGCCGATGGCGTGTCGCGACCGCGGAGTCGTGCACCGGAGGGCTTATCGCCGGCGCAATCACCGACCTCGCGGGCAGTTCGGCGTGGTTCGACCGCGGGTACGTCACCTATTCGAACCCGGCCAAGGCAGAGATGCTCGGCGTACGCGGGGAGACGCTGGCGGTCCACGGGGCGGTCAGCGAAGAGACGGCTCGGGAAATGGCCGCCGGCGCTTTGGAGCGAAGCGGGTCCGATCTGGCCGTCGCGGTGACCGGGATCGCAGGGCCTTCCGGCGGATCGGCAGACAAGCCGGTCGGCATGGTCTGCTTTGGCTGGGCGACGCGCGGGGAGGTGCCGGAAAGCTCGACCCGGCACTTCGCCGGCGACCGCGCCGCCATACGTGAAGCGACCGTGAAGGTGGCGCTCGTGGGGCTTGTGGAGCGCGCCAAGGCCTGATTGATTCAGCCGATTCCCGGGGCCTAGGGGTGCCACGAGGCCGGTCCGGCCGTCGCCAAATCCAGGAACTTCATTCGCTCGAATTAGGCCATTCGGGGGCTTGCATCGAACGATCGTTCTATGCCATCATCAGTGCCGTCGACCCCCATTCCGCGCTGCACTGCGCCATACTTCGGAGCCTCCAAAATGCCCCTCGACCATACGATGGAAGACCAAAAAAGCAAGGCGCTCACGGCCGCGCTCGCCCAGATCGAAAAGCAGTTCGGCAAGGGCTCAATCATGAAAATGGGCGAGTCGCAGGTCCAGAACGACCTGCAGGTCGTGTCGACCGGATCGCTCGGGCTCGACATCGCGCTGGGCGTCGGCGGCCTCCCGCGCGGCCGGGTCGTCGAAATCTACGGGCCGGAGTCTTCCGGCAAAACGACCCTCTCGCTGCAGGTTGTGGCGCAGGTTCAGAAGGCGGGCGGTACCGCGGCCTACATCGACGCCGAGAACGCGCTCGACCCCGTCTATGCGGGCAAGCTCGGCGTCAACGTCGGCGAGCTCCTGATTTCGCAGCCTGATACCGGCGAGCAGGGGCTCGAAATCGCCGACATGCTGGTGCGCTCGGGCGGCGTGGACATCATCGTCATCGACTCGGTCGCGGCGCTCGTCCCCAAGGCCGAAATCGAAGGCGAGATGGGCGATCAGCTTCCCGGCCTGCAGGCGCGCCTGATGAGCCAGGCCCTGCGCAAGCTCACTGCGAACATCAAGCGCGCCAACACGCTCGTCATCTTCATCAACCAGATCCGGATGAAGATCGGCGTGATGTTCGGCAACCCGGAAACCACCACCGGCGGCAACGCGCTCAAGTTCTACGCGTCGGTGCGCCTCGACATCCGCCGCATCGGCGCGATCAAGAAGGGCGAGGAGGTCGTCGGCAACGAGACGCGCGTCAAGGTCGTCAAGAACAAGGTCGCGCCGCCGTTCCGCGAGGCGCTGTTCGACATCCTCTACGGCGAGGGCATCTCGCGCCACGGCGAGATCATCGAGTTGGGCGTCGCGCACGACATCATCGAAAAGTCGGGCGCTTGGTACGCCTACAACGGCGAGAAGATCGGCCAGGGCAAGGACAACACGCGCGAGTTCCTGCGCGAGCATCCGGAGATGTCCGACGAGATCGAGGCAAAGATTCGCATGACGGTCGGGGTACCCGTTCCCGGCGCGTTGCGCGCCCGTGGCGAGCCCGCGCCCGGCGACGAATAGCGCCGCATGACGGTCCGGGAGCTGCGGTCGGGCGCCGCCATCGGTCGGTGCCCGGCGCGAATCCCACCGATCCGGGAGCGCGCGCATGGTCGATGACAGCGCGCGCGCCTGCAAGCGACCCGCGAAGCCGCTCAAGGCGCGTGCAATTGCACTGCTCGCGCGCCGCGAATATTCGCGCACCGAACTGCGGAGCAAGCTTCTGCGCAGCGCCGAGGGTGGCGATGTCGACCCTCTGAGCGTCGACGCCATGCTCGACGACCTCGCTGCGCTGGGCTATCTGTCCGATTCGCGTTTTGCGACGGCGGTCGTCCGACAGAAGAGCGGCGGATACAGCAAACGGGCCATCGGCGCCAGACTGAAGGCCAGTGGCGTCGCCCCCGAAACCGTCAGCCAGGCGCTCGCCGCCACGGAGCAGGACGACGAAGAGGCGATGGTTGCGCTCTGGCGCAAGCGGTTCGGTACGGCGCCCGCGAACGACCGCGAAAAAGCGCGCCAGGTACGCTTTCTGCAAAGCCGCGGGTTTTCGTTGTCCGCCGTCTTCAGGCTGCTGCGCAATCCGCCCGGCGAAGAGGGCGCCGCCGAATGACTGCGCACCGCGCCCGCGACGATCGTGCTGCGCCGGCGACCGGATCGGTGCAATGACGCGTGGAATGTTGCGAGCCTGACGAACTATTCGGCCACGCTCGCGCCCGAGCCGCCCATTTCCTTGGGAACGTCCTTCATCTTCGGCAAACCGTCCTTGATGCGCAGTTTCGTTTCCTGATAGTGGACGTGGATGCCTGCCTTGTACGGGAAGTCCGGAATGACCGCCGCGTACACGTCGGTGAGCCCCATGCCGGGATGGTCGGTCATGATGTGGCCGCCGCACGTCTTGCACCACTTGCGGGAGCTGCCCGGGGTCTTGTTGTAGGTGCCCACGTTGTCCGCACCGCGCGTGAACTTCACCGCTTCGGGCTTCCAAAGCGTGAAGGCGTTGACGGGACCCGCCGACCAGGTGCGGCACGACTCGCAATGGCAATAGCCCATGCCGGCCGGTTCGCCGCTGACCGTGAACTGAACGGCACCACAAAAACAGCTGCCCTTGTAGGTTTTTCCTTCGCTCATCATTCATCTCCTCGACAGGTGGCACGATAACAGTGGCGTTGAGCGCCGCCTTTCACCGGAATCGGGCGCGGCTGACGCTTCACCCGTAGTATAGGATTGTTGCCGCGATGTCGACATCCGTGAGACCGCTTGCCGGATGTTCCGCCGCGCCGCAGAATCCACGCAGGCGCGCGCGCTCCGCGCGCTCCTCCTCGTCCCGGGATCGCCCTTCAATGAATCGAATTTCAGCGCTGTGTTGTGCACTCCTCTTCGCTGCGACCGTACCGACAGCCGGCGCGCAGCCGTGGCCGTCGAAACCCGTCCGGCTGATCGTTCCCTTCACGCCGGGTGGCTCGCAGGATGTCATCGGGCGGATGTTCGCGCAGAAAGTGAGCGAATCGCTCGGCCAACCGGTCGTCGTCGAAAACAAGGCTGGCGCCGGGGGACAGATCGCGACTCAGGAGGTCGCGCGCGCGGCGCCCGATGGGTACACGCTCCTGCTTTCTACCGGCGCACAGATGGCGATCGAGCCGTCGCTGCGCGCCAACGTCGGCTATGGTCCGATGAAGGACTTTACTCATGTCGTGCACCTCGCCGACGCTCCGCTAGTACTTCTCGCGGTGCCTGCATTGCCGGTGGCGAACGCCAAGGAACTCCTCGCCTACGCCAAGGCGAATCCCGGAAAGGTGAACACCGCGTCGACCGGAAACGGAACGTATACGCATCTGACGCTCGAGCTGTTGAAGGCGGCCACGGGCGCGAACCTCACGCACGTGCCGTACAAAGGTGCTGCCCCTGCGTTCACCGACATGCTCGGCGGCCAGGTGCAGACGATGTTCACGACAACCGCCTCCGCGCAGCCGTACACGTCGACGAATCGACTGAAGGCGCTCGCCGTCACCTCGAAGAAGCGCTCGCCGCTCTTTCCGTCGGCTCCGACGTTCGCCGAGGAAGGCGTGCCGCAACTCGACGTCGCCGTGTGGATCGGCATCGCGGCTCCGGCCGGCACGCCGCCGGCCGTCGTCGCCCGACTGTCCGCGGACTTCAACAAGGCGCTGGCGTCGCCCGAGGTCAGGGAGAAGCTCGCCACGCTCGGCGCCGAGCCGGTGGGCGGCACACCGGAGTCGTTCACGCAGTTCGTCCAGGGCGACATCGAACGCTGGGCGAAGATCATCGCGGCTGCCGGGATCAAGCCCGAATGACGGCCAATCAACTTGGCGAGAGGGATCGCGGACCCCGCGCAGGCGTCGCGCCATGAACGTAGCGATCGTCGGCGCCGGCGCGATCGCGCTCGGCAGTGCCGCGTTCCTCGACGCCGCCGGCCATCGGACGGCGGTGTGGTCGCCCTCCGGACGCGGCACCCGTGCGTTGGCGCAGCGCGGTGTCCTCGACTACACCGGCGTCGTTGCCGGCCAAGCGCATCCGAGCGTGATCACCGACCTTTCGGAGATCGCTGGATACGACGTCGTGCTGGTGGCCGTTCCGGCCAACGGGCACCGCGCCGTGATGGACGCGCTGGCGCCTCATCTCGGCGCGCAGCACATGGTGATCGTCAGCGGTGCGCTGTCGCTCTCGCCGCTCTACCTGTCGAAACTCGTCGCCGCGCGCGGCGCGCGTCCGGCGATCGCCTGTTTCGGCACCACCGTGCTGACCGCGCGCAAGAGCGGCGAGACCGCCGTCACCATCAACGTGCTGCGCGCGCGGCTCGACGTCGCCGCGATCCCGGTGTCCGCGAACGAACGCGCGATCGACGTTTGCCGGTCCCTGTTTGGCGATCGCTTCGATCTCGGGGCGAACGCCCTTGCGATCGCGCTCGTCAACATCAACCCGGTTGCGCACGCGGGACTCGTCCTCGGTAACCTCACTCGCATCGAGCTCGGCGAGCCGTGGCCGCAGTACCGCCACCTGACGCCGGCCGTCGCGCGCCTGATCGACGGTCTCGACGCCGAGCGTCGCGCGGTTGCCGCGGCGTTCGGCCTTCACGTACGTTCGATTGAGCAGCACTTCGAGCATTCGTTCGACCTGCCCGATGTGCCTCTTTCGGAACAGGCGGCGCTGCTGCACGCGCGCCGCGGCGGGCCCCCGGGGCCGACGACCCTCGATACGCGGTTCGTCCTCGAGGACGTCCCGTTCGGGTTGGTCTTTACCTCCACGGTCGCGCGGATCGCCCGCGTGCAGGTCCCACTGACCGACGCCTGCGTCGAAGTCCTGTCCGCGCTTTGGGGCCGACCGCTCGCGGCGGACAACGACCTCCTGCCGTTGCTCGACCTCGGCAAGTTCGACCTCGCATCGCTCGCCCACCTCGCCGCAGAGGGATTCGCCGCGCGCCCATGAACGGCGCGCCGCCGCCGCGTTCGCTGGATGGCGACCGGCACCAAAGCCGCGTAAAATCAGTGGCTTTGCAAATACCCATCCGCGCACGATACGCGGAGACCCAAAAGCGCTCGCCATGAAAGCCGCAGACATCCGCAGCCGTTTCCTCGCCTTTTTCGAAGAGCGCGGCCACACGATCGTGCCATCCTCATCGCTCGTGCCGGGCAACGACCCGACGCTGCTCTTCGTCAATTCCGGTATGGTCCAGTTCAAGGACGTGTTCTTGGGCGAAGACAAGCGCGCCTACACCCGCGCAACGACGGCGCAGCGTTGCGTGCGCGCCGGCGGAAAGCACAACGATCTCGACAACGTCGGCTACACAGCGCGGCACCACACGTTTTTCGAGATGCTGGGCAACTT
Organism: Betaproteobacteria bacterium; assembly: GCA_039931775.1. GTDB lineage: Bacteria > Pseudomonadota > Gammaproteobacteria > Burkholderiales > Casimicrobiaceae > CAIWHR01. The sequence goes on along the minus strand of JBDTRG010000041.1, from coordinate 54,928 downwards.
CAGTTTCGGCGACTATTTCAAGCGCGACGCGATCCGCTACGCGTGGGAGCTCCTCACCAAGGTGTACGGCCTTGCCCCGGAGAAGCTCTGGACCACGGTCTACATCGACGACGACGAGGCGTACGACCTCTGGACCAAGGACATCGGCATTCCCGCAGAACGCTGCGTGCGGATCGGCGACAACAAAGGCGCCAAGTACGCCAGCGACAACTTCTGGCAGATGGCGGATACGGGGCCCTGCGGGCCCTGCTCGGAAATCTTCTACGACCACGGTCCCGAAGTCCGGGGCGGTCCGCCCGGATCCGCGGAGTCGGAGGGCGACCGCTACATCGAGATCTGGAACCTCGTGTTCATGCAGTTCAACCGCGACGACAAGGGCATGATGAATCCGCTGCCCAAGCCGTCGGTGGATACGGGGATGGGCCTCGAGCGCCTCGCCGCGGTGCTGCAGCACGTGCACTCGAACTACGAGATCGATCTCTTTCAGGATCTCATTCGCGCGGCGGTCCGGGAGACCGGCGCCAAGGATTTTCTTGCACCCAGCCTTCGCGTGATCGCCGACCACATCCGCGCGTGCTCGTTCCTGATCGTCGACGGCGTGATTCCCGGCAGCGAGGGCCGCGGCTACGTGCTGCGGCGGATCATCCGGCGCGCGATCCGCCACGGCTATCAGCTCGGGCAGAGGGAACCGTTCTTTCACAGTCTGGTCGAGGATCTCGATCGTGCGATGGGCGCGGCCTATCCGGAGCTCCGGCGCGACAAGGTTCGCGTCGCCGCAGTGCTGAAGCAGGAAGAGGAGCGCTTTGGCGAAACGATCGAGAATGGCATGAAGATGCTTGAGCAGGCGCTCGATGGAGGGCGCAAGACGCTGGACGGCGAGACCGCCTTCACGCTCTACGATACGTTCGGTTTTCCGCTCGACCTGACCGCCGACGTCTGTCGCGAACGCGGCGTCACCGTCGACGAGGCGGGCTTCGACACGGCGATGAACCGGCAGCGCGAGCGCGCGCGTGCGGCGAGCCAGTTCAAGTCGGGCGCCAAGCTCGAATACACGGGGCCGAAAAGCGCGTTTCGCGGCTACGACACGCTGTCCGTCGAAGGCCGCGTCACCGCGCTCTACAAGGACGGAGCGCCCGTCGCGTCGCTAGCCGCGGGCGAGCGCGGCGTCGTGGTCTTGCACGAAACGCCGTTCTACGCGGAGTCGGGTGGCCAGGTCGGCGACCGCGGCGAGCTGACGAAGGGCGGCTCCTGCCTGACTCTGTTCACCGTCGAGGACACGCAGAAGATCCAGCCGGAGGTCTATGGCCATCACGGTGTGGTCACCACCGGCGAGCTCAACGTCGGCGATGTCGTCGCCGCCGGCGTCGACCACGCGGCGCGCGCGCGGACCATGCGCAACCACTCGGCCACGCATCTGATGCACAAGGCGCTGCGCGACGTGCTCGGCGCGCACGTCCAGCAGAAGGGCTCCTTGGTCGACCCCGACAAGACGCGCTTCGACTTCGCGCACGACGCGCCGATGACCGACGACGACATCCGCCGCGTCGAATCGATCGTCAACAACGAGATCCTGCGCAATGCACCGACCGAGGCGCGCGTGATGGGGATCGACGCGGCGCAGAAAACCGGCGCGATGATGCTGTTCGGCGAAAAGTACGGCGACGAGGTGCGCGTGCTCGACATCGGCAGTTCGCGGGAACTCTGCGGCGGCACGCACGTCGAGCGCACCGGTGACATCGGGTTCTTCAAGATCGTCGCCGAAGCGGGTGTGGCCGCCGGCATCCGCCGCGTCGAGGCCGTCACCGGCGACAACGCTCTCGCGTGGGTGCAGGCGCAGGAAGCCACGATCGTCTCGACCGCGGCGGCATTGAAGGCGCCGCCGGCGGAGATCGAGACGAAGATCGCGCAGCTGATCGAGACTGCGAAAACGGCGGAACGCGAACTCGCGAAGATGAAGGCGAAGCTCGCGGCAAGCGCCGGCGACGACCTCGCGGGCAGCGCCGTCGACGTCAAGGGCGCCAAGGTGCTCGCGGCGGCGTTAGACGGTGCCGACGTCAAGACGTTGCGCGAGACGATGGACAAGCTGAAGGACAAGCTCGGCAGCGCCGCGATCGTGCTTTCGTCGATCGCCGACGGCCGCGTCACGCTGATCGCCGGCGTGACCGCCGACCTCACGGCGAAGGTGAAGGCCGGCGAGCTCGTCAACCACGTCGCCCAGCAGGTGGGCGGCAAAGGGGGCGGGCGGCCCGACATGGCGCAGGCGGGCGGTACCAATCCAGACGGCCTGCCGGCGGCGCTCGCTTCGGTCGCAGCCTGGGTCGAAGCGCGCCTGCCGTAGGGCGCTTTCGCGCCACTGGACGTCGTCGCGTTTTACGGAAGGAGTCCCCATGTCATTGCGTCCGGGAGTAACGCTCGAACAGATGAACGCACGCGGCAAGGGCCGCCTGCCGGGGCTCCTCGGTTTTCGCGTGATGGCGATCGAACAGGGATTGCTGGTCGCCGAAATCGACATCCGGCCCGAGCTCCTCGCGCCGAACGGATTCCTGCACGCGGCGACGGTGATCGCACTCGCCGACACAGCCTGCGGTTACGGCTGCATCGCGCACCTGCCGAATGGGGCCGAGAATTTCACGACGGTCGAGCTGAAGACCAACTTCCTCGGCACGGCGCGCGAGGGGACGATCGCGTGCGTCGCGAAGCCGGCTCACCTCGGGAAGAACACGCAGGTCTGGGACGCGACGGTGAGCCGGCACACTGATGGAAAAGCCATCGCGCTGTTCCGATGCACGCAGATGGTCCTGTGGCCGAAAGGCGCGTGAGCACGTCGGTCGTCTCCGGTGACGATTCCTGCCTGGAGCCCGCGTGAAGGTAGCGGTCCTCGGCAGTGGCGTCATCGGCGTGACGACGGCCTACTACCTCGCCAAGGCAGGTCACGAAGTCACGGTCGTCGATCGCCAGGAGGGCGCCGCGCTCGAGACGAGCTTTGCCAACGCAGGCGAAGTTTCGCCGGGCTACTCGGCTCCCTGGGCGGCGCCCGGCCTTCCGTTCAAGGCGGTCAAGTGGCTGTTCATGAAGAATCGGCCGCTCGTGATCTGGCCCGTGCTCGACCCGGCGATGTGGGTCTGGGGCTTGCGCCTCCTCGGCAACTGCACGGAAGCGCGCTATACGTTGAACAAGAACCGGATGCTTCGCCTCGCGCAATACAGTCGCGCCTGTTTACAGCAGTTGCGCGAAGAAACCGGCATCCGTTACGACGAGCGCACGCAGGGAACGCTGCAGCTCTTCCGGACGCAACAGCAGGTCGACGGCGCGTCGGCGGACATGGCGATCCTCGAGCGCTTCGGCGTGCCCTTCGAGCTGCTCGATCGCGAGGCCTGCATCCGCGTGGAGCCGGCATTGGCGCAGGTCCAACACAAGATCGCCGGCGGATTGCGGCTGCCAGGTGACGAGACCGGCGACTGTTTCAAGTTCACGCAGGGCCTCGCTCAACTGGCCGGACAACTGGGCGTCGAATTCCGCTATGGCACGACGATTCGCGCGTTGCAGTCCGAGGGTGGCCACGTGAGCGGCGTCACCCTCGAAGCAGGAACCGTCCACGCGGACGCGTACGTGGTCGCGCTTGGCAGCTATTCGCCGCTGCTGTTGAAGCCGTTGGGCATTTCGGTTCCCGTCTACCCGGTCAAGGGATATTCGCTCACGGTGCCGATCGTCGATCCGGCCGGGGCGCCCGAATCCACGGTGATGGACGAGACCTACAAGGTCGCGGTGACGCGGCTCGGCGAGCGCATTCGCGTCGGCGGAACCGCCGAGCTCGGGGGTTACGATCTCACGCTACGCGCCGCGCGACGCGCCACCCTCGACCACGTGGTGACCGATCTCTTTCCGCGCGGTGGCGACGTGGCCGCTGCCACGTTCTGGACCGGACTGCGACCGATGACCCCCGACGGTCCGCCGGTCATCGGCGCCACCCGATTCTCGAATCTCTTTCTCAACACCGGACACGGGACGCTCGGCTGGACGATGGCCGCGGGATCGGGCCAGGTGCTGGCGGATATCCTGTCAAATCGTCGTCCGGCGATCGATGTGTCGGATCTTACTCTCCAGCGCTACGGCGGGTCACCGTAGCGGCCGGCAGGCGGGTTGCCTCTGCGTCGCCTTCGACGGAATCGAATAAGGCCGAATCGGGCTCATCCGTATGCCGGATGGCGGGCAGCGAGATTCCGGCGCAATGTCGAGATGCCTGCGCGGCGAGTTGCCGCTCGCACCGCTCGTCCGGGGGATCGCATCATGAGCGCCTGACGATCTTGGCGCGCGGGCGCACCGATGCCCGCCACCGCGTACGCCCCCTTGTCATCGCTGCCCTTTGCGCTGGCGGCGTTCGCGATCGGCGCTGTGCTGTTGCAGTGGCAGCCTGCACTGCCCGCGACAGAACCTTGGCTCGGTGGCGCGGCGCTGGTGGGCGCGGTTGGAATGGCTCTGCACACGACTGGCCGCCGAGTCGTCGGCGCGCGCTTCGCTGCCGTCGTGCTGGGCGTATTGGCCGCCGGCGCGCTGGGCTTCGGATACGCAGCATGGCGGGCGGACATCCGTTTGGCGGATTCGCTGCCATCGGAGTGGGAGGGTGTCGATATCGCGATCGTCGGCGTCGTCGACGATCTTCCACAGCCTTCGGAGCGGGGCACGCGTTTCGCCTTCTCGATCGAGCGCATCGAATCCGCGGGGGCGATCGTCCCCGGGCGCCTGTCGCTCGCCTGGTACGCGCAAATGCAGAAGGGTGGCGCCACCGAGCCGGCGCCTCCCATCGAGGCCGGCGAACGATGGCGCCTGGTCGTGCGTCTGAAGCGCCCGCATGGTACGGTCAATCCCCACGGCTTCGACGTCGAGGCATGGATGCTCGAAAGCGGGTTGCGTGCGACAGGCTCCGTGCGCAGCAGCGACCGCAACGCCCGGATCGACGCCTTCGCCGGGCGCGCGTCGGACTACATCCAGCGCGCGCGGGAAAACGTCCGGGCGAGGATCCTGGCCGCGTTGCCGGAGGCCCGCTACGCGGGCGTCGTCGTGGCGCTGACCATCGGCGAACAGCGTGCGGTGCCCGAATCGCAATGGCGGGTGTTCAATCGCACGGGGATTTCGCATCTCATCAGCATCTCCGGTCTCCACGTCACCGTTTTCGCGACGCTCGCCGGCGGGCTCGCCTACGCGCTCGCGAGGCGCAGCGTCGCGCTGACGACGCGCATCCCGGCGCGCAGCATCGCGGCCGGGATCGGCGTCGCCTTCGCCATCGCCTACGTCCTGCTCGCGGGCGCGCAGGTTCCCGCCGTGCGCACGCTGCTGATGCTGATGGTCGCGGCCGTCGGCCTCGTGGTCGCGCGTCCGGGAAGCGCCAGCGTGGTCTGGCTCTGGGCGCTCGTCGTCGTGCTCGCCTGGGATCCCTGGGCGGGGCTGACTCCGGGCTTTTGGCTGTCTTTCGGCGCGGTGGGCGCGCTGCTTTATGCGGGGGTCGGGCGCCTGAGTTCGCCTGCGCCGCCATCCTTCGCCACCCGCATGGCGAGGATGTTCAAGGCCGCCACACGCACGCAGGCCGTGGTGACGATGGCGTTGGTGCCTGGCACGCTTGCGCTGTTTCAGCAGGTCTCGCTGGTGTCCCCTCTGGCCAATGCACTCGCCATCCCGGTCGTAACGTTTGCCGTCGTTCCGCTGGCGCTGTGCGCGATCGTCGTGCCGATCGATGCGTTGTGGTGGGTGGCGCACGCCGCCTTCGCCGCGCTGATGATTCCGCTCGACGTCCTCGCTGCGCTTCCGGCGGCGGCCTGGCAGCAACACGCTCCGCCCGGATGGGCCGTGGCGGTTTCACTCGCCGGCGTCGCCTTGCTCGTCGCGCCGCGCGGCGTTCCAGGGCGGTCGCTCGGCTTCATCGCGATGCTTCCGCTCTTCGTCATCCGCCCGCCGCCGCCAGCGGAAGGCGCGTTCAGGATGACCGTGCTCGACGTGGGGCAGGGCCTGGCGGTGGTCGTCGAGACGCACCGCCACGCGCTGCTCTACGACACCGGTCCGCGGTATTCGGAGGAAGCCGACGCCGGTGGGCGGATCGTTGCGCCGTTTCTTCGCGCTACCGGCATCGGACGCCTGTCCGGCATGATCGTCACCCACCAGGACGCTGACCACAGCGGTGGAGCATTGACGCTGCTGCAAACGGTACCCTTGGAATGGCTCGCGTCCTCGCTCCCCGCTGATCATGCGATCGTACTGCGCCACACGGCGGACGGGGGAAACTCCGTTCGTTGCGTCGCCGGTCAGCAGTGGACCTGGGACGAGGTGCGCTTCGAGGTGCTGCAGCCCGCCGCCAGGCACTACGACATGGCGCGCTTGAAGCCGAACGACCTCTCCTGCGTGGTGCGTATCGGTTCGAGCCACGGCAGCGTGTTGCTGACGGGCGACCTCGAGGCACGCGGGGAACTGGAGCTCGTCGCCAATGATCCGGCGCTGCTGAAGAGCGATGTCCTGGTCGTTCCGCACCACGGCAGTCGGACGTCGTCGACCGCCGCGTTCATCGCCGCCGTCGCGCCGCGGATCGCGGTCTACACGTCCGGCTACCGAAACCGGTTCGGTCATCCGCGGCCCGACGTGGTCGCACGGTACGAGGCCGCGGGCATTCGTGGCTACCGCTCCGATTACGACGGAGCGCTCACGTTCGAGTTCGCGGCGGACGCGTCACGCGAGCCGCGCGCGGAGCGGGCGCACGACCTTCGCTACTGGCGCGATGCGCCGAAGCGGGATTCGCCGCCGCTCGATTGAAGCGTCGAGTTTCGCCGGCATTGACCGCGGCGGCGCGCGTTCCGTAGACTCCGGACGCGATGAATGGACCCCCCGCTTGCCGACGGACTCCACACTTTGCATGCGCGTTGCTGGCGCTGGCCGTCGTCGCATCGCATGCCTGCGCACAGCAGACGGTGGACAAGGCGGTGGAGTTGAAGCTCTCGACCGCCGTCGGGCCGGCGTTCGCGCTGGGCGGCGCGGGCGAGCGCTGGGCGAAACTCATCGTCGAGGCGAGCGCCGGCAAGCTCGCGGTCAAGGTCCACTCCGGTGCATCGCTCGCGGGCCGCGATCCTGCGCGCGAGTTCGCCGCGCTCGCCATCGGCGACGCCGATCTCGCCGTCGGCTCGTCGCTCTTCTGGTCGACGCAGGTCGGGGAACTCAACGTGATCGGACTGCCGTGGCTCGTGCCCGACGCCAAGGCGCTCGAGGCGCTCATCGTGGGCGCGATGAAGGAACGCCTCGACGCGGCGATCGAGCGCGCCGGCGCTGTTCCGCTCGCGTATGCGCCGCTCGGCCCGCGCGCGCTCGCGACGACCAAGGTGCCAGTGCGCACACCCGACGATATGGCGGGCATGAGGGTGCGCATCGCCTCCGCGCCGCTTGTCGCCGATCTCTTTTTCGCGTTGAGGGCATCCCCGCGTTCGATGACCTTCGCCGAGGCGCAGACCTCCATGAGGGCGGGAACGATCGACGCGCAGGAAGGTGCGCCGGCGACGATGGCGTCGTCGCGAATCGATGCGCTCGGCATGCGCCACGTCGTGCTATGGGGCGCGATTGCCGAGGTCGCGGTGTTCGCGGTGAATGGCGCGGCGTGGGCCGCGTTGACGGAACCGCAGCGCACGTTGGTCAGCGAGGCGGCGATCGAGGCCGCACGCGAGCTGCGAGAACGGGATCGAGCGGAAATCGACGCCGCACTCGCGGAACTAGGCAAACGCGGCGTGGCGGTGACTCGCCTTACCGCGACCGGCCGCGCGACGTTCGCATTCGCCGCGCGAAGCGCCTATGACAAATGGGCGGGATTCGCCGGCGCGGAACTTGCGCGCGCGGCCGAAGCGGCGATCGCCGGGACGCGGTAGGCGCGTCCCGCAGGCTCGGAGATGCCGGTCCCCGTCGTCAGTCGACGAAGCGTCCCAGTCGCACTGCGGTCTCGCCCTTCTTCGGGCGACGCGTAGGCATGATCAGCACGCAGTCGTCGTAAGGCGTGAAGATTTCGGCGTCGCCGTCGCGGGCGAGCAGGGTGCCGGCTTTCGGCACCACTTTGAGCCCGCTTGCCGGCGCCGCGAACGAAAACCTGTCGGTGCCGATCGTCACCGCATCGGTGACCTCGATCACGCGCTGCGCGGGCGAGGGCATGGGTTCCAGATGCGCCTCGAGAAACGCCGCGTCGACCATGCCGAAGTGCCGAAGGAACTTGAGCGTGACCTGTTTCGCGAGTTCCGGTGCGGCGGCCTCCCAGTGCTGGCCGCACTCGACGAGCAGCGCATTGCGCGGATCGTCTGCGTCGTCGAACCACGCGTAGTCGCGCAGCCGCTTGCCGGCCGCGTGTCCACCGTCGACGATGATGTGCTCGGGCGATCCCAGCGCCTGGGCCAGCACGACGCCTTTGTGCTGCCTGCCGGCCATCGCGAGCGGCGGGCAGCGGTCCGTCATCGAGTGCAGGTCGAGCAGGTAGTCGACGCGATCGTAGAGCGGACGAAGCTCCCGGGCTCGCGCGAGATCGGCGCTCTGCCGCGGTCCGTCGAGGACGTCGGCGGTCCACAGCCGATTGAAGTCCTCGTCCACACAGCGCGACGCGAACGGATCGGCGGGATCGAACGCCTCGTAGGCGGCCACGTTGGCGAAGCAGAACGAAACCGTCCCCCGAGTCGGACGATAGAGCAGGGCGAGAAGCCAGTCGAGCGCGATCGCGCCGCAAACCTCGTTGCCGTGCGTCAGGGCCTGAAGCAGGACGTGCGGACCGGCGCGTGGCGCGGCGAACGTGCAGACGTAAGGTATGCCTGTGTTGCCGACCGCCCAGCGGGAGAGATCGGGAAATTCGACCTCGATGGGCGGCAGCGACGTCGTCACGGCAGCGATACGCGTTCGACGAGGCGCTGCATGAATGCCTCGCAGCGCCTCAATTGCTCGACCGTCACCCATTCGTTCGGCTGGTGCGCCTGCGCGATATGGCCCGGGCCGCAGATGATCGCGGGGATCGATGCATTGTGGAACAGGGCCGCTTCGGTGCCGAACGAGACCTTGCCGTGCTCGTGCGTACCGTTGCATTCTGCGCCGAGCGCCGCGATACCGGATTCGCCATGCGTGTCGAATCCCGGCGACGAGGACAGCGGGTCGAACTCGATGTAGGTGTCGGCGGCGACCTTGTGCATTTCCGGGAGGAATCGTTGCGCGTAGTCGGTGACCTCGGCATAGAGCTCGTCGGGGTCGTCGAACGGCAGGTGCCGGATCTCGAAATCGAAGTGGCAATCGCGCGGGACGATGTTCAACGCCGTGCCGCCACGAATGACTCCCGTGTGCACTGTCGTGTAGGGCACGTCGTATGCGGCGTCGTATTCCCCCTGATCGCGGAACGCGCGTGCGACGTTGGTCAGGTAGGTGACGATCTCGCAGGCGATCTGCACGGCATTCACACCGTGCGGCGTCAGCGACGAGTGGGCCTCGTGACCGCGTACCCGGCAGCGCCAGCTCTTCTTGCCTTTGTGCGCGACGACGAGCTCCATGCCGGTCGGCTCGCCGACGATGCAGCCGAGCGGTTTCACGCCGCGGGCGACGATGTCGCCGATCAGCCGATGCACGCCAATGCATCCGATTTCTTCGTCGTAGGACAGCGCGAAGTGCAAGGGCCGCGCGAGGCCGCGCCGCACGAACTCGGGGACGAACGCAAGGCCGGTTGCGGAAAAGCTCTTCATGTCGGTGACGCCGCGGCCGAACACCCGATCGCCGATCAGCGTCGCGTCGAACGGATCGGTGTCCCACGGCTGGCCGTCGACCGGCACGACGTCGGTGTGGCCCGACAGGACGATGCCGCCCTCCGTCGTGTTGCCGTCGCGCGCGGGCAGCGTCGCGAAGAGATTCGCCTTGCGGCGGTCGTCGTCGAAGGTCAGCGTGCATTCGGCGCCGAACGATTCGAGATAGCCGCGCACCCAGTCGATCAGCGCGAGGTTCGATTCGCGGCTCGTCGTGTCGAACGCGACCAGCCTGCGAATCATGTCCCACGCCTTGATGTCGGGCGGGGTGCCGGCCGAGGGCTCCGGGCGCAGCGTGTGGAGGGAGTCGGGAGCGTTCATCCGGAATTCTCCTGCGCACTCCATGGGCGGAGGCGCGACGTTCAAAGGGTCAGGATAGGGAGCGGCAACCGGGCTGTCAAATCGCCGAAGTCGTCGCCCACCGATGTTTGCCGGGCTTTCGTACGCCACGATTGGCGCGATCTCGCCATGACGACGCTTTGTCCGGATAATTGCTCCGTTGGAGTGGAGTCACGGAAAGGCCAGGTGAACGCCGATGATTGATGACGAGACCCCGATCGAATCCGGCGCGCGTGGCGCGTTGCGCGTCGCGCTCATCGGCGCGCTGGTGCTGTCGCTGATGGCCGGCACCGTGGTTGCCCAATCCACACTGCCGATCGACAGGATCAGGCTCCCGCCCGGATTCACGATCGAGGTCCTCGCGCGCGTGCCGAACGCCCGGGCGATGACCTGGGGCGCCGACGGGACGCTCTTCGTCGGGTCGGCGCCCGAAGGCAAGGTGCACGCGGTAACGCTCCCGCCTGCCGGCGCGAAAGGCGAAGCGGTCGTACACGTGATCGCAACCGGATTGCGCGAGCCGGCAGGCGTTGCGTTCCGCAACCGCGCGCTTTACGTGTCCGCGGTCTCGAGCATCCTGCGGTTCGACGACATCGAGCGCCATCTCGCCAATCCGCCGGTGCCGGTGGTCGTCAACGACCGGCTTCCGTCCGACGGGCATCATGGCCGCAAGTTTATTGCGTTCGGGCCGGACGGAAAGCTCTACGTTCCGGTCGGCATGCCGTGCAACGTCTGCGCGCTCGATCCCGATCGCTATGGCGTCGTCCTGAGGATGAACGCGGATGGCACCGGCACCGAGGTGTTCGCCCGCGGACTGCGCAACACGGTGGGCTTCGACTGGGATCCGCGCACGAGCGAGCTTTGGTTTACCGACAACGGTCGCGACATGATGGGCGACGACGTGCCGCCCGACACGCTGAACCACGCGCCGCGCGCCGGCGTACGCTTCGGCTTCCCGTATTGTCATGGCGGAACGATTCCGGATCCGGAATTCGGACGGCAGCGTCCGTGCAGCGATTTCAGGCCGCCGGCGCAGAATCTCGGCGCGCACGTCGCCGCGCTCGGCATGCGTTTCTACACCGGCACGCAGTTCCCGGCCGCGTATCGCAACCGGATCTTCATCGCCGAGCACGGCAGCTGGAACCGCAGCTCGAAGGTCGGCTATCGCGTGACGATGGTCACGCTCGAAGGCGGCCGCGCGATCCGCTACGAGCCGTTCGCCGAGGGCTGGCTCAAAGGCGAGAGCGCTTGGGGACGCCCTGCGGACGTTCTGGTCGCGCCCGACGGATCGCTGCTGGTTTCCGACGATACGGCGGGTGCGATCTACCGCATCCGGTACAAGGGCCCGTAGTCGCGATACCGCGGCGGCAGACCGCACAGCGGCCGCAGGTTGCGCTATCCTTCGCCGGATCGTCGCGCCATCGTCCAATCCAGGGGGAGTCATGTCACTGTACCGCCCGTTCGCCGCGCGGATCGTCGCGGTTGCCGCGGCCGTCCTGCTCGGCGCCGCCGCGCTGCAGGTCGCCGCCGCCGACCTCACGATCGGCCTCGGCACCGACGTCACGGCAATCGATCCGCATTATCACAACCTGACGCCCAACAACAACGTCGCGGCGCATCTGTTCGGCTACCTCGTCCAGCGCAACGAGAAGTCGCAGCTCGAACCGGGTCTCGCCACCGAGTGGAAGACGATCGATCCGGTCACGTGGGAGTTCAAGCTGCGCCGCGGCGTCAAGTTTCACGACGGCAGCGACTTCACGGCGGCGGATGTCGTCGCGTCGATCGAGCGCGTGCCGAGCGTCCCGAACAGCCCGTCCCCCTTCACCGCGTACACGAAGCAGATCAAGGAGATGATCGTCGTCGATCCGTACACGATACGGTTCAGGACGGCGGCGCCGTACCCGTTGATGCCCTCCGACATGACCCAGGTCGCCATCATCTCAAAGGGCGCGGCCAAGGCATCGACCGACGAATTCAACAGCGGCAAGGCGGCGATCGGCACAGGCCCGTACAAGCTCGTCAAGTATGCGAAGAGCGATCGTATCGAACTTGCGCGCTTTGATGCGTACTGGGGCGGCAAGACGCCGTGGGAGAAAGTGACGCTGCGGCTCCTGCCCCAGGACGCGTCGCGCGTCGCCGCGCTCTTGTCCGGCGACGTCCAGGTGATCGAAAACGTGCCGACGTCCGACGTTGCGCAGCTGCGGAAGGACAAGCGCCTCGCGGTATTTCGCACGGTCGCCGATCGCCTCATCTACCTGCACATGGACAGCGACCGTGACGTTTCGCCTTTCGTCACCGACAAGGCGGGAAAGCCGCTTGCGAAGAACCCGCTGAAGGACCCGCGTGTGCGCAAGGCGATCTCGAAAGCGATCAACCGGCCCGCGGTCGTCGCCAAGGTGATGGAGGGCGAGGCGATCCCGGCGGGCCAGCTCGTCCCCGATTTCCTGTTCGGCGCGACGAAGAACCTGAGGGTCGAGGCGTTCGATGCCGAGGGCGCGAAGAAGCTGCTCGCCGAAGCGGGGTATCCGGACGGATTCGGATTGACGATCCACGCGCCGAACAACCGCTACGTCAACGACGCGAAGATCGCGCAGGCGGTCGCACAGATGCTGGCGCGAGTCGGCATCGATACCAAGGTCGTGGCGATGCCCTCGGCGACCTATTTCACGCAGGCGACCGACCTCAAGTTCAGCTTCATGCTGCTCGGCTGGAGTACCGGCACCGGCGAATCGTCGTCGTCGCTGAAGGCGCTGTTGATGACGTACAACCGCGACAAGGGTTACGGCACCGCGAACCGCGGCCGGTACTCGAACGGCAAGGTCGACGCACTGACCGAGGACGCACTTGCGATCGTCGACGACGCGAAGCGCGAGGCGATGCTGCAGCGGGCCACCGAACTCGCGATCAACGACACCGGCGTCGTGCCGCTGCACTTCCAGGTCAACCTTTGGGCGACTCGCGACGGCATCACCTACGCGCCGCGAACCGACGAAAATACACTCGCCTGGAAGTTCAAGCCGGCCGGAGCGAAGTAGCCGCATCCCTTTCCTGTACGGAGCCCAACGATGAACGCCCCGCATCCGCTACCCACGATCGCAACCAAGCCGCAACATTTCATCGGCAACCGCTGGGTCGCGCCGGCCTCGGGCGCGACGTTGCCGGTGATCGACCCGTCGGACGGAATGCCGTTCGCTTCGATCGCCGCCGGCAACGCTGCCGACATCGATCGAGCGGTTGCCGCAGCCGAAGCGGCGCGCGATGGCGCCTGGGGCCGGATGGCCCCCGTCGAGCGCGGCCGGCACCTCGCCAGGCTGTCGCGCGCGATTCTCGATCACGCCGACGAGCTTGCGATGCTCGAGGCGCGCGATTGTGGCAAGCCGATGAAGCAGGCGAAGGCCGACGCCGCCGCCTGCGCGCGATATTTCGAGTTTTACGGCGGCGCGTGCGACAAGCTCCACGGCGAAACCATTCCGTATCCCGCCGGCTTTACCGTGTTGACCTGGCGTGAACCGCACGGCGTCACCGGCCACATCATTCCGTGGAATTACCCGATGCAGATCTTCGCGCGCTCCGTCGGCGGCGCGCTGGCGGCCGGCAACGCCTGCGTGGTGAAGCCCGCCGAAGACGCCTGCCTGTCGCTGTTGCGCATCGCCGAACTCGCCGCGTTGATCGGCCTGCCCGACGGCGTGCTCAACATCGTCACGGGGCTCGGGCGCGAAGCCGGAGCGGCGCTCGCGACGCACCCTGGGATTCAGCACGTGTCGTTCACCGGGTCGCCGGCGACGGGCGCCTGGGTTGCCGGCGAGACGGCCAAACGACATTGCCCGGTGACCCTCGAGCTCGGAGGCAAGGGACCGCAAGTCGTCTTCGCCGACGCCGACCTCGAGGCGGCGCTGCCGGCGATCGTCAACGCGATCGTCCAGAACGCCGGGCAGACGTGTTCGGCCGGCAGTCGCCTGCTGGTCGAGCGATCGCGCTACGAGGAGGTGCTGGAAAAGCTCGGCGTCCGCTTCGCGGCGCTGAAGGTGGGGCCGGCGCTCGCCGACCTCGACTGCGGACCGCTGATCCGGGCCGGACAGCGGGATCGCGTACGCGAATTTCTCTCGGGGGCCGAGCGCGACGGTGTTGCTACGGTCGCCAAAGGCTCCATCATGGCCGATGCGCCGTCCGGGGGTTACTACGTCGAGCCGAGGTTGCTGCGCGACGTTGCGCCCGATTCGCGCATCGGCTGCGAAGAGGTGTTCGGTCCCGTGCTCGCCGCGATGCCTTTCGCCGACGAATCCGACGCTATCCGCGTCGCCAACGCCACCGAATTCGGGCTGGTCGCGGGCGTCTGGACGAAGGATGGCGGACGGCAGCTGCGGATGGCGCGCGCGATCCGGAGCGGGCAGGTGTTCATCAACAACTACGGTGCCGGCGGCGGCGTCGAATTACCTTTCGGCGGCGTCAAGCATTCGGGCTACGGCCGCGAAAAGGGGTTCGAGGCGCTGCTGGGATTTACGGTGCTCAAAACCGTGGTGCTGCAGCATGGCTGAACGCCCAGGCGCCCGCGCGCATCCGAACCCTGCCGAAAATCGTATTACGAGGGTGGCCGGAGGGATCGGCATACGACGCGCGGCGGCGTTGCCAGTCTGGGCGGCGCACGCTTAGCCGGATTACGGGAAATCGCAGTCATGGCCATACAACGGACCTTTCTTCTCATCGCCGATATCGCCGGCTACACCCGGTTCATGAAATTCCATCGTGCGAGCCTCGCGCACGCGCAGGAAATCGTCGCGCAACTCCTCGAGACGGTGATCGACGCGACGGCGCCGAACCTGACGCTCGCCAAGCTCGAAGGCGACGCGGCGTTTTTCTACGTGGCGTTTCCGGACGGGACCGAGCCCAGCCTCGAGTTCGTCGCCGAGCGGGCGGCGGCCATCTATCGCGCGTTCCATCAAAAGGTTTCCGACCTGAAGATCAACACGCTGTGCATCTGCGACGGCTGCACGCAAGCGGGCAACCTGAAGATCAAGCTGGTCGGCCACTTCGGCGAAGCGGCGCTGCACAAGGTCAAAAACCTGACGGAACTCGCCGGCGTCGACGTGATCCTCGTCCACCGGATGCTGAAGAACGACGTGCCAATCGCCGAATACATGCTGATGACCGAGCCAGTGCATGAGCGCGTCGACCACACGATGCGCGAACGGTCGGCGAATCACTCGGCGGAGCTCGAAGGTCTCGGCAGGACCGAGATGTACTACGTCGACCTCGAGCGCTACGTCGGCGAGGTGCCCGCGAGCCCGCGCCTGACGATGCTGTCGCGGATTTCGCGCCACTTCAAACTCACCGCGCGCTCGTTGCCATCGTTCCTCGGCATCCGCAACGCCTGCGCCGGATTCCGCAACGTCCAGGACGCGCCGCCGCTGGCAGTTCACTGACACGAGGACCCATGCGACTTCAGAACAAGGTGGCCATCGTTACCGGGGCGGGTTCGGGATTCGGCGAGGGGATCGCCAAACGCTTCGTCGCGGAGGGCGCGCGCGTGGTCGTCAACGACGTCCACGTCGGCAACGGCGAGCGTGTCGTGCGTGAGATCGAGGCGTCGGGCGGGCAGGCCCGGTTCTGCGCCGGAGACGTTTCCAGCGACGCCGATGTTGGCAGGCTGATCCGTTTCTCCATCGATACGTACGGCGACCTCGACATTGTCGTCAACAATGCCGGTACGACCCACCGCAATCGCCCGATGCTCGATGTTTCCGAGGAGGAGTTCGACCGGATCTTTCGCGTCAACGTGAAGAGCCTGTTCCTGACGGCCCGGCACGCGGTGCCGCATTTCCGCCAAAAGAAAGCCGGCGTGTTCATCACGATCGCCTCCACCGCCGGCGTTCGGCCGCGGCCCGGTCTCACCTGGTACAACGGCAGCAAGGGTGCTGCAATCGTCACGTCGCGCTCGATGGCGGCCGAGCTGGCCCCGGACGGCATTCGCGTCAACGTGATCAATCCGGTTGCCGGCGAAACCGGAATGCTCGCCGAGTTCATGGGCGGCGACACGCCGGCGCTCCGAGCGAAATTCGTCGCCACCATTCCGATGGGCCGACTGTCGCAGCCGACGGACATCGCGACTGCCGCCGTTTTCTTCGCGTCCGACGAGTCGGCATTTATCACCGGGGCGTGCCTCGAGGTCGACGGCGGACGTTGCGTCTGAGGATTGCGGTGCGCCGATCGGGAATCGGTCAGAAAGGCGCCCACGCGTGGACGGTGCGAGGCGGCGCGAGTCGCGTCGAAATGTCCGCGCGCAGTTCGTCGCCGTCACGCTCGGCCGACGTGAGGCGGGAGACCGTGACGGTGCGCCTATCGCGCAGGGTTACTCATTCAGGGTACCCGAGCGCGTTCGAAGGAATCTCCAAGGCGGGTCCGCTTGGTTGGGTTGAAATTGGGTTGCAATGCAATCGGGTTGCAATGAAATTATAAATATAATATTATACTGATAATGGCACGGTATCGAGCAGAGCACAAGCGGGAGACGCGCGAACGCATCCTCGAGGCGGCGGACCGGGTCATCAAGGACCGCGGAATCGACCGGGCGTCGGTGGATGCGGTCATGCGCAGCGCAGACCTCACGGTCGGCGGCTTTTACGCCCACTTCGCGTCCAAGGAGGAGCTCGCGCAGGAGGGCCTGCTGTTCGGTCTCGAGCGCAGCATGGAGCGGATCCTCACTCCGCTGGCGTCGATCGACGACGATCGCGCTTGGGTGAGCGTACTGATCCGCCACTACCTGCGGCAGGTCGATGAGCCGTCGCTTGCCGCCGCCTGCCCGCTGACCGTGCTGTTGCCCGAAGTCGCGCGTGGCGGAGCCTCATTCCAGCGCGCGTTCGGGGCACGAACCGCAGCATTGCTCGACCGGATCGAATCGCGCTTTCCTGAGGTCGCCGGCTTGTCGCGGCGAGACGTGGCCGCTTTCGTGTTTTCGAGCTGTGCGGGCGCGGTCGCGCTGGCGCGCGCGATCGGCGCCCCGCGTGCGCGGGAGCGCATCCTCCGCGGCACGGAGGCGATGCTGGCGGCGCTCCTCGGGCTCGATCCGCCGGAACGTCCTGTCCCGCCCGTCTAGGTCAAGTCGAGCGATGGCCTGCTTTTGGCCGCTCACTTCGCGTAGACGAGGTCCCGCAAGCCGATCGAGATGACGGGGACGTAGGTAATCACCAACAGGCAGCTCAGGACGACCAGCACGAACGGAAGGAGTCGGGGCACGATCTGATCAAGCGAGATCCGCGCCACCGTACACGCGGCAAACAGGTTGACGCCGAACGGCGGCGTGATCATGCCGAGCGCGAGGTTGACGACCATCACGATGCCGAAATGCACCGGATCGATCCCGAAGTGCTGCGCGACCGGGGCGAGGATCGGCGCCAGGACGATGATGGAGGCCGACGTCTCGATGAACATTCCGATGACGAAGAGCGCCGCATTGACGCCCAGCAGAAAGAGCGCCGGCGACTGCAGCCATTCGACGAGGAACGCGCCGATCTTCTCCGGGAGTCCGGCGCGCGTGATCAGGTAACTGAAAAGTCCCGCGTTGGCGATGATGAACATGATGACCGCCGACGACACGACGCTCTTCCGGAGCACCCTCGGAACGTCCGCGATTTTCGTTTCGCGATAGACGCCGACGCCGACGATCAGCGCGTAGAACACCGCGACGACCGAAGCTTCGGTCGGTGTGAAGATGCCACCGTAGATTCCGCCAAGGATGATCACCGGCATCAGCAGCGCCAGCCCCGCGCGCCGCGTAGCGACGACGAAAGGCAGCTTGCCTTCGCGGTCGCCTTTGCCATAGCCCTTGATCCGCGCGTAGATCACGACGAACAGCATCAGCGCTACGCCGATCAGCAGGCCCGGACCGAACCCCGAGATGAACAGTTCGCCGATCGAGACTTCGGCCGAGACGCCGTAGAGGATCATCGGAATCGACGGCGGGATGATGACGCCGAGCTCGGCGGAGGTTGCCTGCAGCGCGGCCGCGAAATTGGTCGGATAGCCGTGCTTGATGAGCGCCGGAATCAGGATCGCTCCGATCGCGAACGTGGTTGCAACGCTGCTCCCCGAAACGGCGGCGAAGATCATGCAGGTGAGCACGCAGGTTGCCGCAAGGCCGCCCTGGACCCCTCCGACGATCGATTTGGCGAACTCGACGAGGCGGGCCGAGATCCCGCCGGACTCCATCAGGTTGCCGGCGAGGATGAAGAACGGGATGGCGGCCAGTGGAAACTTGTTGATGGCGCCGAACATCTCCTTGACGATCGCCAGCAGGTTGAGGTTTGCCTGCCAGGCACCGACGAGGCTCGCGAGGCCGATGGACACCGCGACCGAGACGCTGAGCGCGAAGCACAGCATCATCGTGAGGAACATCGTCGACGGCATGGCTGGGCCGGGCGGAGATCGGCGAGGGAGCGGCGACGCCGGCGACTATTGCGCCGTTTCGAGTTCCTGCCGGCGCGGATCGACGAGGCAGCCGATGATCCCGAGCACGCAGAAGATACCGCCGACCGGCACGGCTAGATACGCCCAGGTCATCGAGAACGACTCGAGCCCGCTGATCGTCTGGAAGCGCGCGCGATACGCATAGTCGAAGCCGTAACGGATGATCACGGCGACGAGTGTCAGCGACGCGATTCCGACCAGCCAATCGAGTGCGCGACGCATGCCGGGACCGCTCCAGCGGTGCAGGACGTCCACGCAGACCATCGCCCCCTGGCGAAACGCGCAGGGTACGCCCATGAACACCATCCAGATCAGCGTGAAGCGGATCAACACTTCCGACCACTCGGCGGGTTGCTGAAAGACGAAACGGGCGAAGATCTGGTAGAGCCCGAGGCACGCCGCGATGACGAGCATCGCGCAGGCGATCGCCAGCGAGAACTCCGTCGTGCGGCGCTCGAATGCGAGAAAACCGCTGCGCAGCGTCATCGACGCGATTGCGACGGGCGGCGGGGCGGGCCGCGCCGGGCGGCCCGGGCCGGCGATCGCGTCACTTGTAGTTGCGGATCTTGTCGATGTTTTCCTGACCGAACTTCTTGCCGAAATCGGCGAAGGTCGGCACCAGGACGGCCTGGAATTTACCCTTGTCGACGACCTCGACGATGACCATCCCCTTCGAGCGAAGATCCGCCACCGCCTTGCGCTCGTCTTCGTCGATGCGTGCGCGATTGGCCTTGACGGCCTCCTTGGCCGACTCCAGGAACGCCTGCTTGTCGGCGGCGGACAGCTTGTCGTAGACCGCCTTGCTCATCAGGATCAGCGCCGGCGAATAGACGTGGCCGGTCAGCGTCATGTATTTCTGCACCTGATCGAACTTGGCGGCCGAGATCACCGAGAGCGGATTTTCCTGCCCGTCGACCGTGCCCTGTTGCAACGCGGTGAAGACCTCGGTGAAGGCCATCGGCGTCGGAATGATCCCGAACGCCTTGTACGCCTGCATGTGGACCGGATTCTCCATCGTGCGCATCTTGAGCCCCTTGAGATCGTCGGGGACGAGCACCTGGCGCTTGCTGTTCGTCATGTGGCGGAACCCGTTTTCACCCCAGGCGAGCGCCACGATGCCCTTGGCGGGAAATTTCGTCAGCATCTCCTGGCCGATCGGGCCGTCGAGCGTGGCGCGCGCATGCGCGTAATCCTTGAACAGGAACGGGATGTCGAGGATCGCCACTTCGGGAACGAAGTTCGGGACGGGACCGGTCGAGGTCATCGTCAGATCGAGCGTGCCGAGTTGCAGCGCCTCGATCGATTCGCGCTCGGCGCCGAGCGCACCCGAGTAGAAGTTCTGGATTTTGTAGCGCCCGCTGGTCCGCTTTTCGACTTCGCGCGCGAACGCATCGATGGCCACGCCATAGTGCGAATTCTGGCTGATGGAGATGTTCATCTTCAGCGTGGTCTGCGCGGAGGCCGGCGCGACCGGCAGCGCAAGCACGGCGGCAAACGTCGCGGCCAGCATGACGGGGAGGCGGGAAACTCGCATGGTGTTCTCCAGGTTCGGTGAGGGTGCGATGATGCCACGGCAAACGCGCCGCGAGCCGCGGATTCTAAGTAACACGGGTTGCGCTGTATAGCCGCCCGGACATTAGGGCCATTCGGCCGTCCGCCGACAGCCGTGCCGCCCGGGGCGGCGATGTGAAATAATCGTCAGAAGGGGCTCTCGCGCCACCTCCGGCTCCTTTTGACCCCCACGCCCAATCCCGATGCTCGACCCCGCCGTCCACGCCCAGCTTGCGACGATCCTTCCGCCGTCCGCGTTGCTGACGAGCCCGGAGGAAACGAAGCCGTACGAGTGCGATGGCCTGACGATGTACCGCGAATTGCCGGCGGCGGTCGCGATTCCCGAAAACGAGACCCAGATCGCCGCGATCCTGGCGCGTTGCCAGGCGGCCCGCGTGCCCGTCGTCGCGCGAGGCGCCGGAACCAGCCTCTCCGGCGGGGCATTGCCCGACAAGCGCGGCGTCCTCCTCTCGCTCGCGAAGCTGAAGCGGGTCATTTCGATCGATCCGCTGGCGCGCACGGCGATCGTGCAGCCGGGCGTGCGCAATCTCGCGATTTCGGAGGCCGCGGCGCCTTACGGTTTATACTACGCGCCGGACCCGTCGTCGCAGATCGCATGCTCGATCGGCGGCAATGTCGCGGAGAACGCCGGTGGCGTGCACTGCCTCAAGTACGGACTGACCGTGCACAACGTGCGCCGCGTCCGCGGCGTGCTGATCACCGGCGAGATCGTCGAATTCGGCAGCGATGCGCTCGACAGCGCCGGCTACGATCTGCTGGCGCTTGTGACCGGGTCCGAGGGCCTGCTCGCGGTGACGACGGAAATCACGGTCAAACTGACTCCCAAGCCGCCGGTCGCGCAGGTGGCACTGGCGGCCTTCGACGACGTCGCCACGGCCGGCGCCGCGGTCGCGGCCGTGATCGCGTCGGGAATCGTTCCTGCCGGTCTCGAGATGATGGACCGCAAGGCGACGCGCGCCGTCGAGGAATTCGTCCACGCCGGCTATCCGCTCGATGCAGCGGCCGTGCTGCTGGTCGAAACCGACGGCATCGCCGACGAGGTTGCCGCCGACATGGCGGAGTTGACGCGCGTGCTGCGCGAATCCGGCGCGACGTCGATCCGCGTGTCGAAGGACGAGCGCGAGCGGATGCTGCTCTGGTCGGGCCGCAAGGCGGCGTTCCCTGCCGTGGGCCGCCTCTCGCCCGACTATTACTGCATGGATGGGACGATCCCGCGTCGCGCCATCGCCGGGGTGCTGGGTCGGATCGAGGAATTGTCGGATAAATACGGTCTGCGCTGCGCCAACGTCTTTCACGCCGGTGACGGCAATCTGCATCCACTCATCCTGTACGACGCCAATGTCGCCGACGAAATGCACCGCGCCGAAGCGTTCGGTGCCGCGATCTGCGAGCTTTGCATCGACGTGGGCGGCACGATCACCGGCGAGCACGGTGTGGGCATCGAAAAGCTGCCGCAGATGTGTGTGCAATTCCCGCCGGCCGAGCTCGAACGCTTTCTCGCCGTGAAGGCCGCATTCGACCCGCATTCGCTGCTCAACCCCGGCAAGGGCGTCCCGACGCTCTCGCGCTGTGCCGAGTTCGGAAAAATGCACGTTCACCACGGCAAGCTTGCGCACCCCGAGTTGCCGCGTTTTTAGAGGGCCCGCCATGAGCACCCATGCCGAACTACGTTTCGCGCGTCCCGATGCGCGCGATGTCGCCGATCTCGTCACCCGACTGACCGCCGATTATGGCGAGCGGGCGCTCACCTCGCGAGCGATCCGCGACCAGCACAGCCATGGCGAGGGCCTGGCCGACGTCGGTTTGCCGGACGTCGTCGTCTTCCCGCACACGAACGACGAGATCGCCGCGATCGTTCGCCTGTGTCATGCCGCGCGCGTGCCGGTCATCGCATTCGGCGTCGGTACCTCGCTCGAAGGGCAGGTGGCCGCGCTGTACGGCGGGGTGTGCGTGGATCTGTCGCATATGAACCGCGTGCTCGAGGTCAACGCCGAGGATCTCGACTGCCGCGTCCAGGCGGGCGTGCTGCGCGAGCAGCTCAACGCCGAACTCAAGGGCACCGGGCTTTTCTTCCCGATGGACCCCGGCGCCAATGCGACGATCGGCGGAATGGCGTCGACGCGCGCGTCCGGAACCAATGCGGTCCGCTACGGGACGATGCGTGACAACGTGCTGGGCCTCACGGTCATTACGGCCGACGGCCGGATCGTCCATACCGGCGGCCGCGCAAGGAAATCGAGCGCCGGCTACGACCTCACGGGCCTCTACGTCGGCGCGGAAGGGACGCTCGGCATCATCACCGAGATCCAGCTTCGTCTCTACGGCGTGCCCGAGGCGATCGCAGCGGGCGTGTGCCAGTTCGAAACTCTCGAAGGCGCCGTGCAGACGGTGATCCTCGCCATGCAACACGGGATACCGGTCGCGCGGATCGAACTGCTGGACGACGCGCAGATGGACGCGTGCATCCGCTATTCGAAGCTCGAGGGATTCGAGGTCAAGCCGACGCTCTTCTTCGAGTTCCACGGTAGCGAAGCCGGTGTCGCGGAACAGTCGGCGCAGTTGCAGGCGATCACCGAGGAGTTCGGCGGCAGCGCGTTCGAGTGGGCGACGAAACCCGAGGATCGCACGCGACTTTGGAAGGCGCGGCACTCGGCCTACTACGCGGTGAAGGCGTTGAACCCGGGCAAGGTCGTCTTCGCGACCGACGCCTGCGTGCCCATCTCGAGGCTCGCCGATTGCCTGCTCGAGACCAAGGCCGACGCCGATTCGACCGGGCTCGTCACGCCGATCGTCGGGCATGTCGGCGACGGCAATTTCCATCTGTGCGTCGCTTTCGATCCCGCGGTCGCCGGCGAGCGCGAAAAGGCGGACGCCCTCGCGCAGCGGATCAGCCTCCGCGCAATCGCGATGGGTGGCACGTGCACCGGGGAGCACGGAATCGGCGTGCACAAGCTCGACGCGCTCAAGGCCGAGCATGGCGAGGCCGTCGAACTGATGCGCACCATCAAGCGTGCGCTCGACCCCAACAACATCATGAACCCGGGCAAGACGGTGCCGCACTGAGTGCCTCGCCCCCTACGGACGATCTTCATGTACCAACTCTACCTCGGCAACAAGAACTATTCGTCGTGGTCGCTGCGAGGCTTTCTCGCGATGAAGCTGTCGGGAGCATCGTTCGTCGAGCGGATGGTGTCGCTGTCCGGCGGACCCGAACCCAACGCGTCGAACCGGTCGTTTTCGCCGACCGGGCGCATACCGTGCCTGCACGATGGCGCGACCGCGGTCTGGGACTCGCTGGCGATCTCCGAGTACCTTGCCGAACGGCATCCGGGCATGTGGCCCGCCGACCCTGCGACCCGCGCATGGGCACGATGCGTGTGCGCCGAGATGCACTCCGGATTTTCGGCGATGCGCAACGACATGACGATGTGCATCCGCGAACGCGTCGACGTGCGTCCGTGGTCTCCCGCCGTGCAAAGGGATATCGCGCGCGTGACCGAAATCTGGAACGAGGGCCGCCAGCGGCACGCGTCGGGCGGAGCGTATCTCTGCGGCGCTTATTCGCTTGCCGACGTTTTCTATGCGCCGGTCGCATTTCGATTCCGAACGTATGGCGTCGCTCCCGATGGCGCGGCCGGCGACTATCTGGAGGCGGCGCTTCGGCATCAATTCGTGCAGGAGTGGGAGGCGGCGGCCTTGCAGGAAACGGCGATCATCGACGGCGACGAGCCGCGCATCATCTATCGCGACAAGATCGCGGGTACGAATAAAAACGCTCGATGAGCGAGGCGATCCTCGGCAGCCTGCAGGCACGGATTCGGGCTGCCGCCGCGGCGAAAACGCCGCTGGTGATCCGTGGCGCCGGCACGCGCGACTTCTACGGCCAGGCGATCGACGGCGACGTGCTCGACATGGCACCGTATGCCGGCATCGTCGACTACGACCCGACCGAACTCGTGGTGACGGCGCGCGCGGGAACGCGCGTCGCCGAGATCGACGCTGCCCTGCAGGCGTCCGGGCAGATGCTGGGCTGCGAGCCGCCGCGATTCGGTGCGCAGGCAACCCTCGGCGGCCTCGTCGCCACGGGCCTTTCGGGCCCGCGTCGTCCGTACGCGGGGGCGGTCCGCGACATCGTGCTCGGTGTGCGCCTGCTCGACGGCAAGGGTGATGATCTCGCGTTCGGCGGCCGCGTAATGAAGAACGTCGCGGGGTTCGATATCGCGCGGCTCATGACCGGCGCGCTGGGTACGCTGGGCGTGCTGACCGAGGTGTCGCTCAAATGCCTGCCGTTGCCGAAGGCCGAGACGACGCGCGTGCTCGAATGCCCGGTCGATGTCGCGATCCGGATGATGAACGAGTGGGGCGGCAAGTCTTTGCCGATCTCTGCAACCTGCCATTACGCCGGGCACCTCGCCGTGAGGCTCTCGGGATCGCCGCCGGCGGTCGTCGCTGCCGCGACCAGGATCGGCGGTTCTGCGATGGCGGAAGGCCCTCAATTCTGGGAACGCATCCGCGATCAGTCGCATCCGCACTTTCGCGCGGCGATCGAGACCGGCGCGCCGATCTGGCGGCTTTCCGTCAAGGCAACCGCGCCGCACCGTGACCTCGGCGGTGAAAAGTTGATCGAATGGGGCGGCGCGTTGCGGTGGCTCGTCGCCGGGCCGCGCACCGATTCGACGGAAGTGCGCGGCTGGGCGAAGGGCAACGGCGGCCATGCCACGCTTTTCCACGCCGCGGACAAATCGGCCGGCGCATTTCATCCGCTGCCGGAGGCCGTGCACCAGTTGCATCGCCGTCTCAAATCGACGTTCGATCCCGCGGGCATCCTGAACCGCGGCCGGTTCTATCCGGATTTCTAGCGTGTTGAACGACCCCCACGCTCACTGCGTTCGCTGCCCCCCGAGGGGGCGCACAATGCCCTTCGGGCGGCCGGGCGGGCATTGACGTGCAGACCGCGCTCGCCGATTTCATCCGCGACACACCCGACGGTCGCGAAGCGGACGCGATCCTGCGTTCGTGCGTCCATTGCGGCTTCTGCACGGCGACGTGTCCGACCTACCAGCTACTGGGCGATGATCTGGACAGCCCGCGCGGGCGGATCTACCTGATCAAGGAGGCCCTCGAGGGCAGCAAGGTCACCGCGGCGACCCGATTGCACCTCGACCGCTGCCTCACCTGCCGCAGCTGCGAAACGACGTGCCCGTCGGGTGTCCGGTACGGACGGCTCGTCGACATCGGCCGGCGCGTCGTCGAGGAGCGCGCCCCGCGTTCGGCGTGGTCGCGGACACTGCGCTGGCTGATCCGCGAAGGCCTGCTGCTGCGACCGCTCTTCGGCGGCGCGCTCGCGATCGGGCGCGTGCTGAAGCCGCTGATGCCTGAGCACCTGCGCACGGGAATTCCCGACGCGCATCCGACGGGCGCGTGGCCGACGTCGAAGCACTCGCGCAGGATGATCGTGCTGGACAACTGCGTGCAGGACGCCATCGCGCCCGGCATCGACGCCGCGATGGCGCGCGTGCTCGATCGGATCGGGATTTCGCTCATCCGCATCAAGGGCGGCGGTTGCTGCGGTGCGCTGCCGTACCACCTGAGCGGCGAGGCACGCGGACTGGCGATCGCCAGGCGCAACATCGATGCGTGGTGGCCGCACGTCGATCGCAACGTCGAGGCGATCGTCGTCACGTCGAGCGGATGCGGCGTCATGGTGAAGGACTACGGGCATCTGCTGCGGCTCGATCCCGACTACGCGGAAAAGGCCGCATGGATCTCGAAGGTAACGCGCGACACCGTCGAGGTGATCGGCGCCGAGTGGCCGCGTATCGCGCCCAAGATCACGATGGACTCCGGTCCGCGCAAGGTCGCTTTCCAATCTCCGTGTTCGTTGCAGCACGGGCTGAAGCTCGATGGGCGCGTCGAGGAGATCCTGCTCGCGTTGGGTCTCGAGCTCACGCCGGTCGCCGATCCCCATCTCTGCTGCGGATCGTCGGGAACGTATTCGCTGTTGCAACCGGAACTCGCGCGCCAATTGAAGGCGAACAAGCTGGCCGCGCTCGAGGCCGGCCGGCCCGACCTGATCGCGACGGCCAACATCGGCTGCCTCGCGCACCTTGCCAGCGGAACGAAGCGCCCGGTACAGCACTGGATCGAGCTCCTCGACGCCAGGATGCAGGGTGGCGTACCGGCTCCGTCGTAGCGAACGACGCCCGGTTCCCTTCGACCGCGATGCCCGATCCGACTGCCATTGCGCACGCGCTGCGGCGCGCCGACTACCGGCACTTTCTGGCGATTCCGACCCGCTGGATGGACAACGACAACTACGGCCACGTCAACAACGTCACCTACTATTCCTATTTCGATACGGTGGTGAACGAGCACCTTATCCGTTTCGGTGGGCTCGATCCGGCCAACGACACCGTCGTCGGCTACGTCGTCGAAACGACGTGCCGTTACCGGAAGACGCTTTCGTTTCCGGAGACCGTCGAGGCCGGCATCTTCGTCGTCAGGCTCGGATCGTCGTCGGTGACCTACGAAGTCGGACTCTTTCGACGGGACGACGACGAGGCGGCGGCGACGGGACGCTTCGTCCATGTCTGGGTGGACCGGGGCACACAACGTCCGGCACCGATACCAGCACGGGTTCGGGCGGCGCTGGAACCGCTAGTCGTTGCGTGGCGCGAGTGAACGGCACTCGCGCCACGAAGCTCGCGGTCGTCACCTGCGCGCCGATGGACGCCGCGACGCGCGACGATGCCTTCGCGCTGCTCGCCGCGTTCCTTGCCGACGACGAACATTATCTGGCATCGAGCGCAGCCTACGGCGACGGGGGCCGCGACGCGATCGGGCGTGCGCTCGATCTGTTTCTCGAGCAACCGGAACAGGGCTTCGTCTGGCTGGCCTTTGCCGACAACAAAGGAGCGAGGGCGACGGTCGGCGCATGCGTCGTCTGCCGTGCGATCTCGACCTCGCGCGGCGGAATCGTCGCGAAGCTCGACGACGTCACCGTCGCCGCTGGATGGCAGGGGCGCGGGGTCGGCGGCGCGATGCTCGCGGCGCTGGGCGACGAGCTCCGTCGACAGCGCATCACGCGAATCGATACCGCGTGTCATCGCGACAATGCCGGCGCCTGGCGCTTCTACGCGCGGCTGGGGTTCCGCTCGCTCGACGAAGAGCGGATATCCCTGCTCCTCGATTAGGAGGCACTCACCCATGGACATTCGCCGAATTGCAATGCTTTCCCCCGATGGTTTCCCGAAGGAGAAGTGACGATGACCCTGCGGATCGGCAATGGCTTCGACGTGCACGCACTCGTCATAGGGCGCAGGCTCATTCTGGGCGGCGTCGCGATTCCCTTCGATCGCGGTCTCGACGGTCACTCCGACGCCGACGTGCTGGTTCACGCCGTCTGCGACGCGATGCTAGGCGCGCTGGCGATGGGCGATCTCGGCGCGCACTTCCCCGATACGGATGCGAGGTGGAAGGACGCGGACAGCCGGGAACTGCTGCGGCATGTCGTGGCGTTGGCGATGGCCGAGGGATGGCGGGTCGGCAATCTCGATACGACGGTGATCGCGGAGGCGCCAAAACTCGCGCCGTATGTACCGGAGATGCGCGCGAATCTCGCCTACGACCTGGGCTGCGAGCTGCGCGACATCAGTGTCAAGGCGACGACGACGGAGCGTCTTGGATTCGCCGGCAGGGGAGAGGGCATCGCGGCGCTGGCGACGGTCCTGGTCGTTTCCACCGAGCAGATCCAGTTGCAGCCCTGACGGGCCGCAGGCCTCACGTCGGCAGCGGAAGGGTCACCCGTGCGATCGTTCCGCCGCCGTCGCGCGGCAGCAGGTCGAAGGTTCCGCCGTGCATCCGCGCGATGCGATCGACGATCGCGAGCCCCAGGCCCGCACCGGCGATGCCCGCCGTGTTCGTTCGTGCTGCCGACGCCCGCGTGAACGGTTGTTTGAGCCTCTCGACCTGATCGGGCGCGACCCCGGGTCCGCGATCGGCAATGTCGAGCACGACGCGGCTGTCGGCGACGCGCGTTGATGCTTCGACCGGCGGCGCGCCGTACGCGATCGCGTTGTCGACGAGATTGCCGACCAGTCGCGAGAAGGCCGTTGCCCGCAGCGGAAGCGCCGGCACGGTGCCCGGTGCGAAGCTAACGTCGTTGCCGGCGCGAACGTTGCGCTCGACGCACGCGCGGACGATTTCGTTCACGTCGCTCCGCTCTGTCGCCGCGTCCTCGTTCGTGCGCGCGAATTCCAGGAACTGGCCGATGATCCGGTCCATCTCCTCGATGTCGTCGACCATGCCGGCGCGAGTCGCGTCGTCACGTGCCTCCATCTCGATCCCGAGGCGCAGGCGCGCGAGCGGCGTGCGCAGGTCGTGGGAGACGCCGGCGAGCAGCACGGCGCGGTCGTTCTCGAGTTGCCGCAGGCTCGCCGTCATCCGGTTGACCCCTCGGTTCAACGTCACGATTTCGGAGGGACCGTGCTCGGGAAGCGGAGCCGGAGTTTCGCCGCGGCCGATGCGCTCGACCGCGGCGCCCAGGTCGCGCAACGGCCGCGACAGGTAACGGGCGAAAAGAAACGCCGCGACGAGCAGCGCTGCCGCAATGGTCAGGCTCCAGGTCAAGGCGCGCGACGGACGATCGTCGGGTGCAGGTGGCGGCAGCAGCGGAAAGCCGATCCAGTAGCCGGCACTGGCGGCCTCGACGCGGACGAACAGCAGGCCGCGACCTGGGGCGGCGCGGACCTCGGTGCCGGGCCCCAACTCTCCGCGCAACCGCTCCTCCAGTTCCTGCATCCGCTTTGGAGCTGGAGCATTGGCGCCAAACAATGGGCGCTCGCTCTCCGGGACGATTCGTACACCGTACTCGCGGCCGATGCGCCCCATCGCGTCGCGGTACTCACGCGGATCCAGGGCCGCCAGCGCCGCGCGCACGGCCTTCAATTGGACGATCTTCGTGTCGTCGACTTGGCGCGCGAGCAGCGCGACGCGATCCTGATGGAAGAGCAGGATCGTCGCCGCGAGCGCGATCGCGACCACCACGAGCAGCAACAACGCGAGTCGGCCGAAGAGCGATCGTGGCAGGAACGTCATGCCGGCGGGTCCACCGGCGCCGGATCCGCGGGCGCATCATCGGGCACGAACACGTAGCCGAAACCCCAGACGGTCTGGATGTACCTCGGGTTCGCGGGGTCCGGCTCGATCAGTTTTCGCAACCGCGACACCTGGACGTCGATCGCGCGATCGAACACGTCGTGATCGCGCCCGCGCGCGAGCAGCGTCAGCTTTTCGCGCGCGAGCGGCTGCCGCGGATGCTGGACGAACACCTTCACCAGCGCGAATTCGCCGGTGGTGAGATGGATCGTCGCGTCGCCGCCCGCGAGGGTGCGGGCCGCGAGGTCGAGCGTGAACGGACCGAAGGCGACGCGGCCTTCGGTCGCCGGCGCGCCCGGGGCGCGGCGTTCGGTCTGCCGGCGCAGGACGGCATGGATGCGTGCGACGAGTTCGCGCGGACTGAAAGGTTTGGGCATATAGTCGTCGGCCCCCATCTCGAGTCCGACGATCCGGTCGACCTCCTCGCCCTTCGCGGTCAGCATGATGATGGGGACGTTCTCGCCGGCGCCGCGAATCCGGCGGCAGACGGCGAGGCCGTCCTCGCCCGGCAGCATGAGGTCAAGCACGACGAGGTGCGGAGGATCGCGCTGCAGCTTTCTGTCGAGATCGCGCGCGTCCGGTAGGGTCGCGACCTGAAACCCCTGCTCGGTCAGGTAGCGCGACAAGAGGTCCCGCAGGCGAACGTCGTCGTCGACGACGAGGATCTTGGGAGCGGAGATCTTGGTGGCCATGAGCAAGACTAACGGCGAATGAGCCCGCCATTTCGACCCTCTGTAACCAATTGTAACGCCAGCCCCCGCATGCAACGTCCCGTTGCAAACGCACTGCCCGTACGCCGAACGCCGGCGGACAATGCGCTCTAAGCAACAGGAGCCGCAGAACCGCTGTGGTGTCCCAACCACCGAAAGGACGAGACATGAAGCTTCACGACAACCTGCGCAGGATCACGGTGGCCACCGCCGTCGCCTCGGCATTGACGTTGGGTGCCGGCAACGCGCTGGCGCAACCGGTCGGGGGCCCCCACGGTCCCGGCCACCATGGCCCGGGCGCGCCCGACCAGATGATCGGTCAGCTCATCGAAAGCGCGAAGGCGCAACTCAGCCTAAATACGTCGCAGCAGGCGATGTTCGACGCCGCGGTGGCGAACAGCAAGGCCGCACACCAATCCGGCCAGGCGATCCGCCAGAAGGTCAAGGACGCGCTGACTGCCGAGCTGGCGAAGCCGGAGCCCGACCTCGCGGCGGTTGCTGCCGTTGCCGACGACGCGCATCTGCAGGGCGAGGCGGTACGCAAGTCCATCCGCAGCCAATGGCTGGCGCTCTACGCTACCTTCACGCCGGAGCAAAAGGCGGTGGTGCGCGACCTCCTCTCGAAGCGGCTCGCGAATGCCGAATCGTTCCGGCAGAAGATGCACGATCGCGCCAAGGGATTCATGGGCGGCAAAGGCAGCTGACGCCATTCCCTTGATGGAGCGCGGCAAGTGTTCGGGCCCGGCATCGCGCCGGGCCCGAGTTTTTTGGGAGCGCCTCGCACGCTCGCGCGCGTGGTCGATCGGAGGATCGGGGGCTCCGACCGTTATCGCGAAACGGGTTGGGCAACTCGCTGCTTCGTGCGCGTGGCTGACGGATCGCCGCAAACGTCGAGCGCTGCTTCGGCCGCCTCCTTGAGCGCGGTCGCGACGACTGGCTTGAACAGAAGGCGGATCTGCGCCGCGTCCACCTCCGCCTGCGCAGCACCGCTTGTATCGCCGGACACGATCAATGCCGGCGTGTCGTTGCCGAGCGTGCACCGCAACTTCGCAATCGCGTCGATGCCCGATGCGCCGTCGGCGAGGCGCAGGTCGGCGATGATGAGGTCCACCTTGCCGTACGAAGCCCCCGGGGTGGCCGCCAGCGTAGCGAGCGTGGCATCGGCGTCGGCGCCGCCGACGGCGCAGGCCTTCCACGACGCGAACAGCGAGCGCATCGCGGCGACCACGGCAGGATCGTCGTCGACGACGACGACCGTCCTGCCGGCAAGCGCGCGCGCGGCGATCGCCGGCGCCGGCGAGCGGGCGGGATGCGCGTCGCGCCGACGGCGAGGCAGCGTCGTTCGCGGCACCGCGATCGAGAAGCGCGAGCCGCGTCCCGGCGCCGAGTCGAGGTCGATTCGATGGTCGAGCAACTGGGCGAGCCGCCTCACGATCGACAGGCCGAGGCCCATTCCCCGTTCGCCTGCGGGGTGACGCGAGGTCGCTTTGAGTTGCACGAACTCATCGAACACGCGCGCACGGTCGGCGTCGGCGATTCCCTCGCCGGTGTCGATGACGTCGATGCGGACGGTGTCTGCGCTACGGCGTGCGCCCAGCACGATGCCGCCCTGACGCGTGTAGCGAACCGCGTTGGTCACGAAATTGCGCAGGATTCGTTCGAGCAGGACCGGGTCGGTTCGAACCGCAAGGCGCGTGTGCACGGCCCGCAGCGCGAGTCCGTTGGCCATCGCCTGGGGCGCGAGATCGGCGGCGACGCGCGTCAGCAACGGATCGAGGGCGAATGCTTCGGGCGCAGGATGCAATGCTCCGGCTTCGAGCTGCGACAAGTCGAACAGCTGTCCGAACAGCGCTTCGAGCGCCTCCACCGACGCGCGGATGCTGGCGACTAGCGGTTTGACGTCGGGATCGTGCGCCCGCGCGGCCAGCGCCGCTGCGAACAGGCCCATCGCGTGCAACGGCTGACGCAGGTCGTGGCTCGCTGCCGCGAGGAACTGGCTCTTCGCGCGATTGGCCGTTTCGGCGGCGGTGCGCGCTGCCAGCGCTGCTTCGGTCTGCGCCTTCAATTCGCCGATGAGGTCGAGGTTTTCGTAGCGCATCGCCAGCGATTGCGTCAGCACGTCGTTGACCTGCCGTCCGAAGGCGAGCACGAAGCCGAGCACGACGACGAGCACGAGCGCCGTGAAAAGGTGCGCCCGGCCGCCTTCGAGCGCGACGCGCACGATCAGAGGGATGAGCGCCGCCAGGACAAAGCCGTGGAACGACGGACGATAGACGGCGGTGAGGCTCAACCCGCCGAGGATGACGCTGAACTGGCAGACGATGAACAGCGCCTGGTATGCCGGCGAGGCAGGGAACATCGCGATTGCAGCGGCGCCCCAGAGCCCACCGGCGAGCGTCGATCCGACCGCCCAGTACGCACCCCAGCGCCACGCATCGCGAACCGGCGGCTGCGCACGAAGGTACGCGCGCGTCAGGACGCCGCGCCATGCCTGATTGGCGAGGATTGCCGCGAACCACATGGCCATCGTCCAGCCGATCTCCTGGTCCCACAGCACGCCGCACAGGATGGACGCGCCGAGTACCATCGACACGGTCGTCCGATGCCACGAGCCGTAGAGCGAGGCAATCTGGTCGGCGCGCGCATGCGCCAGCACGGATGGCGCGAACTCGACACTGGCCATGAGCGGAGTTCGCCGGTTTCGCCGGTGCGGGTATCCGACGAAGGGCCGAGTCAGCGGAAAGTCGACTCGATCGAAGCGCGGCGTGCCGCCAGGGTTTCGACGCTGATGCCGCGACGCGCGAGCGCCGCGATGGCCTCCGTGCGCGAGTGGACGTGGAGCGCTTTGAGGATCGCACTGACGTGAACCTTCACCGTGCCCTCCGAGAGCTTGAGATCGCGGCAGATCAGCTTGTTCGGCTTGCCCTGGGCGAGAAGCTTCAGCACGTCGGTCTGGCGCGCCGTCAGGCCGAGCGTGCGCGGGTCGATCCGCACGCCGTCACCGTCGGGCATCGGGGCGGCCTCCGGCATCGGACTAACGCCGCCGTTGAGCACGCGGCGCACCGCGTCGAGGAGCATGCCGCCGTCCGAAGTCTTCGGGATGAATCCGTGCGCGCCGGCGCCGAGCGCGGCCATGACGGTCGCGTTGTCGTGCGTCGCCGAAAGGACGACGACAGGAACGCCCGGATAGTCGAGTTTCAAGTCGCAGAGAAAATCGAGTCCGCGGGCGCCGGGGAGGGCGAGATCGAGCAGGATCAGAGCGATGTCCGGCTCGTTGTCGAGCACGGCGACGGCTTCGTCGGGATGCGACACGCAGCGCACGTCGATCGCGGGATCGATTTGCGGTAGAAGTTGCGCGAGCGCGTCAAGTACAAGCGGGTGATCGTCGATCACCAGGATCTGCATGGCTTCCTCCCCGAAAGCGGTTTCTCGTTCACCGCGACGGTTCGCGGTGTCGACCCTGTGCGAGACACTACGCTCGATGGGTTGCCGTACGCACCTGTAGAAAACTACAGGTCACCTGGCAGACAGGCGAGACCGGTCGACCGCAACCGGTGTTGGCCCGCGCGTGCGGCCCCGCGGCGATCGAGAGCAGTCGAATTGCTTCAGGTCACCGGCGCCGGATTGAAAAGCACCAATGCGTTGTGCAGCTTCCAGTGCTCGGCCCACGTCTTCTTCCGGCCGCTGGCGACCTCCAACATCAGCTTGAAGAGTTCCCAGCCGACCTCTTCGATTGTCTTCTCGCCGGTGGCGATCGTGCCCGCGTTGACGTCCATCAGGTCGTGCCACCGCCGCGCCAGGTCGGTGCGCGTGGCGACCTTGATCACCGGAACCTGCGCCAATCCGTACGGCGTACCTCGGCCGGTCGTGAACACGTGCAGATTCATCCCTGCCGCGAGTTGCAACGTGCCGCAGATGAAATCGCTGGCCGGCGTCGCCGCGTAGATCAGTCCCTTCTGGGTCGCCTTCTCGCCGGGCGAAAGAACGCCCGAGATTGGCGAGCTGCCCGACTTCACGATCGAGCCCATCGCCTTCTCGACGATGTTCGACAGGCCGCCTTTCTTGTTGCCCGGCGTCGTGTTGGCGCTGCGATCGACTTTGCCCCTTTCCAGATACCCGTCGTACCACGCCATTTCCCGGATCATCGCCTGCGCGACTTCCGCGCTCACCGCACGCGAGGTGAGCTGGTCGATGCCGTCGCGCACTTCGGTGACCTCCGAGAACATCACGGTGGCGCCGGCGCGCACCAGAAGGTCGGTGCAGAAGCCCACGGCCGGGTTGGCGGTAACTCCGGAAAACGCATCGCTGCCGCCGCATTGCACGCCCACGACGAGTTCGCTGGCCGGGACCGTCACGCGCCGGCGCCCGTTCAGGCGCTCCAGATGCTCCTCCGCCTGCGTCACGATCGAATCGACCATCGACAGGAAGCCCACATGCTTGTCGTCCTGCAGGCAGACGACATCCAGCGCGGCCTCGTCGCCGTTGCCGATGTCCGCCACGTTGCGCTCGTCGACGATCGGGATCGTTCCGGGCGGCAACAGCCGCTCCGGCTGCAGCTTCTCGCAGCCCAGGCTGATCACCATGACCTCGCCGCCGAAATTCGGGTTGAGGCTGATGTTGCGCAGCGTCCGGATCGGAATGATCGCGTCGGGCGCATCGATGGCAACACCGCAGCCGTAGGTATGCTCGAGCGCGACAACGTCATCGACGTTGGGGAATCTCGGCAGCAGTTCGCTCTTGATCCGCTGCACCGCGAAATCGGTGACCCCCGCAACGCATTGGACGGTCTGGGTGATGGCCAGGATGTTGCGCGTGCCGACCGATCCGTCCAGGTTCCGATAGCCCTCGAACGTATAGCCGTCGAGTGGGGGCTTCGGCTCGGGCTTGACGGTGGCGATCGGCAGGTTGTCGAGCGAGCGCGCCGGAGGCATCCGCAACAGCCGTTCATGCACCCAGCTGCCCGCGGGTATGGCACTCAACGCATGGCCGATGGTCACGTTGTACCGGAGCACGGGGGCTCCTTCGGGTAGGTCTACGAGCGCCACCTTGTGGCCCTGCGGCACGCGCTCGCGAAGCTTCAGGCCGGAGGGAAACTCGGTGCCCGCCGGCAGGCCGCCGTCGTTGGCGACGATCGCGACGTTGTCTCGCTCATGCATGCGAATCGTCAGGGGCTTCTGCGTCGAGACTTGGGCCATGCGCATCTTCCTGGGTAAGGGCAACAACGTTATCAGCGCTCACCGGACGGCCCTAGAAAGAAATTGCGCAAGGCCCCGCGTTCGCGCCCGGCCTGCGGCTCAGACCTCGTCGGCCCGCCGCGCCTTGATGAGTGTGCGCCCCCGTGACTTGGTCGCGGCAGTTCGAATGTCACTGGGCGCAGCGATTCCGGTGTTGGCGTACATCTGCTCGGCCGCCTCGCGCAACGACGCGAGCAGCGCCTCCGCACCCGGAGACATCGGTTGGCCGCGCCGCGTGACGATCCCGAACGGTTCCATCAAGACGCCCAGCGTCAGCGGCAGTACCGCAAGAAGGTCCGCTTTGCAGTCCGGATCCACGGATTCCACCTGCAGAGCGGAAATCATGTCCGTATTCTGCAGCAAGCCGATGATGACCTGAATCGAGGCGGTCTCGACAACGTTGCGCAGCGCGCCGAGCCCGCGTAGTACGAACATGGAATCGAGGCGATCCCGCAGCAGGCTGCCCGAGGGCGGAAGGATCCACGGCTGATCGGCGAGGTCGCGCAGATTGAGGCGGCGCTTGCGGGCGAGCGGATGTGCGGCACGCGCGATCACGCCGTGCGTTTCCACGGCCAGGGGTTCGAAGCTCAAATCATCCGTAGCGTGAGATCCGAGCACCCGGGCAACGACGATGTCGAGTTCTCCCTTGAGCAGGCGCCGGACCAGCGCGTCGCTGTTGTCGATCTCGATCCTGACCAGAATCCCGGGTTGGCGCCGCTTCAGCGAGGCGACGGCCATCGGTATCAGGTTCATTCCCGGGTTCACCACCGCGCCGATGACGGTTCGACCGGTCAAGCCCGACTTGAGCGCGGTAATCTCGTCGTGGGCGCGATCCATTTCCGCGAGCGCGATGCGGGCATGCCGCGTCATGATTTCGCCGTACCAGGTGGGCTCGACGCCACGGGAGTGACGGGTGAAGAGCTTCACCCCGAGCGACTCCTCCAGTTCGCCGAGCAGCTTCGAGGCGCCGGGCTGCGTCATGTGGGCGGCCTTGGCGGCGCGCAATACCGAGCGCTGTTCGTCCAGGTGCACGAGCAGGACAACGTGGCGGGTCTTGAGCCGCCCGCGAGTCAGCAGATTGGGGAGCGCTTTCACGGTCCCTCCGTTATATACCTGTTTTAGTATAGGACACCGTGTTTTTTTAATTATTCACCGATATCGCGTCGGCGCACAATCTGGTCCTGGAGCCAAGGCGACGCCGGATGAAAAGCGGATCCGCGCGAAGACCGAACGCCCGAAATGGAGGAGTCACCCGATGGTGCTGGTCGACCTGGTCAGTTCGATCAACCGTGCGTTGCCGCGGCTCGTCGCATCCGCGGCACGACGCTCGATCGATGATGACGTCCTGGGGCCTGGCATCGGGTACGCTTTCCTTCGACGGGGTGAATCTGGCACCAACGAGCCATTAGAACTCGGCGACGCCGGGGCGTGGTCGAGCCTGCGATCGACCACCGTAAGCATTCTGGGAGCGGGTACGACAGGCGCCTCGGTCGCGCGAGTGGCGCGACGCCGGTTCGGGGCCGAGGTGGTTTGCTACGATTCGAGCTCGTCGACCGAATCCGGGCCCGACATCGGTACCGGTTGCGACGCTCTTGCCGAGGTGCTGGCGGCGCAGGTCATTTGCGTTGCCTTGCCTTGGACGGCTGCCTTGACCGCGCAAGTCCGATTCAACCAATCCGCGCAAGTCAATGCCCGCACGCTGCTGGTGGCCTGGCGTCGATCCCCCGCATTCGAGCGCGCGATCGTCTACCTCGGGAATCGCTACGTCGAGCCCATTCAGTTGTGCAACCTCGCGACGGTCGCATGCGTCAGCAAGTTTCACCTGGTCCGGCTGTTCACGGCGATCCTAGGAATAACGCCGCATCGCTACCAGTTGCTGCTGCGCATGGCGCAGGCCAAGGCCATGCTGCGTGAGGGGACCGGCATCACGAACATCGCGCACGGCCTCGGTTTTGCCGATCACAGCCATCTGGATCGCAGCTTTCGGGTTCTGATGGGCATGACACCCACCCAATACCAGCA
The DNA here is from genome assembly GCA_039931775.1 of Betaproteobacteria bacterium. GTDB lineage: Bacteria > Pseudomonadota > Gammaproteobacteria > Burkholderiales > Casimicrobiaceae > CAIWHR01. The sequence continues at coordinate 17,656 of JBDTRG010000041.1, read as the reverse complement.
GAGCATCGAACGATGAATGGGGCAATTTCTTTCTAGGCGATGGCCCGCCGCTCGACTAGATTCGACCGCGGCAATAAGATTGGAAACTCCGATGTCCGTCCCGACTGTCACTGAGCTGCGAGTCATCCCCGTCGCCGGGCGGGACAGCATGCTGCTGAACCTGAGTGGCGCGCACGGGCCGTTCTTCACGCGAAACATCGCGATCCTGACCGACAGCACGGGGCGCACCGGCATCGGCGAAGTTCCCGGCGGTGAGAAGATCCGCCAGACCATCGATGACGCGCGGGGCCTCGTCATCGGTCGGTCCATCGGCGATCATCAGGCGATACTGCAAAAGGCACGCGAGCAGTTCGCCGACCGGGATACCGGGGGTCGCGGACTGCAGACATTCGACCTGCGCGTCGCGATTCACGCGGTTACCGCGCTGGAGTCCGCGCTCCTCGACCTCCTCGGCCAGCATCTCGGCGTGCCGGTCGCCGCACTGCTCGGCGAAGGACAGCAGCGCGACAAGGTCGAGATGCTCGGCTACCTGTTCTTCATCGGCGACCGGTCGAAGACAGATCTGCCCTATGCGTGCGACCCGAACGCGCGGGACGACTGGTCGCGTGTTCGACACGAAACGGCACTCACGCCGGAGGCCGTGGTCCGGCTTGCCGAGGCGAGTTACGCGCGATACGGCTTCAATGATTTCAAGCTGAAGGGCGGCGTGCTGCGCGGCGAGGAAGAAATGGCCGCCGTGACCGCGCTGCACGAGCGCTTTCCGAAGGCGCGCGTGACACTCGACCCGAACGGCGGATGGCTGCTCAAGGACGCTATTCGCCTGATGCGCGGCGCACGCGACATCGTCGCCTATGCCGAGGACCCCTGTGGTGCCGAGGACGGCTTTTCGGGCCGCGAAGTTATGGCCGAGTTCCGCCGTGCCACCGGACTGCCGACCGCCACCAACATGATTGCCACCGACTGGCGGCAGTTGGCCCACGCGCTGGCCTTGCAGTCGGTCGATATTCCGCTGGCGGACCCGCACTTCTGGACCATGGCCGGGTCGGTCCGCGTCGCGCAGACGTGTCGCGACTGGGGTTTGACCTGGGGTTCGCACTCCAACAACCACTTCGACATTTCGCTGGCGATGTTCACGCACGTGGGCGCGGCGGCACCCGGACGCGTGACGGCGATCGACACGCACTGGATCTGGCAGGATGGGCAGGGGCTGACCAAGGAACCGCTGCAAATCAAAGGCGGCTTCGTCGAGGTGCCGAAGAAACCCGGGCTCGGCGTCGAACTCGACATGGCCAAGGTGGCTAAGGCCCACGAGCTCTACCAGGAGCACGGATTGGGCGCGCGGGACGATTCCGTCGCCATGCAGTACCTGATTCCGAATTGGAAGTTCGACCCGAAACGACCGAGCCTCGTGCGCTGACGTCCACGACCTCTCGCCCACGAGACCCTAGAGAGTCACCATGCCAACTGCCGAACCGTACACCGCCTTTCCCAATCGCTTTCGCCGCGACCTGATCGCCGGAAAGCGGCTCATCGGTTGCTGGCTGTCGCTCGGCAGTCCGATCACGACGGAAGTCGTTGGCGTAGCCGGTTACGACTGGGTGCTCCTCGATGCCGAGCACGCGCCGAACGACGTGCTGACGCTCGTGCCGCAGTTGATGGCGCTGAAGGACAGCGTCAGCGCGCCGGTCGTGCGACCACCGTCCAACGAAGTGGTCGTGATCAAGCGATTGCTCGACGCCGGATTCCACAACTTCCTGATTCCGTTCGTGGAGTGCTCCGACGAGGCGCGCCGCGCGGTGGCCGCCACCCGCTATCCGCCGGCCGGCGTGCGCGGCGTCTCGGTGTCGCAGCGAAGCAACCGCTACGGCACGGTCCCCGACTACTTCAAGGTCGTCAACGACAACCTGGCCGTGATGGTGCAGATCGAAAGCCGCAATGGCGTGGCGGCGGCGGCAGACATCGCGGCCGTGGATGGCGTCGACGGACTGTTCATCGGCCCCTCGGATCTGGCGGCGGGTTTTGGTTACCTCGGCAATGCGAACCATCCGGAAGTTCAGAAGGCGATGGCGGCGGTGTTCGCCGCGGCGAAAGCGGCGGGCAAGCCGATGGGCATTCTTGCCCCGGTCGAAGCCGACGCGCGGCGCTACCTCCAGATGGGCGCCACATTCGTCGCCGTGGGAAGCGACCTGGGAGTCCTGCGGATGGCATCGCAGGCGCTGCTCGACAAGTTTCGCGGGTCGGACGTCGCGCCGATCGCGGCTCAGTATTGACCGGATTCCATTTCTTGGGGAGCACGACAGTGAATATCGGATTCATCGGACTTGGGATCATGGGCTCGCCGATGGCGGCCAACCTGATCAAAGGCGGTCGCAAGCTTTTTCTCCATAGCATTCCGAGCATCCCGAAGCCGCTCGTCGATGCGGGCGGTGCGGCATGCGCGAATGGCAAAGAGGTCGCGCAAAAGTCCGACATCATCATCACGATGGTGCCCGACACGCCGCACGTGGACGCCGCGCTGTTCGGCGAAAACGGAGTGGCGAGCGGATTGACGAAAGGCAAGATCGTCGTCGACATGAGCTCGATCTCGCCGCTCGCGACGAAGGCATTCGCCACCAGGATCAACGCGCTCGGATGCGACTACCTCGACGCCCCGGTTTCCGGCGGAGAAGTCGGCGCCAAAGCCGCGTCGCTGACGATCATGGTCGGAGGGGGCGAGGCGGCGTTCGCGAAGGTGAAGCCGCTGTTCGAGCTGATGGGCAAGAACATCACGCTGGTCGGCGGCAACGGCGACGGGCAGACGACCAAGGTGGCCAACCAGATCATCGTCGCGCTGACTATCGAAGCGGTCGGCGAAGCATTGCTGTTCGCCGCCAAGGCCGGCGCCGATCCCGCGAAGGTCCGTCAGGCGCTGATGGGCGGCTTCGCGTCGTCGCGCATCCTGGAGGTCCACGGCGAACGCATGGTGAAAAGAACCTTCGATCCGGGTTTTCGAATCGAGCTCCATCAGAAGGACCTGAACCTGGCGCTTTCCACCGGCCGGCAGCTCGGTGTTGCATTGCCGAACACCGCGACGGCGCAGGAGCTTTTCAACAGCTGTGCCGCACACGGCGGTTCGGCATGGGACCACTCGGCGATGGTTCGCGCGCTGGAGCTCATGTCCAATTTCGAGATCGGGCAAAAGGCAAAATCGGCGTGACAACGATTGCCGTGCCGTGCTGATCGCTGACGCGAGGCAATGATGACCATGCGCCGCCAACGCCACGCCAAGATCGTAGCCACCCTCGGGCCTGCGAGCGCGAATGTCGAAATGATTCGCTCGCTCTTCCTTGCCGGAGTCGATGTCTTCCGCCTGAATTTCAGCCACGGCACGCACGAGCAGCACCGCGAGCGTCATGCGCAGATTCGGCAGGTGGAGCAGGAGGTCGGTCGGCCGATCGGCGTACTCGCGGACTTGCAAGGACCGAAGTTGCGCGTGGGTACGTTCGCTGCCGGTCCGGTCGCGTTGAATGTCGGATCGTTGTTTCGTCTCGACTTGAGGGACGAGCCCGGTGACGTGTCGCGCGTCCGGTTGCCGCACCCGGAGATATTCGCGGCACTGAGACCTGGCGCCAATCTGCTGCTCGACGACGGCAAGCTCCGCCTTCAGGTCAAGCGTTGTGGCGCTGACTTCGCGGAAACCCAAGTCGTCGTCGGCGGTCTGTTGTCGGAGCGCAAGGGCGTCAGCGTGCCCGACGTCATACTGCCGCTCACGGCTTTGACGGCGAAAGATCGGCGCGATCTCGAGTTCGCGCTGGAGCTCGGCGTCGATTGGCTGGCGCTATCGTTCGTGCAACGCCCGGAAGACCTGGACGAGGCGCGCCTCCTGACTCGCGGTCGCGCCGGCATCATGACCAAGCTGGAAAAGCCGTCCGCGGTCGAGGCGCTGGATGCGATCGTGGACCGGTCCGATGCCGTCATGGTGGCGCGCGGGGACCTGGGTGTGGAATTGCCGGCCGAAGACGTTCCCGGAATCCAACGGCGAATCGTTCGCGCTTGCCGGCGCGCCGGCAAGCCGGTCATCGTCGCGACGCAAATGCTGGAATCGATGATCAACGCGCCGGTGCCGACGCGCGCCGAAGCTTCGGATGTTGCGACGGCGATCTACCACGGAGCGGATGCCGTGATGCTGTCCGCGGAATCGGCGAGCGGCAAGTTTCCGCTCGAGGCCGTCCGGATGATGGAACGCATCATCGGCAAGGTCGAATCCGACCCTTATCATCGCCAACTGCTCGAGTCGCTGGAGACGCGTGCGCAGCCGACGAGCGCCGACGCGATCTGCGCTGCGATGGATGTGATTGCCGGACTCCTTCCGGTCGCTGCGATCGTGACTTACACGTCGTCGGGCTCGACGAGCATCCGTGCCGCGCGCGAGCGTCCGGCGCCTCCGATCCTGAGCATGACGCCAAACCTCGCGACGGCGCGGCGGCTGGCGCTGGTGTGGGGTGTGCATTCGGTCCGAACGCCTGACGTTTCCCGTGTTGCCGAGATGGTGGAGCACGCATGCACGTGCGCGCGCGATGAAAGCTTTGCCAAGCCGGGCGACACGATTCTCATCAGCGCAGGCATGCCCTTCGGAACGCCAGGCGCCACCAACCTCCTGCGGATTGCGCAGGTATGAACCGCCGTATGGCAACGGTTTCGACGAACGCCGGGCTCGAGCGGGAACTCCCCGTCGCACCCGCTGCACTGGACAAAGGAGGACTTCGATGACCAAGGTCGCTCTTTCCGGCGCTGGCGGGAACATGGGCCGGATTCTTCGCGTCGAGCTTCAGAAGCGCGGGGTGGACTTGCGTTCGGCGGGCGGGCGAAAGCCGCTCGAACCGCTGCGCAAGGGGGAGGACATCATGCACGGCGACCTTCGCGAGCCCGCCGTCGTCGATCGCCTGCTCGAGGGGATCGACGTTCTGATCCATCTGGCCGGCACGAGTGTGGAACGGCCGTTGCCGGAAATCATCGAGAACAATCTCGTCGGGCTGCACCAGGTCTACGAGGGAGCACGGCGCAATCGGGTTCGAAGGATAATCTTCGCCAGTTCGAATCACGCGTTCGGCATGCATTTGGTCGACGACAAGCTGAAGCTCGACGCGCCGTTTCGTCCCGACGGATTTTACGGCTTGTCGAAGGTCTGGGGTGAGGCGATGGCGCGCATGTACTGGGACAAGCATGGCATCGAAGGGATCTCCGTGCGCATCGGCACCGCGATGGGCAAGCCTCCCGAGAACTTTCGCCACCTGAGCACGTGGTTCGGCACCGAGGATCTCCTGGACCTGATGATGTCCTGCATCCAGGTCCCGGACGTCGGCTATATGGCTGTATGGGGCGTATCGAACAATACGCGCAGCTACTGGGACAACACCGGTGCCGAGAAACTCGGATACAGGCCAAGGCAGAACAGCGAGGACTACGCCGCTGCGATTCTCAAGCAGTCAAACCCGCTCGACCCGATCGCACAGCAATACCAAGGGGGCGGGTTCGTCACGATCGATTTCACACCCTTGGATCAGCGCCGGTCCAGCGCATAATGTGACGGGGTGGTAGCAACGTATTGGCATTCTGACCAGAGTCGTCCGATCTTCCGTAGCAATGGCGAAAGCCGCATTTTTCAATCAGGAGGCATCATGAATTTTGAGTTCAAGAAACTGTCCGGCGTGATCGTGATCGGCGCGGTGGCCGTGATGGCGACGACTGCCACGGCGCGCACGTTCCGTTCCGCGGACGTGCACGTCAAGGACTATCCGACGAACCAGGCGGTCCTGTTCATGGGCGAAGAACTGTCCAAGGCGACCGGCGGCAAGGACAACATCAAGGTGTTCGGCGACAGCTCGCTGGGCTCGGAAAAGGACACCGTCGAGCAGGTCAAGATCGGTGCGCTCGACATGGTGCGGGTCAACACGTCTGCGTTCCACGGCATCGTGCCGGAATCGATGATCCCGGCGTTCCCGTTCCTGTTCCGCGATATCGAGCATTTCCGCAAGACGATGTACGGTCCGCAGGGGGACAAGATCATGGCTGCGTTCGACAAGGCCGGATTCGTCGCCCTCGCACTGTACGAAAGCGGCGCCCGCTCGATGTACGCGAAGAAGCCGATCAAGACGGTGGCGGACATGAAGGGACTGAAAGTGCGCGTGCAGCCCTCCGACCTATGGGTCAGCCTGATAGCTGCAATGGGAGCGTCCGCGGCGCCGATGCCTTTCGCCGAGGTCTACACCGGCCTCAAGACCGGCCTGATCGATGCCGCCGAGAACAACTACCCGTCGTACGACGAGACCAAGCACTACGAGTCCGCGCCGGTGTATTCGGAGACGATGCATTCGATGCCGCCGGAGGTGCTGGTGTTTTCGAAGAAGGTCTGGGACACGCTTCCGAAAGCCGAGCAGGACGCGATTCGCAAGGCCGCCAAGGCATCCGTGCCGTACTACGTGAAGCTCTGGGAGGCCAAGGAGAAGGATGCGAAGGCGGCCGTCATCAAGGGCGGCGCGAAGATCGTTCCGGCTGCCGAGATCGACCGCAAGGGCTTCGTCGAAGTCGAGAAACCGGTCTGGGACAAGTTCGCCACCACGCCTGAAATGAAAGCCCTGGTTGTGGAGATCGTCAATACGAAGTGAGTTGCGAAAGCTGAGCAGCCCGAAACGTTTCGCCCGTGGCGCATTTCCGATGCGCCACGGGGATATCCCCCAGAGGAGCGAGAATGAACTGGCTTACGGCGATCGATTCCCGCCTGTCGCGTTGGGCGATGTACGTCGCATGCCTCGGGCTTGTCGGCCTCGTGGCGGTTGTCGACTATGGCGTGACGTTGCGTTACGGGTTCAACCACGCGCCGCCGTTTGTCGAACAGGTCGCGCTGTTGCTGGTCATATGCGTCGCGATGTTCGGCGCCGCTGCCGGCGTACGCGACGAAGGCCATATCGGCATGGAAACGCTCGTCTCCCTGATGTCGGAGAAAGTGCAGCACTGGGTTGGCATCGTGGTTGGACTGCTGACCATTGTTTTCGCCGGCCTGCTGGTCTACGGCTGTACGCTGATGGCGATCTCGGTCCACGGCAGCACGATTCCGACGCTGGGCATTTCGGAGGCGTTTCGGTACCTGCCGCCGGTCATCGCCGGGGTCTTCATCATTCTCTTTTCGATCGAGCATCTCGTCGCCACATTCACGGGCAAGAAGGTGGAGCCATCATGGCACTGACCGTACTGTGCCTCAGCTTCCTGGTCCTCCTGCTGCTCGGGGTTCCGGTCGCCTTCGCGATCGCGTTGGCCTGCTTCGCCACCTACGCGGTCGAGGGCCTGCCAATAGCGACCGCATTCCAGACGATGATTTCGGGGATGAACGTGTTCTCGTTCCTCGCCATTCCCTTCTTCATCTTCTCCGGGGAGTTGATGCTCCACGGCGGAATCGCGGACAAGATCGTGACGTTCGCGCGTAGTCTCGTCGGCCACTGGAAGGGCGGGTTGGGCATGGCCAACGTTTTCGCCTGTACCTTGTTCGGAGGGGTTTCCGGCTCACCGGTCGCGGATACCTCGGCGATGGGCGGCGTGATGATCCCGATCATGAAGCGTGAGGGGTACAGCGCGGATTACGCGGTGAACGTCACAACCCACGCGTCACTCACGGGCGCGCTGATGCCGACCTCCCACAACATGATCATCTACGCCTTCGCGGCGCAGGGCGCCACCGGCATGATCGCCGGCAACACCATCAAGGGCGTGTCGATCGGCGATCTGATGTTCGCCGGGCTGGTCCCGGTGTTCTGGATCATGGTTTGCATGCTTGTCGCTGCCTATTGGCAGGCCGTCAAGTTCGGTTTTCCGAGAAGCGCCGACGGGGTTTCGAGGGTCGAGAAGTTCCCGGGCTGGGGTGCGGTTCTGCGGGCCTTCGTCGCGTCGGTTCCCGGATTGCTGGTGGTCGCGATCATCCTGGTTGCCATCCTGATGGGCGTGGCGACGGCGACGGAGGCCGCAGCGATCGCGGTGACCTACTCGCTCGTTCTCACGGTCTTCATCTACCGGACGATGACCTGGCAGAACCTGCTGAAGTCGCTGGCCAAGGCCGCTAAGACCACGGGTGTCATCCTGCTCCTGATCGGCGTGTCGAACATGCTGCAATGGCAGATGGCGTGGCTGGAAATTCCCGAGGCCATGGCCCAGATGCTCCTGTCGGCGACGCAGACCCCGTGGATCATGCTGCTCTACATCAACCTCATCCAGTTCGCGCTGGGAACGTTCCTCGACATGGCGGCGCACATTCTTATCACGACGCCGCTGTTCCTGCCGCTGGCCATTCAAATGGGCGTCGGACCGGTACAGTTCGGCATGATGCTGCTGCTCAACTGCGCACTGGGCCTCACCACGCCGCCGGTCGGCACCGTGCAGTACGTGGGCGCCGCTATCGGTGGCGTGTCCATCGGCGAGCTGATGAAAACGATATGGCCGTACTATCTGGCGATCTGGGTGGCGATTCAGCTCGTAACCTACGTGCCGCATTTCTCCACCTGGCTGCCGACGCTGATCACGGGGCACAAGGTGCTGTAGCACGCGCCGTCCTGCATGGGGTCCTGCAGGGGCGCGGAATATTTCGTGCCCCTGCGCGTATCAGCCGTTCTTGGCGAGCGCCTGCTGCTCGGCGAGTTCGCGGCGCAGCGTGCGCAACCGCGTTTCTACGACGGACGACTGGTAGAAATCGCCGTCGCCAGCGCGCGACGCGAGCTCCAGCTGCACCACCGCGCCCTTCAAATCGCCTTGCCACGCGTAGTACTCGGCTTGGTGCAGGTATTGCTGGAGCCGCTTGCCGAGCTCCGCGTAGGTGCGAGCCGCGATCCGGTGCAGCGGTCCGTTGCTCGGGAAGCGCGCGAGCTCGCGGTCGAGGAACACCGCGGCTTCGCGCGCACGTCCGGCCTTGAGCAAGGCCTCCGGATAGTCGTAGATCAACTGCATCTTGTTCGGATAGCGTGTCAGCGCGCGCTCGAATCGGGAGATCGCGATGTCGAGATCGCCCGCCTCCATGAAGACGTGTCCGGCCATCGCCTCGATCATCGGGTGCGGTGGGGCGAGCTTTTCCAAGGTGGCGAGTTCCACCTTGGCGCGCGCGAAGTTTTCGGCGCGTAAGAGCGAGGCGACGAGGCCGTAACGTGCGGCGATCTCGTCGTTGTACTTGTGCTCGGCGAGTGCTACGGTGAAGTACTCGACCGCTTCCCTCGCGGCGCCCTGATAGCTGCGCAGAAGTGCGCGCACGAGCTGGAAATCCAGCGAGTCGGCCACCTGCCGGTACGGCTTGCCGAACGCGCGCGCCTGCGCCTCGGCGATCCGCTCGACCGTGATCGGGTGGGTGCGCAGATAGGATGGTGTGTTGCTGTCCGAGAAACGCCCCTGCCGTTGCAGCCGCTCCATGAACGTCGCCGCGGCCGTGAGGTCGAATTTCGCGAGGTCGAGCCGCTGGAAGCCGATGCGGTCGGCCTCGTACTCGTTCTCGCGGGTGTAATTCAACTGCGACTGGATGGCGAGTCCCTGTGCCGCCGCGATCCCGGCGGAAGCCATCTGCCCCGCGTTTGCCGATCCCGAGCGCGCCGCGGCGAGGCCCACCGCGAGCGCGGCGAGCGAGTAGAGGAGCGAGCGCTGCTGGCCCGCGAGCGACCGCGTGAAATGGCGTTGCGTCACGTGGGAAATTTCATGGCCGAGCACTGCGGCGAGTTCGGATTCGGTCTGTGTCAGCAGGATCAAGCCCATGTTCACGCCGACGAAGCCGCCAGGCAGCGCGAAGGCATTGATCGACGGATCGGCGAGCGCAAAGAACTCGAAATCCCAGTTGCCATCGGGGCGCACGGCGACAAGGCGGTGTCCGAGGTCGTTCAGGTAATCGTTGACCTCGGGGTCGTCGAGATAGGCGCCCGATGCGCGGATCTGGCGGACCACGGACTCGCCGAGCTTGCGCTCCTGGCTCGGCGTTACGATGCTCTGCGATTCGTCGCCGAGATCGGGCAGCGTTTGCGCGATCGCGATGCTGCCCGGGACGGCGAAAGGCGCAAGGGGCTGCGCGGCGAGGGTTGCCGCGACGATCGCGGCGATAAATCTCCCGCCGATGCGGCGTCGGCGCGGAGCGGGCGTCAGGGTGGCAGGGGGCGGGAGGGGCATCAGCAGGTACGGGAGGCCGCGGCTTGCAATGCTAAGATTCGCCGCGTCACCCGAAGTTCAAGCGGAAGGCGTTGCCGTGGCTCGCGCGGGAAAGAAGGGGAAGGCATCCTCGATCCAGAAGCGCCTCCCGGCGAAGCGGAAGGAGGCGCCAGCAATGGCGGCGGAAAGCGCCCATTTTACGCATTTCGACGCGGCCGGGCAGGCACACATGGTCGACGTCGCAGCCAAGGATGTAAGCAAACGTATCGCCCGGGCCGCCGGCCGCATTGCGATGCGGCCCGAAACCCTCGCGCTGATCATGTCGGGTTCCGCGAAAAAGGGCGACGTGCTCGGCGTCGCGCGGATCGCCGCGATCCAGGCGGGCAAGCGGACTTCGGAACTGATTCCGCTGTGCCATCCGATTCCGCTGACCCGCATCGCCGTCCTGTTCGCGTCGGACGCTGCGGCGAGCGCCCTGTCCATCGAGGTAACCGCCGAAACGCTCGGCCGAACCGGGGTCGAGATGGAGGCGCTGACGGCCGCGGCCGTCGGACTCCTCACGATCTACGACATGTGCAAATCCGCCGATCGCGCGATGACGATCGACGGTGTGCGGCTCGTCGAAAAGTCCGGGGGCAAGTCCGGTCACTACAAGACTGAATGACGCCCACACGCATGGGCTGGCGCCGCGTCGGTCGCCGCGTTTGGTCGAGTGGTTGGACCACTTGACCGGGGTTTGGCGCTGGCAGTAGAGTCGACGGAGAACGTAATACCGTCGACAGAGTAGCCAGGCGAGGCTTCCCGATAATCCGGGACGGGGATTTCCAAAGGGGAGGAGCGCCAGTGCCATTGCGGATGGTGGAGACCACGCGGCTGTACCGGCAGATCGCCGGGCAGATCGTCGCGCTGATCGACAGCGGCGAATTCTGCGCAGGTTCGCGGCTTCCGCCGGAGCGCGAACTCGCGGTGCTGCTCGGCGTTTCGCGGACCTCCGTCCGCGAGGCAATCATCGCTCTGGAAATCGCCGGGCGCGTCGAAGTCCGCGTCGGCACCGGCATTTTCGTCAAGGGCACCCGGAAGGCAATGCATCCCGATGCGGCACCGGTGGGCGACGGCGGCGCCGGTCCGTTCGAGCTTCTTGCCGCGCGGGCGATCATCGAGGGCGAAACCGCCGCGCTGGCGGCGCGCAATGCGCGCAAATCGGACATCGCTGCATTGCGCGAAACGATCGTGCGGATGCGCGACCACGCCGACAATTCCACCGAACGGGACGCGGCCGACCGCGAGTTCCACGTGCGAATCGCCGATGCCACCGGCAATGGAGCACTGGGCTACGCCGTGGCCGGACTGTGGGACCAGCGGCGCGGCGACTTGTGGGCGAGGATCGAGGTGCACTTTCACACGGCCGCGCTGCGATCCAAGACGCTGACCGATCACGAGGCGATCGTCGACGCGCTCGACGCGCGCGACGTAGGCGCGGCACGCGCGGCAATGCACCGACACCTGCGTCGCGTCGCGCGCGAATTCCAGCGCGGCTGGCATGAAACCGGCAGCGTCGCGAGGACAGGTGCAGGGGACGGGAAGCCCGCGACGCCGGCCGCAAGCAGGTCATCGAAGCAGCCGGCTCTCGGCAGTATCCCGCGGTAGACGCCCGATGCCACTCGTTTTGAGCCGTTCGGCGCTCGGGAGCCTGCCTGCGACGATTCGCCGTCCCGACTACGACCTCGACACTGTCCGGGTCGGCATCGTCCACCTCGGACTCGGCGCGTTCCACCGTGCGCACGAGGCGGTGTATACCGACGGGGTGTTGCGCGCCGATCCGCGCTGGGGAATCTGCGGCGTGAGCCTCAAGACGCCCGGCGCGACCACCGCGCTCGCGCGCCAGGAGGGACTCTACACGGTGCTGGAAAAGGGGGCCGCGGGAACCTCGGCGAGGGTGATCGGCGCGATCCGCGAAACGATGTTCCTCGGCACGGACCGTGAAGGCGTCATCGCGCGCATCGCCGATCCGGCGATCGGCATTGTGTCGCTGACCGTGACCGAGAAGGGCTACTGCCACGATCCGTCCACCGGCCGGCTCAACGAAGCGCATCCCGACATCGCGCACGACCTCGCGCACCCGGAGGCGCCGGTATCGGCGATCGGAGTGCTGGTCGCGGGGCTCGGCGCGCGTCGCGCCGCCACCGGTCGACCCGTCAGCGTCGTCTGCTGCGACAACCTGCCGCAGAACGGCCGCACGGTCGAGCACCTCGTCGCGACGTTTGCGCAGGCGCTCGATCCCGCGCTCGCCGACTGGATCGCCGCGCACGTTTCGTTTCCGTGCACGATGGTCGACCGCATCGTTCCGGCGACGACCGAAGCCGACGTCGCCGAGGCCTCGCGCCTGCTCGGCGTCGCCGACGCCGCGCCGGTCGTCGCCGAGCCGTTCAACGGCTGGGTGATCGAGAATCGCTTCGCCGGCCCGCGCCCTGCGTGGGAGAGCGCCGGCGCGCAGATCGTCGCCGACATCGCGCCGTTCGAGACGATGAAGCTGCGGTTGCTGAACGGCAGCCATTCGACGCTCGCGTATCTCGGCTCACTCCTCGGGCACGAGTACGTCTGGCAGGCCTCGGCCGACCCGCTCATCGCAACGCTGATCGATCGAATGATGGCGACCGAGGTCGTGCCGACGTTGAAGCCGCCTCCCGGTGTCGATCTCGGCGTCTACTGCGCCGATCTCGTCGCGCGTTTCCGCAACCCGGCGTTGCCGCACCGGACTCGGCAGATCGCGATGGACGGGTCGCAAAAACTGCCACAGCGCCTGCTCGGCACGGTGCGCGACCGGCTCGCTGCGGGTGCGTCGATCGAGCACCTCGCGCTCGCGATCGCCGGCTGGATCCGCTACGCGAGCGGAACTGACGAGCAAGGGGGAGGGATCGAGGTTTCCGATCCGCTTGCCGCCAAATTCGCGGCGATCGCCGCCACCGCGCGCGGGAACGCGTCGGTGATCGCAGATGGCTTTCTCGCGCTCACTGAAGTGTTCGGCGAGGACCTATCGACCGATCCGACGTTTCGCCACGCGGTCAGCCGCGACGTCGGGGGCCTGATCCGCGATGGCGTGCGCCGGACGCTCGCCGTGCACGTCGCGCAACGCGTCAAATAGCCGATCGGGGGGATTGCCATGATGAGGATCCGGCGCGCCGACGAGCGCGGGCACGCGCAGCACGGCTGGCTCGATTCGTTCCACACGTTTTCCTTCGCCGACTACCATGACGACGATCACATGGGCTTCGGTCCGCTGCGGGTGATCAACGAGGACCGCGTACAGCCGGGCATGGGATTCGGCACCCACGCCCATCGCGACATGGAGATCATCACGTACGTGCTCTCCGGTCGGCTGGAGCACAAGGACAGCATCGGCACAGGGTCGGTCATCGCGCCGGGCGACGTGCAGGCGATGAGCGCCGGGCGAGGCGTGCGCCACAGCGAATACAACCATTCCAAGTCGGAAGGCGTGCACTTCCTTCAAATCTGGATCGAGCCCGACGTGACCGGCATCGCGCCGCGGTACCAGCAGACGCATTATGCCGACGACGCGAAGCGCGGCCGGTTGCTCCTGGTCGCATCGCGCGACGGCGCCGAAGGCTCGGTGCTGATCCAGCAGGACGCCCGCGTCTACGCGGCGCTACTCGATGGCGCGCAAGCCGTTGCCCATGCGCTGGCACCCCGGCGCCGCGCCTATGTGCATGTCGTCCGCGGCAGCGCGCACGTCAACGGCACGCTGCTCGGCGCCGGCGACGCGATGAAGCTCGAGGGCGAATCGGCGGTGACGATCGACCACGGCGTCGGCGCCGAAATCCTGCTGTTCGATCTGCCCTGAGGTTTCGCCGCGCGCGCGATCGGTCGCGATCGCGCGGCGACGCGCCCTTCGGGCCCGGGCTTTGCCCGCCGCGCTCACTCGCGATTGCGCGTGTCGAGCCAGATCGTCACGGGTCCGTCGTTGACGAGCGCGACCTGCATCGTCGCGCCGAAGATGCCGGTTGCCACATTGCCTCCGCGCTCGCGCGAAAGCGCCTCGACGAATGCGTCGAACTTCGGCTGCCCGACCCCGGGCGGCGCGGCGCCCGACCAGGACGGCCGGTTGCCTTTGCGTGTCGACGCGAAGAGCGTGAACTGGCTCACCGCGAGGATTGCCCCGCCGGCGTCGACGATCGAGCGGTTCATCACGCCGTCGCCGTCGTCGAAAATGCGCAACGCGACGATCTTGCGCGCGAGCCAGTCGCGATCGTCGTCGGTATCGTCCGCTGCCATCGCGGCCAGCACGACGAGGCCGGGACCGATCGCCCCGGCGACGCGGCCATCGACGCTGACCGAGGCTTCCCGCACGCGCTGGATCAGCGCACGCATCGTGACGGCGTCGGGCGTCCGGAAGGGCGGCCGGTCACTTCCTGACGGCCTTGCGTTCGATGTCGGTGACCGTGCCCTTGGTGATCGTCATCGACGTGATCGTCTCGGAATCGCCGGGCGCCGGCATGTAGGTCCAGCGCGCGGCGCCGCCGTTTTTTCCGCCGGTGGTCATGTCGGGCTGCCCCAGCTTTGCCATCACTTCGGCTTCGCTCATCCCGGTGCGCAGGAACTTGCGCTCCGACGCGTCGCCTGAAAGCACCGATTTGCCCGGCCTCGCGTCCTTCGCGGTCTTCGCGTCCTTGGCGGCCCTGGCATCGGCGGCGGCAGCGCTTTTCTCGGCGGGTGTCGGGGCACGCGGCAGTGCGGGCAATATCGTGATCTCGGGAGGGTCGGTCTGGAAGTTGCGCAGCTCACGGCCTTTGGCGCAAGGCATTTCCTGGTAGACCGGGCCGCCGCCTTCACCCGCGCACTTGTAGACGTCGGCGCGGGCCCCCGGCGCCAAGGCGAGGGTGGCGAAGGCGCATCCAACGAGGCACATTCGGTTCATGGCGGGCAGGGTCGCGTAGAAGCTCGATAGGTCCGGCGGCACGCAGCGGCGACCGCCAAGGCATTACCATAGCGCTTTTCGCCCCTGCAAG
This sequence comes from Betaproteobacteria bacterium, assembly GCA_039931775.1. Taxonomy (GTDB): domain Bacteria; phylum Pseudomonadota; class Gammaproteobacteria; order Burkholderiales; family Casimicrobiaceae; genus CAIWHR01. Next base: position 2,492 of record JBDTRG010000041.1, on the reverse strand, counting down.
GGTCTAGTCCCTCCGATGGATGCCCGTATCGCCACCGCGTCCCGCGTCGCCGCCATCGAGCCGTTTCACGTGATGGAAGTGCAGACGGCCGCCCGCGCGCTCGAAGCCGCGGGCCGCACGGTCGTGCACATGGAGATCGGCGAACCGGATTTTCCGACCCCGGCACCGGTGATCGCCGCGGCGCAGCGTGCGATCGCGTCCGGCGATGTCTACTACACCTCAGCGCTCGGCATCCCCGAACTGCGGCAGGCGATTGCGCGTCACTATTCGGACCACTTGGGCGTTTCGATTTCCGCGGACCGCGTGATCGTCACCGCGGGCTCGTCGGCGGCGCTGGTGCTCGTGATGGCGCTCCTGGTCGATCGTGACGACCAGATCCTGCAATCCGACCCCGGCTACCCGTGCAATCGGCAGTTCGTCCGCGTGTTCGAGGGCGAGCCGGTGGGCGTTCCCGTCGGCCCGGACACCCGGTACCAGCTCTCGGCGGACCTGATCGAAGGCGCCTGGACGCCACGCACGCGCGGCGCGCTGATCGCGTCGCCGTCGAATCCTACCGGCACGCAAGTCGCCGAGGACGAGCTGCGCCGGATCGCGGAGACGGTGGCGCGCCTGGGCGGGCGCCTCGTCGTCGACGAAATCTACCTCGGGTTGACCTACGAGGGTGAGCCGAAATCGGCGCTGTCGATCGCGGGCTCGCACGCCGACGATCTCTTCGTCGTGTCGAGTTTCTCCAAGTACTTCAACATGACGGGCTGGCGGCTTGGCTGGGTGATCGCCCCCGAGCGGCACGTCCGCGACCTGGAAAAACTTGCGCAGAATCTCTACATTTCGCCGCCCACCGTCTCGCAGCGCGCGGCGCTGGCCGCCTTCCTGCCCGAGACGCTGACGCTCGTCGAAGAGCGGCGGCGTGCGTTTCGCGACCGACGCGATTTCCTGGTCCCGGCGCTGCTCGAGCTCGGGTTCGGGATTCCGGTGATGCCGACCGGAGGATTTTTCGTCTACGCGGACAGCTCGCGGTTCGCGTCCGACAGCGAAGCGTTCTGCCGCGAGCTTCTCGAAGCGGTCGGTGTGGCGATCACGCCGGGTCTCGACTTCGGGCGCCACCGCGCGGAGTCGCACGTGCGCTTCGCCTATACGATCGGGATGGCGAAGCTCGAGGACGGCGTCGAACGCCTCCGGCGATTCGTCGGCGGCCGATGACGATCCGCGGTCGGGGCCGCTCCCCGATCGTCTGCGCGGTGGCGGCGTTCGCGCTGTCGGGCTGTTCGGCCGTCGAGTTCTATTGGCAGGGCTTCAACGGCCAGATCGATCTCTTGTCCCGCGCGAAGCCGATCGCCGAAGTGATCGAAACCACGCCCGATCCCGCGCTCAAGCTGCACCTCGTGCGCGCGCAGTCGATCCGCGCGTTCGCGTCGCACGATCTCGCGCTGCCTGACAATCGCAGCTACACGAACTATGCCGACCTCGGTCGGCCTTTCGTGCTGTGGAACGTCTTCGCCGCGCCGGAGTTGTCGCTGACGCCGCGGCAATGGTGCTTCCCGGTCGCTGGATGCGTCGCCTACCGCGGCTACTTCGCGGCAGACGACGCGCGCGCCGAAGCGGCGCGAATCAAGGCCGCCGGCGACGACGTCCATCTGGGCGGCGTGCCCGCCTACTCGACGCTTGGCTATTTCGATGACCCGGTGCTGTCGACGTTCGTGCGCTACCGCGAGGCGGAGCTCGCGCGCCTTATCTTTCACGAGCTCGCGCATCAGGTCGTCTACGTTAAGGACGACACGGCGTTCAACGAGTCGTTCGCCGTCGCCGTCGAGGAGGAGGGCGTGGCGCGCTGGCTCGCTGCGGAGGCGATGCGGCGCCCCGCGGCACAGGTCGCGGAAATCGCCGCCGACATGGAGCGCGGACAGCGCAGTCGCGCCGGGTTCCGCGCGATGATCGCGTCCGCGCGCGATCGGCTGAGCGCTTTGTACGCCGGCACGGCAAGCGACACCGAGAAGCGGGCCGGCAAGGCCGCCGTTTTCGCCGAAATGCGCGCCGAGAACGAGCGCCGCAAGGCGGCCTCCGACGGGACCTCGACGTTCGACCGGTGGTTTGCCGCGGGCGCCAACAACGCCGGCATCGCCGCGGCCGGGCTCTATGCCGACCGGGTCCCTCAGTTCAAGGCGCTGCTCGACCAGGAAAACGGCGACCTTTCCCGCTTCTACGATCGGGTCAAGGCGCTGGCCGCGCTTCCGAAGGCGGAGCGGGATCAAGCGCTGGCGGGGGCGTCGCGGGGCTAGTCCGACAGCTATCCGCTTGTTTTGCAGAGAAAAACGGGTTAGAATCCTCAGTTCCCTTGCCTCACCCCTTGCAGACGGGGGGAGGCCGCCCGGCGGCGCCGTTTCGCGGCAACCGCCCAACATGACCAGAAGGAGTGCTCTGCATGCGTCACTACGAAGTGGTATTCATCGTGCATCCCGATCAGAGCGAGCAGGTGCCCGCGATGATCGAGCGCT
>JBDTRG010000040.1:0-20017 GCA_039931775.1 Betaproteobacteria bacterium | reverse complement strand
CGCAGGACGTCATGGCATTTGATCTGGGCGGTTTGCTCAAGCAGTACATGGGCGGCGGGGCAGTGCCCGCCGACAATGCAGCTGATCACTTTGGCCAGGCGGCCCAAACCGCGCCCTCGGAGCTAATCAGTCAGGGACGGGCGCAAGCCTTTCGCTCGGATCAAACACCGCCGTTTCGTGAGATGGTCGGACAACTGTTCGCCAACGCAAACCCGCAGCAACAGGCGTGAATTCGGCGCGGAGTCGGAATTGCTGCCGTAAACTGCAGCGTCGAACGTCCGCTTGCACGCCTCCGTATGTCGGTTTCCGGCTGACCGTTAGGTCTGCAATGGGCGACGTGTGTTGGTCCTCCCTTCAACTGAAGACCGCGAACACGACCAGCGGCATCGTTGAGCTTGCTCCTCATTCGTAGACCGCCGCATTGTCAAGACGAAAAACCCCCTGCAGCAAGGGGCTTGTCGTCTTGCACCCCTCATTTCGTCGCACCCACCCTTGAAGTGACGCGCCGACAGTGCAATACTCCAGCCGCTTGCCGTGAGCATCGTGCTCACACAGCCTTCATCTCGGCTTGTCGTCAAGCCGAGATTAAGTCCAGTGCCTCTTTGGCGTTGGCGTTGCGGTCGTTACCCGCCCTTGAAGTGATCGGAAGCGATTCCGATCTCGTCGCGCAAGCGACTTAGGTTGTGCGCTCGGTCTAGCGCCCGAGCATAGCTGGCGTTGTCGGATCGCAAGATCCGGCGATGCTAGGTGATGCGCCTGCGGCCATGCCTCGTGCATGGACTCGTTGGTTCGTCACGCAGCAAGGCCCTCAGTTCGCAAGGATCGAGGGCCTTTTCTTTTGCGCACGCGGCGACGCGTGCGGCCCCCTACGCACCGTCCAGTGCGAAGGCATCCCGCCTGGATAACTCTGTTCTCACGCGAGGGGCGTGTTCCTCTCTTTCCTCACGCGAGCGAAGACCGTGTCCGTGGCAATCCGAGTCCATGCACATTCCCTGATTTCCCTCATGCAGCGTTACGGTTGGCGACTAAAAGCAATTGATACTCTCTCCTACTGATTTGGCTGAGCTTACGCGGCGTGAGCGCCCTGCAGCGCAAGCGCGCGTGTTGCGCAGCCTCGGAATTCCATTCAAGATTCACCCTTCCGATGGGGTGATACTCGTGGCCAGGGACGCCGTAACCGCGGCGCTTGGAGGCGAGCCCCCTCGCGACCTCGAGCCGCAATTCGAGGTCAATGTTCGAGCCATCAGGGAAAGGCATGGGAAGGCGCCGCATACATCCGAGGCGTGAACAACCGTTGCCGCCAGGCCTGTACCGTCACGGACGCCAGTATCGCGCGCGGCGCGGTCCCGCCGAGGCGTGGACCTATTTCGGCTCCGATTACGTGGCGGCGATGGCGAGCTTCGCGGCGTGGCGACGCGACGGCCCGACCGTCGACACCATTGCTTGGCTGCTCGACCTCTTCGCCGGAACGATCTGCGCCGGCTATGTGAAGGCCGGCCGGATTTCGCTGCGTACGGCGCGTGACTATGCGCGCGACAAAGAGCCATTGAAAGATGGGCTCGGTCACATCCCGATCAAAGCGCTGACAGCCCGTCATGTCGCCGGATATCGCGATGCACGAGCGCAGGACACATCGCACGTTCGCCAAGAGCTCGCCTGCCTATCGGCCGCCATGTCCTACGCGGTGGAAGCGGGTCACGTCACGCTGAACCCATGCCGAGGGGTCAGGAAACCGCGCCGAGTGCGCCGAGAGCGATTGATTTCGGACGACGAGTATCTGAAGGTCCATGCGGTCGCCGGCGTCGCGGTACGGGCCGCGATGGTTCTCGCGATTCGAACGCTGGCGCTTCCGGCCGACTTGCTCGGCATGGGACCGCGCAACGTGATCAGGCTAGCGGAGCGCCAGCGCGCGCTTCGCTTCGCACGCGGTAAGACCGGCAGGTTGGTCGAGATCGAGCTCGTCGGCGAGCTTGCGGCGCTCATCGATCAGCATCTCGCCGCCGACGTCGTCTATCCCACGTTCGTGCATCGGCGCGATGGCAAGGGTTTCACCGTCGACGGTATCGGCGCCATGTTCCGGCGCTATTGCGGTCCGGGTAAAGCCAATGTGCAGGACTTTGGCCTGCGCGATCTTCGCGCGAAGGGCGCCACCGATATGGTACGCAGTGGAATCGACCTTCGCCGGGTGCAACACCTGCTCGGCCACGCGAGCGTGCGCACGACCGAAATCTACATCAAGGGGCTGCTGCCGACGATGGTGCGGCCGAACGAAACACCGATCATTGCGAGCGTGAAATAGACCCAATTGGGTCTATCGAATATACCCAATTGCCTAATTTTTAGGCAATCGGCCCTCGCAAGTCATTGAATATTTGGCTCCCCGACCTGGGCTCGAACCAGGGACCTGCGGATTAACAGTCCGTCGCTCTACCAACTGAGCTATCAGGGAACAGCCTTGTATTTTACTGTTTTTGCGGCTACCCGGTCAAATTCCGGGTTGCTCGAGCACACATCGAGGGCGCGTCAATTCCGTGGGCCTTCAATATGCGGCGCGGCGAGTTTGAGATAGTGGAACATCGACCACAGCGTGAGGATCGCGGCGACCCACAGCGCGATTTCCCCAAGCAGCGGTGTCGACACCCCTGGAATCACGTTTTCCCACAGCAGCAGCGCGATGATCGCCGTCATCTGGGCGACGGTCTTTACCTTGCCAATGAACGCGACCGCGATGCTCTTCGTGTGTCCAAGCTGCGCCATCCATTCGCGCAGCGCGGAGATCGCAATCTCGCGGCCGATGATGATGATCGCGAGATAGGATTCCGCGCGACCCAGCCAGACGAGCACGATCAGCGCCGCGGCAACCATCAGCTTGTCGGCAACCGGATCGAGGAACGCTCCGAACGCGCTGACCTCGCCCCAACGGCGCGCAAGGTAGCCGTCGAGCCAGTCGGTGATCGCCGCGACGGCGAACACCGACATCGCGGTCCAGTTCTTCGTCGCGGGAGCGAGCCAGGCGTCCGGCACGTAGTAGACGATGACGAACACCGGAATCAGCACGATCCGGAGCCAAGTGAGCAGAATGGGAATGTTGGAGAACATCGTTTGCGCGCGGCCCTCCAGTGGCGGCAACGCGCAGCGATTCTACCGCGCCGGCTCTTGGAACGGTTCCGACCCGCTCAGCGCCCCACCATCGCGAGCACGTCCGCTTTCAGGAACCGCTCGACGACGAGCATGAAGCCGATCGACGGCAGCAGCAGCAAGAGCGCAGTGATCGACGCGATCTGGTAGTTGCCGCCCATGCTGGCGTTGAACATCAGGAGCGGCAGCGTCGTCACGTCGGGGACGCCGACGAAGTAGGTTCCGGTGAACTCGTCGAGCGACTCCAGGAAGACGAAGATCGCGCTGGCCATCAGCCCGGGGGCGGCGAGCGGCAGAGTGATCGTGCGGAAGCAGGTCCACGGCGACGCGCCGAGATTTCGGGCGGCCTCGTCGAGAGATGCGTCGACCGCGGCGAATGCCGCCGAGGCGATCCAGACCGCAAGCACCAGACCGTGCGCCGCGTGGACAAGCACGACGCCGAGGATCGTGCCGTTCAGGCCCACTTCGTAGAACACGCGCGCGATATTGACGTAGATCGGCAGGTTCGGCACCGCTTGCGGCAGCAGGAACAGGAACAGGATCGCGCCGCGCCAAGGAAGTTTGAGCCTCGCCAGTGCATAGCCGGCAGGAATCGCGACGGCGAGGCTCACGACGACCGTCAGCACGGCAATCCACACGCTGGTGCCGAGCGAGGCGAGCGCATTGCCGCGCGGATTGAAGACGCGCTGCCAGAACAGAAAGCCGTATTCCGACGGCAGTTTACTCGGGAAGTACCACTTCTCTGCAAACGCCCAGAGCACCAGGTTGAGAAGCGGGCCGAAGATCGCGAACGCGAACAGTGCCAGCAGAATAGCGGTGACGAGGGCTCGCGCCCAGCCCGGAAACCCCCATCCGGTAATCGATGCAGCGCTCATGTCGCGTCCCGAGCGCTCTTCACCGCGTGTCGCAGGTAGAACGCAGCGCCTCCCCCAGCTACCAACAACGAGAGCAGGCAAAGCGCATTGGCCACAGCGTAGTCCGAATGCGTGTTGATCCGATAGGCGACGTCCACGGTGATCATCGTCGGCGAATTGGGATTGATCATCAGCGGCACCGACAGCACCGAGAGCATCGTCACGAATGACAACACGACGCCGACCAGCAGCGTACCGCGCACCTGCGGCAGCACGATGTCGAGCAGCACGCGCCAGCGCGGCGCGCCGAGGTTGCGCGCGGCCTCGATGTGCTGGCGATCGAGCGACGCCATGGCGCCGGCGACGAGCAGCGTCACGAACGGTGCCTGCTTCCAAACGAATGCGATGACGATTCCGCGCCAGTCGAGGACGCTCTGCGAGGCGATCGGATCGAGCAAGCCCACGCCGATCAGCACGTGGTTCAGCATGCCGTTCTTGGCGAGGAACGTGCGCATCACCTGTCCGGCGACGACGAACGGAATGAAGAGCGGCCAGCGGTAGAGCCAGCGCAAAGTCGCGACTGCGCGCGGGTTCTCGCCCAACGTCAGATAGCCGGCGATCGCAATTGCAACCACCGCGATCAGCGCCGACGACAGCAGGACGATCGCCAGCGTGAAAATGAGGTCGGTCGTGTAGAGCTCGAACGACTTCGCGAAATGCTCGAGCGTGAAGCTGCCATCCTTCGCGCGGAATGCGAGCGCGAACGAGATGCCGAGCGGAACGATGAAGAAGGCGACGACGATCGCGAGCGCCGGCGCGATCAGCGCCAGGCCCGCGACGCGCCCGCGGCGCAATGCCACGGACGCGGGACTTCCCGCTTCAGCCGCAGACGTCACTGCGCGGCCTCCTTGGACGGTCCGTACAAGTGTTCGGTCGCGCGTCGGCCGCTTGCGCCGATTCGCCCCGGTCGCATCCCCGCGCGCTACTCGCGCGCAGGACCCCTGCTCCCAGGCTCACGTCGCTACTTGAGAACCACCCGCTCGTAACCCTCGACGATATCGGTGAAGTATTCCGACAGCGGGAACGGGCGGCCGTACGCAGCGAGGTCGTTGGGCGAGATGTCGGTGAAGAGCTTGGCCCACGCTGCGGGCGGGAGCTTCGCCTGCACGTATTGCGGGTCGATGCCCGGATACCAGTTGAACTGCTTGACGATGCCGTCCGCCTGCACTTCAGGGCTCTCGGCCAAGTCGATGAACTTCTTGGCGAGTGCCGCGTTCGCGGCCTTCGCCGGAATCACGTAGTACATCGGCTGGCCGGGCAGCCCGGGCTTCGGGAGCGCGAGCTTGATCTTCGGACTCATCTTGCCGTCGGCCTGCCACGTGTAGAACATGTCGACCCAGACGGGACCCATCGAGATTTCGCCGCGATTCAGCATGTCGAGCGTGCCGGCATTGCCCGGCGTCATCACCACGTTCCGATTGAAATCCTTGAGGCCGGCCAGCGACTTTTCGATCGCAGCCTTGTCGCCTGCCGCGTAGGGGCCTTTCTCGAGCTTTTCGCCGAGGCCGGCGTTCGCCGACACCCAGCCCATCACGAAGCCGACACCGGACATGCCGCCCTTGACGCCGTTGTAGCCGAACTGCTTCGGGTTTTTCTTGACCCACTCGGTGAGCTCCGCATACGACTTCGGCGGCGTCTTCACGAGATCCGGGTTGTACGCGAAGGCGATCTGGCTGTGGAACATCGGCAACACATAGCCGTCGACGTTGGCGCCCAGCGCATTCTTCGCCGTGTCGCGCGAGACGAGCTTGCCGGCGGCGACATCGTTGCGGTACGCCATCAGCAGCTTCTCGTTGACCATCGTCGCCGCGCCGCGCTGGTGGACGACCGCGACGTCGACGTCCCACGAGGCAGTGCCGGCCTTCTGCTGCGCCGAGAGCTTCTCGTAGATCTTCTGCGAGCCGGAATCGCCGGGGCCGGTGCCGACGGCGCGCACCTTGACCCCCGGATTCATCGCCTCGAACTTCGGCCCGAGGTAATTGGTGACGTAATCGACCATGTTCTGGTCGCCGGCGGAGACCACGTTCAGCGTGATCTGCGCCGAGGCCGGCGATGCCGCATTGATCGCGGCGGCCACAACGGTGGCGAAAATGAAACGGAATCGCATGGAACCCTCCTAGATACGCGTGGTGGAATCGCGGGGAAACAACATCAGCGCCGAGCGCGGGACCGCAACCCGCGCCGGCGTACCTTCATCCATCCGTTCCGGCGCGTGCACCCAGACCTCGGTGCCGCCGGTCCGGACGCGATATCGATAGCCTTGCCCGACATAGAATGCCTGCGCGACCACACCCGGCAGCAACAGAGCGTCATCCGGCGCCGGCCCTGCGGCGGCGACGAGGCGCGCCGCGTCGCCGCGGAAGTGGGCGCGGACCGCCCGGCCCGCGCCGGCGCCCTCCGCGGGGACCAGCGTGCCGTCGTCGCGCTCGACGAGGTCGAGTCCGTTATCGGCGCCCATGAATCCGGCGACGAAGGCGGAACTCGGCTGGTGAAAGACGACCTCGGGCGTGCCGAACTGGATGACCCGGCCGGCGTCGATGACGGCAATGCGGTCGGCGAGCGTCAGCGCCTCCTCGCGGTCGTGCGTCACGTAGACCGCTGTGATGCCGATGCGCTGCTGGAGCGCGCGCAATTCGTGTCGCAACTCGAGCCGCACCTTGTAATCGAGGTTGGACATCGGCTCATCGAGCAACAGCAGCGACGGATTGACGGCGAGCGCGCGGCCGAGCGCCACGCGCTGACGCTGCCCTCCGGAGAGTTGCGTCACGGGTCGGGGACCGAAGCCTTCGAGTTGCAGCAGCGCGAGCATTTCGTCGACGCGCGCCGCAATCGCATCTTTTTTCCACGCTCGCATCTTGAGGCCGTAGCCGATGTTCGCGGCGACGCTCATGTGCGGCCACAGCGCATACGACTGGAACATCATCGCGGTCCCGCGCTTTTCCGGGGGCAATCCCGCGATATCGCGGCCCTCGACCTTGATCGCACCGGATTCGGGAACGACGAAGCCCGCGATGGCGCGCAACAGGGTGGTCTTGCCGCAGCCGGAACTACCAAGGAGCGCGATCATCTCGCCGCGGGCGACGTCGAGGCTCACCCGGTCGAGCACGCGCGCCGCACCGTAGGAAACCGTCAGTGCTTCGATGGAAAGATAGGATGTCATGGCTGGATTGCGAGGGCCGTCGCAGCGTACGTTTTCAGTATGACCTTAATGTGAAGCGGCGGCCAACGGCGGGATTGTGCGGTGCACCAACGCGCCGAAGTCAATGCAGCCCCGCGAATATCCTTTCGGCGAGCGCGCGGCTCACGCCCGGCACCCGCGCGAGATCGTCGACGCCGGCCGCCTGCACGCCCTTGATGCCGCCGAAATGCGCAAGCAGCGCCTGGCGCTTTTTCGCGCCGATGCCCGCGATGTCCTGCAGCGACGACGTCACCCGCGCCTTCGCGCGGCGCGCGCGGTGACCCTGGATCGCGAACCGATGCGCCTCGTCGCGAATCTGTTGCAGCAAGTGAAGGCCCGGGTGATCGGACGGCAGATTGAGCACGTCGTCGCGGTCCGGGAACACGATGTCCTCCTCGCCGGGCTTGCGCTCCGGGCCTTTCGCGATGCCGATCAGCCGCGTCGTGTGCAGCCCTTGCTCGGCCAATACCTCGGCGGCGACAGTGACCTGCCCTTTGCCGCCGTCCATGACGAAGAGGTCGGGCGTCGGAAATTCTCCGGCGACGATGCGTACGCAGCGCCTTGTCAGCGCCTCGCGCATCGCCGCGTAGTCGTCGCCACCGGCCGGCGGCGACACGTTGAAGCGCCGGTACTCGGACGTCTGCATCGCGAGACGGTCGAAGATCACGCACGAGGCGACCGCGCGTTCGCCCATCGTGTGCGAGACGTCGAAGCACTCGATGCGCTGCGCTTCGGGGGGCAGGTTGAGCGCCGCCTGCAACGCGGCGAGCCGATCCTCCTGCGTCGCCTTCTGCGCGAGCTTCTGCCGGATCGCGAATTGCGCGTTCTGCATGGCCATCGTCAGCCAGACGCGACGCTCGCCCCCGGGGTTGCCGACGATCTCGACGCGCTGGCCAGCCTGTGCGGAGAGCACCTCGACAAGCGCGTTCTGGTCGTCGGCGCCGTATCCGATGATCGTCGGCGGCACGGGGCGGTCGACATAGTGCTGCGCGAGAAACGCGGGCACCACCTCGTCGAGCGCTTCTGCATTGGCGTGGCGTGGAAAGAAGCTGCGGTCGCCGACGTGCCGGCCGCCGCGGATCATCACCACGTTGACGGCCACGAGCCCCTGCTCCCCCGCAGCCGCCACGACGTCGAGATCGCCGGCGGTGGCGCTCTCGACGAACTGCCGCGATTGCAGTTGCGTCAGGCGGGTGATCTTGTCGCGCAGCCGCGCGGCGCGCTCGAACGCGAGCGCCTCGCTGGCCTCCCCCATCTGCTCCTTCATTTGCGCCAGCACCTCCCCGGCTTTTCCCTGCAGGAAGAGCACGGCGCTCTTCACATCGTCCGCATAGTCGGCCTCGAGGATGAGCCCGACGCAGGGCGCGCTGCAGCGCTGGATCTGGTGCAGCATGCAGGGACGCGAGCGATTCGCGAAGACCGTGTTCTCGCAGGTGCGAAGCTGGAAGACTTTCTGCAGCAGCGCCATGCCTTCGCGCACCGCGCCGGCGCTGGGAAACGGTCCGAAGTACTTGTTCTGCCGATCGAGCTTGCCGCGATGGAACCGCAGTTGCGGAAAGGTCTCGCCGGTCAGGCACACGTACGGGTAACTCTTGTCGTCGCGAAACAGGATGTTGTAGCGCGGCTCCTCGGCCTTGATCAGGTTGTTCTCGAGCAGCAGCGCCTCGCCTTCCGAGCGCGTGACCGTCGTATCGACGCGCGCCACCTGCGAGAGCATCACCGCGATCCGCGTTTCGTGCGCGCCCTTCTGGAAATAGCTCGACACGCGCTTTTTCAGGTCGCGCGCCTTGCCGACATAAAGCGTTTCTCCAGCGGCGTCGAACATCCGGTAGACGCCGGGGCGGTGCGGAAGCGAGGCGAGGAGTTCGCGGGCGTCGAACGGCGGCGGCGACTCGGGTGCGACGGCGGGCGTTTCGTCCATGCGCTGTCAGGCCGCCCGGCGCGCGCCCCCGCGGGCCAGGTGCGCGGCGATCGCGTCGAATACCGCCCGGAACATCGGCGGGGTCAGGCGCCGCGTATTCGTGTTGTAGCGGCTGCAGTGGTAGCTGTCGAAGAGCACGGCGCCGTTGTCGAGCGCGTGTCGCGCGCCGTGCGCGAACAGCGATGCCGAAGGCGCCATGCCGAGCGCCCGCAAGGTCGCATCGTGCGCGATGCGCCCCAGCGCCAGGATCGCGCCGCCGGCGGGCAGCGCGGCCAGGTCTGCGGCCAGGAAGCCGTTGCACGCGCGAATTTCGACCGGCAACGGCTTGTTGCCGGGTGGCAGGCACTTCACCGCATTGGTGATCCGGCAATCCAGGAGCGCCATGCCGTCGGAGCGCGCCGTCGCAACCGGACGGGACGCGTAGCCGTACGCATGCAGCGTTTCGTACAGCAGGATTCCCGCGTGGTCGCCGGTGAACGGCCTGCCGCTGGCATTGGCGCCGTGCATGCCCGGCGCCAAACCGACGACGACGAGCGCGGCGTCGCGGGCGCCGAACGGCGCAACCGGGCGACAGTAGTAGCCGGGATTCGCGGCCCGGACCTCGTCCAGGAACGCGACGAGACGCGCGCAGCGCCGGCAGCCTTCATCGTATGCGGGCGACGCTGCGGTTTCTGGCAGAATGGCGGGTTGTTTCGCGGTGGCCATGGGACGGGCGCGAATCCTAGCATGATCCCGGCGGACACCACTCGCCCGGTCGACGCACGCGTCTGCCGCCACCGATTTTGCAGTCTCGAGCCTCCCGATCGCCCGATGCTTCCCACCGAACCCGACCTCGAGGTCCGCTCGCACCTGCCGCCGCGCGCGAACGGCAACGGCCGAAAGCCGCCGCTTCTGTTCGTGCACGGCGGCTACAGCGACGCGTGGGTCTGGGAGCCGCATTTCCTGCCGTGGTTCGCGCGCAAAGGGTACGCGGCCCATGCTTTGTCATTGCGCGGCCACGGTACGTCGGGCGGCAGCGAAACGCTGTTCGTCGCGGGTCTCGACGATTACGCGGCCGACGTCGAACACGTGATGGCGAACCTGCCGGGTCCGCCGGTGCTGATCGGCCATTCGATGGGCGCAGCGATCGTCGAACGGCTGCTCGCAACCCGTCCGATTCGCGCGGCCGCGCTCCTGTCCCCTGTGCCGCCGGCCGGGCTCATGGCGATGGCGACGCGGCTCGCCACCGTGTCGCCCGACTATTCGCTCTCCTTCTCGCACTTCGATCCGGCAAGGATGTCGACGCACATCCTCGAAGCGCTGCAGCCGTACTATTTCAGCAATGACGTCGCGCCCGACATCCTGGCCGAGGCGAGCGCGCACCTGTGCGCCGAATCGCCGCGCGTTCTGCTCGACCTGTCGATGCGCCTGCATTGGCAGCTTCCGGAGCGCGGCGGCGTGCCCCTGTTCGTGCTGGGCGCCGAGGGAGACAAGATCTCCACGCCCGATGACGTCCGCGCGACGGCCCGGCACCACAACGTCGACGCGACGCTGGTGCCAGGGCTCGCGCACATGCTGATGCTCGAGCGGAAGTGGGAGACGGCTGCGAAGGAACTGCTGCGCTGGCTCGCAACGCTCTAGCGTTTAGTAGGGTCGGACTCGACTTTTCTTCCACGCCCAGCCGCCAACGCTGCCCGATAGGAAAAGTCGAGTCTGACCCTACTAAACGGGTTAGGCGACGAGAGTCAACCGCGAGCGGATGAAGCATTCGAACTCGGCGGCCGGAAGCGGCCGGCTCATCCAGTAGCCCTGGAAGCAGTGGCAGCCGCGGGCCGCGAGAAATTCGAGCTGCGCCTGCGTACCCACCCCTTCGGCGACGACGCGCAAACCGAGGCCGCGCGCGAGGCCGATGATCGCCTCGGTGATCGCTGCGTCGCCCGGATCGGTCTCGAGGTCGGCGATGAACGAGATGTCGATCTTCAGCGTGTCGATCGGGAAGTGTTTGAGGTGGGTGAGCGACGAGTAGCCGGTGCCGAAGTCGTCGATCGCCACGGTAAAGCCTTCGTTGCGCAACAGGTGCAGCGCCTTCCTGATCGAATCGAGGTCGTGCAGCAGGCTCGTCTCCGTCACCTCCAGTTCGACCCATTGCGGCTCGCAGCCGGCGGCGCGCACGATCTCGGAGATCCGCTGCGCGATGTCGTCACGATAGAACTGCCGGCCCGAGAGGTTGATCGAAACGCTGAGCGCGAGCCCGGCCCGCCGCCATGCGGCGCACTGCTCAGCCGCCGAGCGCAACACCCACTCGCCGAGCGAATGGATGAGTCCCGACTCCTCGGCCAACGCGATGAAAACTTTCGGGGAGATGGTTCCCAACTCGGGATCGTCCCAGCGCAGCAGCGCTTCGGCGCCGACCACGGAACGGGTAGCGACCTCCACGATCGGCTGATAGTGAAGGCACAGCTGGTTGGCCTTCAGCGCGGCGCGCAACGCCGTTTCGAGCGCGTGCTGGCGCACCCGGTACTGCGCCAGGTCGGCATCGAGGAACTGATAGGTGTTGCGCCCGAGTTCCTTTGACCGATACATCGCGACGTCGGCGTGCTTCAGAAGCTCCTCGGGATCGTCGGAATCGTCCGGGTAGACGCTGATGCCGATCGACGAGGTCACGTAGATGTCGTGGTCTTCGATGCAGAACGGGTGCGCAACCGCGTCCAGCAGTTTCTGCGCGATGCGGCCGAGCTTGGCCGATTCGTCGAAATCCTCGACGACGACCATGAACTCGTCGCCGCCCAGACGGGCGAGGAGATCCACTTCCCGCAGCGCGTGCGAGAGCGACCGGCTGACCGCCTTCAGCAGCTCGTCGCCGATCCGATGACCCAGCGTGTCGTTGACGTTCTTGAAGCGGTCGAGGTCGATGAACAGCACGCCGACGCGGCCGGAGTTGCGCTTCGCCTGCGCGATGGCCTGAACCAGCCGCTCCTGCAGCAGCACGCGGTTGGGCAGCCCGGTCAGCGCGTCGCGGGTCGCCATGTGCTGCAACCGCTCCTCGGCCCGGATGCGCGACGAAACGTCCTGCACGAACGACAGGATCGAAACGATGTTGCCTTGGTCGTCCAGCAGGCACGAGTGGTACCACTCGCACCAGATCGTCTCGCCGTCCTTGCGGCTGTTGCGGGTGAGACCCGTCGTCCGCGGCTCCTCGCCGCTCATCAGCCGGGAGAGGAGTTCGGCCACCGCGCCGCGATCCGCTTCGTGCAGCAGCGGATTGCCGTCGATCGGCATGCCGAGGACTTCGTCGGGGCGCCAGCCGAACAGGCGCTCGGCCTGCGGCGACCAGCGCACGAGGCGAAAATCGCGGTCCCACTCCAGCACCGCGAGCGGTGTGTTGTCGATGTGCGACGAGAGCATCCAGTTCGCGCGGCGCAGCGCATCCTCGTTGCGCTTCTGATCGTGAATGTCCGTGTGCACCGCGTAGATGCCTATGACTTCGCCGGCCGCGTCGCGGTTGGGCGCGTAGTGAATCGCCTCCCAGCGATCCTCGCCCGAGGGTTGCGCAAGCATCTGCTCGGTCGACACCACTTCGCCGGTGAGCACCCGGTCGAACATCGGTTTCATCTGCCGGAAGCGATCCTCGCCGACCACTTCGGCCACCGGACGGCCGGTCAGCTCGTTGCGCGAGAGTCCAAGCCAAACCTCGTTGTGGCGATTGAGGAACCGGTAGCGGTAATTGCGGTCGATGTAGGCGACGCGCGCCGGCACGTTGTCCATGATGAGCCGCAGTTCCGATTCCGAGGCGCGCAACGCGTCCTGCGCCTCCTTCAGGCTCTGGTGCGCGACCTTGAGATCGGTGATGTCGTGGCCGACTACATAGACGCCCTGGATCGCGTTGTCGATCCGGTGATCCGGCACCATCCGGCCGCGGATCCACCGCGTGCGTCCCTTCGCGTCGGCGAATTCCCGCTCGAAGCTGATCGTCTCGCCGGCGAACGCGCGGTCGTAGTCCGGCGCAATCGTCTGCATCGCCGCGCTGCCCTTGACGTCGGCGAACGACTTGCCGATGACGTCGACCCGGCCCAGCCCGTTGAGCTCCAGGAACGCCTCGTTGACGAATGCATAGCGACGCGCGGTGTCGAGGTAGACGACCGGATCCGGAATGTTGTCGGTGAAAAGGCGCAGCTGCTCCTCGCGCGCAGCGAGTGCCTGCTCGGTCACCTTGAGGTCGTGAATGTCGTATTCGGTGCAGTAGAGGCCACGCAGCCGTCCCGACGCGTCGAGGTCCGGCGCGACGCGTCCGTGCACCCACCGCGGTGCGTCGTCATGCGGGCTGTCGATGCGTTCGTACTCGATGTTCTCGCCGTTGTGGGCGCGTTCGAGGACGGGTCGCAGGAATGACGCGACATCCGGCGCCAGCACCTCGAACGGGGTGCGGCCGCAGATCTGGTCCTGCGGGCGGCGAACCCAGTTCGCAAACGCCTGGTTGACGAACGTGTACGTCGACGCGCTGTCGAGGTACGCGATGGGACCGGGGATGTTGTCCGCGATGAGGCGCAGTTGAACTTCCTGGGCCTTCAACGCATTGCGGATTGCGATGTCGTCTTCGATATCCGTCATCACCGCGAAGACGCCACCGACATGCCCGCCGACCGCGCGATCCGGGAACAGCGTCACGCGCACCCAGCGGAGCTCGCCGGTAGCCTTGCGCTCGCGACGCTCGAACGAGACCTTCTCGCCGTTGAATGCTTGCTCGATGTGCTCGTCCATTTCGGCGAACGTGCCGCCGGCGATGAGTTCGTGCACGGCGCGGCCCAGCAGATCGTCGGGCGCGACGCCGATCCAGTTGCCGAACGGCTTGTTCGCGAAGCGGACCTTGAGCTGCCGGTCGAAGTGGACGATCGGCGAGCCGACGCTGTCGGTCACGAGCCGGAGGCGGTGCTCGCGCCAGCCTGCCTCGAGTTCGAGCCGCTTCAGCTGATCGACATCGGCGTAGGTGATGAGGAAGCCGCGTACGTCGCCGTCGGTGCCGTGATCCGGGTAATAGTCGACGTGAATCCAGATCGACGGACGACCCGGGACCGCGAGCTGTCGCTCGAATCCGGTACGCTCGCCTGCAAGCGCGGCTTCGACGTAGGCCTCGTAGAGCGGATACGCGTCGTGCCCGACGACATCGCGGATCTCGTGGCCGATCAGCTTTCCGAACGACCGGCCCGTCCACTCGAGGAACGCCTTGTTGGCAAAACGGAAGCGGCGGCTGCCATCCACATAGGCGACCGGCAACCCCAGCGCGTTCAGCTTGCGCTGCGACAGCGAGGCCAGGCTTTCGGCGCGCTCCGCGTCCGCCAGCTTTCGGGTCGCGGCGACCAGGCCGAACTGGGTCTGCAATCGCGTCAGGGCCATGGGGTCGTTGGGTTTGGTGGGTAAGCGTTGCGATCGGCGGCGGGCCGGGGTTGCGCCTGCAACTTATCCGGCCACAAAGGGCGGGACGCCCTGCGCCGTCGCTTTGCCGGCTCTCATTTGACAGAATCGAAGCAAGGATCAGGCCCGGAGGCTCGGCCCGGGACGGCGCCGTGCCGCCGCCTCGGGCGAAAGCGGGCCGGGATGCTAGCGATCGGGAGGCCGGGGGGAAACGCCACAACCCATAGTATCCGGCGGGTGGCGGGACATGGTTCCGGGCCTCGGACCCGATCGCCGCCACCATGCATGCTTCCGTCATATTCCTACGGTTCCGGCAACTCGACCCGGCCCGGCGCTCCGATCGGCATCGGCTAAACTCCGGCCTCGGGGCGGCTCGACAGCACGGAATTCCGCCTCCTCGGACGAAGGAGCGACACCGATGAAACGCACGCTGCACTGCCTGACGATGCTGCTGGGGTCCGCCTGGGCCGCGTCCTCGATGGGCGCGGACATCACGTTCTACGAGCTCGAAGCCTTCCGCGGGCGCTCGTTCATCGCGAACCAATCCATCTCGAACTTCAGCAATTTCGGGTTCAACGACCGCGCGTCGTCGGTCATCGTCCGCGGCGGCAGCTGGCAACTTTGCACCGATGCGTTTTTCCGCGGCCGCTGCGTGACAGTCAACCCGGGCGACTACCCGTCGCTGCGCAGTCTCAACCTCGAAAACCGCGTCTCGTCGGCACGGGAACTCGAATGGCTGGGCGGCGCCCGCCCACCCGGCGGCGGCGGAGCGCGGGTCGAGCTATTCGACGGGTATGACTACAGCGGCCGCAGCTTCGCCGTCGCCAGCACCGTCAACAACCTGTCCGACGTCGGGTTCAACGACCGCGCCCAATCGATGATCATCCACTTTGGCACGTGGGAGATCTGCGACGACGCCTACTTCCGCGGCCGGTGCCAGAGCTTCGATGCCGGGCGCTACCCGAACCTCGCGCAGTTCGGCGGCCGCACGAGCTCGATACGCCAGGTGGGAGGCGGCGGTGGTGGCGGCGGTGGCGGCGGCGGCGGTCCCGTGGTCGGCGGCTGGGGTACGGGTTCGCGCGCGGTATTGTACGAAGGCGCGAACATGAGCGGGCGCGCGTTCGTGATCAACAACGAAGTGGCAGCCAATCTCGCCACCACGGGATTCAACGACCGCGCCGCATCGCTGCGCGTCGAAGCCGGCTACTGGGTGTTTTGCAGCGACGCCAATTTCGTCGGCGAATGCCTGACGTTCGGTCCCGGCGACTACGCGACGCTCCCGCCGGCACTTGGCAACCGGATTTCGTCGGGCCGCCGAATTCACCAGAACTACCCGTACAACCAGGCGCCGGATTTCCAGTACAACCAGCAGCGCTGACATGGCCTCGGTCGACGATATCGTGGGACTGCGCCGCATCCTGACGCGCTCGCACGTGATCGCCGTCGTCGGACTGTCGGCGAACTGGTATCGCCCGAGCTACTTCGCCGCGAAATACCTGCAGGGGCACGGGTTCCGGATCATTCCGGTCAACCCGACCTATCGCGAGGTGCTGGGGGAGCCGTGCTACCCGAACCTCGCGGCGATTCCGGATGCCGTCGACGTCGTCGACTGCTTCCGCGGGACCGACGAGATGCCGGCGCTCGCGCGCGAGGCGGTGGCGAAGGGCGCGAAAGTGTTGTGGATGCAGCTCGGCATTCGCAGCAGCACGGCCGCGGCGATCGCGATGGATGCCGGCCTCGACGTCGTCATGGACCGGTGCATGAAGATCGAGCACGCGCGGATCATGGGCGGGCTCAACTGGGCGGGCGTCAACACCGGGGTGATCTCGGCGCGGCGTCCGAGGTAAGTTGCATCCGCTGCATAGGGAGCCCATGCCTGATCGCAAGTTCGGCTTCGACACGCTGTGCCTGCACGCCGGCCAGATTCCCGACGCGGCCACCGGTGCGCGCGCGCAGCCCATCTACCAGTCCACCTCGTTCGTGTTCGACAGCGCCGACCACGCGGCAAGCCTCTTCAACCTGCAGACATTCGGCAACGTCTACTCGCGGATCTCGAATCCGACCGTCGCCGCGCTCGAGGAGCGGATCGCGGCGCTCGAAGGCGGACGCGCGGCCCTCGCCGCCTCCACCGGGATGGCGGCGCAGATGCTCGCGCTCCTCACGTTGTGCAGGAACGGCGACCACATCGTCGCGGCGCGCACCCTCTATGGCGGCACGTATTCGCAGCTCGCGACCACGTTCGCCCAGTTCGGTATCGACGCGGCGTTCGTCGACGCCGACGATCCCGAAGCGTTTCGCCGGGCGCTCCAGCCGAATACCAAGGCGGTCTATGCGGAGACGATCGGCAACCCGCAACTCAACGTCTGCGACATCGCGGCGCTCGCGACGGTCGCGCATGGAGCGGGCGTACCGCTCGTCATCGACAACACGCTCGCCTCGCCGTATCTCTGCCGCCCGTTCGAACACGGCGCCGACATCGTCGTCCACTCGGTGACGAAGTATCTCGGCGGTCACGGCACGACGATGGGCGGCATCGTCGTCGAGTCGGGCCGGTTTCCCTGGGACAACGGCAACTTCCCGCAGATGACCGAACCCTCGCGCGGCTATCACGGTGTGCGTTTCTTCGAGACGTTCGGCGACTTCGGCTTCACGATGAAGGCGCGGATGGAGACCATGCGCACGCTCGGGCCGACGCTCGCCCCGCTGTCGGCGTTCCTGCTGCTGCAAGGCGTCGAGACGCTGCACCTGCGGATGCCGCGGCACTGCGAATCGGCGCTGGCGGTGGCGCACCACCTGGCCGCCCATCCTGCGGTCGAGTGGGTGCGCTACCCATGGCTGCCCGGAGATCGCTACGAGGCGCTCGCGCGCCGGTACCTGCCGCTTGGGGCGGGCGGCATCCTGACCTTCGGAGTGCGCGGCGGAGCCGCAGCCGGTGAGCGCTTCATCGAGGCGGTGCAGTTCCTGTCACACCTCGCGAACGTCGGGGATGCCAAATCGCTGGTCATCCATCCGGCGTCGACGACGCACCGGCAGCTCTCTGAGGACGAGCAGCGCAGCGCCGGCGTCACGCCCGAGATGATCCGCCTGTCGATCGGCCTCGAAACACTCGACGATATACTGTGGGATCTGGACCAGGCGTTGGAGAAATCGCAGCGATGATGCGTCATCCCGAAGTGCCGTGGCCGTGGGCCGGCCTCACGATCGCGCTGGTGCTGCTCGCGCAGGAAGCGCTGCTGAAACTCTTCGGCGACTCGCCGTCGCTCGCGCTGACCTCGTGGCGGGTCCTCGTGATGACGATCGGCATCATGTCGTTCGCGTTGATCATTCTGCCGCCGCGACGGCCCGCGTATCTGCTCGGGGCCGCGGCGTGCGCGGCGATGATGGGATGGGCGTTCTGGCTCCAGTATGGGCTGGGGCTCGATCCCTGCCCGCTCTGTTCGCTGCAGCGCATGGCCGTGATCGGCATCGGCGTGGTGTTCCTGGTCGCCGGTATCCACAATCCGGGGCGCCTCGGCGCCGCGATCTACGCCGGGTTGACGGTCATCATCGGCCTCTTCGGCACCGTGACGGCGATGCGGCACGTCTGGATCCAGTCACTGCCGAAGGACGAGGTCCCCGCATGCGGGATGGGCCTCAACTACATGCTCGAGACGCTGCCTCTCGCCGAAGTACTGTCGAAGGTATTCAAGGGCAGCGGCGAATGCGCGGAGGCCGGCTGGTATTTCCTCGGCCTCGCGATTCCGTCGTGGACGCTCGTGTTCTTCGTCGTGATGATGGCGGCCTCGCTCGCGCTGATCCGGCGCGATTAAAAGTAGGGTCAGACTCGACTTTTTCACGATCGCGAGCCGCGACATCGGCAGTCGCCAATAAGTCGAGTCTGACCCTACTTTTTCTACTTGGGCGCCATCCGGATCGCGCCGTCGAGTCGGATCACTTCGCCGTTCAGCATCGGATTGCCGAGGATTTCGCGCACGAGCGAGGCGAACTCGGCGGGTCGACCAAGACGCGGCGGGAACGGCACCATCTTGCCGAGGGACTCCGCGACTTCCGGTGGGATCTGCCCGACCATGGGCGTCTCGAACAACCCCGGCGCGATTGTCATGACGCGAATCCCATTGCGCGCTAGGTCGCGCGCGATCGGCAATGTCATGCCGGCGACCCCTGCCTTCGACGCGCTGTAGGCTGCCTGACCGATCTGCCCGTCGAACGCGGCGACGGACGCCGTGTTGACGATCACGCCCCGCTCGCCCTCGTCGTTGGGGGAATTTTTCGCCATCGCCTCGGCGGCCAGCCGGATCATGTTGAACGTGCCGATCAGGTTGATGCTGATCGTGCGGACGAATCCGGCGAGCGAGTGCGCGCCTTCCTTGCCGACCGTCTTTTCGCCGTGGACGATCCCGGCACAATTGACGAGCCCGTGCAATCCGCCGCAACCGTCGACGGCGGCCGCGACCGCGGCCTTTCCGCTCGCCTCGTCGACGACGTCGGTGCGCACGAAACGCGCCCGACCGCCGAGCTCGGCCGCAAGAGCCTTTCCTTGGGCTTCATTGAGGTCGGCAATGACGGCGTTGCCGCCCGCGGCGACGACCATTCGCGCAGTCGCCGCACCGAGCCCCGACGCGCCGCCGGTGACGATGAAGGTACTGCCTTCGATTTTCATGCTCCGACTCTCCGTTGCGTCGTGACAGGGTGCGGCAGGGAGGGTGGCGCGCGGGCCAGGCGCCCGCCGCCTGCGCGACCGCGCGACTCAGGTCCGCCGGGTCGCGGTGGGCGCGTCGGGAGCCGCCTGCGCCTTGAACACGGTCATCGCCGCCGTGATGAGCCCCGCGAGATCCGCGAGGTTCGCCGGCACGATCACCGTATTGTTGGTCTTGGCGATGTTGGAGAACGCGCCCACGTACTGCTCGGCCACCTTGAGGTTGACCGCCTGGATGCCGCCGGGGGACTCGATCGCCTCCGCCACCTGACGGATCGCCTTCGCGTTCGCCTCGGCGATCGCAAGCAGCGCCGACGCGTGGCCCTGCGCCTGGTTGATCTCCGCCTGCTTCTCGCCTTCGGACTTCGCGATCGCGGCGGCGCGCGCCCCGTTGGCGAGGTTGATCTGCTCCTGCTGCTTGCCCTCGGACGTCGCGATGACGGCGCGCTTCTCGCGCTCCGCGGTAATCTGCGCCTGCATCGCGTGCAGGATCTCCTTCGGTGGCGTCAGGTCCTTGATCTCGTAGCGCAGCACCTTGACGCCCCAGTTCGCCGCGGCCAGGTCGAGCGCCGCTACGACGAGTCCGTTGATGTGGTCGCGCTCCTCGAACGTCCGGTCGAGCTCCATGCGGCCGATCACACTGCGCAGCGTGGTCTGCGCGAGCTGCGTGATGGCGACGCGGAAATTGCTCGAACCGTACGAGGCGAGCTTGGGATCGGTGACCTGAAAGTACAGGATGCCGTCGACCTGCAGCTGCGTGTTGTCCTTGGTGATGCAGATCT
>JBDTRG010000039.1:0-17722 GCA_039931775.1 Betaproteobacteria bacterium | reverse complement strand
GGGATGTGCAGGAACTCGTTCGGGCCGTGCGCATTGGAATGCGGACCCAGCACGCCGGTGATCAGGAACTGCGCCTCGGGAAAATGCTTGCCGAGCATCGCCATGAACGGGATCGTGCCGCCCTCGCCCATCGCAGCCGCCGGCTTGTCGTAGAATTTTCGCGACGCGTCATCGACCGCGCGTTCGAGCCACGACGCGGTCGGCGGGGCATTCCACCCGGTCGCGCCTTCGTCCGATTCGAAGCGTACCGTCGCACCGTGCGGGGGATCGGTTTCCAGAACGCGCTTCAGGACCTTCGCGGCCGTCGCGCCATCCACCGGCGGTGGCAGCCGCAGCGAAAGCTTGAGCGAGGTCCTCGGGCGCAGCACATTGCCGGCGTCGGCGATCGCGGGAAAGCCGTCGGCGCCGATCACCGACAGCGCGGGTCTCCACGTCCGATTGAGTAGCGCTTCGGCGTGATCGGCGACCATCGGTCGCGTGGCGTCGGCGAACGGATATTTGCGGGTCGTGGACTCGCCCATGATGGCCGCCGCCTGTTTCGCCTGGCGTGCGCGCTCCTCCGGGATCGGAACATGGAATTCGGCGGGGAGTATCCGCCCCGTCGCCGAATCCTCGAGCCGGTCGAGCACCTTCCGCGCGACGCGAAACGACGACGGCACGATGCCGCTGGCGTCGCCCGAGTGCACGCCCTCGGTCAGCACATCCACCGACAGCGTACCGCCGGTGAGACCGCGCAGCGACGTCGTCGCCCATAGGCGCTCGTAGTCGCCGCACCCCGAATCGAGACCGATGACGAAATCGACGCGGCCCATCCGGGGCGCAAGCAACTCGAGATACGCCGGCAGGTCGTAGCTGCCGCTCTCTTCACAGGTTTCGATCACGCCGACGCAGCGCGCGTGCGGGATGCCGTCTGCCTGCAACGCGCCGATCGCGGCGAGCGAGGCGAACACCGCATATCCGTCGTCAGCGCCGCCGCGGCCGTAGAGTTTTCCATCCTCGATCACGGGCACCCATGGCCCGCCTCCGAAGCGCCATCCGGTCATTTCCGGCTGCTTGTCCAGGTGGCCGTAAAGGAGCACGGTCCGATCACCGGTTCCCGGCACGTCGAAGTAGAGCACCGGCGTGCGCCGCGGCAGCCGCACGATCTCCAGGTGCAGTCCGCGCACCGGCTGCTGGCGCACCCAGGCATCGGCCAGGCGAATCGCGCGTTCGATGTGGCCGTGCGCCTCCCACTGCGGGTCGAAGTGCGGCGATTTCGCCGGAATGCGGATGTACTCGACGAGTTGCGGAACGATGGATTCGTTCCAGTTGCGGGCAATTGTTGCGGTGAGAGAGGTCAAATTTTCGCTCCATGCATCGCGGCCAGGATAGCCGATGCGAGTAAGAGATCGTCGGAATAGCTTATTTTCAGGTTGTTCGGGTGGCCGACGACGAGGCGTGGCCGAAGGCCGAGCGCTTCGACAGCCTGCGCTTCGTCGACGGACCGCCCGGCACCGGGCTGCGCAAACGCGTCGCGCAGCACGCCATAACGGAACATCTGCGGTGTCTGCGCCTGCCACAGGCCTTCCCGTGGCTCGGTCCGCGCGACGCGGCCATCATCGCCGGCGCGCTTTAACGCGGACACCATGGGAACGGCGAGGATGCCGCCGACGGCGTCGTCGGCGAGTTCGCGCTGCAATCGCGCCAGTGAAGCCGGGTCGACGCAGGGTCGCGCGGCATCGTGCACGACGATCCAATCGTCGGTCGCCACGTCGGGAAGCATCGCGAGCGCATTGCGAACCGTCTCGGCCCGCGTCGAGCCGCCGCAGCGCAACGCGCAGACGCGAGGATGCGTGCCGATCTCGGAATCGTACCAGCGGTCGCCTACCTGGAGCGCCACGTAGGTCATATGCAACGGAAACGCCGCCGCCAACCGCTCGATCGCATGCATGAGCACCGGCTTGCCGTCGAGCGGCGCGTACTGTTTGGGTCGGTCGGACGCAAATCGGGAGCTCTCGCCCGCGGCCGGAATCAACGCGTGATAGCGCATGGGCCGCGTGAGCTGCGCGGGATTTCGTCGAACATCATCGGCATAGGACTGCGGCGGGACTCGGCATTCGAATGCGGCGCGTAGCTTAACAGATCGACCGGCGAAGGGCCGCCGAGGTTTACGCTTCCGGGCCTCGGGCGCTGCGTCGCGACGACGCGCACGGAAGGCTGCGCGAGGTACGCTATCATGCTCAATTGACCTGCGCGGGCGCCAACGCCCGGCAACCCATCGCCCCCCGGGAGGCCGCAGCATGAGATCCGCAACGCGACGCCATTTCATTTTCATCGCTGGCCTCGCGGCACTCCTGGCAGGCGGCGGCGTCACGGCCCAGGCTCCGACCGGCAAGCTCGTTCTCTACACGTCGCAGCCCGAACGCGACGCGGCACAGACCGTCAACGCCTTCAAGAAAACCTATCCCGGAGTCGAAGTCGAGGTCTTTCGATCGGGGACGACGGAGGTGATGGGCAAGCTCGCCGCCGAATTCGCGGGCGGCGCATCGAAGGCCGACGTGCTGTTGCTCGCCGATGCCGCGAGCATGGAGTCGCTCAAGAAGGCCGGCCGGCTCCTCGCCTACCCGGGTGCCAAGCTCGCCGGCTTCGAGGCCGGCTCGTTCGATCCCGACAAGACCTATTTCGGCTCGAAGCTGATCACGACCGGCATCGCGGTCAATTCGTCGGCGAAGGTTCGGCCTGTTTCGTTCGCCGACCTCGCGAAGACCGAGTACAAGGGCCAGATGGCGATGCCGAGCCCGCTCTATTCGGGCGCGGCGGCCATCATGCTCGGCACGATGACGAGCCGCGCCGATCTCGGCTGGCGTTATTTCGAAAAGCTCAAAGCCGCCGACACGGTCGCCGTGCGCGGCAACGGTGCCGTGTTGACCGCCGTCGCAAACGGCGAAAAATCGTACGGCATATTGGTCGACTTCATGGCGTTCAACGCCAAGGCGAAGGGCTCGCCAATCGATTTCGTTTTTCCCGCCGAAGGCAGCCCCGCGGTGACCGAACCCGTGGCGATACTCAAGTCGACGCAGAACGCCGCGGCGGCACGCGCGTTCGTCGACTTCATCCTGTCCGATGACGGACAGAAGCTCGCGGTGTCGATGGGCTACATCCCCGCGAAGGCCGCCGTCGGCATGCCGTCGTGGCTTCCGCCAGGCACGCGGATCAACGTGATGCCCACGGACATCGTCAAGGTTTCCGAAGCCAACAGCGCCAATCTCAAGCGCTTCGCCGAACTCTTCGGCAACTGACCACCGCGTCCCCAGACCGAGCAACCGGGACGGCCCTTGATGATGCCCGAGGCCACTGGTTGGCGCGAACGTTTCGAGGACTACGGCCTGCTGTGGGGATTGCTGCTGGTCGTCTGCATCCTGTCGGTGCTGCCGCTCGCGCGCCTGCTGCTCGAAGGGATTGCGCCACAAGGTGAACTGTCTGCCGAGGCAGCAACCCGTGTGCTGTCCGAGGCGACGACCTGGAGCGCCACGCGCCACAGCCTGGTGACCGCGCTGGGGGGAACGATCCTCTCGGTCGCGATCGGCTGCGTCGTAGCGCTGGTCGTATCGCTGACCGACATCCGTGCGCGCAATGCGTTCGTCTTCTGTTTCGTGCTGCCGATGATGATCGCGCCGCAGGTCGTGGCGCTCGCGTGGCTGCAGCTCTTCGGTCCGGCGAGCCCGCTCCTGAAGGCGATCGGCATGGCACCCGCGATGGGCAGCCGCAATCCGCTCTATTCGCCGCAAGGCATCATCCTGGTGCTGGGAGTCCAGTACGCGCCGCTCGTCTTCCTGACGCTTCGGGCCGGGCTGCGCACGCTTCCGCGCGCGCTGCTCGAAGCCGGGCTCGCCGGGGGCGCCGGTCCCTTCACGGTGCTGCGCACCATCGTGCTGCCGCTGATGACCCCGCCGCTGGTCGCCGGCATCGCGCTTTCGTTCGTTTCGTGCCTCGGCAATTTCGGCATCCCCGCGCTGCTCGGCATCCCCGGCAATTATCTCGTCCTGCCCACGTTGATCTATCAGCGCCTCGCCGGCCTCGGGCCGGGCGTGCTCGCGGACGTGTCGGTCCTGTCTATGCTGATCGGGTTCATCGCGGTCGTCGGCATCCTGCTGCAGGACCTCATGCTGAGCCGGCGCGATTTCCGCATCAGCACCACATCGAGCGTCGCGCGCCCGTTCGAGCTGCACCGTTGGCGGGCACCGGTCGAGGCCGGACTGTGGACGTGGTCGATTCTCGTGCTCGCCTTGCCTCTGCTGGCGCTCATCCTGGCGTCGGTGGTCCCTGCCGTCGGCGTGCCGCTCACCCTGAAGACGGCGACGCTCGCCAACTACGACTTCGTGATGTTCGGACACGATGCGGCACGCCGCGCACTCTTCAACAGTTTCGGCATGTCGGCAACCGCGGCCGTGGCAATCGTCGCGATCACGGTCCCGCTCGCCTATTTCGTCGTGTGGCGGCGGTCGCGGTTGCTGCATTTCGTCAACCTGGTGATCGAAATGCCCTATGCGCTGCCGGGCGTCGTGCTCGCCATCGCGGCGATCCTGCTGTTCCTGAAACCGCTGCCTCTTGTCGGCCTGTCGCTCTACAACACTGTCTGGATCATCCTGTTCTGTTATCTCGCGCGCTTCCTCGTCCTGGGACTGCGGCCCGTCATCAGCGGCTATTACCAGATCGACCGGACGCTGGAGGAAGCATCGCAGATCGCCGGGGCGCGCCTGTTGAGGCGTCTCGTGACGATCATCCTGCCGCTGGTCGCACCGGCGGCGACGGCAGGCGCGCTGCTGATCTTCCTCACCGCGTTCAACGAGCTGACGGTATCGGCTTTGCTGTGGTCGTCGGGCGCGGAGACGCTGGGCGTCATCTTTTTCTCGTTCCAGCAAGGGGGCGATTCGACCTACGCAGCCGCGCTCGGCGCGCTGACGGTCGTCGTCACCACGGCGCTGATGCTCTCGACGCTGCTGATGGCGAGCCGGTTGCCACCGGGGGTCCTTCCGTGGCGCGATTGACGATCGAACGCGTCAGCAAATCGTTCGGCGCATTCCGCGCGCTGGACGAAGTCTCACTCGAAGTCGCCGATGGCGAGTTCATGGCGATCCTCGGGGCTTCCGGATGCGGAAAGACGACGCTGCTGCGACAGATCGCCGGCTTCGACAAGCTCGATTCCGGTCGCATCCTGATCGGCGACGCAACCGTCTCGGCCCTCCATCAGCACGTGCCCCCCGAGCGGCGCCGCATCGGCATCGTGTTTCAGTCCTATGCGCTGTGGCCGCATATGACGGTCGCCGAAAACGTCGCGTACGGTCTCACGGTCGCCGGCGTCCGCGACCCGGAGCGCTCGCGACGCGTCGCGGCGGCGCTGACGCTCGTCGAACTCGACGGCTTCGCCGAGCGCCGGCCGGCACTCCTTTCCGGCGGCCAGCGGCAGCGCGTCGCGCTGGCGCGCTGTCTCGTCACCGAACCTTCGCTCGTGCTGCTCGACGAGCCGCTCGCCAACCTCGACGTCAATCTACGCGCGTCGATGGAGGACGAATTCGCCCGCTTCCATGCGCGCACCGGAACGACGATGATCTATATCACGCACGATCAAGCCGAAGCGATGGCGCTCGCCGATCGCATCGCGGTGATGGACAAAGGCCGATTGCTTCAGGTGGCCACACCGTCACAGCTCTACCGGGAGCCGACGGACGAAACCGTGGCAGGATTCATCGGCGAGGGCATGGTGCTGCCGGTGGAAGTCCGCGCGGTGGACGGCGACGGCACCTGCCGTGCCGATCTTTGCGGCCACGTCGTTCGCATGCGTTGCGCACCTTCGCAGAAACCGACGCGAAAGGCGCGCGCCTGCCTCCGAGCGAGCGACCTTACGATTGTCCCGCCCGCGTCCGCCGGCGTCGACGCGCGCATCGACCACGCGATCTACCAGGGCGGGCACTTCCGGCTCGAGGCCCATCTCGAGGCCGCCCCGCAGATGCGCGTTCACCTCGACGTGCCGGAGCCCTCGGCACTGCGGCCGGGCCAGTCGATCAGGCTCCATGTCGGCGACGGCTGGGTCATACCCGCCGCCGTAGAGGGCTCCCGCGAAGCGCGCGCTGTCTAGCCCAGCCGAAATGCCTGGGCGAGCAACTCGTACGACCGGTGCCGCGGCGCCGGGTCGAACGTCCACGTGACGACCACCAATTCGTCGAGCTCGAGCCGTGCCGCGAGCTCGGACAGACGCGCCACGACCTGCGCCGTCGTGCCAACCAGCGCTTTGCGCCGGAGCGCGTCGATCGTCGCGCGTTCGGCGTCGCTGTACGGATAGCCGGCCGCCTCCTCGGGGGAGACCAGCGGATTGCGGATTCCGCGTTCGAAGCCGACGCGCCAGAATTCGCGCGTCATGAACAGTCGCCGGGCCTCCTCCTCGGAGTCGGCGGCCAGTGCCCAGACGCAAATGGTCGCGTGCGGCTTCGGGTGCCGCTCACTGGGCCGATAGTTTCGCCGGTACAGACGTAGCGCCTCCTCGACGCCAATGCCCTCGGAGAAGAAATAGGCGAACGCGTAGGGGAGTCCGAAGTGCGCGGCGAGTTGCGCACCATAGTCCGAACTGCCAAGGATCCAGAGTTCCGGGCGCGTCGGTCCTTGCGGATGGGCCTTGATCGCATGGAACGGATGGCCGTCGGGTAGCGGCAGGCAGGAAACCCATGCCTGAAGCTCGTGGACTTGCTGAGGAAATGTATCGGCAGCGCTCGAATGCGGGTTCAGCGCAAAAGCGGTCAACCGGTCGGACCCGGGAGCCCGCCCCACGCCCAGGTCGATGCGCCCGGGCGCGATCGCTTCCAGGACGCGAAACTGCTCGGCGACCTTCAGCGCCGAGTAATGCGGCAGCATCACGCCGGCGCTGCCCACCCGGATGCGCGGCGTAGTCGCCGCGATCGCCGCCATCAGGACTTCGGGCGCCGTGCCGACGATGCTGTCGCTGTTGTGGTGCTCGGAAACCCAGTAGCGGTGATAGCCGAGCGCGTCGCAATGGCGGGCCAGCGCCAGGCTTTCGCGAATCGCAACATCCTGCGTTGCGCCCTTGGCCGCCGTCGACTGGTCGAGCACGGACAACTTCATGGACGACTCGACCGGACCGAAAGGCGCTCTGTCGAAAAGGCGATCATTTGTGCATTGTGGCGAAGGTTTCCACCGAGTCTAGCAGGGTCCCACCGCGGTCGATTTCCCGGACGACTCTACGCTGCCGAGCATCGGCGCCGAAAGTACGGTCATGGACGACGACTCGCCCTTTCAGGCAACATGGCGAGTGAGGGCCGAGATCGGGCACCCGGAAACGGGCGTTCGGGTGGCCATCGCGACGGGCCGGCGGCTGAATGGGTCGACCCGACGCACGCCGCCGCACCGGCAGGAGACTTCGTGACGTTTCTGTGGCCCGAGATGCTGCTGTGGCTGTTGGCCGTGCCGGCGCTCGTCGCTGCGTACATGCTGTTGCTGCGTCGGAAGAAGAAAGGCGCCCTCCGGTACGCCAGCCTGACGCTGATGAAGGATGCGCTCGGCACCGGTCAACAATATCGCCGCCACATCCCGCCGCTCTTCTTTCTGCTCGCGCTGATCGCCGCGATCGTCGCGATCGCGCGGCCGAGCGCCGTGATCACGCTGCCGTCGCAGGTGCAGACGATCGTGCTGGCGATGGACGTGTCCCTCAGCATGGGCGCCAAGGACGTAGACCCGAATCGTCTCACCGCCGCGCAGCTCGCCGCCAAGTCCTTCATCGAAGAGCATCCACCGCATGCCCGGATCGCGATCGTGTCGTTCGGCGCAACCGCCTCACTTGTCCAGACGCCCACAGAAAGCCAGGAGGACCTGCTGGCGGCGATCGACCGCTTTCAGCTGCAGCGGGGCACGGCAACCGGCAGCGCTTTGTACGTTGCGCTGGCCACACTTTTCCCCGATGCCGGGATCGACCTGGAATCGCTGGTGTTCAAGGGCGGGCTTTCCAGGAACACCGCGCCCGTCCTTCGCCAGAATCCGGCACCGGCACCGAAGGAAGAGGCGAAAGACAAGAAGCCCGTCGCGCCCGGCTCCTACACGTCGGGCGTCATCATCCTGTTGAGCGACGGCAGGCGCACGACCGGACCCGATCCGCTGGAGGCCGCAAAGATGGCTGCCGAGCACGGCGTGCGCGTATTCACCGTCGGGTTCGGCACGGTGGAAGGCGCCTCGATCGGCTTCGAAGGCTGGTCGGTCTACGTACGGTTAGACGAGGAAACGCTGCGCGCGATCGCGGACCTGACGCGCGGCGAATACTTCCATGCGGGCACGGCAGCCGACCTCAAGAAGGTGTACGAGACGCTCAATGCGAAACTCATCCTCGAGAAAAAGGACACGGAGATCACGTTCGTCTTCGCGGCACTCGCCGCCGCGCTGCTTCTCGCCGCGTCGCTTTTCTCGCTGCTCTGGTTCAACCGGATCACGTGAGCGCAACGCGCGTCGCTTCCGGGCTGATCCTGACTTTCGCGCTGCTTCTCGCCGGGCCGATGCTGACGCTGGCCTTCGGGCCGGTGTCGTTCAAGGGCGATTGGCGCACCGCAACCCAGCATTCCACCGGACAGGCGCCGGACCCCGCCACGCACCCCGAAGCGATCGTGCAGGTCTACGCGAGTCGGACCTTCGGATGGCGCGGAGCGTTCGCCGTGCACACGTGGCTGGCCGCCAAGCCGGCGGGCGCTGCGCGCTACCAGCGCATCGAGGTGATCGGCTGGAACCTGCGGAGCGGTCCCACGGCGGTTTCGATCTCGGATCTGCGCGCGCCCGACGCCGAATGGTACGGCGCGACGCCGAGCCTCATCCGCGACTTGCGCGGCAGCGAGGCCGACACCGTGATCACCAAGCTCCCGCAGGCGGTGGCGTCATACGCGTATCCGGGAACGTACAACGCGTGGCCGGGACCGAACAGCAACACCTTCATCGCGCACCTCGGTCGCGAGATCCCGGAGTTGCGCGTCAACCTGCCGTCCATCGCCATCGGCAAGGACTACCTTCCCGGCGGCAGCATCTTCGCGCGCACCCCGAGCGGCACCGGGTACCAGGTATCGCTGCGCGGGATCCTAGGGATTGCCGCCGGCGGCGACGAAGGCTTCGAGCTCAACGTGCTGGGCCTCGTGACCGGGCTCGATCTACGACGTCCCGCGCTGAAGCTTCCGGGCATCGGGCGCGTGCCGGCCGACGGGTAACGGTACCCCGCCTGGTTTCCCGGGCCTCAGCGGCCCGGATTGCCGCGTCCGTGACGACGCGCGAGCGGATCGGCGATGCCCGCTTCCGCGAAACCCTTCTGCCGCAACAGGCACGCGTCGCATTGACGGCAGGGCGCGCCGTCGGCGGCCGGGTCGTAGCAGGTCGTGGTGAGCGCGTAGTCGACGCCGAGCGCGAGGCCTTTCGCGATGATTCCGGCCTTTGAAAGCCGGATGAGCGGCGTGTGGATCGTCAGCCGCTGCGTCCCTTCGACGCCGGCCTTGGTCGCAAGGTTGGCCATGGCCTCGAACGCGGCGATGTACTCGGGACGGCAATCCGGATAACCCGAATAGTCGAGCGCATTGACGCCGACGAAGACATCGTTTGCCTGCAAGGTTTCCGCCCAGGCAAGCGCAAAGCTCAGGAAGATCGTGTTCCTCGCCGGGACGTAGGTGATCGGGATGCCCGTCGACATTTCGAGCGCGCTCCGATGCTTGGGAACGGCAATGTCGCTCGTCAGCGCCGACCCGCCGAACTGCCGGAGGTCGAAATCAACGATGACCTGATCGCAGGCGCCAAGGGCCCGCGCGACCTGGCGCGCGTTTTCCACTTCTCCGACATGGCGTTGCCCATAGCGGAACGTCATCGCGTAGGGTTGGAATCCCTCGTTCGACGCGATGGCAAGCACGGTGGCCGAGTCGAGGCCCCCGCTCAACAGGACCACCGCTTTCGGTTTGGATGAGGTCATCGGACGGCTTTCGATAGATTGATGTCAATTCATCGCGCGGGCGCGGATGCTGAATCGCAGGCTCACCTCGTCCTGAACCTGGATCGCCCCCCCGAGCACCGACAACGGCGTGATGCCGAAGTCGGTCTGCTTCAGCGTCAGTCGGCCGACGGCGCTGACGGCGCCGCTCGTGATTTCGGTGCGTATCGGTACCTGAAAGCTTCGGCCGACACCGCGCAGCGTCAGCGTCACGCGCCCCTCCGCCGTTCCCGAAGCATTTTGTGCGCCGTCGACGTTGATCACGGCGAACGGAAACTGGTCTGCGTCGAGCGCCTTCAGCATGTTGCGACGCGTCCCGGCGATGTCCTCGACGCTCGGCTGCGTATCGAATCCCGCTTGGGCGCGCAGACGGGACTCGTCGACAACGAGGCGATCGATCGGAACGTAAAGATCGGCCCGCCCGATACCCGGCGCGATGAACCCTTGCACGTCGTGGCTCGCGACGACGTGGTCGTGTCCCAGGCGAGCAAGCGAGCCGCCCCGGTAGACCTCGATGACGAGCAGTGATTCGGCCGGATCGATCGAAAACACGCGCGCACCCTGTGCCGCGGTGGCCCGGTAGTACGCCCCGGGAAATCCGGGGGGCATCACCGTCGCCGGCGGTACCGAAACCGGGGGTTGCGACGTGCAGGCGCAAATCAATCCGATCACCGCCATGAAGAGCCATTTGCGCATGCTCGGCATTATCGTCGATGACGTTGCCTCGCGCGGGCGCGTTCGCCCTACCGATGCCACGCAACATTCCTGTGCGTTGCCATGCTAGATTTCCTAGTCCCTCGCTGCGGAGCCATCGGTGTACGAGATCCTCGAGCCTTTCGGGCCCCTGTCCCGAAGCACGGTCTGGAAGCGCGTCGCGGACGTCTACACCGACGCGGGCCTCGCGATCTGGGACAGCGTGCCCGCCGTCATCACCGGCAACGCCCTCGTCGGTAGCCTCTTCGCCGGAGCAATCGAGGCTTGGCTCCTTGACCAGGGCGACGCCGTTGACCCGAACGAACCCCTGTATGTCGTCGAGCCTGGCGCAGGTACCGGGCTCTTCAGCCACCATTTCCTGACCGCCATCGCGCGCCGTCGCGCAAGCGGCCTGTTCCCGCACCCTCGCGTCGTCCTGATCATGTGCGATCAGTCCGACGCGCACATCGAGCAGTGGTCCGAATCGGCGGTCCTCATGGCGCACGTCCGTGCCGGCACCCTCGCCTTCGCGACGTTCGCCATCGACATGCATGGCGTGCCCGGTGAACTCACCGTCAAGCGCGGCAGCCCTGCTCCGTCATCGATCAAGAATCCCGTCGTCGTGGTTGCCAACTACTTTTTCGACTCGATACCTTCCGATGCCTTTCGCGTCCGGGAAGGCAAAGTCTATGAGGCGCGAACCCGCTTCGTTCGCGTTCTGGAGGCTCCCGGTTTCGAAGGATTGCAGAACGAGGAGGAGGTCGTCGAAATCGGCGATCACCATTACAAGGACCCGGCGCTCGATGGTACGCTTCGATCGATTGCGCGCGATCACGCCGAGGCTTCGGTGCTGATGCCGATCGCCGGCATCAGGTGCGTGGAGGCGCTCGCCAAGCTGAGTGGCGGGCGGATGCTGCTGCTGTCCATCGACAAAGGCATCACCGGCGCCGACCGCATGACCGGCTGGTTCGAGCAGCCGTTCGTCACGCACGGCGGCGTCTTCTCGTACCTGGTGAATTTCGACGCATTTCGACGGTACTTCGGCGCGAAGAACGGCTCCGCGCACTGTTCGGCCTCGGACGATCGCCCGCTCGTCTGCTTTGCCGGAATGCTTCCCGCCCCCGCAGATCCCGGCGGCCACCTGCAGCGCTTCTTCGCCGATCAGATCGATTCGGTCGACGCGGTCAACGCCTTTGTGTCGTTCACCCAGGCGATTCAGGCCTTGCCGAAAGTAACCGAACCCGCCCGCATCGACGCGTTGTTCGACCTGCTGGCGCGCATGCAGGCCGACCCCGACGCGTTCTCGATGATCATGCACCGGACGGTCGACATGCTGCCCCAGGCGCATCGAAGCGTGCATCGGCGGGCCCGGGAGCTCGCCGCCCTCGCGAAGGAGTGCTTCCTGTCGCCGCGTTTCCAGAACGACGTCTACTATTGGAGCGGCCGGATGCACTACGCGCTTGCCGAACTCGACGCCGCCACGAAGGACTTCGAGGCCTCAATCGCCAACTACGGTCCAACGAGTCATGCGCACTTCTTCCTCGGCGTCATCAATGAGGAACGCGGCAAATTCGCAACAGCGCTTCGCGAGTACGCAAAGCACCTTGCGCTGGACAGGCAATGCCGCCTGACGCGCAACGCGATGCGGCGCGTTCGGGCGAAAGCGTGCCGGCGCGCGGAGGCGGCACCTCGGACGCGCGGAAGGCGCAGCAGCAAGCGCTGACGCGACTCACCGCACGATCATTTGCGCTGTCGCATGGCGACCCGGAGGTTCGTGGAACACGTTCGTCACGTTGGATGGCACGCCAGGTTCGCCATTTCACTGCGTTCAAGCAGACGCACACCGGATGTCCGTTTGGTCAGGAACTTCGCTTCGAAGACATCAACCGGCACCGGTTCGCTGATCGAATACCCCTGCATTTCGTCACACGCCAGCAACCGCAGCAGCCGCGACTGCTCGACGGTTTCGACGCCTTCCGCGACCACGTTGAGCTTCAACGAATGCGCCAGGTTGATGATGGCGGACACCAGCGCCCGTCCCTGCGGGCCGGCCGTCATGTCGAGCACAAACGAGCGGTCGATTTTGAGGGTGTCGACCGGCAGCTTGGCCAAATAGCTGAGCGAGGAGAAACCGGTACCAAAGTCGTCGATCGCTATGGGTATCCCCATCGCGCGGACCGCGCGCAACGTGGATATGCTGTTGTTGACGTCCTCCATGATCACGCTTTCGGTGATCTCCAATTCCAGCCCGTTTCCTGCATCTGCGTGATTTGCGAGTGCCTTTTCGATCTCGGCGATGAAGTCGCGGCGGCGCAGTTGCAGTGGCGACACATTCACGGCGACGCGTACGGCGCAAAGACCGGCGGCGCGCCAACGAAGGTAGTCCTTGAGGGCCTGATGCATCACCCAGCGCCCAACTTCGTGAATCAATCCCGTTTCTTCGAGGATGGGGATGAATCGAAGAGGCGGCACCAGGCCGGTTCGCGGATCGATCCACCTGATCAACGCCTCGGCGCCAGTGACCTTCCCGGACTTCAGATTTACCTTGGGCTGGTAATGGAGCACGAACTGCCCCTTGTCGAGCGCCTGCCGAAGCTGATTTTCGAGCGTGAGCTTGCCGGCCGCCCCGTCCGTCATTTTGTGCTTGTAGAAGAGGAAGCGATCGCCGCGCGCCTTTGCTTGCTTGAGCGCCGCTCCGGCGTTCTTGAACAACGTGTCGGCATTATCGCCATCATCGGGAAACAACGCTATGCCTACCTTGACGGCGACATGGTACGTGCTCTCATTCAAGTAAAAAGGATGCCGCAGAAAGACGTCGATCGTTTGTTCCAGCAGCCGCACCAGGTCTCCTGCCTCTCTGATCTCGGGCAGGATCACGGCGAACTGGTCTGCGCCCACCCGCGCGGTCAGGCTGGAGTCCCCCGCGACGCGCGTCAACCACTCGGCGACCTGTCGCAGGAGGGCGTCGCCCGCGGGAGGCCCCAGGGTCTCGTTGATGGTGCGGAACCGCTCCAAATCGATCAGGAACAAGGCGAGCTTCTTGCCGCCCCTGCCCGCGTTGCGCATATGCTGCGCCAACTGACCGTGAAGCAATTCGCGGTTGGCGAGGCCCGTGAGGGCGTCGTAATGGGCGAGGTAGTCGAGCTTTTTATCCTTTTCGATGTAATCGATCGCAAACGCGACATCCGCTGCCACTTCGGTCAGCAGCTTCAATTCTTCGTCGTGGAAGAAGTCACGCTCGCTCGCGTAGAGCGCCAGAAGGCCGATAGCCACGTCCGCAACGATCAGCGGGAAAACTGCCCCCGACCGGTTCCCGACTTCGAGGTGCATTGCGCGAAGCGAAAGCGGTGAGTTCGTTGCGAAGTCGTTGGAAACGACGGGGCGTTTCTCGTGCATCGCACGGGCGACGGCCCCTTTCTCGCCATCCGTGGGCAGTGCGTAGAAATCCCCCACTGCCGTCAGAAGCTCATCGCCCATGCCAGCCGATGCGACCGGGACTAGCTGCCCCGAAGCGCGGTCGACGAGGCCGATCCAGGCCATGCGGAACCCGGCAACTTCGACGGCAACGCGGCACGCCTCCTTGAAAAGCTCGTCGCGATCGCGCGCCCGAACGATGAGCGTGTTGATTCCGCTCAACATGCGAAGCGCGCGGTTTGCGCGCTGAAGGTCGAGACTCCTCGCTTCGATTTCCGCGCGCTGTGCCTGGACAGCGCCGGCGGTACGATCGACAACCGCCATCAAGTCGCCGAGCTCGCCGCGTGGATACGGCGCGCCGATGCGCGCGGATAATTCGCCAGCCCCTACACGTCCCGCCACGCTCGAAATAAGCCGCACCGGGCGGCGGATGCTGCTCTCTGCGACGTACGAAACCGCGACCAAAACCAGCAGCGAAATGGCGATCAGGACTGTCATCGCGTCGCGAAAGACGCGATCCGCATTTGCCACCAGCACCTCGCGCGGCAGGCCGAGGGTGATACGTACACCCCCTCCCCGCGGCTCCGGGACGACGCCCCGTGCCCAGACCTTCGGCACACCGTCCAAGCCGGGAAGCTCAGCCGCAGCACCGGGCGCAGGCGATTCAACGAAACGGAATAACTCCGATCTCGCAAATTCCCTGCCTGCCACTTTCCCGTCGCCGGCGTCTGGTTTATGCGCGATGACGGTTCCCTTTCGATCCCAGATCAACATCTCGAATGTCGAATACTGGCTTGCCGCAACGAAGTCCCGCGCGTAGTCGGACAGATTGAGCGAAGCGAGCAGCACGTACTTAAGGGCGCCTTGGCCATCCCGGACGGGATAAGCCACCTGAAGCACCCCAATTCCGGTAAGCCCACCGATGACCACATCGAAGGCCGGCTCGGATGACGCCCGGGACTGGATGAAGTAGCTCCGCGCGCTGACGTTCAATTTGCGGTTGGTGCGCAACGAGTCGCAATACAGATCACCATTCGGCATGATCGTGAGCAAGCCGGTGTACTGCGGATAGCGTGCAAGCACGCCAGCGAGAAAAGCCGAGCATGCGAACCTGTCCGATGTATCGAGGTCGGGTGCGCGCGACAGGCCATGCAACAGCTGCACAGTACCTTTGACCTTGTCGTCCAGATTATCCGCTGCGAATTTTGCGAGTGCGCCGAGGCTGTGCTTCGCATCCTCGATATCACGATCGCGCTCCTCGAAAAGAAGGAGCCCGAGCACCACGGCGGGCGCGAGGGTAGCAAACCCGATCAGCAGCAGAATGCGCGCACGCAAGCTCATGGTATCGTTTTGTAAATCTCGAAAGCGGCTCGGTGAATTTTCTCAGTACGTTTGGGAGGTGCTGCGGCTTTCAGTATTCGAGCGTCAAAGTTATCGACCTGGAATAGGAGCCGGACGGCAGGCCCTTGAAATCGCCGTTATAGATCCGTCCATAAAGCGTCACCTTCTGGTTGCGCACCTGGAACCGTCGACACAAGGTAGCAAGCGAAGAGGTCTCGGTCCATCCGTACTACTACGGATGTGCCGGGGGATAATAAAGGTCGGCACCCAGGACTCCGGCACCGACGAAGCTGTGGTGACGTTCGTGCTCACGCAATGGTTGGTTCGGCTGGAACGTGAGCGCGATCCGAGTGTCCCGCTTGGACCTCGGCGAGCTCCACCCGATTGCGCCCGTTTCTCTTCGCCCGGTATAGCGCCTCGTCGGCGCGCCGCAGCGTCGCGTCCGCATCGGCGTCCGCGCCATCGATGGCGGCGATGCCGATGCTCACGGTCAGCGCGATGGGCTTGCCGTCCTGCACCGCGGGCGTGTTCGCGACGGCCCTGCGCAGCCGCTCCGCCAGGATTCGTGCCTCGGCCGCGCTCACGCCCGGCAGGACGATCGCAAACTCCTCGCCACCGATTCGACCCGGCACGTCGATCGCGCGAATGGTCGAGCGCATAAGGCCGGCGAAGTGCTTGAGTACGGCGTCGCCTCCGGCGTGTCCGTGCCTGTCGTTGATCAGCTTGAAGTAATCGAGGTCGAGCACCAGGACCGAGCTCACCTGCCCGTCGAAGCGCCGCACTCGCGCAAATTCGTCGGCGAGCCGCGCAAACAATTGACGGCGATTCGGCAGGTCGGTCAGGAAATCCGTCGTTGCCAGCTCCAGCAGCCGCCGCTCGCTGTCGGCCAATGCCGCCTGAGCCAGCTTCTGCTCGGTGATGTCGAGTGTCACGCACACGAGATACTGCGGATCGCCGTTCTCGCGATACATCGGCATCTTGAACGTGTGGCCGATCCGATTGCTTTGCCGCGACGCGCTCCAGAAAGTCTCTTCCAGCTCGATGGGTTGCCTGCCCTGGAAAATGAGCCGGTCGGTGTCCAGAAACTGCCGCATCTGATCGGGCGGGAACAGCTCGTGTCCATCGGTCCCGCGCAGCTCGGCGAACGACATGCCCCATTGCTCTTCGCAGGCGCGATTCATCAGAAAGAAACGGCTCAGGTGGTCCTTCACGAAGAACGCCACCGGAATCACATCGATGATGGACAGCAGCATCTGACTGCTGGCGTTGAGCGAGCAATTTTCCCGCTCCATCCCGACGCTGTAGGTGCCGACCTCGTCCAGAAACGCCTTCCAGTGGCTGTCCGGCAGAACCTGGTCGCCGAGAAGGAATTTCAGTCTATCGATAATTGCGCTCATGAATCACCCTGGCAGATTGCGACGCGGAGAAAGCCGCGGTCGGTTCGTCGAGGCAGTTCCACGCGCGGGCCTGCTCCTTCGCACCGCTCCGTCACGCGCGACGAAGCCTCCAGACCAATCCTACCGACGGTCCGGAATGTTGCCAATCCGTGAAAGTACTTAGTGCGACGCGGGGCTCACGCCGGACGCGCTTGTGAGCAAACTCAACGCTGCCATGGGGCGGCTAGTCGTTGCCAGCGCGCGCCGGAGTGAACATCCGAACGACGCGATTGAGTTGAGCGCGGTCCATCGGTGAACGTTGCATGAGGCATCAGTAGCGATGCCGCGAAACGATTTGCCTGCCATTCGAGCCAGTCACGCGTGGTGCTCAATTTCCGTTTTCCCATCCACAAGTCGTGGCGACTGTCCGCGATGCCCGATTGAGTTGCGTCCAGAGATTCAAAGTTCAATGGAAGATTGCGGTGTAGCCTGAGATGCCCCAGTTCATGCGTCAACGTGAGTCGGAACCCCGGCCGCTTGGGGTCCTCTGCGAGCCGAGGCTCAATGCATATCGCAAGACGAGGTTTGAAATCACAGACGCCAAGAATTTGCTGGCGTCTGGCGTTTAACCCTAATGGCTGGTCAAAGACAATCGTGACGTCAGGGTCTCTATTGACCGCCAAAGCAGCTCCAGCACCGGCGTTGCACAGATGCTGAGGTGAGGCAAACGCGGCGCACCACTAGAGCGCATGCGGGAGGTTGCAACCCAAATTTACTGGGAGTCGTGCGGTGTTGCAATCTAGACACGGCTCAACGGGATGAGCCATCTAGCGCTGTATCCATTTGATTTATTTGGCGTCCCCAAGGGGATTCGAACCCCTGTACTCACCGTGAAAGGGTGATGTCC
>JBDTRG010000038.1:0-67918 GCA_039931775.1 Betaproteobacteria bacterium | reverse complement strand
TCAAGCCGAAGTTCACCAAGCGGTACGCCAACCTGACCGAGGTCGCCGTCAAGGGCATCTCGCAATACATCGCGGAGGTGAAGGCCGGCACGTTCCCCGACGACGACCACAGCTACGGCGTCGACGAGAAGGAGTACGAGAAATTCCTGTCGCTCGTCGAAAAGCGCAAGCACCACTAGCCAACGGAAGCCTGACCGATCGCGCCTATGCCGATCTGGAAGAGCTGATCGTGACGCTGAAGCTCCCGCCCGGCGCCGTGGTGTCCGAGCAGGAGCTTTCATTGCGCCTCGGCATCGGGCGCACGCCGATCCGCGAAGCATTGCAGCGACTCACGCGCGAGCGGCTCGTCTCCGTGCTGCCGCGCCGCGGCATCGTCGTCTCCGAAATCAACGTGAAGAGCCAGCTTCGCCTGCTGGAAGTGCGCCGGGAGTTGGAGCGCCTCGTTTCGCGCAGCGCGGCCCGGCGCGCCACGGCAGCGGAGCGCACGCAATTCCGCCGCATCGCTGCCCGGTTCCGGAAATCGGCGCGCGCGAACGACGACGTGGCGTTCATGCGCACCGACCGCGAGTTCAACTCGCTGCAGGACGCCGCCGCGCACAACGAATTCGCCGTCGGCGCGATGGGGCTCATGCACGGCCTGTCGCGGCGCTTCTGGTACCACCATTACAAAGAAGCGGCAGACCTGCCGCTCACCGCCGAATTGCACGCCGACATCGCGCGCGCCATCGCCGACCGGGACGAGGTGTGCGCGGGGGAGGCCACCGACAAGCTTCTCGACGTGATCGAAAAGTTTACGCGCGACAGTCTCAGCACCGATGTTTAGTCGATAATGCCGTTCACGAAATGGTTTTCGTCGCCCCCGCGCCCGCGGGGCCCAGGGGCGTTGTCCGTGAAAACTGGATTCCGGCATTCGCGGGAATGACGGCAGAGCAATCACCAGGAGGAGCAATCGATGGACAGCAAACGCAGAACAGTCGTCAAGGCACTTAGCGGCGCGGGTGTGGTCGCGGCAGCCCAGCCGTATCTGAGCTTTCCCGCAATCGCGCAGAACACGCCGCTCAAGGTCGGCATCATCGCGCCCAAGGCGGGAATCGCCGGAACCATCGGCGAGTGCGGGCTGCGCGGCACGCTGTTCGCCGTGGAGCGCATCAATGCCGGCGGCGGCATCGCCGGCCGCAAGGTCGAGCTCATCATCGAGGAGGAGACCAATCCGAAGGACTCGATCGAGCGGCTGCGCAAGCTCGTGCTGCAGGACAAGGTCGACTGCGTGCAAGGCATCGTGTCGTCGGGCGTGAGCCTCGCCATGGGTCCGGTGGCCGAGGACATGAAGGCGACGGTCATTTTCTGGGACGGCACAACGCAGGACGGAGTGAAGGAGACGATGCCCAATCCGCGCTACGTCTTCCGGAGCACGGACAACGAGTGCGAGGCGGTGATGGGATCGCTGCTCGCGGTCAAGCACTGGAAGGGCAAGTTCAAGACGGTGGCGGGAATCAACCCCGACTACTCGTACGGGCGCAACAACTTCGCAGCCTTCCAGGCGCTGCTGAAGAAATTCGGCGTCGAACACACGGTGGTTGCGGACCAATGGCCGAAGGTCGGCACGACGGACTTGAACTCCCACGTCGCCGCGCTGAAGGCCGCCAAGCCCGACCTCGTGTTCTCGTCGCTGCTCTTCGCCGACCTGCCGATCTTCATGCGCACCGCGTACGGCGCGGGCCTGATGGACGGCGGCACCAAATTCGTCTTCCCGGCGGCAGGATTCCAGCACACGCTGCTCAAGAAGAGCTTCACGCCCGAAGGCATGATCTTCGGCCACAACACGCTCTACTTCGACCTTCCCAACGCGAGCCCGCTGCAAAAGCAGTTCGTGCAGGAGTACGAGGCGAAGTTCAAGGATTACCCGCATTGGGAAGCCGATCGCGCCTACTTCGCGATGCAGGTCTACAAGGCCGGCGTCGAAGCGGCGTACAAGGCGAAGAACGCGTGGCCGTCGCAGGAAGACGTCATCAATGCGATGGAGGGCATCAAGGTGGATTCGCTCGGCGGTCCGGGCCAGATGCGCAAGGACCACATCGCCGAGCAGACCTTCTACCAGGGCATCACCACCAACAACAACAAGTACGACTTCCCGACCCTGGGCAGCATCGACACGATGTATTCCGACCAGCTGCAGAAGCCCCCCGGAATGGACTTCTGGAAGTGGATCGAGGTCGCGCAGATCAAGCTCTGAGCAAGCCCTGAGCGGATAGCTTGACGGCGTTTTTCGACATCCTCATCGGCGGCGTCTTCCACGCCGCCGTTCTTTTTCTCGTGGCCGCCGGGCTGCAGCTCGTGTTCGGCGTGCAGAAGATCGTCAACCTCGCTTGCGGCTCCTTCTATGCGCTCGGGGCCTACTTCGGCATCACCGCGGTGAACTGGGCGATCAAGGTCGGCGTTCCGCCGTCGATGTTCCTGCTGGTGCTTCTCGCTTCCGGCCTGGTGTTGGGCGTCATCGGGCCAGCCATCGAGGCGCTGCTGCGCACCGTCTACGATCGCGACGAAGCGTTCCAGCTGCTGCTCACCTTTGCACTGGTCCTCATGTTCCAGGACGTGCTGCGCTTTTTCTGGGGAGCGAACCCGCAGCAACTCGGCAACCTGGCGATGGAGTACGGCAAGGTCTCGGTGGGCGAGGTTCAGGTGCCGACCTACAACGTGCTCGTGATCCTCGCGAGCGTCGTGATCGCGATGGGCATCGGTGCGTTCCTGCAGCGCACGCGCATTGGCCGCATCTTGCGCGCGACCGCGGAGAACCGCGAGATGAGCCAGGCGATGGGCGTGAACGTGCGTTGGATCTATGCGAGC
The DNA here is from genome assembly GCA_039931775.1 of Betaproteobacteria bacterium. Lineage (GTDB taxonomy): Bacteria > Pseudomonadota > Gammaproteobacteria > Burkholderiales > Casimicrobiaceae > CAIWHR01. Next base: position 65,074 of record JBDTRG010000038.1, on the reverse strand, counting down.
GTCTTCACGCTCGGCACCGTGCTCGGAACCGTCGGCGGCGCGCTCGTCGTGCCCACGGCGGCGGCCTCGCTCGACATGCCGGTGGAGCTCGTCGTCGAGGCCTTCGCGGTCGTGGTCATCGGCGGACTCGGCAGCATGCGCGGTGCGCTCGCGGGCGCACTCGTCGTCGGACTGATGCGCGCAGCGGCGATCACCTTCTATGCGGAACTCGAGATGCTGTCGATCTACCTGGTGGTGATCCTGGTGCTGATCGCACGCCCGGCCGGGCTCTTCGGGAAGCCCATCGAATGAGGTACGTAGCGATACTGCTGGCCGTCGTCGTCCTGGCGGCCGTCCCGAAATTCGCGCAGCCGTACTACGTCACGCTGGTGCTGCCCGCGTTCGGCTACAGCATCGCCCTTCTCGGGTTCAATCTGCTCTTCGGCTACACGGGACTCCTGTCGTTCGGTCATGCGCTCTTCGTGGCCGTCGGCGCGTATGGCGCGGCAGTGCTCTCGAGCAAGCTCGGCGTGAAGAGCTTCGAGCTGGTGTTGCTGATATCCGGCGCGGCGGCCGTGGTTGTGGCGATTCCCGTGGCGCTCCTTTCGGTGCGCTACGTGCGCATCTTCTTCGGCATCCTGACGCTTGCCTTCGGTATGTTGTTCCACTCGTTCCTGTTCAAGTTCTACGACCTGACCGGCGGCGACACCGGGATCCGCGTGCTGCGGCCGTCGCTTTTTAGCATGGACTTCAAGGAGCTCGACAAGACCGCGTTTCTCATCGGGCCCTTCTATTACTACTGTCTCGGGCTTCTCGTCGTGCTCGGCCTCGCGATGTGGCGTGTCGTGCACTCCCCGTTCGGACTGCACCTCACCGCAATCCGCGAGAACTCGCGCAAGGCGGAGTACCTCGGCGTGCGCGTGCGCTTCTTTCGCCTGATCGCCTTCCTGATCTCCGCGTTCTACTGCGCGATCGGCGGCGTCATCCTCGCGATCAACACCGGCCAGGCCGATCCCGAGCTCGCGTACTGGACGCATTCCGGCGAGCTCGTGTTCATGACGGTGCTCGGCGGCTTCGCGAATTTCTTCGGCCCGCTGGTGGGGGCTTTCACGTTCATCTTCCTCAAGTCGGAATTGATGGGAGCGACCCAATACTGGCGCTTCTTCCTCGGATTGACCCTGCTGCTGATCGTGGTGCTCTTCCCGCGCGGACTGATGGGCTTAGCACTGGATCTGCGGTCGAAGGTGTGGCGAAAATGACGGCGCTCATCGAAACGGTCGGCGTCGGCAAGTCCTATGGCGATTTCGTGGCGCTCGACGACGTGTCGCTGTCGATCTCGGAAGGCGAGCTCGTCTCGATCGTCGGCCCCAACGGCGCGGGCAAGACCACGCTTGTCAATGTGCTGACGGGGCTCCTGAAACCCACCGCAGGCGTGGTGCGCTTCAAGGGCGAGGACATCGCCGGCATCGGGCCGGTGATGCTCTCCCAGCGCGGCATGGCGCGCTCCTTCCAGCTGGTGCACATCTTCCCGGCAATGACCGTCGCCGAAACCATTGCGGTGGCCGTCATTTCCCGATCCGGCAAGAGCCTCGACCTGTTCTCGCCGGCCCGATCCGATGCGACCGTGCGCGCCACGGTGCGCGACGTGGCGGCGATCTTCGGGCTCGACGGCAAGCTCGACGCCGAATCGCGCCTGCTTTCGCAAGGTGAGAAGAAGCTCCTCGACATCGCCAGCGCGTTCGCGCTTTCTCCCGAGGTGATCCTGCTGGACGAGCCCACGAGCGGGGTCTCCAGCGGCGACAAGCACGGGATCATGCGGAACGTGGTCGACGCGGCGAAGCGCGCGGGCGTCAAGGCGATCATCCTCGTCGAGCACGACATGGATCTCGTCGCCGAGTATTCGAGCCGCATCGTCGCGCTCACGGCGGGGAAGGTGCTGGCGGACCGCGCGCCAGCGGACTTTTTCGGCGACCCCGCGATCATCGCGGCCGTGGTGGGCAAGTGGGTCGGCAAGTCCGCCAAGGGAGCGTGACGATGCTCTCGCTCGATCGGCTCACCGTCGACATCCAGAACAGCCGCATCCTGCGCGGCGTCTCGCTGCAAGTAGCCGCCGGGCAGCTCGTCTGCCTGGTGGGCCGCAACGGCGCGGGAAAGACGACGACCTTCCGGACGATCATGGGCTATCGGAAGCCCGTCTCCGGGACGATCGAATTCGACGGCCGGGCCATCGTCGGCGTGGCCACCCATCGGATTGCGCAGCTGGGGATCGGTTACGCTCCCGAAGAAAGCCAGGTCTTCGGCGACCTGACCGTCGCCGAGAACATCGAGCTGCCCACCTGGACGAGGCCGCAGGGGACCGATGCGAAGACGCGCATCGATCTCGCGTACGAAATATTTCCGAAGCTGCGCCAGTACGCGACGCGCGGCGGCAACCAGCTCTCGGGCGGTGAACGCAAGATGGTTTCGATCGCGCGCGCCCTGGCACTCGACCCCAGGCTGCTTCTGCTCGACGAGCCGTTCGAGGGCCTTTCGCCGGCGATCATTCCGAGCATCAGCGAAGGCATCGCGTCGATTCGCCGCCTCGGGCACGGTGTCGTGATGGCAGAATCGAATGTCCATCACATTCCCGATTACGCCGACGCGTTGTATGTACTCGAGCGTGGCGAGATCATCTACCACGGAAGGCCCGGGGATACCTATCCCCCGGAGGTCATGAAGGTCATCAGCGGCAGCGCGTGACATCGAAAGGAGATCCTATGCCCAAGATCCTCACCGAAGCGCAGGTCGAAACGTACTGGCGCGACGGCTGCCTGTTCCCGATACGCGTGATGTCGGAGGCCGACGCCGGCAGGATCCGCGACCGCCTGGAGGCGTTCGAAGCGAAGTCAGGCGGTCCGCTCAAGGGAGACCTGAGGCACAAGTCGCACCTCATCTTCTCGTGGCTCGGCGATCTGGTGCGCCTCGATCGCATCGTCGATGCGATCGAGGATCTCCATGGTCCGAACCTCCTGTGCTGGACGACCAATTTCTTCATCAAGGAAGCCCGCAACCCGGCGTTCGTTTCGTGGCACCAGGATTCGACGTACTGGGGGCTCGACAAGCCGGATGTCGTGACGGCGTGGATCGCACTGACGCCGAGCAACAAGGCGAATGGGGCCATGGGATTCATTCCGGGCACGCACACCCGCGACCAGATTCCCCACCGCGATACGTTTGCGCAGAACAACCTGCTGACGCGCGGACAGGAGGTCGCGGTCGAAGTCGACGAAACCGAGGCGGTGACGATCGAATTGCAGCCGGGCGAGATGTCGCTGCACCACGTGCGCCTCGTGCACGGCTCGCCACCGAATCCGTCGGACGACCGGCGCATCGGATTCGCGATCCGCTACATCCCGACCACGGTGGCGCAAATCGCCGGCGACGACAGCGCGACGCTCGTGCGGGGTGTGGATGTGCACCATCACTTCGAGCCCGAGCCGCGCCCCGAACGCGATATGGACCCGCAATTCGTCGCGCTGCACAAGGCGATCACCGAGCGCAACGCGCAGATCCTCTATCGCGGCACGCAGGTGAAGAGCTACAACGACCCGAAGGCGCTCCCCGATCGGGCGGCGTAGCGGGGCAAGCCCGGTTTCCGGAGGCGGCGACATGGATACACTCGGCAAGGCAAAAGAGTTCCAGCAGATGCACCTGGGACCAGAAATCCTGGTCATCGCGAATGCGTGGGATGCGGCGAGCGCGCGCGTGTTCGAGGTCGCGGGCATGCGCGCGGTGGGCACCGGCAGCGCCGGCATCGCGTTTTGCCACGGCTATCCCGACAACGAATTCGTTCCGCGCGACGTGATCCTCGCGGCCACGCGCGAGATCGTGCGCAGCGTCGACGTGCCGGTGACCGCCGACATCCTCAACGGCATGGGTGACTCCATCGACGCCGTGGTCGCGACCGTCAAGCACGTCATCGCCCTCGGCGCGGTTGGCGTCAACATCGAGGACAGCTCGGAGGTTGGGGGCGTGCACCTGATCGACGTCGTCGAACAGACCGAGAGGGTCCGCGCGGTGTGCGCCGCGGTGCGCGCGTCGGGCGTGCCCATCGTCGTGAACGCCCGCACCGACAGCTACTGGCTCAAGCTCGGCAGCGACGAGGAGCGGTTGCGCGTGTCCATCGAGCGCGCCAACCGTTACCGCGAGGCGGGCGCCGATTGCCTGTTCGTGCCAGCCGCGGCGGACGCGTCGACGATCGGGACGCTCGTGCGCGAGATCGCTGGACCGGTGAACATCCTCACGGTTCCGGGTTGCCCGCCGATCGCGAAGCTTCAGGAGCTCGGGGTGCGACGCGTGAGCGAAGGCTCGGGGCCGATGCGGGCCACGATGATGCTCGCTCGGCGGATTGCCGAGGAGCTGCTGCAATCGGGTACGTACACGCGCTTTCACGCCGACGCGATCCCGTATCCCGAAGCGAACCGGCTCTTCGAGTAGGCACCGGGCACGCTCCTACGAGCGAATCGGACGCCGCCTCATGGCGGGCTGGTGCGTCGCGGCCGATATTGACGGCTCGGATGCTCCATGCCGCTGTGGCACGGAAGCACCGCCCACGAAAGGACACATCATGGATCGATCAACGACGATGAGCGGGACCACCCCGCTCGGCGGCAACAACGGCGGACTATCCCAGTCTGCAACCAACCCCAAAGTCGAGTCGGCGGCGCAAACCGCGCACCAGACGGTCGACAAGGTCGCCGAAAAGGTAAACGCGCAGGTGGACCGCTTGAGCGGAACGGCACATCGCATGGTGAGCGGCACCGCGGAAGCGGCAAGCTCGGCCGCGGAGATTGCTTCGAGTCTTCCCGAACAGGCGAAGGATGTGCAGGCGAAGTTTACCGAAACCGCCTCCTCGACGATACGCGCCCGGCCCCTTTCCACGATCGCCGGGGCAGTGGTCGTCGGCTACCTTCTGGGGCGCCTCGCGCGTATCTGAGGGTTAACCCGGCGTTGAGCGCGCGTCGCGGTCGATTTGCAATTGTTCCGCGACCGCGCGCTTCAGCTCCTCGACGGCAAACGGTTTTTGCAGGATCAGGGCTCCGTGGGGCACGACGTCGTCGTCCGAAATGGGAAGACCCGTCGTGAGCACGGTCAGCACCGAAGGAAAGCGGTGCTTTACCACGCGCAGGAAGTCGAATCCGTCGACGCCCGGCATCCGGATATCGGAGATCACCAGGCAGATGTCGGGACATTCGTCCATCTGGTCCAATCCCTCGCGCGCGGAGTAGGCGGACAACACGGGCATGCCCGTCGTCTCGAGCAACGCGGCGATCGTGTCGGCGGTATCGCGATCGTCATCGACGACCAGGATGGTGCGCGTCCTCGGATTGGAAGGGGCCACGTCGGATATTTTAGCCATTGGCGAAGTGCCCATGTCGAACGCGATGGCTTGGGTCGTGCTGGCTGAAATGCGCGGGATGCGGCATGCCCGTTCCATTGATCAGCGTTTCTTCGCGAAGGCTACCACATTTTCCGGAAGCGGCAGGGCTTCCGAGGGGCGACCTGCGGAGAGCAATTCCGTGATGGCGACGGGGTCGACAGGTTTGACGAAATGCCGGTCGAAGCCCGTCGATTGTTTCCGGTGCGTGTCCTGGGCGTAACCGGAGATTGCAACCAGCAGGATTCGCGCGCCCTCCGGCATCGCTCGCACGCGTTCGGCCACCTGATATCCGTCGATCCCGGGAAGGCCCAAGTCGAGCAGTACCGCGTGAGGTCGTATCGACGGCACGAGGTCGAGCGCTTCCTGGCCGTCGTAGGCAATGTGCACCACATGGCCCTCCAGTCGGAGCAGCACGGCCATGCTTTCGGCGGCATCCTGGTTGTCGTCGACGACGAGTATGCGTTTCTTGCGCGATGCATTGCGCCGGGGAGGGTCGCTGGCGGGGGCACCCGGCGCGGCGGACGGTGCCTCAACGGGTAGCGCAGCAGGCATCCGCACGGTGAATTCACTTCCCCGATCGCGGCCCCCGCTATGCACCGAAACGCTGCCCCCTTGCATCTCGACCAGGCGCCGGACGAGGGTCAGTCCGATCCCCAGCCCGCCTTGCGAACGGTCGAGGGTTCGGTCGGCTTGGGTGAACAGGTCGAAAATCGACGAAAGCGAATCCGCGGGGATGCCCATCCCGTTGTCCTGCACGCGGAACACGACCTGCGTTCCGTCGCCGGCGACCGTCAGCGAAATGCCGCCTTTGGGCTCCGTGTACTTGGCTGAGTTGTTGAGGAGGTTCGCGAGGACCTGTGCCAGTCGCGCCGCGTCGCCGTTGACGCGCGGGGTTTCATGGATCGAGACAGTGAACCGATGCTGCCGGGCGTCGATCAGCGGGCGCGCCGTTTCGACCGCCACCGCGACGACGTCCGCCACCTCGAGCGATTCGATCTTGAGCGCGATCTTGCCCCGGGTAATCCGCGACACGTCCAGCAGGTCGTCGACGAGTCGCCCCAGAATTCGTGTCTGGCGGCCGATGACCTGCCGGGCCCAGGCGACCTTTCCGGCGTCGGTTCCCTGCTGATCCATGATGTAGAGCGCATTCGTGATCGGCGTGAGCGGATTTCGAAGTTCATGCGCGAGCATGGCGAGAAATTCGTTCTTTCGGCTATCTTGATCCCGGATCGTCCTGTAGAGCAGGGCGTTGTCCAGCGCCATAGCCGCGCGATTGGCGAGATCGGACGCTATCGCCGCCGCGTCAGCGTCGAACACTCGCCCGGACGGCCCGAGGCCGAGCGAGATCGCCCCCAGCGTGCGGCCACGCGCACTGAGGGGCAGAATCATCAACGATGTGATCACAGTGCCTCGCGGAATCTCGAGTGGCGCGGAGGCCGTCATTGCCGACGAACTGCCCGCGCGCGGCGGAACCTCGTCGAAACGCTCGCTGTTCCCGCTCTCGATGACGCGTTCGATCGCCTCCCGCCACCAGTCGTACGGGACAGCGGCGACCGACTCGGTCCGAAGGCTCTGCGCGGGATCGGCATCGGACCATGCCATTTCCGTTCGTCCCTCCGCGCCGTCCTCCCCGCGAAACGTCAGCGCGGTAATGTCGGCGAGAAAGGGGATTGCCAGCCGCGGCAGCTCGCGGCTCGCCGTCATCACCGCCAACGAGCCGCCCAACGCCGCGCTGGCATCCGCCATGAACGCGGAACGCCGGCTGGCGCGCTCGGCTGCCGCACGTGCGGCGCGCTCGGCGTTCAGGGCCACGTGCTCCTCGGCCTGTCGCCGCGCGTACTGCGCAAGGAGATAGAGCTCGACGAAGACCTTGACCTTGGAACGAAGGATCTCCGGGGCAAATGGCGACACCATGAAGTCGACCGCGCCGAGCGCGTAGCCCTGCGCAACGCGCGCGTCTTCGCCGTATTCGGAGGTGATAAAGATGATGGGGATGTGCGCCGAGCGCTTGCGGCGCCGAATGAGCGCCGCGGTCTCGAGTCCGTCGATCCCCGGCATGTTGACGTCGAGGAGGATGACGGCGAACTCGCGCTTGAGGACCTCCTTCAGGGCCTCCTGGCCGGAGTTCACGTGGACGAGGTTCTGGTCAAGCTCGTCGAGTACGGCGCTGTAGACGACGTGCTTGTCGGGCCGGTCGTCGACGACGAGGATGTTCGCCCGGTCCATCACGTTGGCGATCCCTGGATGCGCCATAGCCGAATCGCGTCGCGCCCGTTGTCGTGCGACAGGACGATCATGCCCTGTTTCTCCAAGAGCAGCGTCAACGCGAAGATGTTGCGCATGTCGTCGTCGACGATCATCGCCCGCTTGCCCCGGAGTAGATTGTCCCCGTCGTGAAGGCGTGCAATGACGACACGGTGCACCTCCAGCATCTTCCCGAAATTGCGGTGGAGAAATTGGCTCACCTGCTCCAGCAGGCGCTCGGGCGCATGAACTTCTCGTACGGCCGTGCTTGCCTGCCAGAGCCCTCCAAGCGTCGAGCTTAGCACCCTGCGCCGTGTCGCCGTACACGACGATGGGAGGTGACCTCGGCGCCGAACGAGCCGAGGCTCAAGCGCTCGAGTTCCTGCGCCATCCGCTCGTTGCGGTCGACGACCTCATTGAAGACTTCCGAAACGCGGCCCGAGATGCCGGACCATTTCAACGGCAGGCGTACCGCGGTATCGCCGCGCTTCAGCGCATTCAGCGCACCGAGGATGAGCGTCATCTCGTCCATCGGGACGATTACGCGTTCAACGACTTGCATGGCACTTCTCCCAGAGCTGCGGTCAGGCATTCCGGAGCGATCCCGGATGCAACGACCTCGCGCGCCCGACGTGTCGATCGATTATCCGCGGCGGATTCACGGGTCAGCCGCCCGCGATTCACCTGTCGTAGAAAAATAGATCAAATCGCCAGGGCGCTCAATCCGTAGGACGGCGTCGAATGGCTGATTAGCGTGTAGGTGGAGTCCTACACTTTCGAGTCCATCGCACACATGGACTACACCGCGATCGGACCACGCCTACTGCAGCGCCGATGGCGGGTCGGCGATAGTTGGTGCGCAATTTGCCTGTCAAGCCCTTACGGAGGATAGCCATGAATCATCTGTACGCATCTGCAATCGGAGAGGCGGAGCTCGCGGAACTCAACGCAAGAGCGGACGCGGCGCTGCCGTACGATGACGACGCTTGGGATGACGTCGTTCGTGCCGCGGCTGACGATTGCGCGACGATTTGCGAATCCCTGCTGACGTGTGCCAGCGGCGACCTGGAATGAGGCGGCGACTTTCGAGTTGCGGCCCCGGGCGCTGAGCGCTCCGGCCCGCGCATGAAGTCCCACCGCCCGGTGCGCGCTCGCAATGCGTCGACGCAAACGGCAGAGATTGCCGAAGCGCCTCGATCGCGCAGTCCGCGGCAGCCGCGCCGGCAGGTTGTCATTTGGTCGGCGCGCAACCGTCGATCTCCCGACGGCCACGAAGCGCGCACTCGAGCCGAAATCGCTCGCCGTCTGGCGGGGCTCGCCGGTTTCGAGTACGCGGGGGAGCATGATCCTGGTACGTCCTACGCAAATCGGCCTTACTTCCTGCCCAGCGATACGCTGACGAGCGCGACCGCGGCGCGCCTCGGCATCCGGGACGCCGACGATCTGTATGGCGGAGTGGTGCCGGCGGCCTTCGTGGCGACAAAGACCATCACCCATCCTCGGGTAGACTCGGGTGCGCGCGCCCCGCCAGGCTGGTCCGACGAATTCCCGCAGCGCGTGGCAAAGTCGGTACTCTGCGGCTACAGCGCTTTCGCGAGGAGCGATGCGCTACGCGCGGGTCGCCGGTTGCTCGAAGCGGGTCCGGTGCGAGTCAAGCTGGCCAGCGGCATAGCGGGGATCGGCCAATGGGTGGCCAAGGACGGCGCGGAACTGGCCGCGGTGATCGATGAGATCTCCGACGACGAACTCGCGTCGTCCGGGGTTGTGATCGAAGAGAACCTCGCCGACGTGATCACGCACAGCGTGGGTCAGGTCCGCGTGCCCGGCATGTCCGCCACCTACTGCGGCGCGCAGCGTTTGACGACGAACAACCGCGGCAGCGATGTCTACGGCGGATCCGAGCTCTGCGTGGTGCGCGGCGGGTTCGCCGCTTTGCTCGGTCTGGGCCTGGCCGACGACGTGCGACTCGCGATCGCCCAGGCCCTCGCCTACGACGACGCGGCCGTTCGGTGCTTCCCCGGTTACTTTGCCTCGCGGCGCAACTACGACGTTGCGCAGGGCACGGACGGAAAAGGGTGCCGCCGCTGCGGCGTTCTCGAGCAGTCCTGGCGTGCCGGGGGCGCGACCGGCGCGGAAATCGCCGCGCTGGAAGCCTTCCAATCGGACGCGACGCTGCAGGTGGTTCGCGCGGTTTCCCACGAATCCTATGGCGAACCTGCTACGCTGCCCGACTCGGCCGCAGTGTATTTTAGCGGCATCGATCCCTCCGTCGGGGCGCTCACCAAATACGCCTTTGTCGAACCCTATGATGACGCGCGATGAGCCGGTCTACCTCCGGGTGGAGGACGAGCACATCCTCGGCACGCTGATCACCCCGGGAACGCTGATTCCCGGGGTGTTGTTTGTCCACGGCTGGGGTGGCGATCAACGCCAATACCTCGACCGGGCGCGCGAACTCTCGGGGCTCGGATGCGTTTGCCTGACGTTCGACCTGCGCGGACACGCGCAGACGAGCGCGCAGCACGAGACCGTCTCGCGCGAGGAGGGGATGCGCGACATACTCGCCGCGTACGACTTCCTTGCCGCCCAGCACAACGTCGACGCCGATTCGATCGCCGTCGTCGGGAGCAGCTATGGCGGATATCTAGCGGCGCTGTTGACCGCGCTGCGGCCAGTCAAGTGGCTGGCATTGCGGGCGCCGGCGCTCTATAAGGACTCGGAGTGGAAACTCCCCAAACAGCGGCTGAGAGGGGAACAACAGCTCGAACTTTACCGGCTGCAGGCCGTGCGGGCCGAAGAAAGCCGTGCGTTGCGGGCTTGTGGAGCGTTTGCCGGCGACGTGCTCGTCGTCGAATCGGAGCAGGATACTGTCGTGCCGCACCAGGTGATCGTCAATTACCGCGAAGCCTGTATCAGCGCGCGATCGCTGACCTATCGCGTGATCCCGGGAGCCGATCACGCGCTGGCCGACGTTTCCTGCCAGCGCGCGTATACGACATTGCTCGTGACGTGGCTCACCGAAATGGTTTTCGGCGCTCGCGCCGGCGAGCCCCCGGCGTCGAGTGGCGAGCCTCCGGCGCAGTCAAACGACGCACCGGAGGCGCCGCCGCCGCTACAGTCGACCCATGACGAGGAGAATGATCAGGACCACGACGACGACGCCGGCGATCCCGCTCGGGAAATAGCCCCAGCCGCTGCTATAGGGCCAAGTGGGCAACGCGCCGACCAGCGCCAGGATCAGTACGATGAGCAAAATGGTTCCTAGGGACATGGCGTTCTTCCTTTTCTTGGCGGGAAAGCGCTATGGCGCCGCCCTATTGCCGAAACCGATCCGCGGCGCGGAACGGCCGTCAATGCACGAACCACGCGGAGCGGACGACGATCCGCGATTCCTCGTCGAGATTTGCAGTCGACATTTCCATGGCGGCAACTATGGCTCGCAGAGCCAGGAGCGCCAATCAGCCCATTGCCTGAAATGGAGTAGGAAGCTGCCGACACGCGATCGGCGCGTAGTGGATCGCAATGTCGCTCTTCCTCCTACACCGTTTGCACCCTGCCGCCGATGGACCCCCGGCGCGGCGGGTGCCATGCTCGCTGCGAGTCCTAAGTGAATGGAGTGTTCGTGACCCCTGATACGCCGCATTCCGAGATGCCTGGCCCGCCAACGTTGGCGTCCCGCGCGAAGGCACTCCTTCGCGATGTGCAAGGCCTCGTCCACGACCATCTCGAGCTCGCTGCACTGGAAGCGCGACGCGCGGGCGCGGGTTTTGCGAGAATGGTGTGCGCCGCCGTCGTGATTTCTATTCTCTGGGTCAGCGCATGGCTCGCCCTCGTCGCCGGAGCGATCGTATGGGCGACGTCCGAAGGCGTGCCTTGGCCTGGAGCGCTGGCGATCGCCGCGCTGGTCAACATACTCGCGGGCGGTGCCCTCGCGATATGGGTGCAAAGGCAGGCAGGTGAACAGGTGTTCGCGGCGTCGCTGCGGCAATTGCGACCTGCGGCCGTGGCCGAGGATGGAGGAGCGCCGTGATAGCCCCCTCGTCGGAACGCGACTCGGTCGACATCGTGGAGCGCAGAATCGAGCGCCGGCGCGAACTCCTCAAGCAGGACTGGCAGGAGACCCGTGCCTACGTCGCGCACAAGAATCGGTTGACGCCGGTTGTCGCCGTCGCGCTCGCCGCCACGTTTGGGTTCGGCATGGCGCGGCGCAAGCCTTTCCATTTGCCGGCGGACCGAGTCGTCGTCGTCCGGCGCAGCGGTTTCAGGGCACTCGTCGCGATGATGGGCGGGGCGCTGAGAATCGTCACCTCGCCCGCCGGCCGCGCGATATGGGAAGCGTGGAGGCGTGGGTCGAGCCGCCCCCGCTAGGGAGTTCGGCGCCAGGCCATTCGTCACCCAGGCCGCGACGTCGCGCAGCCAGATCTACGCTGCGAGGCGCCTATTGCGACGAGCCGATTCCACGCATTCGTGCGAACATCGACACGCGCAGCGCTGAGGCATCTTCGGATCGGCGGGGTGGCGGCCCCGCGCGCTGCATTTCGAGGCGGATCCGCGAGAAGGTCTTGCGAAGGTCGGTCGACTCGCTGGGAACATAGCGAAAGCTTGGATCGAGAATCGACTTCATGGGTCCTCCGATCGACGTTGCCAAGTTGCTTTGCATTTGGTGGTGGCGCAACAATAGAGCCATCCCGCCCACGTCGCAGCCTCGAACAGGCGGTCGCAGACCTCTCATGGTCCGACGGCCTTGTCGCCCCCTTTGAGAAACAGCACGACCGCTGCCGGCACGTGCACCTGTCCGAATGCGATGCAAAACAAAGCCACCGTCGACGTGTCTTGCACCATGAAAGAGCTTGCGGCCAGTACGCCCAGCGCCGTACCCAGGCCAACGAGCAGGGCACGAGCGAACCAGATGCGCTCGGAGCCCTTGGTGTGCCTCGGGATGGCCCATTGGGCGTATGCGGACAACGACACCATGCAAAAGGCCGCAATATCGGCAAGCATCGTCTTGGGAATCGGTTGAGGCGGAACACCGAGTATCGTTACGCAGGGGCCGTGGCGCTGCCGGAGGCGCGCGCGAAAACGTGTCGGAATGCTCCGACATCGATCCGCCGCGCGCGCCGGCAAATCGTCCGGCCGGGAAACCCGTCCGCGCTTGTCTGACAGCGCATTCATCGATCCGCCCATCGGGGTCGGATCGATTTCCCGCCACAATGGCCGAATGTATCTTCGAACACGACCTTGGATTGCAGCATTGTGGCTGTGGGCCGTCGCGCTTCCCGCGTCGTCTGCGCTGCCCGATGCGGACATCGCCGTGCGCGTGACGAAGGTCGGGTCCGAGATCGTCGTCGACGTGGACTGCCCGGTGGGTGCTCCGGCGGCCGTGGTCTGGGAGGTCCTGACCGATTACGACAACATGACGGCGTACGTCTCCAATCTTCAATACAGCGGCGTACTGCGTCGCGCCGAAAACGTGCTGACGGTGAGGCAGCGGGGCAAGGCAACTCGCGGGCCGTTCAGCTTTGAATTCGACACGGTCCGCGAAATCGTGCTCGTGCCCTTCCTCGAGATCCGCTCGCGCCTCATCAGCGGCGATCTCAAGGCGTCGACGTTTACGACCCGCATCGTCGACGGCGACGGCCTCGTGCATATCTCCAACAGCGGCCGGTACACGCCGAACGTCTGGGTACCCCCGCTCATCGGCCCCGCTTTCATCGAGGGTGAAACGCGAAAGCAGTTCGGCGAAATCAGAACCGAGATCCTTCGCCGTGCACTGCGGCGCACTGCCCAGTTGACGGCGCAACGACCTGCGAGGTGAGTTCGCAACTGCGCGTCCGGCGATTTCGATGACCTCGATTCGATGGCTGCTGTAGGGGCTCTCCGACGTTTCGACGGGACTCGCCCTACACCAACTCCCATTCGGTGCTTACATTCGCGATTCGTCCGATTGGCGAGTATTGGGCGTCGACGGTACCCGTCGAAAAACCAGGGATGGGCTCATGTCGAACGAATTCCAGGACGGTAAAGTGGCGTTTGTCCAATTTCCGATTTCGGTCGCCACTGGGCGATCAGGTTCGGCCACCATCGCGACATTCCCCCGCCCGCTTGTCTCCGGCCGACCGCGCGTGGCTGGGTGCGACGTCCCGAAAGAATCTCAGCGGCTGATAGGCGAGTCGCCGGAAATGGTCGACGTCGAGCTGCAATTGCGGCGCGTCGCGCGCTCGCAGGCCGCCGTCATGCTGGTCGGTGAATCGGGTACGGGCAAGGAAGTCGCTGCGCAATTCCTGCACGCGCACAGCCTGCGGGCCAAGGGACCGCTGGTCGCTGTCAATTGTGGTGCGATCCCGGCCAACCTGGTCGAGGCCGAGCTCTTCGGCTACGAGCGCGGCGCGTTCACGGGCGCCATCCGTCGGCACCAGGGGTACTTCGAGCGAGCCGACGGCGGCACGTTGCTGCTGGACGAGATCACAGAGATGCCGATCGATCTGCAGGCGAAGCTCCTCCGCATCCTCGAGACCGGGCGAATGGTGCGCGTCGGCGGCTCCGAGGAAATCGCCGTCGACGTGCGCGTCATCACGGCGAGCAACCTCCCGCCGGAGTCGATCGTCCGGGGCCGGCGTTTGCGGGAAGACCTCTATTATCGGCTGGCGGTATTCGTCGTGCGATTGCCGTCCCTGCGGCAACGCAACGGCGACATCGAATTGCTCGCGCGGGCGTTCCTGGATCGGCTCAACAGCACGTACGGCACGGCGAAGCGTTTCGATCCTGCCACGCTCGCGCTCGCACGCTCGCACTCATGGCCCGGCAATGTTCGAGAGCTCAAGAACTGCGTCGAGCGCAGCTACGTGTTGTGCGACGACCTCGTCCGGCTGGATGTCCGGCCGGTTCAAACCGGTCCCGGCGTTGGTGCTGCACCTGCAGACGGCGTGCACGTACCGATCGGCATGACGCTGGCCGAGGCGGAGCGCGAAGTGCTCCTCGCGACCTTGCGTCACTGCAACGGAAACAAACGGCGGGCGGCGAGGATCCTGGGCGTGAGCGTCAAGACCATCTACAACAAACTCGGCGATGATCGAAGCGAAACGCCTTCTCCCCCGGATGAGGGCAATTGCCGACCTGTACCCGAGCGGTCTACCATCGCACTAGGCATCCAACGATCTTTATCCGTCGAGGAGAGTATCCATGACTACGTCCGCTGAAAAAAATTCACCCAGGTCCGCGGACGCGAAGCGCCGCGCAGCGAATGGTTCAGAGCCCTTGTCGCTGCCGCCGCTGCCTTACGCCGAGGACGCGCTGGCTCCGATCATCTCGGCGCAAACGATTGGCTTCCACTACGGCAAGCATCACAAGACCTACGTCGACACCCTCAACAAGCTGATCGCCGGCACGGAGTTCGCGGATCGGCCACTCGAGGAGATCGTCAGGTCGACGGCGGGGAAGGCGGATCAGGTGAAGATCTACAACAACGCCGCTCAGGCGTGGAATCACTCGTTCTACTGGCGTTCGTTGAAGCCCCACGGAGGCGGCGCGCCGACGGGGGCGTTGCGCGACGGGATCATCGACGCGTTCGGCGACGCGGGCAAACTACGCAAGGCCCTGTCCGCAACCGCGGTCGCACAGTTCGGCAGCGGATGGGCCTGGCTCGTGTCCGACGGCGGCAAGTTGAAGGTCGTCGCGACCGGGAACGCCGACGTGCCGTTTCTGCGGGGCCAGACGCCGCTGCTGACGATCGACGTTTGGGAGCATGCCTACTACCTCGACTACCAGAACCGCAGGGTCGAGTACGTCGATGCGCTGCTCGACAAGCTGATCAATTGGGAATTCGCTGCCGAAAACCTGGCGATGTAGTGAACGCAGAAGGGGCGCAGTCCCCCCTCAGGACTTCGCCTTCGTCGAAGGTTTCGACCTGGCAGAGCCGTTGAGCGCGACCGCCTGCCGAACGAGCGCCTTGAAGGCAGTCTCGTCGATTTTTTCTCCTTCGTGGATGTCGATCGCGCGGCGCACGTTACCGTCAAGACTCGAATTGAAGAGACGGGCCGGATCCTTCAGGGACGCACCCTTCGCGAAAGTGAGCTTCACGGCGCTCCGGTAGGATTCGCCGGTGCAGATGATGCCGTCGCGCGACCAAACCGGGACGGCCCACTTCCACTCTTCGACGACATCCCGGTCCGCTTCCGTGATGAGCTTGCGCATTCTGCGCAGCGTTTCCCCGCGCCAGTCGCCAAGTTCGGCGATTCTTTTCGAGATGAGCGCCGATGCCGACTGATCCTGGCTCGCGTCCGATTTTTTCATGTTCTCGTCCGTGGTTTCATTTGCAAGGCTTCGGGAATTGTCATGCTTCACCCACGCGAAGTCCAGGTGAGCCAAAAAAATGGCGGATGCAAGCATCCGCCAAATGGAACTCGAGGGCGGGAGGACCCTCGGGCTTGTGCTGTCCCCAGGGCGGGGACAGGGGAGACAGTGCGCGGAATTCGGCTCGGCCGGATCGGCGACGTCCGTGTTGCGGAGGGGCGTACGCGCCAATCGCCAAGCTTCCCGCGTCTCCACCTGCAGGATCGCAAATTTCGGTGCTGCGGTTGTAGCGGAACAATCCGAAACAGGCGTCGGACATGTCCTACCCTCACCGTCGGATGGCGCCCACAAGCGACGAGCACTCGGTAAAAACTACGCACGTGAGTGGTAAGGCTTGCCGATGGTTGAATCCTGGATCCCGGTGTGAGCTTCGCAGATTACCGCCACCGATTCGCGGAGGACGCGGCAGCGCGGGGCGTAGGCACGCCATTCGACAGAATCGTCGCTCGCTGATGCGCGCCGCGATGTCGCTCTCCGGCGATGGCATGGCCCTTGCTGATGTCGGGGTGCACGGTGAAAGGTGCGAATCGGTTCAGGAAGGTCGAGTCCAGGAATTGCCTAACCCACCAGAGAGGAAATGCCATGTACGCGAAAATCGCATTGTTGTTGACCGCATTGTCGTTGGGATCGATTTCGTTGTCCGGTTGCAACACGGTCCAGGGCGCCGGAAAGGACGTTGAAAGAGCCGGCGAGAAGGTGCAGCAGGAAGCCCAGGAACACAAGAAGTATTGATCACGACCGTGCCAACGCGTTGCCCTCGTCGCACCCGCACCACGGACGCGACGAGGGCCGTTCCGTTGATCGCGACCGACAGGAGACGGGCAATGTTTTCGAAGCTCCATATCCCCGCATTCCCGCGACGAATCGTCGGCGAAGCCACGCACGCTCCGCACGCCGTTCGTTCGCTCCTTGCCGTTGCCCTGTTGCCTGTCGCACTGTGGGTCGCAGGCTGCGCGTCTCTCCCTCCGGGCATGGATGCGCCCAAGACCGTATCGATTGCGCTCGCGCCGTCCGAACCCACGACGCTCGGCAAGCGGTTCGACGCGCAAGCCAAGGAACATCCGGGCCTTTCCGGCTTTCGCCTTCTGGTCGATGGGACCAATGGATTCGTACTGCGCCAGCAGATCGCGACCAAAGCCGAGCGTACACTCGACGTGCAGTATTTCCTGCTGCAGCAGGACGACACCGGTCAATTGCTGCTGGGATCCCTGCTCGACGCGGCGGACCGCGGCGTTCGCGTTCGCTTGTTGCTCGATGACGCCGAGGCGTTCGACATCGGCTCGATGATCCGTCCGCTTGCGGCGCACCCCAATATCGAGATCCGCATCTTCAACCCCTTCGTGGTGAGGCGGGAGCTCTCGGTGTTCCGCTGGGCCGAGTTCGTCGTGGGCGGCCGCCGGCTCAACTACCGGATGCACAACAAGCTCTACATCGGCGACAACGCGATTGCGGTCACCGGCGGCCGTAACATCGGCGACGCCTATTTCCAGGCCAGCACCGATCTGGAACTCGGCGATTTCGACCTGGCCGTCGCCGGACCGATGGTGAAGGAGCTTTCCCGTACGTTCGACCTGTACTGGAACGATCGTCTTTCGGTTCCGGCGGAGACATTGCCACTCGGCAAGCCGTCCGACGCCGAACTCGAGGCGTGCCGGCGCGCGCTCGCGGCGCACAAGGAGAAGATGGCGGCTTCCGCCTATGTGCGCTCGCTGCCGAAGCGCGACTTCCTGTCGGAATCGATGTCCGGCAAGCTGCCGTGGGTCTGGGCCAAGGCTTCGCTCGCGTACGACACGCCGGACAAGGCTCAGGTCGAGCGCGCCGACCCGCCGGGGCGGCTGATGTGGCAACGCGTGGCGGCGGCGGTCGAGGGAACGCAGCGCGAGCTGATTCTGGTCTCGCCCTATCTCGTTCCGGGCGACACCGAGATGGCGCTGATCAAGAAATTGCGCGAACGGGGCGTGCGCATTCGCATCTTGACGAATTCGCTGGCGTCAACCGACATGCCGATCGTTCACGTCGGCTACACGCGATATCGCGCACCGCTGCTCGAGGCCGGTTGCGAGCTCTTTGAGGTTCGCCCGCTACTGGGCAAGCCAGAGACGGGGCATGGACTCATCAAGTCCGGCAGCTCGGGACAATTCGGGCTTCATGCCAAGGTCTTCGTGATCGACGGTCGACAGGCGTTCGTCGGGTCGATGAATTTCGACCAGCGATCCCTCGAAATCAACACCGAGATGGGCGTCATCATCGACAGCCCGCAAATCGCTCGGGAGATAGTCGCGCGATTCGACGCGATCACCCAGCCGGCGAACAGCTACAAGCTCACCCTCGTGCCGACCGCCGCCGGCGGTCAGTCGATTCAGTGGGTGACCGAGGTCAGCGGGAAAGCGGTCCGATTTGAATCCGACCCGGACGTCGACGCGGGCAGGCGCGCGTTGATACAGATGCTCTCGCTGCTGCCGCTCGACAACATGCTGTAACGGCTGCGCGGAAAGGCAGCGAGACCGCGGCAATGCGATTGGCGCGGCCCTCGAGGTGCTAGGTCCGCCACTACTTCTTGGCTGCGTCCTGGATCTTTTCTCCCGCTCTTTCGATCTGGTGTCCCGCCTTGTCGACTGCCTTGTCGATCTCCTTGCCCGCGCGTTCTGCGGGACCTTCCTGCTTCTGGCATGCGGCGAGCGACGCCACGAGGGCGATCGTCACGAACAGGGTTGCGCTGCCATTGCTGATCTTGATCATTTTTAAGCCTCCTTGGAGTGGGTGCGGCGGGCCGACGCATGAAAACGGGCGCGGCCAGCCTGGAAGGCCGCCGCGCCCTGCGGTTGCACGTGGCTTGCCGCGGCGCTGCTAGCCCCGTGGCTCGCCGTTGGAATTGACGGCGATGGTCGGTCCCGGGGGTGCGCTCAGCTGTACGCGGTGCTCGACACCACGGAAGTTGTAAGTCACGTCCCAGTAGTCCGGACTCGAACTGCTCGACACGTTCGTACAGCGTTGGACCTCGCGGTCGTATCCGCCGCCACGACCGACGTTCGCGCCGATGGCCGCGCCGGCAACCGCGCCGCCCGCCGTGGCAACGTCACGTCCTCGACCACCACCGACCTGGTGCCCCAGAACCCCGCCAATGACGGCGCCCACGATTGCGCCGGGGACGTTGGCATTGCTGTCATAGGCCTGCTGGCGCTCGACCCAGCACTGCTGCTCAGGCGGACCTACCACGGCACGAACGGAAGTCACCGGTACCTCGTACAGACGTTCATTCGGGCGATGGTAGTACTGATAACTAGGCGCGGCGGCGAGCGGCTCCGGCATGTCGTATCGCGCGTTGGGGCCGGCCGGTCGCACGGACGAGATCCGCGTGGACATGCCCATCCCGGAAAGCGAGTCATAGCTACCCGGTCGCAGGATCACGCAACGACCCTCGAAACGCGCGTCTTCGCATACCTGCCAGCGGCCGTGCTCGACGATGGCCGAACGAGCGCGATCGTTGAACCCCAGGGGTTCGAAGTTCGGCACGGCGCGGTCGATCGAGAATGTACGTCCACCGAATCCATCGCCCTCATAAAAGGTAACTTGTGCGCTGACCTGTGTCGCGAGGCCGACGGCCGCGACGCCCAGCAAGGTTCGCATTTTGAATTGCATGATTGCCTCCAAGTTGGCCGCTTCAATACGAAGCGGGTTTGCGTCATGCCCTTGAACGCGCAACGCTCAATACCGTTGACCGCGTTTCTGAAACGTTTACGCGGAGAAACAATTAGTAACGCTTGTGCTCCCGCGCTTCCTCCGACACCTTGCTGCCGGCCTTCTCGATGTCCTGGCCTGCACCTTGTATCGTGTTGCAACCGGAGAGCAGGACGGTCGATCCCAGCGACAATGCCGTCAGCAACAGGATGAGTTTCTTTGTCATGATGTTGACCTTTCTCGAAAACTGAGACCTCAGATGGCGAGTCATGTGTTTTGCGTCGCACGGTTGCCAGTATCCGCACGGTTGCCAAAGCGAGGTAGCGGACACCGGCGACTCCTGCTGTAGGACAAGACGCTGCTAGTGCGCCGATCCTGCGGTCCGATGGGTGGCCGCGGAACGAATGGCCCTGACGGCTCCGCCGCCCGTTGCCTTCACACGTTGGAGGATTTGGTCAAAGCGGAATCGCAGCACCGCGAAGGCATGCGGGTCCACGCTTCGCAATTCGTATAACGCCAATGCGAGGCCCGCCACTGCGCATGCGAAACCAATGAGCGCGAATCCGCGAATGCTTCCGATGGGCGCTGCAATCACGAGACCGATCGCTATCGCAATTGCGATGCCGAAGAACCGCGAAGCGCCGACTGCCAATTGAGTACGTGTGGGCATGTTCTCCTCCCTCAGGTTTCGATATTCCGCCACCAGCGCAGATCAGGTGCGCGCGGTGTCGGGTCTGCGTCATTCCGATCGGTGAAAATTCGCAACGCGATGCCGATGACCAGCAAAACGATGGAGCCGTACAGCAGCAGGTCGCGAGGTACGGAGGGCAATTCAAGCGAGGCTGCAAAGGCCGGTGCCGCTTCGAGCAGAACGGCGATGCTGACTGCGATGACCGGAACGGGACGGAATACGTCGGGATTCTTTGGGTTCATGAGTCGCTCCAATCGAGAATGAATGGCGAGCTCAATATAGTCCGGGCCGTGCGTCCCGCAGATCGGTCGTTGTTGCATTCGATTGTCGGAGGTCTCCGACGTCGCGCCATGACGACGGCGCGACCGTTTCGACGCGGCATAGAGGCGCGATTCGCGCTCGGCGCCGGCTCGTCGGTGGAGTCCTACGCGCGATTGCGGGAGGGACGGCTGGTCGAGCCGATCCGCGCGCGATAAGTTACAGACCGATGTTTCCGATGCAGGCAGCCTGGAGGGTCAAACCATGAGTCGAATCCTAGCAGTGGCGGCGTTGGCGACCGCCATTTTTGGTCTCAAGCGCTGGCTCGACCAGCGCTACCTCAAGGTCCCACAGCGGCCGCGCAATCCGGCCGAGTCTTGGGAAAACGAGGGCGGGGCGGTGGCGCCGCACCCCACGACACTCGACACTCCCGCGGTCGCTCCATAGAAACGGCGGAAGAATCGCGGGGCGCGCTACGCCGTGGCAGGCGCGTTCCCGGAATCGCATCGTGATGCGAACGACGGCCCGATGGGCCGTCGTCGTCGTTGAGTGTCCGACGCGCGTTGCGTATAGTCGGCCATTGACCCTCACGGAGCGTGCAAGACGCCAACCCAGTGAAACCGGTCCTTCCCCTCAAGATCGTCATACCGCTGGCGCTAGGCATCGTTGCCTCGTTGGCCATCGCGGTCTACTCCGAGATGGGCTTTCGGCGGCTCGAGGTTGCCAACCGGCAGATGGCCGTCGCTTTGGAGATGGAGGCCACGCTGCACGAGGTACTTTCGCTCATCGTCGATGCCGAAACGGGGCAACGAGGTTATCTGCTGACGGGCCGGGATGAGTACCGGCAGCCCTACGACGCGGCGCTGCCCAGGATCGATGGCGCATTCAATCGCCTGCGCCGGCTGCTGATGGCGCACGGCGATCCCGAACAACTCGACCGTTTCGGGCGACTCAACAACCTCGTGGGCAAGAAGCTCGCCGAGCTCGAGGCGTCGATCGCCCTGTACCAGAAGGACGGCGCCGAGGTTGCCCAGGCGCTGCTCAACACGGGCATCGGCAAGCGCACGATGGACGAAATACACGCCGAGATCGGAACGATGGTGATGACCCATCGGCGGCAGATCGAAGACGCCACGAACCGGTGGGCGGAGGACATCGCATTCGCCCGCGTGGGAATGCAGATCATGACGGCATTCACGGTCGCGCTGCTACTCATCGTCTGGCTACTTGGCCGCCGCGACACGCAACAGCGCGAGGAGCGCCGGCGCCAGATACAGGACGACAAGCAGCGACTCGAAGCCGTCGTCGAGGAGCGAACATCCGATCTGTCGGAGCTCTCCAACTACCTTCAGGTCGTTCGGGAGGACGAAAAGGCGAAGCTCGCACGCGACATTCACGATGAATTGGGCGGCGTGCTCGTGAGCGCCAAGATGGACGTCGCCTGGGTCGAAAACCGCTTGAAAGGGCGCGACCCCGAGTCGGCGGCGAAGCTGGTGCGTACGCTGCAGGCGCTCGACGACGGCGTGCAAATCAAGCGGCGGATCATCGAAGAGTTGCGGCCGACCCTTCTCGACAATCTCGGCCTATCGGCCGCGCTCGATTGGCAGGTCAGGGAAATCTGCAGTCGTGCCGGGCTGAAATGCACGCTCGGTTTGCCGACCGACGACCCCGCGCTCGACCCGCACGTGTCAATCGCGCTCTACCGAATCCTTCAGGAAGCGCTGACCAACATCGTGAAGTATGCGCGCGCAAAGAGCGTCAACGTCGATCTGGTTCATGCCCCCGATTCCATCACGCTACTGATCGAAGACGACGGCGTCGGCATTCCGGACAATGCGCAGAACAATCGCCTCTCGCATGGGATCACCGGGATGCGACAGCGCGTCAAGGCGCTGGGCGGCGAATTCGCGATCCGCCGGCGTTCCGAGGGTGGAACGATGATCGAGGTCAGTATCCCGGTGCAGCTGCAACCGGATGCCGCGGGCGCCGCCGCGCCGGTAAGCGCTCCGGCCTGACCGGAAGTCTGAGCCTTGGGACGCCGTTGTGACGAGTTCGTTACAACTGTCCGCCAAGCAGGTTCGCCGCGAGCTCGATGAGTTTTTCCGACAGGGGTCGTTGTCGCCACTGCGCGAGCGTCATCACGCTGGATCGCCCCAAGTCGCGCTCGAAAACTGCGACCTGCTGGCGCGCGAAGTCCCCGTCCAGAATGTTGAGGTTGGCCTCGTCATTGAGCGAAAAGGAGCGGTTGTCGAAGTTCGTCGACCCCACGGAAACCCAGAGCCCGTCGACAACGAGCACCTTGCAGTGATACATCGTCGGCTGGTACTCGTGGATTTCGATCCCCGCCTCGAGGAGGTCGCCCCACTCCGCGCGTGACGCGCGCCGGACCGTCTGCGCATCCATGTGTTCGCCGGGCGTGATGATGCGAACCTTGACGCCGCGATTCGCCGCATCGACCAGCGTCTGCCGGGTCAATTCATCGGGGACGAAATAGGCGCTCGACAGGTCGATCGAACGCGTCGCGGCGGTTATCGCCAGCAGGTACATGAGGTGCATGCTTTCGGTGCCGCCCTCCGGAGAACTGCTGAACACCTGCCCACGGCTGTGTCCGACGAAGGAAAGCGCCGGAAAGTATTCCGGGCCGTGAAGCACCTTGCCGGTCACCTTGACCCAGTTGTCCATGAAAACCGCCTGCATCTGCGCGACGACCGGCCCCTCGGCGCGAAAGTGCGTATCCCGCCAGTGCGCCGGATCCTGAGCATGCCCTGACCATTCGTCGGCGATGCCGACGCCACCGGTGAAGCCCACTTTGCCGTCGACGATGAGCAGTTTGCGGTGGGTCCGATTGTTCATCCGCGCGAGGTGGTACCAGGCCGGCTCGTGAAAACGGCGGACCTCCACACCCGCCTGCTCCATCGACGCGAGCTGCTGCGGATCGATTTTGCTGCTTCCGAGCCAATCGAGCAAAAGGTGCACGTTGACGCCCGCGCGCGCCCTTTCGGCGAGCGCGTCGGCAAATGCCTTGCCGATCGAGCCCGACCAATAGATGTAGCTTTCGAAAGTGATGGTCGACGTCGCGCCGCGTATGGCGCCGAGCATCGATGGAAATATTTCGTCTCCGTTGACCAGCACCTCGAAGCGATTGCCGTCGAGGATCGGCGGCCCCAGTAGTACACCCATCGCCCGCACGAACTGCGGGTCATGCGTAACGTAAAGCCGCGCGATTTCCTGCTCGATCCGCTTCTCGCCGGTGCGCAGATTGAGCGCGACGAGACCGGCGATGATGGTGAGCGCGATCGCGATCGCCGCGACAATGACGTCCCGATGGCTCATTCAATCTGCAACGAATGGTTCAACGACAGTCCGCGTGGGTAATTGAAGCGAAATTCTGGCCGGTGTGCAGTATTTCGGATCACCCGAGCCGGGTCAAGCGTGACGGCGATGCGTGCAGGCGAATCACCGGAACTCCGGCCTTGCTGAAGCCGGCGCGAATGCTCTTGTTCCGCTTGGTTCGGCCGACTTCTGGATCGATTTATTCGGGTTCTCCTACAGCATATGAATCGAATGACCGATAGGGGACGGCAGCTTCCGCTCGTATTCTCGCCTCACGATCGGTAACGCGCACCTCTTTGCCGGCCGATCGCGGCGGTGGAAGCTTCGGGCAGCGTATTCCTACCACCACTTATGACAGGACCTTCCGTGGACACTCGACAGCCGCCCACCGAGAATCCGTACCGATGCACGACGCTGTCATCCAATGCCCGAGCGCCGGCGTTAATGGCCAATGTGTCGATCTGTTGAAATCGGCGACGATGATCGCACTGCGCATTTCGGCGACGCTTACGGCAGATGCCGCGTATTCGAGCGTAGCCTAATGCGCTATGCCCATGGGGAAGACAATGACCAATT
This sequence comes from Betaproteobacteria bacterium, assembly GCA_039931775.1. Classification (GTDB taxonomy): domain Bacteria; phylum Pseudomonadota; class Gammaproteobacteria; order Burkholderiales; family Casimicrobiaceae; genus CAIWHR01. Next base: position 40,547 of record JBDTRG010000038.1, on the reverse strand, counting down.
CCGGAACGACGATGAAGATTGAACTTCGAATTGCGCAGATTGTCGCGTTCATGTTGGGCGTGACCGTTCTTGCATTTGCGGGAATGTCCCGCGCGGATCCGCCCGGCCGTGTCGCGCGGCTTGCCGACATTGGCGGTGCCGTGAGTTTTTCGCCTGCGGGCGAGAACGATTGGGTGTTGGCCAGGATCAACCGGCCGCTCGTCCCCGGCGATCGTTTGTGGGCCGATCCCGCTGCGCGCGCCGAACTGCAAGCGGGTTCCACCGTGATTCGGGTGGGTGGGCGCACCAGCGTCACCGTGCTGAATTTGGACGACAACGTCATCCAGCTTCAATTGGCCGAGGGGACCCTCAACGTTCGCGTGCGGCGCCTCGGTCCAAGCGAAGTGGTCGAGATCGACACGCCGAATCTGGCGTTCACCGTGCGCGAGCCCGGCGATTACCGGGTCGTGGTCGACTCGGCCGGCGATGCGACGACCGTCGTGACGCGAGCCGGACGCGCGGACGTCTACGGCGAAGGTGCCGCATACGTCGTCGAAGCGCAGCGCACCTATCGTTTTGCCGGAACCGGGTTGCGCGACTACGAGGAGTACGGGTTGCCGGCTCCCGACGATTTCGACCGCTGGGCCGTCGAACGGGATCGTCGATGGGAGCGCTCGGTCTCCGCGCGGTACGTCTCCCCCGACGTGATCGGCTACCAGGACCTCGATGATTACGGAACCTGGCGCAGCGATCGCACGTACGGCAATGTCTGGATACCCAGTCGCGTTCCCGCCGGCTGGGCGCCGTACCACGACGGCCACTGGGCGTGGATCGATCCGTGGGGATGGACCTGGGTGGATGACGCACCGTGGGGATTTGCCGTGTCGCATTACGGTCGATGGACCGATCTGGGGGGAACCTGGGGTTGGGTGCCGGGACCCGCACGGGCCAGGGCCGTGTACGCGCCTGCGTTGGTCGCCTTCGTCGGCGGAAGCAATTTCCAGCTCTCCGTGTCGACCGGCAACGTCGCCGGCGTCGCGTGGTTTCCGTTGGGGCCCCGCGATGTCTACCGCCCCACGTATGCGGTCAGCCGAAATTACTTCACCAACATCAACACGACCAACACCGTCATCAACAATACGCAAATCACGAACGTGTACAACAACACGAACGTGACCAACGTCACCTACCTGAATCAGAGGGTGCCGGGCGCCGTGATCGCCGTGCCGACGTCCGCCTTCGCTCAATCGCAGCCGGTGTCGAACGTATCGATACGCATGTCGCAGCTGATGGTGGCCAGCACGCCGGTCACTTCGGTGGCGGCGGTGGCCCCGGTTCAGGCAAGCGTGATCGGCGCCGCCGCGCCTGCGCGTAGCAGGCCGCCCGCCGAGGTACTCGAACGCAAGGTGGTCGCCAGACGAGCCCCTGCGGCGGCGCCCATCGACTTTTCGCGCAAGGAGCGCAAGCTCGCGGAGAATCCCGGCAGGCCACTCGATGCGGCGGAGCTCAAAGCACTGAAGCCCGCAGCGCCGGTCGCGGCTGCGAACGTCGAGGTCATCGCGCCCACGCAGGCGACAAAACCTGTCGCCGCGCCGCCCGAGCAGCGCGGCAAGCCCCGGCGTCAAGGCAGGCCTGACGAATCGAACGTGGCGGCGCCTTCGGGGGCGCCTGCGCCTTCCGGCACGGCGCCGAACGGACAGCGGGGAAGAGCCGACCCGCCCGGAAAATCCACGGAGCCGCCCGCGGCATCGCCGGGCAAACCGGCTGTACCTGCCGTTGCAGCGCCCGCGGCACCCGCCGCCGTGCCGCCTACGGCACCGGCCGCACCCGTGGCCTCGCCGCGGCCGGATCGCCGCGCAATGCCGGTCGACCCTTCCGCATCGAGGCCCGTGCCGGCCCCCGGCACACCCGACGCCACCCCCGCCGAACAACGCGGACGATCCGAGCGTGGAGGCAGGGCCGCGCCGCCGCAATCGGTAGCACCTATGGCCCCGTCGGGTGTGCCTGCCGGAACGCCACAACCCGTTGCCCCGGCCGCGCCGGCGGTGCCGCCGTCCGCCGCTCCGGCGAAGCCACCGAATGCGCCCCCTGCGGCCGAGCGTTCGGAACCGCGCGGCAAAGCCGGGACGCCGCCTTCCGCTACGGAATCGGCGCCGCAACCACCCACCGGCAGCGCGCCGGCCGAACGTCGCGGCAGGTCCGGGCAACGTGGGAAATCCAATGACGCGCCTCCCGCTAAAGAGCCGCCGCCTCCTGCAGCCGTAAAGGCGCCGACGCAGCCGCCTCCGGCCGCCGCGACGCCCCAACCGCCCCCGCCTCCGGCCGCAGCGACGCCCCAACCGCCTGCGCCCAAGGAACGTGCGGGCAAGGGCGGAAAGAAGAAAGGCGACGAGCAGCTGAAGCAGGAAGAGGAAGAAAAGAAGAGCAAGTCCTAGTTATCGGACGCATGGCGTTTGATGACGCGGAGGCAACGTTATTGGGCCGCTGATCCGCTACGCAGCTGTCAACGCGGCGCTGACCGTCAGCCAAAGATGGGTGCGAGCGGCGCGATGCCGGAGGCAAACGATGCAGCCCAAGAAGCAAAACGCGCCGAATGACAACTCCGTGTCGTCGGGAAAGACACGCGCTACGATGATAGCGGCGAACCTGCACCGCAACTGCCGCATGAACGGGACGAGAGTGCCGAATCCAACGCGGCACCACAGGCAGGCATTTGCGGTGAATTCCTGCATGCTGGTCAGAATTCTTCCGACATCGGCGTGAACTGGGCATCCCTAGTATTTGCCGATTCTACCGTTCGGTCGGACCATGAACAGTACCTCCACCAAATACCGTTTGTCGCGATTGCATGCCCACACGACAGGGTTGGATCTCGACGTTGCGCTAGACCGTCTGGGTGGCAATGTTTCGCTGTTGGCTGACTTGCTCCAGCGATTTGCCACCGAGCATCAGGCTGGCGCCGATGAAATCGACGCCTTGGTAAATGCGCAGCGGCCCTCCCATGCCGTGGAGGCGCTGCATCGACTGAAGGGCGCCGCTCGCATCGTCGGCGCTTTCGTGCTCGCCGACGCCGCCCAGCGCGCCGAAGACGCCTTGCTTCGCGGCGATAGCACCCCTCTTGCAGGGTTTCGTGTTGCACTCCACGAGGCGGTTGATGGCGCCTGGGCATGCGCGCCCCGGAAACCACTGCGGTGAATGGCGCATTCGACCGTCCGCTGCTGTTGATCGTCGATGACGAGCCGGTAAACCTCCACATGCTTTCTGCGGGGCTCGGCCCGGATTTTCGAACGTGCACCGCCGAAGATGGACAGAGCGCACTCGCCGCAGCCGATCGGGACGTCCCGGATCTCATCCTGCTTGACGTGATGATGCCGGGCATCGACGGCTATGAAGTCTGTCGGCAGTTGAAGGAGCGAGATAAGACGCGCGATATTCCGGTGATTTTCGTCACGAGCATGACCGACGAGGGGGCCGAAATGCGCGGACTCGGACTTGGCGCGGTCGATTTTATCGCCAAGCCGGTCAACCTGCGCATTACGCGCGCCCGTATCCTTACCCACATCCAGCTGAAGCGGACTCGAGAGCAACTGGCGAGGATCAGCCAGGAAGATGCGCTGACCGGGATCGCCAACCGTCGCCGCTTCGACGAGGTGCTTGCCAAGGAATGGCGCCGTGGTTTGAGAGCGCGCGCGCCACTGGCCGTTGTCATGATCGATGTCGATCACTTCAAGCAGTACAACGATTGCTATGGGCACGGCGCGGGCGACGCCTGCCTGCAACGTGTCGCCCAGACGATCGCGCGCTCGGTGCACCGACCTTCGGACCTTCCGGCGCGCTATGGCGGTGAAGAGTTCGTCGTGCTCCTTGCCGATACGACCCTCGAAGGTGCGTTGCGCGTGGCCGAGGACTTACGTCTCGGTATCGATCGATTGGCGATCGAGCATTTAGCCTCGCCCCACGGGCACGTAACGGTAAGCTGCGGAATTGGGGTCGTCGTACCTTTGCCACACGCGTCGTCCGCGGACCTGGTTTCCGCCGCTGACCGAAATCTCTATCTCGCCAAGTCGAAAGGTCGCAACCGGGTAGCTGCTTGATCCGGCGAAGCGCGCGTACGGGGACGAGGTCAGCGCGCAGCGCCGACACGCCCCTCGGCCCGAGCCTGCGGTGACTTCTAAGGGATCTCGAAGAAGAACGTCGCGCCGCGGTCGGGCTTGCTCTCGGCCCAGATGCGGCCACCGTGGCGATCGATGATGCGATGGACCGCCGCGAGGCCGACGCCCGTGCCCTCGAACTCCGTCGCTTTGTGGAGGCGCTCGAACGGCGCGAAGAGGCGGTGCGCCTCCTTCATGTCGAAGCCGGCGCCGTTGTCCTTCACGAAGAACGTGGTGGAACCATCTGGGCCGCCTGCGGATGTCTTGCCGATCTCGATGTGAGCGTCGACGGCACGTGACGAGTACTTCCACGCGTTGCCGACGAGGTTCTCTATCGTCGCACGCATGAGACGCGGGTCAGCGTTGCAGCGCAGCCCCGGCGCGATCACCACCGTGACCTCGCGCCCGGTTGAGCCGAGGCGGAGGTCAGCCACCACCTCCTCGCACAGCTTCGTGAGATCGAGGTCGCTCCGTGCGACCGGCGCATTGCCGACCTGAGCGAGCGTGAGCAGATCATTCACGAGCTCGGTCATGTACGTCGACGAACGCTTGATCCGATCGAGGTTCTCGGTGACGCGCGGCGGGAGCGGCTCACCTTCGCCTTGCAGCATGACCGAGCAGCTGAGCGCTATCACCGAGAGCGGCGCGCGAAGGTCGTGGCTGAGCGTGGCGTTGAACGCCTCGACGTCGCGCATCGAATTCTCGATGGTGCGGGTGCGCTCGGCGACACGTTGCTCGAGGTCCGCGTTGAGCTCCCTGACCTGCTCCTCGGCGAGCTTCTGATCGGTGATGTCCTGACATACACCGACGAGGCGCGTGAGCTTGCCGCTCTCGTCGAGGACGGGATGGGCCCACGTGTGCAGATAACGGAGCGAGCCGTCGGGCCGGTAGATGCGCTCGTCGTGGGAGTAGGGGACGTGCTCGTGGAACACCCGATTGGTGGCATCCATCACACGCTGCCGGTCGTCGGGATGCACCATCGTGAGGTACGCCTCGTAGCTCGGCGTGTACTGCTCCCGGGTCATGCCGTAGATGCGATAGAGCTCGTCGGACCAGGCCGCGGTGGGCTCGCTGATGTTCCATTCCCACGTGCCGAGGTGCGCGACACCTTGGGTGTCGACCATGAGCTGCTCACTGCGTCGCAGCCGCGAGCCCTCCTTCGCCGCATCCGCCCAGCGCGCGCGCGCCTCGTCGTCGCGAAACACGATCTTTCCGCTGTTGTCGACGCGGAACACGTCGTTCGGATTCGACCCCAGCGCCCATACGAGCGGGTCGATCGGTGGCGTGAGAGGCTTGGCAATCACGTGCCCATGATGCCACAGCGTCGCGTTAAGGCACGGGTATAGTTCGGCTCAACATGCCAGTTCCGCAGGTGACCGCGCACGATCGCTGAGGGACGGCATTGGCCCGCCACGGCAGGCGGTGTTTGCCACCGCCGGCCGCGCTTTCTGCGATCAGACTATCGGTCAGAGCCGCGCGAGGCGGCCCAACAGATAGCCGATCACCACCGCGCCCGCAACCGATGAAACGGGATTGCCTCGAATCTGCGCCGATGCCGTGTCGAGGAACTTGGCCTGCATCTGCTTCGCCTGATCGGGAATCGTCGATGCCCATTCTGCCGCCGTACCCGCCGCGTCCGCCGCGCTGTTCACGGCCCGATGAGCCGTTCCGCTGAGACGGTCGACTTGCATGGTCGCCTTGTCGGCGACCTTGTCGACCGTTTGGTGCGCCGCCTGCGCGGCGCCGTCGACTTTGGGGCTCGTCGGCTGACTGGACATCGGGTTGGAATTGCCGGCGAGTAGCGTGTTCCCGCCCATATTCGTGGGTCGATCCATGATGGCTCCTTTCGAAGCAAATGTGAATTTAGGTTATGCAGACGCGGTCGCGGCTGCCAATGTAGTGTCGATATTCGTATTGCCGCCGTCCGTGGGGCTTCTTCCGATTTGGTCGTAGGACGGCGAATCTTCGCCATGGATGCGCCGGCAACGTTGATCGGTTACGTTGCGAGGGCCAAATTTGTCGATACCATGGAAAGTGATTACCATCCCGCGCGCATCCGATTTCGTTCCACCCACACCTGTGGCTTGGGTCGAGTTAAGCCACAGGCAAACGTGAGCGTGGAGACGTGAAGCGCCGCACGTCGTCGGAATCCGTCCTACGAAAGGATACGTGGGCACCCGACAGCTTGTAGGTGACACAACGCGTAGACGTAGCAGGATGACTTTCGCGGGTGCTCGAATGGTTACGGAATTGTTTCGAGATCGCGCGAGCGCAGAGCGCACCTTTCTGACCTTAACGAGGCGAGGCTACCCGAAGGATGATCTCAACCTCGTCGTCGATGACGATCATCGCGAGACCGCCCGCCGGCCGGCGCGGCGGGTACTCGAGCTACAGCCGATCTGGTCGACCGACCCCAGGAGGGGACGAGGCCGCAGCGTTAGAATGCTTCAAAATGCATACCTGAACGAGAGGAGCGCGGCTTGCACTGCCAGCGCGAACGCTCGAGTGAAGATGCGCACGCATCATTGAGGATTCACGATGTCCATAGATCGCCGACTAAAGGAACTCGAAGAAGAGAACCGGACGCTACGCGTCGATCTGGAGCAACGCAATCGGCATCTCGACAATCTGCGGGAAAGCGAGGAGCGCTTTCGCCTGCTCGTCGACGGTGTCAAGGACTACGCCATCTTCGTCCTCGATCCTTCAGGAAACGTCGCGAGCTGGAATACGGGTGCGCAGAAGATAAAAGGCTACTACGCATCCGAGATCATTGGCTCACACTTCTCCCGATTTTATACGTCGGAGGATCGAGCGCGGCACTGGCCGGAGCACGAACTTACCGTCGCGCGCGCAGAGGGCCGTTTTGAGGACGAGGGCTGGCGAGTGCGCAAGGATGGGACCTGCTTCTGGGCGAATGTGATCATTACCCCGCTCTTTGACGGCGAGCACTCCTTGCGTGGCTTTGCCAAGGTCACGCGCGACCTGACCACACGCAGGCGAATGGAGGCGATCCAAGAGTACGCACGGCAGATGGATCAATTCCTGGCCATGCTCGGCCACGAACTTCGCAATCCGCTCGCGGCGATTGTCAACGCCCTAGCGTTGGTTCGCCGGGATGCCTCGCCGGTTTCTTCTGACCCGCTGCGTGTCGTCGATCGCCAGGTCGGGCATCTGGCGCGCATCGTCGACGACTTGCTCGATGTCAGCAGGATTACGCGGGGAAAGGTAACGCTTAAAAGGGAAATCCTTCACCTCAAAGAAGTTGTTTCGCTGGTCCTCGAATCGTGCCGGCCGATGATCGCCGCGCGGAGACACAGCGTGGACTTGCAAACGGCCGACAGTGAAGTGTGGGTCGAGGCCGACAGGACGCGCCTGTCACAGATCGTTTTCAATCTCATTGGTAACGCGGTGAAGTACACGCCGGTAGGCGGACACATCACGATCGACCTGCGGCGTGAAGCTAACGAAGCTGTGATGCGCGTTCGCGATACCGGCATCGGCATTTCCACCGTACTGCTACCCAACGTGTTCGATCTGTTCGTCCAAGGCGACAAATCACTCGACTGCGATGAAGGGGGATTGGGAATCGGCCTTACCCTGGTGAAAACGTTGGTCGAAATGCACGGCGGTTCGATTGCGGCATACAGTGGCGGCCAGGGAGAGGGGAGCGAATTTATCGTCCGCCTGCCTGCGGTGCATGATCGCGTTGCGATCCGCGAAACTTCCATGGCGGCAGCAAAATTCGGTTCACCCGTTCGGCGTCGAATCCTGATCGCCGATGACAATCGTGATCTGGCGGACACGTTGGCCTCCGTGCTCGAACTCATGGGCCACGAGGTGCGGACCGCCTATACGGGGCAGGATGCCATTTCCATAGCCACCGAGTTTCGTCCGGCAGCGGTGTTCCTGGACATCGGCCTGCCCGGGATGAGTGGCTACGATGTCGCGCGCACCTTTCGCCGGTTGCCGGAACTCGCTCGCACGACCTTGATCGCGTTCACCGGCTATGGTCAGGAGGACGATCGCCGCCGGGCGAAAGACGCGGGTTTTGACCATCATGTGGTGAAACCGGCCGAGGCCGACACGCTCGCAAAGTTGATCGAAACACTTCCCGAACGAGATTAGGTCGGTCCACCTCCACTGCGCGCCGTTGTATTGCAATCGTGGCCCCCTCGTCGACATTGCCGTGGCCCGTGGGTGCCGAATTCTTGATTACGCTGTGATGGGGATCGCGCGCATCAGCGACAGACCCTTCTCCGAGGTTGGTAGCACCAGCTATTACCGATGATCATTACGATGCAAAGGTAACGGACCTTGGAGAAATGATTGACCATCACGTCAAGGGAGAGGAAGGCGAGATGTTTCCCAAGGCGAAGAAAGCTATCGGTTCGTTGGCTACGCACGGCACTGGCTTCGCCTTCATCCGGATACCTGTCGGTGAAACCGATCCGCGCATGATCATCGATGGCCACGAACAGAAACTCCCAACCAGCGCCATCGACCTTATCCCTGCGATCGCCGGTGACACGGTGGCTCGGACGCACGATGCGTCCCAGCTTCTTGGCATCAATATGCAGCAAATCACCCGCCGCCGCATGCTCATAGCGCCATTCGGACTGGATTTGAGAGACTGGGAATCGCCAAACCCCCGGTCATCTCAAGGAGTCCAGCCGAATGAACACCCATAAGAATGCCCGACTGACCTTTGCCCGTCGACCTTTGCACCCCGCCGCGGCGGTCAGGTAGGAGGAACGTCGACGTACTCGAGCTGACCCTTCCGCGAGCACGCCAATCGCTCCCATTCGAATAGTACGGAGGCGATCAACGTTCGCTTTCGATCGGACGCGATGCGGTGCGAGTATGCAGATCCTCGGCCTCGGTCTCCACGCGCGGGGCGGCGGCCCAAACGGCCGCCGCCGCCAGCGTGGACACGGGTGGAACCTGACGGTCGCCGCCCCAGGGCCTCACCATTGCAACGCCGATCAGGATGAGGCAAAGCCCTTCTGCGAAGGTCAATTTCACGACGAGTTCCCGCTGCCTACGGTCCGCGGCGAAGAAGGCCGGCGACGAGCGACACGACGAACAGAATCAGGAACACGAAAAACAGCAACTTCGCAATTTCGGCTGCCCCGACCGCGATACCGCCAAATCCGAACAGCGCTGCAACGAGTGCAATGATGAAAAAGACCGCGGCATAGTGCAACATGATCGACCTCTCTGATTTGGGTGGGGATACGGTTGAACGACCTTATCGCCGATCGGGTCCCGTTCCTGGGCGCGGCGCGGGCACGTCGCTCCCTTCGTGGGACACATCGGGTTCCGGGCGTGGATCGGTGATGGGCGGCGCCGGCCGCTGGGGCTCTTTCACAGAGAGACGCTGCTTCGTGCCCTTCGCTTTGAGCAACGCAGCCTGTTCGGCGTGTTGCATTTCGGCGGCTTCACTCGGTGACGTCGGAGCGGCCTTGCCGGCGTTCGCTTCGACTCCGCCCGAGTCCACGAATTTCTTGACGCCGGCAAAATAGCGCCGGGACGCCGCGTAGTTGCCTTCCCCGTACACATTGGATTTGTTCGCCATCGCCGTTCCTCGTTTATTCCGTGCTGCTGGTTTTACTTTCCGCGAATCCCGGTTTCGTTTCGAACGGCCGGCCTCTGAACACCGTGTACTGGCCAGTCCTACGTAGGCAGGGGCCGGAGTGTTCGCTCCGGCCCCTGCGAGCGCATCGTCGGAAAGCGGGCTGGGCCGTAAAGAGACAAACGGCTTAGCTCTTGCCGTAGTGCATCTTCGCGTTCTTAACGCAGGAGTCCTTGGCCGTACCGGCCAACGCGTCGCACTTCTCGACCGCAACCTTGTAGTCGGCGTCGCGCTTGTCTTCCGTCGCGTCACGGCGAGCTTCCGCCGTTTTCTCGGCTGACGCGTTGCGGGTGTCGGCGGCAACGCGGTCTACCTTGGCGTCGGCCGTCGCCCTGACGTGCGCCGCCTTCGCTTCCTTCACGCAGACGTCCTTCGCATTGCCCGTCTGGTCGTCGCATTTCTCCTTGGCGACGTTGTAGCTGGCGTCGGCGCGGGCGGTGCGGGCGGCTTCGCGGGCCTTGGGCGTGTTCTTGTACGCCGCGTCAGCCTCGGCCTTGGCGACCTTTTCCTTGCCCTTGGCCTCTTCGACGCAAATGTCCTTCGCATTGCCCGAAAGGTTGTTGCATGCGGCCTTGTCGGTCGTGTACTGCGCCGCGGCGTTCTTGTACGCCGTGTCGTGCGCATCCTTGCCCATCGTGTTGGCTTGGACGCCGCTTGCGACACCCAGACCCACCGTGGCTATGAGCGCGACCAGAAGATTCGATGGTTTCGTCATCACAGGCTCCTTATTGATAGTTGCGAAAGTCGTCATCTCGAACCGAGCCGCCGAAACGATCGACCTGCTTTTCGGCTTCGTCCTTGGAGATGCCGTATTGCTCCTGGATCTTGCCGACGAGCTGGTCTCGCTTGCCCTTGATCACGTCGATATCGTCGTCGGTCAGCTTCCCCCATTGCTCTTTGACCTTGCCTTTGACCTGTTTCCAATTTCCTTCGATGCGATCCCAATTCATGAACAACTCCTTGACCGGTGTTTGTCAGGCGCCAATCGCCCAACCGTAACCTCGAAGGTTGCAAGGCACATGCCAGATTCAAAGTGGCATGCATTCAGTGGGTTAGGTGTAGGACTCTCCATCGAACGGGTAGCGGCGGACCTACGCACATGTAAGATTCGCCAAACCTGTAGGAATGGGACGACCTGCCGTCAGCGACCTGCGCTGACGCGGACCCGTCGACCTGACCCACACCCACGAATCCGTGCAGGCGATCGGGTGAACGTGACCATCTCGCGACGAAGTGCGATGCCGGAAGCTTCGGCGGTACACCAGCGCGTCCGCCGGCGGATCTTGGTTGGCCTCGGGGGTCTGTTCGCTCTTTCGTCGGGGCGCGCCCAGACTCCGGATGCGCGAGCGCCGATCACGATGATCATCCCGGCGATACCCGGGAGTTCCACCGATCGGGTGGGGCGCATCGTCGCCGAAACGCTGGCGCGAATCCTCGAGCTTCCGGTGCGCGTCAACAACATCGCCGGCGACGGCGGCGTCGCCGGGACGAACGCGATCGCCGCCGCCGCCGGCGATGGAACTGTTTTGGGACTGGGTGTCAGTTCAGCCATCATCGGAGGCAGACTTCTTTCGCGCGGTGCCAGGTTCAGCCCGATCGACGACTTTCAGTGGCTGGCGATCCTGGCGACGTTTCCCACGGCGATGGTCATCTCGAGGAGGTCGCCGTACCCGGACATCGCCGCGTGGCTCGCGTCGGCGCGCGAGGGTCCGTCGACGCTCGTGTATGCGAGTGTGGAGACCGGCTCCGCCGGACATCTGGCGGGCGCCTATTTGCGCGTCGCAAAGGGCGCACGGCTGGTCCATCGGGTCGTGCAATCCAGCGAGGACCGATACGCGCTGTTGTCGGACGGCACGATCGACGTGCTGTTCGACGGCGTACCGAATGCTCTGATCGAGGCGCCGCGCTCCGGCCATCGAATCGTTGCCGTGACGTCGGCGGCGCGGGCGCCCGCGCTACCCGGTATGCCTTCATTCGGGGAGCTGTACCAACAGTCGTTCGACGTGTGGATCGGGCTGATGATGCCGAAGGGCCTCGAGACGCCAGGCTATGCAAGGCTTCAGTCGGCCGTAGGCGTCTTGCTGGGCGATGCGGCCTTCATCGAGGGGGTTCGATCGGCCGGCGCATCGTTCGTCGGGTTAAGCGGGCGCGGGGCCCTCGCATTCCTGGATGCGGAGATCCTGCGCTACGCCAAGCTCATCGCCACCCTCAACCAGGAAGGCGGTAGGAACTAGGGGCTGAGCATTTCGCTGATCGGCTGCATCGGCTCGACGCGGTCGGCGATGCTCTTCAGAACGGCAAGAATCGGCACGCCGAGCAAGAGTCCCCACCCGCCCCAGAGCCAGCCGAAGAACAGGATGCCGATGAAGACGGCAACCGGATTCATGTTGGCCGTGCGGCCCTGCATCCACGTGGCAAGCCCCATTCCAATGGCGGCCGCGATCGATACGATGACCATCATCGCGACGATCGCCTCGCCTACATTGGCGGTTTCGACGAAGGTGGCGACGCCGACCGCGACCGCGGCGGCGACCGTTCCCGCGTAGGGGACGACGTGCAGGACCCCGGTTACGGCGGCCAGCATTCCCGCATTGGGCAGCTTGAGGAGCGCCAGCGCGCCCCACGTCGCCAAGGCAATCAGCAGGTTCGCAATGAGCAGCGTCAGCATATAGGCCTGGATCTGCGCGTCGATTTCGTTCAGCACCTCGATGGTGACGCGTCGACGCGCAAGCGAAGCGCCGGCGAGCTTTGCCACCTTGCGCCGAAAGGTGTCGCCCGCGGACAGGATGAAAAGCGCGAGCAGCAGCGACACCAGCAATTCGCTGACCACCCCGAGCGCCTGGCCCGACTGATGGGCGATGAAATCCTGAAACTGCGCCGAGGCGCCGGCTTTCGGCGCCGGCTCGGCCGCAGGCACCGGCTTGCCCGAAGCTTCGGCGGCGGCCTTGTCGAGTTCCTCGGCGGCGGCCTTCATGTTGGTTACCGGTCCCGGCGCCTGCCGCACCGAATCGGCGACCACGTGTCGAAGTTTGCGTGCCGCCGCGGGCAGCTCGGCGACCCAATCGTTGACGTCGTCGCGAATCGCATACCCGGCAGCGCCAACAAGCGAAACGAGGATGGTGATGACGAGGGCGGCCGCGGCAAATCGCGGAACGCGAACCCCCTCGAGCGCCGAGACCAGGGGCCGCAGCGTATAGCTGATCAGGATACCCATGACGACGGGCACGAGAAACGGCTCGGCGATGCGCGCGACGGCGATCGATGCGCCGATCGCGATGAGGACCAACGCGATCTCCGTCACGGTGAACGACGTTGGCGCGTCGGCAGGGCGCGGTTGGCCCTTAGGTGCCGTCCCGCGGGCGGGCGTGCGTGCGGCGGTGTCTCTGGGCATGACGCGGCTCGGTTGAGGTCGAAGCCGCGCCGTTACGCGAGGATCAGCGTGCGGGTCGGCTCGACGCCATATCCGCCAGCACATCCCGCACGCGATCGAACTCGCGCGATTTGTCGAAAAAGAAGTCCGCTCCGGACGCGAGGCTGCGGTCTCGGAATTGCGGAAAGGCGTAGTTGGTAAATACGATCACCTTCGTGTGCTCGGGGCGTCCGCCCTGTTTCAACTTCTTCAACACACCAAGCCCGGTGCCGTCCTTCAATTGCAGGTCGAGCACCACCGCGTCCCATTCGGCGCCCCGCAGTACCGACAGCGCATCGGCTTCGGACTCCGCTTGAGCGACGATCTCGAGATTGGGAATCTCCGACAGCGTTTCGGTCAGGCGTGCGCGAATGATTGCCGAGTCCTCGACAATCACGACGCGAAGTTTCGACTCGTTCACGGGTACCCTGATTGAACCACGTTCGCGACCGATCTCGAAAAATTGCAGAGTCGTCTCTGTTCCGAGTCCGCGATGCCCACGAAGTTCCACGGACATTGCCCGAAGACCATATCAGGGAACCGAGAGTCGATATGTCGGCGTTTGTCCGACAATATCGCACGGCCGTCGCGTCCATGGGCCTCGGCGCCCGTCATCAGTTGATCAAACCGTTCTTGATCGCGTAATACGTGAGATCGGCATTCGACTTCATCCCCATCTTCTCGAGCACGCGGGTGCGGTAGGTGCTGACGGTCTTGACGGACAGGTGCAATTCGTCGGCGATCTTCGATACCGCCGCGCCCCCCGCAAGCTTGCAGAAGATCTGGAATTCGCGTTGCGACAATTCGCCGTGCAACGGGCGGTCGGCGTCGCCGGTCACTCCGTCAGCCAGGATTTGCGCCAGCGCCGGACTGACGAATTTGCGGCCGTGCACGACGGTTCGAATGGCTCCGACCAGCTGGGTCGAGGCCGCTTCCTTGTTGAGGTACCCTGACGCGCCCGCGCGCAGCAGATTCACCGCGTACTGGTCCTCCGAGAACCCCGACAGCATCAGGATCGGCAACTCGGGACGGACGTGCTTCAGCGTCTTCAGCGTGTCGATACCGTTCTTGTCCGGCATCGAGATGTCGAGCAATACCACGTCAAACTCCGATGCACGCACGAGTGCAATGGTTTCGCTGCCCGTCGCGGCTTCCCCGGTGATCTGCATGTCGGATTGATCTGCGATGAACTGCTTGAGGCCGGCGCGCACGATAGCGTGATCGTCCGCAATCAGGATTCGAATCATGGTCGGGGTCCTGTAAGCGTTGGGTTGGCGAGATCGGGCTATCGAATCGAAACGGTGTTCGGCGCCGTCTGATAGTCGGCCAGCCGGTTGTAGAGCGTCTTCAGGCTGACCCCCAGCATTTCCGCGCAGCGGCGCTTGTTTCCGCCGCAATGATCAAGCGTCGCCTCGATCGCGAGGCGCTCGATCTCCGCCAACGGCGTCCCGACGGGCACGTCGAGGCAATCGCAGGCCGGCAAGGCCGCCATCGGCGCCGAGATTTCGATGTCGACGACATCCTCGGACATGATGAACGCCCGATGCACCGCGTTCTTGAGCTCGCGCACGTTACCGGGCCACCGATGCGAGCGGATCACGGCGATCGATTGGCGCGAAAACGGCTTCAGCGTGCCTTCCGCCTTGTTCAGTTGCTTGAGAAAGTGCTCGGCCAGGAGCTCCGCATCGCCGTCGCGGTCGCGTAGCGGCGGCAGTTCGATCGGAAAAACGGCGAGCCGATACATGAGGTCTTCGCGAAATCGCCCGTCGCGAATCGCCTGCAGCGGGTCGCGGTTGGTCGCCGCAATCACGCGGACGTCGCCGCACAGTTCGCGTTCGCCACCGACGCGCGTATAGCGGCCGGTTTCGAGTACCCGAAGCAGGCGTACCTGCAGGTCCCGCGCCATTTCGGTCACCTCGTCGAGGAAGAGCGTTCCACCCTCCGCGCGCTCGAAACAGCCGTGGCGAGTATTCGCGGCGCCTGTGAACGCGCCCTTCTCGTGACCGAAGAGCTCGGCCTCGATCAGGTTGCCGGGTATCGCACCGCAGTTCAACGCGAGGAACGGCAAGGCGGCCCGCGGACTGCGTTCGTGGATCGATTGCGCAACCACCTCCTTGCCGCTACCGGATTCCCCGGTGAGGAAAACGGTGGCGTTCGTCGGCGCAACGCGGGCGGTTCGGCGATACACGTCCTGCATCGCGGCCGATGCGCCGAGAAGGTTTCCGAATTGCGAGACGGCCGGAGCGGATGCCGCGCGCCGCGCCGCGACGAACGGCAGCGCCACGATGTTGTCGCCGAGCGGTTCGTACTGAGACATGGTCGCCCTTCGAAATCGATGCAATGGCGCCCATCGTAGGGAGACACGGCGACATCCCGCATAGGTGGGCGGCGGATATGCTTGTGGGAAACATCCTACACCCTGCCGCTCTATGACGGCATCTTGCGTCCTACAAGTTTCGCAAATGGTTCAGCGGCTATTGGCTTACGACCGAGAGCGTCCGCCGCATTGAAGTACCGCCAGGCGATCAACTTGTATGCGCCGACACCGATCCGGAATAGTCGGCGTACCGCGGTTGCGGAGGCGCTGCGTCGCGCTACCGCGTCGGAGGGAACCTACGAAAGAAGTGGCAGCTTCCTACCCAATGATGGGTGAAAGTTTCAGAACTCGCGAACTATACTTGCATCGAATCATGACCTGCGTTTGGAGCCGACATGACCACTACGATGAATATCTCGCCATCCGATCGTGCCATGCAGCGCGTCCTTCGACATCTCAATGGCCGCGCGCGCGAATTGAAGGCCAAGATCGTCGAGGAACGCAACCGCGTTCAGGACGAGGCGCTTGCGAATCACGATGGCAGCGTCGGTGACATCGTCGACCAGGCGTTCGCCGCGACCCACCTCTCGATGGAGCACGACCTGATCGATCGCTGCGTGATGCAGCTCGACGAGATCGCGCGTGCGCAGCAGCGCATTGCGGCCGGGGAAATCGGTATTTGCGTTGATTGCGACGAACCGATCGAGAGTGCGCGGATGGACGTCAATCCCGTTGCTGTGCGGTGTACCGAGTGTCAAACGCGGCGCGAGGCGTCGATGCGCACCGGCGACTGTCGCTCCACGCTCGGCGGATACCCGAAGAGGCTTCGATAGCACTTCGAGAAATGCGGCGGAGACTGGAAGCCACAGGCGATGGTGATGTCCATGATCGACATCGGAGTCTGCAGCAGGAGCTCGCGCGCGCGGCGCAACCGAAGTTCGAGGTAGTAGCGCGTCGGCACGACGTGCAGATGCCGCTTGAACAAGCGCTCGATCTGCCGGCGCGACACGCCGACGGAGGACGCCAGCTCGTCGAGTGACATCGGTTCCTCGATGTGCGCGGCCATCAGCGCGGCGGCCTTGATGAGCGTTTCGTGGAAGAGGCCGACCTGCGCCTGCAGCGGGATGTGCTGGCGGTCGCGGTCGTTGCGGATGCGATCGAGGATGAATTGTTCCGAAATCAGCGGAGCGATGTCTCCGCCGAGCTGATCCTCGATCATGTTGAGCATCAGGTCGAGCGGAGCCACCCCCCCGGAACACGTATACCGGTCGCGGTCGATGGCGAAGAGCTGGTCGATCCACTCGATTCGCGGAAACTCCTCGCGCAGCGCCGACATGTTTTCCCAGTGGATGGCCGCGCGGTACTTGTCGAGGAGGCCCGCCTTGGCGAGCGCGTAGCCGCCGGTGCACAGCGCGCCGAGCGCAACGTGCCGCCGGGAGAGTCGGCGCAGCGCCGTCAACAGCGGCGGGGTGACCGCCTGCTGGATGTCGATGCCGCCGCAGACGAAGATGACGCTGACCGGACCGAGATCGTCGAGCGCGACCGTCGGCGAAAACGACAATCCGTTGCTCGCCTTGACGGGCTTGCCCTCGAGGCTCGCGATCGACCATGCGTAGGTCTCCTGCCGGCAGATGCGATTGGCCATCCGCAACGGCTCGACGGCGCTCGTCAGCGCGATCATCGAGTAATTGGGGAGAGTCAGGAAGGCGAACCGGGTCTGTGGCCCCGGCTTGACGGCAGGCATCGCGCGCATCGGTCTGGCAATCGTCTTGCTCGTGCGGCAACCCGTCGCTGCCGTATCCACAGCCGACATCGCTTGTCCGATGGCGACCGGAGCGGCGCCAGTATATGCCGGAAAACGACGTAGACTATCGTGTTCGCGCCATGTTCGGCCCGTCGAGGTCGCATGTGTAGAGTGCGAAGGCGCAGATGGACATGCACGGCGACGCCCCTTCGCAGAGTCTTGGCCCCCGATCGCGTCGCCCAACCGGAACCCCGATGAAACCTCCCTCGATCCAGCAAAGCTATATCGGCGGCCGCTATGTGGAGAGCGCCTCGGGCGAGCGATTCGACGACATCAATCCGGCGACTGGCGAGATACTGTGCACCGTCGAGGCGGCCGGCGAACCGGAGGTCGAACTCGCCATCGCGGCCGCGCGCGAAGGCCTCAAAGTCTGGTCGGCGATGACCGGCGCCGAACGCGGTCGCATCCTGAATCGCGCCGTGCAGCTGCTGCGGGCGCGCAATCGCGAAATCGCGCGTCTCGAGGTGCTGGATACCGGCAAGCCGATCCAGGAAGCGGAGGCAGTCGACGTCCTTTCCGGCGCCGACTGCATCGAGTATTTCGCCGGACTCGCGGCGTCGCTGCACGGCGAGCACCACGTGTTTCGCAACGCGTTCGCCTATACGCGGCGCGAACCGCTCGGCATCTGTGTGGGCATCGGCGCGTGGAACTACCCGATCCAGATCGCCTGCTGGAAGTCGGCGCCGGCGTTGGCCTGCGGCAACGCGATGATCTTCAAGCCGGCCGAGCTGACGCCGTTGACCGCGGCGGTGCTCGCCGAAATCTACACGGAGGCGGGCGTGCCTGCCGGCGTCTTCAGCGTGCTGCAGGGCGACGCGCGGACCGGTCAGCTGCTCGTGCGCCATCCGGCCGTCGCCAAGGTCTCGCTCACCGGCGAAGTGGGCACCGGCAAGCGCGTGATGGCCGACGCCGCGGGCACCCTGAAGCACGTGACGATGGAGTTGGGCGGCAAGTCGCCGCTCGTGATCTTCGGCGACGCCGACCTCGACAACGCGGTCGCGGCCGCGATGATGGGCAACTTCTACACGCAGGGCGAAGTCTGCACCAACGGCACGCGCGTTTTCGTCCACGATTCGCTGCACGATGCGTTTCTCGAGCGGCTCGCCGTGCGCACGCGCCGGATGAAAATAGGCGACCCGCTTGCGCCGGACACCCACGTCGGTGCGCTGATTTCCGCCGAGCACCTCGAGCGGGTACTTGCGTCGATCGAGCGCGGCAGGAAGACCGCGCGTCTCGTCTGCGGCGGCAATCGGGTGACGGCCGGCGGCCTCGGTCGCGGCTATTTCGTCGAGCCGACCGTGTTCGCCGACTGCACCGACGATCTGGACATCGTTCGCGACGAGATCTTCGGGCCGGTGATGTCGGTGCTGCGATTCACCGACGAAGCCGAGGTGATCCGTCGCGCCAACGACACGCCATTCGGCCTCGCAGCCGGCGTGTTCACGCGCGACCTCGCCCGCGCGCACCGCGTCGTCGCTGCGCTGCAAGCCGGCGTGTGCTGGATCAACAACTACAACATCACGCCGGTCGAGATTCCGTTCGGCGGCATGAAGCAGTCGGGGATCGGACGGGAAAACGGCCTCGCTGCCATCGAGCACTACTCGCAGCTGAAGAGCGTCTACGTCGAGATGGGCGACGTCGCCTGCCCGTATTGAACGCGCCGGGCGCCACAAACGGATTGCGATGACGAAGCCCAACGAATTCGACTACGTCATCGTCGGCGCCGGCTCCGCCGGGTGCGTGCTCGCCAACCGGCTGACCGAGGATCCGCAGATCAAGGTGCTGGTGCTCGAAGCGGGTCCGGCCGACCGCAGCCTCTTCATCCACATGCCGTCGGCGTTCGCCTACCCGCTCGCCGGCACGAAATACAACTGGGCGTTCGAGACCGAGCCCGAGCCGGGCATGGACGGCCGGCGGATGTCGTGTCCGCGCGGCCGCGTCATCGGAGGTTCGTCGTCGATCAACGGCATGGTGTACATCCGCGGCCATGCGCTCGACTACGACGGATGGGCCGCGGTGAAAGGACTTGAGCCGTGGTCGTACGCGCACTGCCTGCCGTACTTCAGGAAAGCCGAGACGCGCCTTGCGGGTGCGGACGACTACCACGGTGGCGACGGTCCGCTCTACGTCACGTCCCCCGAGATGAAGAATCCGCTCTATCGCGCGTTCGTCGACGCGGGCGTGCAGGCGGGCTATGCGCGCACCGAGGACATGAACGGCTTCCGGCAGGAGGGCCTGGGCCCGATGGACCGGACGACGTATCGCGGACGCCGCTGGAGCGCGGCGATGGCCTACTTGCGGCCAGCTCAGATGCGGCCGAACCTCGAGGTCCATTCGGGTACGTTGGTCACGCGCGTGCTGTTCGAAGGCACCCGCGCGGTCGGGGTCGAGTATTCGCACCGGGGCCGATCGGTCGTCGCGCGGGTCCGCCGTGAAGTGATCGTCGCCGGTGGCGCAATCGGCTCGCCGCAGATCCTGATGCTCTCCGGCATCGGCAACGCCGATGCGTTGCGCGAACACGGCATCGCGCCGAACCTCGACCTGCCGGGTGTGGGCGATAACCTGCAGGACCATATCGAGACCTACGTGCAGCAAGCCTGCACGCAGCCGATCACGCTCTATTCGACGCAGAACCTGCCGGCTATGGGGAAGATCGGCGTCGAATGGCTGCTGTTCCACACCGGGCTCGGCGCGACCAATCATTTCGAAGCGGGCGGCTTCATCCGCAGCCGTGCCGGGGTCCGCCAGCCCGACCTGCAATATCACTTCCTGCCGATCGCGATGGCGTACGACGGCAAGGAAAAGATCGAGCAGCATGGATTTCAGGCGCACGTCGGTCCGATGCGGCCGACGTCTACCGGTTGGGTCAGGCTCGCGTCGAACGACCCGCGACAGGCGCCCCGGATCCAGTTCAATTACATGATGACCGAGGGCGACCGGCGCGAATTCCGCGACGGCGTGCGGCTCACCCGCGAGATCTTTGCGCAGAAGGCGTTCGATCCGTATCGCGGAGTGGAGCTTTCGCCGGGACCGGCGATCACGTCGGATGCCGACATCGATGCGCACCTGCGGCGCAAGGCCGAAAGCGCGTATCACCCGTCGTGCACGTGCAAGATGGGTGGTGCCGACGACCCCTTGGCGGTGGTCGATTCCGAACTGCGCGTGCGCGGCACCGAGGGATTGCGCGTCGTCGACGCGTCGGTGATGCCGAGGGTGGTGAGCGGCAACCTCAACGCGCCGACGATCATGATCGCGGAGAAGGCGGCGGACATGATCCTCGGTCGGTCGCCTCTGCCGCCTTCGTCCGTGCCGGTGTTCATCCACCCGGAGTGGCAGACGAAGCAGCGCTGAATGCGGCGGCGCGCCGAGCGCGTTTCCAGCGAACCTTGCCGAAGCCCCCTCCGTCGTCCCGGGACGCGGCGTAGTGAATCGGTGGGTATTCCGTGGGAAATGACCCCGCAAGCTCTCTCCAACCCCGGCGCCTTTGCCGGGACATGAACAGGAGAGAGGCCATGAAGTCACGCAAGCAATACCTAACGGAGCCGGAAGACCGTCGCTGGCTGGAGGTGACCCCGAGGACCGCAGTCGCCGGCGGCCTCATCGTGGTCATCCTGCTCGCCGCCATGGTGGCGCTGGCACCTGGCGAACGACCGGCTGTGGCGGCCGACAGCGCCGTGCGCCCGTCGATGGCGGATACGCAGCGGTCGAATACGCCGCGTTTGGCGCCAGAAGTGTCGACGGCGAACCCGCAACCTGCCACCACCGGCCCGGACGAGATCGCGGCTCCGGACAACCACCCCCCCACCTTTTGAGGCGAACCATGAACCACGAAGCGCTCAGTCAGATCGTGTTCGAGGAGTCACACGTCGTTTCGGCCGACCAGGATGCGCGTAGCCTTTTCCGCGGGCTGCCTCAAGGCCGTGACTACGCCGACCGGCTGATCGATGCGATGGCGACCTGCCAGCTCGTCGCCGTGCTCGAGTCCGTGTGCCTGCGCGAAGTCCACCGGTACGTCGACTCGGACGAGGAAACCGTCGTCGGTCAGTCGATCGAATGCCGCCACTGCGCGCCGATTCCCCGCGGCGCGCGGTTGCGCATCAGCGGCTGGGTCGAAGGCATCGGAGAGCGCGACGTCACGTTCCGCGTCCAGGCCTTCGACGATTGCGAGCAGGTCTGCGACGGCACGATCTGCCTCGTCGTCGTCCGCCGCCGCGAGATCGCGCGCCGGATCGAGCGCAAGTGCGAGGCGATCGCGCGGCGGGAACTGTTTCTTGCCGCATGACGCGGTGGTCACGGCACGGCCGGATAATGCGGCCGTACCGCCGCGATCAGTGGTCGACCCAGCCGACCTGCGTGAAACAGGTGTCGAACCAATCGGCGCGAATCGCAAAGACGCCGTTCCGGTTGAGCTCGACCTCCGGCGCGCCGCTCGACCCGCTGCCCGGCTGCCATCGCCCGGTCGCGTGGGCACCGGCACGATAGGGGGAGCGTCCCCAGGGGTTGCGCAGCACGATGTGCTCATCGCCCTTCCAGCTCATCCTACCGAGGACGGTGTAGGCGTGGTTGGCGAAGAGCCCCGTGGCCTTCCAGGTCAGGCCACGCATCTCCTCGGTGGTCTCCCAGGTCCACGCCATCGTGGCCGACGTCGTCACGCCGCGCCCCACATCGCAGCGGCGGCCGACGATGGCGGAGAGCTTCTCTCCTCCGAGCATCGCGCAATTGGCGCCGTGGCTCGCGCCGCCCACAAGGGCCCGGCAGGCGATCTGCGGCTGCAGCCGATTGTCGGAGATGTACTGGTAGTCGCTCGGCAACGGGTCATCGTCCGCGCGTCCGCATTGGCGCATGACGAATGCCTTTTCGAACATCGCGGCCCAGCCCTCGGTGCCGTCGGCCGAGCGAGCGTAGGCCGGCCGGCCGTGGATGTTGACCGGCAGCTGCGGCTTCACCGTGAATTCGGGCTCCAGCGTGTCCTTGCCGCGATAGAAGGCGTAACGGTAGATCTTGTTCGTCCCCTGTTTCTCGACGATCGCCTGCACGCGAGTCGTCCACTCGGCCGGACGCGACCAGGCGAGCGCGCTCATCGCCGAGATCAGGTAGCAGTCGCTGGCGTTGCCCTGCACCGGATCGAGATACGACACGCCCTTGTCGATGTAGGGTCCGATCTCCTTGTACGCGCCAATCACCGCAGCGTTGGCCGGATGCGGCGCGCCCGGAGCCGTGAATGCCGCATCGGAGACGGGCATCAGATACGGTAGGATTCGCTCGACGTTGTCCTTGCCGTAGAGCCCGATGGCCGTCTGCACGAGCTGCAGCTGTTCGATGTCGGCAAGGCGCTGCGGATCGCTGAGCGCGCCGGCCAGGTCCTGCAACAGTCGGATGCGCGGCGGGTCGGGGCCGTCGCTGTCGAAGATCATCAGCTCGGACTTGACCTGGAACGCCTTCACCAGCACCGCCTGCACCGCATCCCAGGTCTCATCCTGAAAGAGGTCCCCGGTGATGAGCTGGGCGAGCGCCAGCGGATTGACGCTCCAGGTCGCTGCCACTCAAGAGCTCCGGCCGTGCAAGCGCGTCAGTTCTTGACGTCCGGCCCGCCTCCGGGCGATGAACTCAGCACATCGGCGAGTGCTTTCTTCGCCGCTTGCAAAGCGGCCGATGCCGCGGCGATTTTCTTCAACGCGCCGTGGATCTGCTTTTTCTTTTGTGCCCAGGTCGGGCCCTTTTTTTTCCTCCTCGTTGCCGGCTTTGCCTTGCGTGTCGCCATGTCGGATCTCCGTTGGTCGGGCGCGGGCCGATCGCGCCGCGTATCGGCGCGTCAATCGACAGCGGCACCGCCCGCTTGCGCCGCCGCGTGGATCGCCTCCTTGAGGCGCTCCGTCTCGTGACTCGGCTTGACGCCGAGCACGATCGAGAGCATCTCGCGAACCCTACGGTACACGATCAGCGACTCGCTGTGGTGGCCGTGACGCGCATGCGCCCGCATCAGCGCGCGCGCCAGGTCTTCGGACGTCGGGTCGGCCGCGAGCGCGCGCTCCATCGCGGGCACCAGTTGGGTGTCGCCTTGCCCGTCGAGGATCGCTTCCGCCGAGACGAGCGCAGCGCGCACAGCCGCGGTGACGGCCTCCCGTCCGGCGATGAGCCAGGGCGGCGGGTCCTCCTCCGGCAGAAACGGCCCGCGGTAGAGCTCGAGCACGGCGGTCACCTCGGCCACGGCTTCGGCGCCGCGCGTGACGAGGCCGCGCGCGTGCTCGTCGCGCCGCTCGCCCACGCGCGACAGCGCGCGCAGCAGCGGCGCGACGTCGGTCCAGACATGGCGCGGCGAAACGCGCAGGCGGCCTTCCGGCGACTCGAGCGCCGCGTCGTCGCCGAGGAGGCGCCGCAGGCGCGAGGTCGCCATGTCGAGCGACTTTCGTGCATTGGCGCCGTCGGCATCGGGCCACAACCGCTCCGCGACCCAGGCCTTGTCGACGCTGTCGCGGCCGAGGACGAGCGCGGTGAGCAGGAGCTTCAGGAGCTCGAGCGGCTTGTCCTGCGCCTTGTGCGCGGGACGGTAGCGCGCCCCGCGAAT
The DNA here is from genome assembly GCA_039931775.1 of Betaproteobacteria bacterium. GTDB lineage: Bacteria > Pseudomonadota > Gammaproteobacteria > Burkholderiales > Casimicrobiaceae > CAIWHR01. Next base: position 16,690 of record JBDTRG010000038.1, on the reverse strand, counting down.
CTCCAGCTCGAAGCCGCCGAGCGTGCGGATCCGGACAGGCCACGGCCACGTCGGTCCGGTGTACGCGGGCGGGTCGAGTTTCTGGACGGCGATCACGCGCTGCGCGAATTCGCCTTCGACGCCGTGGGCGAGTGCGCGCTCGCACAACCGCGCGATCGCGGCCCGCGCCCGCGCGAGCAGGTAGACGAATCCTTCTTCCCGCGCATGCGCGAACGCACGCTTCAGCAACGCAACGTCGTCGTTGTCCGATGCCAGGTAGCGAAGCCCCGCCTCCAGAGCGAGGACGGCGCCGCGCTGCGCGCCATCGAGGCCCTCGAGCATCTTTTCGCTGAGCGCAATGGCTTCCGGATAGCGCTCGTTCGCCGCGAGCGCGTAGACGTATTCGACCTGGAATGCGCGCGCGTGGCCACCGACATAGCCGGCGAGGGTGGCCGTCCTCAGTGCGTCCTCCGCCCAGCGCAACCCCACTTGCGCGCGGCCCTGCAGCAGGAACACGCGGGCCGCGAAACGCGCATGCTCGGCGCGTTGCGCCGGCGGCGCCGAGACCGCGATCGATTCGAGCGTGGCGAGATGCGCCGCCGCGGCGTCGAGCTCGCCGCGTTTCAGCGCGGAATCGACCTCGGTCATGCCGAGCTCGAACGCGAGCCGGCGCGAGCCGGTCTCCTCGACCAGCGCCCGCGCGCGCGACAGGAAATCGATCGCGGGCTCGTGCAGGCCGTCCGCCAGGTAGGCGAGCGCCGCGCTGATCCACCAGCGACCGCGCTGCAGCGCGCTCGTCGATCCGCTTTCCGCGTGTGACCGGGTCGCGATCACCATCGCCTGCGCCTCGGCGTTGGTCCCGAAGATTCGCGCGCAATCGATCAGCAGGCGAGCCGCCTCGAGAGGTTGGTCGCGCGTGAGCCACGCGGTGGGTTCGTCGATCAGCACGCGGAGGCGGGCGATCAAACCCGCCGACGCGAATCCCGGCGGAAACGCGCCGCGCACGATCGCCGCGCAGACCATGCCGAGGCACCGCGCGGCTTCGTTCGGTGACCCTGGCTCGACGTCGGTATCGCCGCCGGCGCCGGCGTGGCGCGCCAGCCACGCGTCGAGTGCGCGCAGATCGCCGTACTCGAGGCCAAACGCGGTGACCACGCACGCCGCGGCAAGCCGCATGCCTGCGCGATCGTGTACCCCCTCGAAGGCCGCGTAGCTCCGCTCGAAGTAGCCGCGCGCAGCTTCCTCGTCGATGCCGAGCAGCGCCTGCCCGGTCCAGAAGCAGAGCCACGGATTTCGGACCTGCAACGCCCGCGGAAGCTCGCCGATCGATCGTGCGAGAAGGCCGGCCTGCCCGCCGCGCGCGTAACGCTCGGCGAGCTCGCCCAGGACGACCGCCGCCTCGTCGGGGGCGTCGCGCTCGATCAGCAGCGCGAACGCTTCCTCGGTCGCGCCGTGGGCGACGAGTGCGGCAGCCGTGTCGATGGCGGCTTGCCGGAAGTGCGCCGGGTCGAGCCGCTTCTTCAGCATGGCCTGCATGCCGCGGCGGACGAGGCCGTGCGCCTCATAGATCGGGCCGTCGGCCGTCGCGACGCGGCGGAGGAGCCCGCGCGCGGCGAGCGGATCGAGCTCGGCGGCAGCCGCCTCCCCGGCGAGGTCGGCCGCGAGCGCCCGGGTCATTTGCGGCGCGAACGACGTTCGCTCCAGCAGCTCGCGGCGCGCGGGGCTCGCGCGATCGAGCAGCCTTTCGAGGAGGTGGACGTGGATCTGCTCGGCGATTTCGCCGTTGGCGGCGGTCGGCATACTCGTGCCGCGCAGGAACTCGCAGGCGAGCACCAGCGCGCCCGCGTGTCCTCCCGTCAACGCCGCGAGCGTCTGCCCGTCGGGTTGCTGCAGCCGGAGGATTTCGGCCAGCGCCCGGCACTCCTCCGGGTTGAACGCGAGCTGCATATCGTTGCACAGCGCGAGCTGTCGCGCCGCGACCGCGTCGAACAGTGCGGCGGGTGCGGGTTCTTCGGAGATGAAGACGATCTCGATTGCCGCGTCGGTCGACGCGACGAACCGCGCGAGCGCCCCGAGTCGCCGCGGTTCGGAGAGCTTGTGTGCATCATCGAAAACGAGCAGCACCCGTCCAATGCATCCCGCGCGCAGCGCGCCGAAGTACCGATCGGCGAACGCCTCTTCGCGCGCGGTATCGTCCGCCGAGAAACGCGGAAGCGCGATGCCCGGGCCCAGCGCGCTCGCGAGCGCCGCCGTGTAATGGCGATAGAAAAACGCCGGGTCGTCGTCGCGTTCGTCGAACCGGTACCAGACGAGCGCGCGCGACGTCGCCCTCGCGTAACTCGCGACGAGCGTCGACTTGCCGGTGCCGGATGGCGCGTTCAGCCACTTGGCCGGTGCCGTGGTCGCCGTCAATCGCGACGTGAGCTGCGGGCGATCGACGATGCCGTCCAGCGCCGGGGCGCGGGCCTTCACCGCATCGTTGAACGGGACATCCACGGTCGTCGTGGTGCCGCGACGAGGTGCTAGGCGCGCAGGCGCGCGTTCTCGGGATCGAGCGGCGACTCGCCGAGCACGGTGACCTTCCTGCGCTCGCCGAGGATTTCGATTTCCATCTGCGAGCCCACTTCGGCACGCGCAGCCTCGACGTAGGCGAGCGCGAGGCTCTTGCCGAGCACGTGCCCGTAGTAGCCGGCGGTCGCCCGGCCGACGAGCTTGCCATCCGCGAAGAGCGGCTCGTTGCCGAGCGGGTCGGCGTCGGTGATGCCGTGCACTTCGAGCGTGACGAAACGGTTCGGCACGCCGGCCGCGAGTTGTCGGGCGAGCGCTTCCTTGCCGATGAACTCACCCTTGTTCATCCGCACAAAGCGATCCATGCCGGCCTCGAACGGTGTGTAGTCGGGGGTGAGGTCGGAACCCCACATCCGGTACGATTTCTCGAGGCGCAGCGACTCCATCGCGCGCATGCCGACCATGCCGATGCCGAATTCGGCGCCGGCGGCGAACAGCGCATCGAAGAGACCGTTCGCGTACTCGATCGGGAAGTGGAGCTCCCATCCCAAGTCGCCGATGAAATTGACCCGAAGCGCGTAGACGTCGACCGCGTAGCCGACTTCGATCACCTGCCCGGTCAGCCACGGAAAATGTTCGTTGTCGAGCGGCGTATCGGTGAGCTTGGCGAGCACGTCGCGCGCCCTGGGTCCGGCGACGACGAACGTGCCGCGACTCGTCGTGATGTTGGACAGCTGCACCGACCCATCGGCCGGCAGCTTCTTGCGCAGGTAATCGCTGTCGTAGCGTTCGGCGGCGCCGGCGCTGACCACGTAGTATTGGTTGTCGGCGAGCTTGGTGATCGTGAACTCGGAGCGGATGCCGCCCTTCTTCGTCAACGCGTGGCACAGCGCGATGCGTCCGACCTTCACCGGCACCTTGTTGGCGACCAGCGAATCGAGCCAGGCCTCGCTGCGGGGACCGGTGACCATGTGTTTCGTGAACGGCGTCAGGTCGATCACGCCGACTTTTTCGCGCATCCGCCGGCATTCGTTGCCGACGTGCTCGAAGTAATTGGTCCGGCGAAAGCTCCACCTGTCCTTGCGCGCGACACCCTCCGGCGCGAACCAGTTGGCGCGCTCCCATCCGTAGCGCTGGCCCCAGACCGCGCCCATCCGGGAAAGCTTCTCGTAGACGGGGCTGGTCTTCGCCGGCCGCCCGTCCGCGCGTTCCTCGTCCGGGTAGTGGACGGTGAATACGTTGCGGTAGGTTTCCTCGTTCTTGCGCACCGTGTAACGCTTGCCGCCATACGCGCCGAAGCGGCGCGGGTCGACCGCGAGCATGTCGATGCCCGGCTCGCCTTCGGTGATCCATTCGGCGAGTTGCCAGCCCGAGCCGCCCGCGGCGGTGACGCCGAAGCTGTGGCCCTCGTTCAGCCAGACGTTGTGAAGGTCCCAGGTGGGGCCGATCATCGGGCTGCCGTCCGGCGTGTAGGAAATCGGCCCGTTGACGATGGTCTTGATCCCGGCGTGCTCGAGGCAGGGCACGCGCTTCATCGCCGCCTCGACGTGCGGCAGCAGCCGGTCGAGATCGCCGGCGAAGAGTTCCTTGCCGAATTCCGGAGGCACGCCGTCCGCGAAGCGCGCCGGCGCGCCTTTTTCGTACGGCCCGAGGATCCAGCCCATCCGCTCCTCGCGCAGGTAGTATGACGCGTCGGATTCGCGCAGCACCGCGAGCTCGCGGCCGCCGGCCGCGCGATACGCCTTCAACTCGGCGGATTCGTCGTAGACGATGTACTGGTGCTCGACCGGGATCACCGGCAAGCCGATGCCGAACATCTGGCCCGTTTCGCGCGCGTAGTTGCCGGTGGCGCAGACGACGTGTTCGCAGACGATGTCGCCCATGTCTGTCCGAACGTTCCACTCGCCGGAGGGCAATCGGTCCACACCGATGACCGCGGTCTGCTCGTAGATCTCGGCGCCGCCGTTGCGGGCGCCCTTGCGCAACGCCATCGTCAGGTCGACCGGCGCGATGTGGCCATCGTCCGGGTGATAGAGCGCGCCGATGATCTTGGGCGTGTCCACACCGTCGCCCAGGTTCACGAGCGGCCACAATTCCTTTACGCGCGCCGGATCGATGACTTCGAACGGCACGCCGATCGTGTTGGCTGTGCCGCAGTACTTGTAATACTCGTCGAGGCGATCGCGATTGGTCGCGAGGCGCAGGTTGCCGGTGACGTGGAAGCTCACGTCCTGGCCGGTCTCCGCCGGCAGGCGTTTGTACAGGTCGACCGAATACTTGTGCAGCTGGCCGACCGTGTAGCTCATGTTGAAGAGCGGCAGCAGCCCGGCCGCGTGCCACGTCGAGCCCGCCGTCAGCGCCGTGCGCTCCAGCAGCACGACATCCGACCAGCCCTTTTTCGTCAGGTGGTAGAGCGTGCTGACACCGACCACGCCGCCGCCGATCACCACCACGCGCGCATGCGTCTTCATTCCTTCGATCCCTCAATAAAGTAGGGTCAGACTCGACTTTCGCCGCGGCTCAACAAAGTAGGGTCAGACTCGACTTTCGACGCAGACTAAGGAAAGTCGAGTCTGACCCTACTTCCTGCAACCGTTCAGTGTAACCAGCCGGTCTCCGAAGATACCTCCATTTGCGACCGGTGGTTGCGGAAATGCGTCATGAGCGGGCGGCGTGTTGCGTTGTCGCGGCGCCGTGCCTTTGCGCCGTCGTCGACGGGTTACACTTCGGCCGGCGGCGGTTGGCCGCCCATCGGAGTCCTGGCCTCGCATGAATCGCTATTCGATCTGGAGCCTTCTCTCCCACGCACGGACCCACCACGAAGAGTGGCAGGCCGCATGGCGCGCGCCCGAGCCGAAAAAGGAGTACGACGCCGTCATCGTCGGCGGGGGCGGGCACGGGCTCGCGACCGCCTATTATCTCGCGAAGGAGCACGGGATCACCAACGTGGCCGTGCTGGAGAAGGGCTGGATCGGCGGCGGCAACACGGGCCGCAACACGACGATCGTCCGCTCCAACTACCTGTGGGACGAGGCCACACACCTCTACGAAAAGTCGATGAACCTCTGGGAGGGGCTGTCGCAGGACCTCAACTTCAACGTGATGTTCAGCCAGCGCGGCGTGCTGAACCTCGGCCACACGCTGCAGGACATGCGCGACATCGAACGCCGCGTCAACGCCAACCGCCTGAATGGCGTGGACGGCGAGGTGCTCACCACCGCGCAGGTGAAGGCGATGGTGCCGATCATCAACGCGTCGCCCGACGCGCGCTATCCGATTCTCGGCGCATCGCTGCAGCGGCGCGCCGGCGTCGCGCGCCACGACGCCGTCGCCTGGGGATACGCGCGCGGCGCTGATGCGCGCGGTGTGGACATCCTCCAGAACTGCGAAGTCACCGCGATCCGCCGCGACGGCGCGCAGGTGGTCGGCGTGGAAACCAGTCGCGGATTCATCAAGGCGAGGAAGGTCGGCGTCGTCGCTGCCGGACATTCGAGTGTCATCGCGGCGATGGCCGACCTGCGCCTGCCCATCGAGAGCCATCCGCTCCAGGCGCTCGTCTCCGAACCGATCAAGCCGGTGCTCAACACGGTCGTGATGTCGAACGCCGTACACGGCTACATCAGCCAATCCGACAAAGGCGATCTCGTCATCGGCGCCGGCATCGACGCCTACACCGGTTACGGACAGCGCGGCAGCTTCTCGATCATCGAAGGCACGCTCGCGGCGATCGTCGAGCTCTTTCCTATCTTCAGCCGCGTGCGGATGAACCGGCAGTGGGGCGGCATCGTCGACGTATGCCCCGACGCCTGTCCGATCATCGGCCTGACACCGATAAAGGGCCTCTATTTCAACTGCGGCTGGGGCACCGGCGGGTTCAAGGCCACACCCGGATCGGGCTGGGTGTTCGCGCACACGATCGCGCAGGATCGTCCGCATGAGTTGAACGCGGCCTTCTCGCTCGACCGCTTCTTCACCGGCCACCTGATCGACGAGCACGGCGCGGCGGCCGTCGCGCACTGACCGCCGGGACGCGCGAGCGATGCTGATCATCCGTTGCCCCTGGTGCGGCCCGCGCGAGCAGACGGAGTTTTCGTGCGGCGGCGAGGCGCACATCGTGCGGCCGGTCGACACCGACGCCTTGTCCGACGAGCAGTGGGGCGATTACCTCTTCATGCGCAAGAACCCGCGCGGACGTCACCTCGAGCAATGGGTGCACACGTACGGCTGCCGGCGGTGGTTCAACGTCGAGCGGGATACCGTCACGTACCGGATCGCGGCGGTGTACAAGCCGGGCGAAGCGCCGCCGGTCGTTGCGCCGACCGACAAAGCATGAGCCAGTCGCACCGTCTTCCCGCCGGCGGCCGCATCGATCGCGGTTCTTCGCTGTCGTTCACGTTCAATGGCCGGCGATACTCGGGCCACCGCGGCGACACGCTCGCCTCGGCGCTGCTCGCGAACGGCGTGGCGCTCGTCGCCAGGAGCTGGAAATATCACCGCCCGCGCGGCATCGTCGGCAGCGGCGTCGAGGAGCCGAATGCGATCGTCCAGCTCGAGACCGGTGCGCGCACGGTTCCGAACGCGCGGGCGACCGAAGTGATGCTGTACGACGGGCTTGTCGCCACCAGCGTCAACGCATGGCCCAGTGTCGACTTCGACCTGATGTCGGTCGCGGGACCCTTCGCGCGCATGATGCCCGCCGGGTTCTACTACAAGACGTTCATGTGGCCGAAGCGCTTCTGGATGCAATACGAGCATTTCATCCGCAAGGCGTCGGGATTGGGCGTTGCGCCGGACGAGCCGGATCCGGACGTCTACGACAAGACGAACGCGCACTGCGATGTGCTGGTGGCGGGTGGCGGACCCGCAGGATTGGCCGCGGCCTGGGCGGCGGGCAAGGCAGGCGCGCGGGTGATTCTCGCCGACGAGCAGGATGAGTTCGGCGGAAGCAAGCTCCACGTGCGCGCCAGTGCGAGCAACGCGATCGACGGCATCCGGTCGGCCGAATGGATCGCGCGGATCATCGCCGAGCTGCAAGCGATGCCCGACGTGCGGCTCCTTCCGCGCAGCACGGTGTTCGGCTATCACGACTACAACTACCTGACGATCGGAGAGCGGCGCACCGATCACTTGCCGCCCGGTGAGCGCAAGGGCCCGCGCGAACGCGTGTGGCGCGTGCGCGCCAAGGAGGTCGTGCTCGCGACCGGCGCCACCGAGCGCCCGATCGTATTCGCGAACAACGACCGGCCCGGCGTGATGCTTGCATCGGCAGTGTCGGCGTACCTCAACCGCTATGGCGTGAGGGTCGGCTCGCGTGCCGTCGTGTTCACGAACAACGACAGCGCGTATCGGACCGCGCTCGACCTCGAAGCGGCGGGGATTCCCGTGGCGGCCGTCGTCGACGCACGCCCGGCGACGGGCGGCGTTCTGCCCGAAACCGCGCGCAGGGCCGGGATCATCGTCATCGACAATGCGGTCGTCGTCGATGTCCGTGGCACCAGGCGAGTGAGCGCCGTGCGGCTGATGATGCGCGACGCGAGCGGCGGCGTCGTCGGCACGCCGACCGAAATCCCCTGCGACCTCGTCGCGATGTCCGGCGGGTGGAGTCCCGTGGTCCACCTGCATGCCCAATCGGGCGGCAGGGCGCGCTTCGATAACGACCGCTCGTGCTTCGTGCCGGGTACGCCGGTGCAGGCCGAGCGTTCGGCGGGCGCGTGCAACGGAACCTACGCGCTCGGCGCGTGCCTGGCTGAGGGCGTCGCCGCCGGCGTCGATGCGGCGCGGCGTGCCGGCGCAGGCGACGGCACGTCGCCGCCGATACCGGCGGTCGACGACGTCGCCGAGGAACCACTCGCGCCGGTGTGGCTCGTGCCGTCGCCCGCGCCGGCGGGTCGCGGTCCCAAGCAGTTCGTCGACCTGCAGAACGACGTCACCGCGGCCGATATCGCGATGGCCGCGCGCGAAGGCTACCGGTCGATCGAGCACGTGAAGCGCTACACGGCGATGGGCTTCGGCACCGAGCAGGGCAAGCTCGGCAACATCAACGGCATGGCGATCCTCGCGCAGGCGCTCGGCAACGACATCGCGACCACGGGGACGACCACGTTTCGCCCCAACTACACGCCGGTCACGTTCGGGGCGATCGCCGGCCGCGATCTGGGCGAATTGTTCGATCCGGTGCGCAGGACCGCGCTGCACCAGTGGCACGAGTTGCACGGCGCGCTCTTCGAGAACGTCGGCCAATGGAAGCGCCCCTGGTATTTCCCCATGGCCGGCGACGACCTGCACGCCGCGGTCGCGCGCGAATGCCTCGCCGTGCGCAATGGCGTCGGCATCATGGACGCGTCGACACTCGGCAAGATCGACATCCAGGGCAAGGACGCCGCGACGTTCCTCGACTGGGTGTACACGAACGCGTGGGGCAAGCTCGCGGTGGGAAGATGCCGATACGGCCTCATGCTCGACGAGAACGGCATGGTGATGGACGACGGCGTCACGGCGCGCCTCGCCGATCAGCATTTCCTGATGACGACAACCACCGGCGGCGCCGCGCGCGTGATGGCGTGGCTCGAGCGCTGGCTGCAGACCGAGTGGCCGCATCTCGAGGTGTACCTGACCTCCGTGACTGACCATTGGGCGACTGCCGCCGTCGCCGGGCCGAAGAGCCGCGACGTCGTGCAATCGATCTCGGAGGGCATTGATTTCTCGCCTGCCGCGTTTCCGTTCATGGCGTGGCGCGACGGCACCGTCGCCGGCGTGCCGGCGCGCGTGATGCGGATCAGCTTTTCCGGCGAGCTCGCCTTCGAAGTGAACGTCTGCGCGAACGAGGCGCGACACGTCTGGGAGGCGCTGATGAGGGCCGGCGCCGCGCACGGCATCACGCCTTACGGCACCGAGACGATGCACGTGCTGCGCGCCGAAAAGGGATTCATCATCGTCGGCCAGGAGACCGACGGCTCGGTGACGCCGATCGACCTCGGCATGGACTGGATCGTCTCCAAGGCCAAGGACTTCATCGGCCGGCGCTCGCTTTTTCGTTCCGACATGGTGCGCGGCGACCGCAAGCATCTGGTGGGGCTTCTGACCGAGGATCCGGCGGCCGTCCTTCCGGAAGGCGGGCAGATCGTCGTCGACGCGCGCGCGCCGGTGCCCGTCCCGATGCTCGGGCACGTCACGTCGAGCTACATGAGCGCATCGCTGCGGCGCTCGATCGCGCTCGCGATGGTCAAAGGCGGGCGCGATCGCAAGGGCGAGAAGGTCGAGATTGCACTCCCTGACGGCCGCGCCATCCGCGCCGTCATCGCGGAACCCGTGTTCATCGATCCGGAAGGAGCGCGGCAGAATGTCTGATCCGGTGACGAGCGAGAGCCCGCTGGTGCGCTTCGATCTCGCGGCGCGGTCGGCGCAGGGTCGTGCCGGCGACGGTGTCACGGTTCGCGAGCGCGCGTTGCTGGGCCACTTCAATCTGCGCGGCGATTCGCGCGATCCGCGCTTTGCAGCGGGCGTTACAGGCGTGTTGGGCGGCGCTCCGCCGATCGCGCCGAACACGGTCTCCGAGGCGCAGGCCGACACCATGTTTTGGCTCGGCCCCGACGAGTGGCTTATCGTGACCACCGGCGAGCGCAGGGCGACGCTGGAGCGAGAATTGCGCTCCGCACTGACCGGCGTGCGTGCAGCGATCACGGACGTGAGCGGTGGCCAGACGGTCGTTGTCGTCGGCGGCCGCCACGCGCGCGATGTGCTGGCGAAGGGCTGCCCGCTCGACCTGCATCCGCGCGCGTTCGGCGACGGACAATGCGCACAGACGCACCTCGCGAAGGCGCCGATCCTGATCCGACCCGTCGATCACGCGACGTCCTTCGAAATCGTCGTAAGGCGGAGCTTCGCCGATTATTTCTGGGTGTGGCTGGAGGACGCGGCGGCCGAATTTGGCATGGAGAGTTCCAAGTGAAGAGCAAGGGCATCGCGCTGTTCGACCTCGACTACACGCTGCTCGGCGGGGATGCGACCTACGAGTGGATTCACTTCCTGATCCGCATCGGCGTCCTCGATCGCGAGACGTTCGAGGGCGAACTCGAGCGCTACTACGACCAATACGCCGAGGGTACGCTCGACATCCGCGAATTCCTGCACTTCGACTTCCGGCCGCTGAAGAGCCATCCGCGCGCGCAATTGGAGAAGTGGCGCGAGCAGTACCTGGCGGAGGCGGTCGCGCCGATGATCCTGCCGAAGTCAGTGGAGCTCGTCGCGTCGCACGCGGCGCGTGGTCACGAGACTATGGTCATCACCGCGGCCAACAGCTTCATCAGCACGCCGATCGCTCGCCGCTTCGGCGCCTCGCACATCCTCGCAAGCGACCCCGAAACGCGCAACGGCGAATTCACCGGGGAGATCGAAGGCATCCCGTGCTTCCACGAAGGCAAGGTCATCCGGCTCGATGCGTGGCTCAAGAGCCGCGGGCAGACGTTGTCGGACTTCGGCGAAAGCTACTTCTACGGCGACTCGCAGAGCGACGTGCCGCTGATGGAAAAGGTCACGAATCCGGTCGTCGTTGCGCCCGACGATGCGCTTGCCGAGCTCGCGCGCACCCGCAATTGGCCGATCATCTCGCTGCGTTGAACCTGCAAACACATCCGCTCGCGAAGTTTTGTGCGAAGCGCATGGCGATCGGGTTCGTCTTAACGTGTCCTAACAGGAATCCTCTATCGCTTGCGTCGACGTAACGAGGCGACGCCTAGTAGCGCCATCATCGCCGTCAGCGTATAAAGCGTCCATTCACTCAACGTCGGCACGGCAGCCACCACAGGCGGAGGAGGAGGCGGAGGCGCAACGCCGGCGAGTTCGAACGCTCCGATGTCGCAACGGATTCCCTGTGGGCGTGCGATGCCGCGTTGGTCAGTGCCTTCGCATGCGGTACCGCCGCTCCCCGGCACGCCGGGATCGCCCGCATCGATGGCAATGCTGCCCGCATTGAGGGCATGCGTCTGCGTCGCGCCGCCATTATTCGCGAGCGGCGCTAGACCGCCCGATGCGCCGACGAGATCACCGGCGGCAGCTGCGAAGGCGCAACCAGACGAGGTGCCAACGAGGTTATGGCCCTGCGACGCGATCGGGCCAGCACAATCCAAACCTGCCGTCGACGCGCTATTGCCCGCCAGAATGGAGTTGCGGAGCGTAATCGAACCGCCCCCCGTTTGGAACAGCCCGCCGCCCGTCTTGCCGCTGTTATTGGTGACGGTGGTATTCGACAGGACAAACACCGATGCGCCGAGGTTGGCGATGGCTCCCCCCTCGGCTTGGGCATTGGGGGTGGAAAGCGTGTTTCCGCTGATCGTGGAATTGCGGATCGTGACGGTGGAATCAGCCAGCGCCACGAACGCCCCGCCTTGCGCGCGCCCCGTTGTCGCGTTGGCGGAGTTGCCGCTGAGCGTACTTCGAGTGATCACATACGTGGATGCATTGCCGCCCGTCTCGGCGATGCCGCCGCCCACGGCGCCGGCTGTACCACCATTCGCCTGATTGCCGGAGATGGTGCTATCCGTCAGGGTGACGACATTGGCGCCCCCATCCACGCTGATCGCCCCGCCGGCCGAGCCGATGCTCGGAGTCGAAGTGCCGGCGATGTTATTGATGATATTCGAATTGTTCGCGGTAAACGTACTCTGGAACCCTTCCACGCCAACGCCGCCGCCAAACCCCCCGGTCGAGCTACTGGCAGTATTGCCGGATATCGTGCTGTTGGTGATCACCGCCGAGGCGCCTGTGCCCTCGATGGAGAGACCGCCGCCGCCGCGGGCGGTGTTGGCAGTTACCACGGTGGCATTGAGCGCAAGACTAGAGCTTGCTGCGAATACCATAATGCCACCCCCGTCGAATTGCGCTTGCGGGCTACCGCCGGCCTGACCCGGGTTGCCGCCGGTGACGGTCAAGTCATTGAGCGTGAGCGCGCCCGCGGTGCCGCTTGCGGACCCGACCTGAAGAATGCGAAACAACGGCACACCCGTACGGACTATCGTCGAGCCGTTGCCATTGATCGTGAGCGTACTGATGATCGCCGGCAAGCCGTTCGGGCCCCCGGTCGCCGAAGTGTTGTCCGCGACCGTCAGGTTGTAGCTGCCTCCGGCGAGGTTGATTGCGTTGGATACGCCGTTGCCATTCGCTGTGGTGATCGCGGTGATGAGTCCTGCCGTATCGCTGGCGGCAACGTTGAAGATCGCTGCGTCTGCGGAGCCGCTGATAGTGAGCCACAGGAGAGATAGGCCTGCGAATTTCCCAACCGCATGTGCAGCAACCCGTGCCGCGATCGCCCGTTCAGGTTTCATCGTAGCTCCCCTCTTCGTTTTTTCTTGATTGACCGAGGTTCTTGTCGTCGCGGCCCTAACAACGCAAAAGGCAGTGCTCGAATGGACTTTGGTTCGTGTCCAGCGACGTGGCAATCATACTCGCCGGGCGGGAGTAGTGCGAACCGACAACCGCTTAGGGCTCGGCCCTAGAACGCGACGTAAGGCCCCACCCCCGCCGGCGTGCTGCGCCCTTCGATCGCCGTGAACACGCTGCGCCCGTAGAAGAACGGCAGCCCCCACGCGAACGTGGCCGTGTCCGGGTTGGACCCGGCCAGATTGTTGAACGCGTAGAAATTCGGGTTGGCCGTGACGAGCTGCTCCGCGTTGCCAACGCTGAAATTCACCGCGTTTTGCGTGCCGTTGTTGCCGCGCATGATCGCCGTCAGGTTCTGCGCGGTCGGCGGGCAATAGAAGCCGTCGAACGACGCGCTGCAGTTCGGGAAAAGGCCAGTGCCGAAGAATGTCCCGTTCGAACCGGCGTCGACATAGCTCGACGAATAGGTCTTGTTGTTGAAAACCGTAACGAGATTGCCGGTGGTGGCGTCCACACCCAGCGCGGCGAAGCCGCTGACGCTGTTGTTCGACTGCGTGCCGATGCCGAACACCAGCGAGCCGGTGACCGTCGCGGCGCCCGCGGCGGGAACGGACGGAAGCCGGATGATCACGCCATTGTTGTCGGCGGCGAACAACGCGGCCGGATTTTGCACCTGCAAGCCCACCGCGATGCGCGCCGGCTGGCAGCCGCTGGCAGGGCAAATGTAGTACGTGCCGGGAATCGTCAACTGCGCGCACGGGGCGCCGCAATCCTGCAGAAAGAATCCCACGCCGAGCAGCCCATTGGCGCCGAACGTCGGCACGTCGTTTTCAGGCGGGCCGAGATTCGAGCAGCTCGCCGGGATTGTCGCGAAGGCCGGGTCACCGATCACCTGGATCGGCACCGAGCTCGCCAGCTCACCGGCGATACGGACGTCCGCGATCTTCACCGGGCCCCAGCTGACGCCGTCGGCGAACTGCGTGCATTCGACGATCGGATTGCCGTTCGCGTCCCTCTGCTGTTGCAGCGACACGGCCGGAGACAGCACCGACGAAAAGATGCGAAGGCCGTTCGACCCCGTGTCGACCTGCACGTGATCGATCGTCTGGCAGTTGGTGGAGGCGCCCGGCGCACAGACGGTGACGCTGACGAAGAGGAGATTCACGTAGCCGCCGGGACCGGCATCGACGACAGCCGCAACGGTATTGTCCGTGGGCGGCGGCGGTGTCGGCCCGTTGTTGTCGCCCCCGCCCCCGCACCCGGCCAGCGCAAATGCAACCGCGACCGCCGGCGCGAGAAACATCGCCGCGGCGCTCACCGAACTTCCTCCGCGGCAACGCCCTGCGGCAATCCCTCGGGGAGGTACGCGCTGCCGACGAAGGCGCGCATGTGTCCGCTCGACTGCACGACTAGTCCGGGAACGGCGATCTGCACGGGGCCGCGCGCGGCGCGCTTCCTGACGGCCTCGACGTACGTGTCGAAGTAGGGCCCGAGCACCTGACGCAGATCGGGCAACGTGGGACCGTTCCACGCGACGCCGAAGACCTTGCCCGCCGGCGAAACGTATTCGCGGACGACGGTGCCGTGCGGCGATTCGATCTCGTGCACCGCGTAGCGCTGGACACGCGCGATCTTCATCCTGCCCTGGAGTTGAGCGGCGTCCGCGTCGATGGTTACGGCGTCGCCGCCGAGTGCGGCGGAGGCGGGGAGGGCGACGAACGCTGCGGACATCGCCAGCGCCGCTGCCATCCGCCGCTTGGGCCAAAGGCAGAATTTCATTGGGCGTCCCAGCTGAAAAAGGGGCCAACAATCGCCCGGTTCCGGGGCGCTGTCAACGAGAGTCGCGGACCGGGCGACCCGGCGCGCGGCTTGCGCTATTCGAACGCGACGTCCGCGTTGAACACGTACCCTTGACCCTGCCGAGTCGCGATTAGTTCCGGGCCTCCGGAGTCTACGACCGGGGGGAACGGCGAGATCGCCATTGAAAAGCGTCCGGGCCATACCCAGCTTCGATTCTGTCGAACACGCAACACGGGGCGCAAGCCTGTGGAACTCCTCGTCATTTCCGGCTTGGTCCTGCTCGTTTTCGCCTGGCTCCTCGGCGAGCCGCTTCTTGTCCTGCACAGGCGCGCGAAGTTGCGCCGCCAGCCGTTTCCGCAAGGGTGGCGCGAGATCCTGAAGCGGCGCGTCCCGTATTTCCGCCTGCTTCCCGCTGACCTGCAGATCCAGCTCAAGAAGCACATCCAGGTCTTCCTCGCCGAGAAAGTGTTCATCGGCTGCAACGGGCTCGAGATCACCGACGAAATGCGCGTGACCATCGCGGCGCAGGCTTGCCTCCTGATCCTCAATCGGCGGACCGACTACTACGCGAAGCTGCGGCAGATACTGGTCTATCCGGGTGCCTTCATCGTCAACCGCGTGCAGTCCGACGGCGCCGGCGTGCTGCAGGAGCAACGCCAGGTGTTGAGCGGCGAATCGTGGTCGCAGGGGCAGGTGATCCTGTCTTGGGATGATGTTGTGGAGGGTGCTGCGGTCGTCGATGATGGGCGCAACGTCGTCATTCATGAGTTTGCGCATCAGCTGGACCAGCAAAATGGGGGCGCCAACGGTGCGCCCTTGTTGGGGCAGCGTGGGCATTACAAGCCGTGGTCGCGGGTGCTGGGGGACGAGTTTGATGAGTTGCAGCGGGCTGCGCGTGATGGCGAGGTCTCGGTCTTCAGTTACTACGGCGCGACCAATCCTGCGGAGTTCTTTGCGGTGGTTTCGGAGGTGTTTTTCGAGCAGCCGCTGCGCATGGCGGAAGCGCATTCGGAGTTGTTTCGCGAGCTCAGCCGGTTCTATCGGGTGAATCCGTTGAGCTGGTAGGGCAGGGTTGCGGGCTCGCCAGCGATTCGGTGGTATCGGGCGCGTTCCGGGAGGGGCGACGGATCGGGTAAAATGCGCGCACCGGAGACGTGGATGAGCGGTTGAAGTCGCACGCCTGGAAAGCGTGTTTAGGTTAATAACCTAACGTGGGTTCGAATCCCACCGTCTCCGCCAGTTTCGCCCATGTCATAGCAAGGGCAAGCGGGTTCCCCCCCATTTGTCCGCGGGCAACCCGATTGAGCATTCCGGGCGCAGAATAATGAAAATGCCCGCCCTCGCTCCCGAGCAGGTCGCCCGCCAACGGATCGACGCGCTGCTCCAGGCGGCGGGATGGGTCGTCACCGATGTCGCGCAGACCGACCTCCACGCCGGCCGCGGCGTGGCGGTCCGCGAGTTTCCGCTTCCCGGTCACGGCTTCGCCGACTACCTGCTCTATGTCGACGGCAAAGCCGCCGGCGTGATCGGAGCGAAGAAGCAGGGCGTCACGCTGACTGGCGTCGAAACCCAGGCGGCCCGCTACGTCGCCGGGCTGCCCGCGAGCTTGCCCGCGTGGGTACGCCCATTGCCATTTTCATACCAGTCCACGGGCGTCGAGACGCGCTTTACGAACGGGCTCGATCCCGATGCGCGGTCGCGGCCGACGTTCGCGTTTCATCGGCCGGAGATGCTCGCGGAATGGCTCAACGCGCAACCGCAGGTCACGGCGTTCAATACTGACGCCGTCGGCAGCACTCACGTGGCGGGCTTCGCCCCAGTGACATTTCTCGCACGGGTCCGCGCGATGCCACCGCTCGTCGAAACGGGTCTCTGGCCCGCGCAGATCGTCGCGATCAAGAACCTGGAGAAATCCCTCGCCGCCAACAAGCCGCGCGCGCTGATCCAGATGGCGACGGGCAGCGGCAAGACCTACACCGCCATCAACTTCATCTACCGGCTGATCAAGTTTGCCGGCGCGCGGCGCGTG
>JBDTRG010000037.1:0-4451 GCA_039931775.1 Betaproteobacteria bacterium | reverse complement strand
CGATGATCGGCTGGTACGGCACGGCGATGCTGTGCTACGTGACGCCGAAGGAGCACCTGGGACTGCCGAACAAGACCGACGTCAAGGACGGCATCATGGCGTACAAGGTCGCCGCGCACGCCGCCGACCTCGGCAAGGGGCATCCGGGCGCGCAGATACGCGACAACGCGATCTCGAAGGCGCGTTTCGAGTTCCGCTGGGACGACCAGTTCAATCTCGGACTCGATCCGGACAAGGCGCGCGAGTTCCACGACGAGACGCTGCCGCAGTCCGGTGCGAAGCTCGCGCACTTCTGCTCGATGTGCGGGCCGCACTTCTGCTCGATGAAGATCACGCAGGACGTCCGCGAGTACGCGGCGAAGCAGGGAATCGCGGAGGCCGATGCGATCGCGAAGGGGATGGAGGCGAAGGCCGAGGAATTCGTGCAGGCCGGCGCCGAGGTCTACCGACGCGCGTAACGACGGCGACAACGCACATGGCCCGCACAACGCTGAAGCTGCCGCCAAAGGTCGCCGCCACTGCGCAGCCCAAGGCGACGACATCGCGTGCCCGGCGTGCGCAGCATGGCCGCACGCCGTCGATCGCGGCGACCGGGCAGCGCGGGCGTCCTGTCGCTGCACCGGTTACCGCGAACGGAGTTTCGTCGATCTCGGTCGCGCCGGGCTTCACTGAAAACCCGCGCCTGTCGAAACGCATGAGCGAACTCGGCTTGTGTTCGCGCCGCGAGGCCGACGAATGGATCGAGAACGGATGGGTCACCGTCGAGGGTGCGGTGATCACGACGCTGGGCACGCGCGTGCCCCCCGAGGCGCGAATCGAAATCGACAGCGCGGCGAGGAGGCACCAGAGCGAGCAGGTCACGATCCTGCTCAACAAGCCGATCGGGTACGTCTCGGGCCAGGCCGAGGACGGCTACCAGCCGGCCAGCGTGCTCATCCGCCCGGAGGCGCACTGGTCCGAGGATCGCGGAGCGCTGAAATTCAAGCCGAGCCATCTGCGCGGCCTCGCTCCGGCCGGACGGCTTGATATCGATTCAACCGGCCTCCTCGTCTTCACGCAGGACGGCCGCGTGGCGAAAAGACTGATCGGCCGCGATTCGGAAGTCGAAAAGGAGTACCTCGTCCGGGTGGAAGGCACGCTATCCCCGGCGGGAATGAAGCAGCTCCAGCACGGTCTCGAGCTCGATGGGTCGCCGCTGAAGCCGGCGCGCGTCTCCTGGCAGAACGAGCACCAGCTCCGGTTCGTGCTGCGCGAAGGCAAGAAGCGCCAGATCCGCCGGATGTGCGAATTGGTCGGGGTCGCGGTCACGGGGCTGAAGCGCGTGCGCACCGGAAGCGTCGTGCTCGGCAAGCTGCCGACCGGGCAATGGCGCTACCTTCGCGCCGACGAGAAATTCTGACGCCGCTGGTTCCGCCCCGCGATTCCGGCCCGCAACCGTCGTGCGGCAATCGCACCGGATCGCCGCGTCAACATCCACCGGGAGGATCAATACGTGACCGACAGTCTCGCTGATTTGCAGCAAGCGATCGACGCGTTCGTCGATGAACGCGACTGGGCGCAATTCCACGCGCCGAAAAACCTCGCGATGGGCGTCGCGATCGAAGCGGCGGAGATCATGGAGCACTTTCTCTGGTGCTCGACCGAAGCGTCCTTTACCCTCGACCCGAAGAAGCGCGCGGAGGTCGCGAACGAGATCGGCGACGTGCTGATCTACCTGATGGGGCTCGCGCGCGCGCTGGACGTCGACATCGTCGCGGCCGCACGAGACAAGCTCGCCCTCAATCGCGAAAAATATCCGGTCGACAAGGCGAAAGGGCGTGCGACGAAGTACGTCGATTTCGATTGATGCCGGGCAGCGATTCGCGTCGATCTTGTAGGCTACTTCTTCCTTTGCCGGGGCGTGGGACGGTTCGTCCTGGCGGGTTCGCCTCGTCGGCCTCCCTCCAGCGCGGTGGCGCGGAATTTGCATTTCGCCTTCTGATACCCGAGCGAGTCGCCCGGGACATTCGCCGCATGGAGAACGAATGATGCTCAAACGTGACCGAATCCCTGCCGGATTGGGCGCCTGCCTTCTGGTGCTGGCAGCTTTCGTCGCCACCGGCGCGATCGCGCAAACGACCAGCGGTGCGGGAAGCACGCCGCACAGCATGCCCGATATGCGCTTGTGGTCTTTTGGCGAATGCGACAACCGGTTCCCCTACACCAATTCCGAAGAACACAAGGAATGCGTGCGCGTCGTCGGGTCGGAAGATGCCAAGGACGCGCGGGCGCTTCGCGTCTGCGAGACCAGCAACCCGCGGGACCCCGAGGAGGTCGCACGGTGCAAATCCACGTACGCGGCGAACAAACATGCCGCTGCGCAGTCCGGCTATGTTCCGAACGCCGTCGCGCAGCCCCTGGCTCCGCCGACGGCCGAAGAGGTCAAGCGGGTCAAGGCCATCGCGGCGGCCGCCGTCGAACGTGACAAGGCCGCTGCCGCAGTCGGCAAAGTAGCGGTCAGCGAGCCGGACGAGCCGGTCGTGGTGAGCAACAACGACGATGGGTCCAGCTACTCGATGTCGTTGATCCTCGCGCTTGCGTTCGGCGCGGGCCTGCTCGGCACCGCAGCCGTGATGTCGCGCCGCAAGCAGGCCGCGCTCCTGTCGGGCCGATAGCGACCGCCGTTCGATCGCCGCCGGTTCGCTACTTCCCGAGCGCAACGGCCTTGCCGGACGTCACGTCCCACGCGGCGCCGTTCTCGAGGCTGATGCGATAGAACTCGCGCAACACGTTACCCATGAATCCGATCTCGACGATCGAAATGTCCCTGAACTTCGTGTCGATGCCGTTCGGAAGAATCCGGTTCATTTCGTCGGCCACTTCCTTCATCGAAGCCTGGATGCGCGCGTCGTACGGGGTCATGCTGTACACCAGCGTGTTGTGCGGGTTGTGCGACGCCGTCTCCTTGCCGTCCTTCATCACGTTGACGCCGGAGACACCCACGGTGCGCACGAGATCCTTGCCGGCGTCGGCCATTTTCGCGTACACGGGTCCGGTCACGCGCGGCAGCGGGCCGTCGCGTAGCGGCGTCAGCGCCGCGGTCGCGACCGTATCGAACGACATCATCTCGGTATAGCCCTGCCCGGTCTTGACGATGCCGAGATCGAACCACCAGGGCGCTCCCGCCCCTTTGGCCGCTTCGGTGTTGTAGAAGTCCTTCAGCGTGAGCGTCAGCACCGGCGGGACCTTGGTCAACGCCTTCAGCATCTTCTGCGGCGTCGTCGGGTCTGCACTGTGGATGTGCACCACCGTGACGTGCGGCAGATTGAACGTGCGCGCTTCGTCGGTGAGGCCGATCGCGATCAGGCGCTCGCGCAGCGGCGGGTAGATCTTCGCATCGAGAACATCGGACACGTCCTTCGGCAACCGGTACACGAGCCCGTAGGTTGCCTTGTGCTCGCGAAACTCGGGCCTGCCGATCGTGCTGTTATCGATGGACTGTGCGGCGACCAGCGTCGTGAGGGCGCAAATCGTCAGGGCGGGGACAGCGTACAGAAGCGTGCGCATCGAAGCTCCTTGGAGGAAACCGTGCGTTGCGGGAAAGGGGCGGTGCGGCGGCGGGCGCTCGCACCGTCGCGACAACGTCGTGCCGGACATTACACCCGGAGGCCGCGCGGCGACAATACCGCCGGCGCGGGCGCGAGCCTCTATGCTGCGCCAGCAGCGTCACTCGCCGTTGCCCGCCAGCCGGACGCGATAGCCGCCGGATTTTTCGTCGCGCTCGAGCTTCAGGCTGCCGAGCCGCTCGGCCTCCTCGAGCATCCCGTTGAACGACCGAAAACCGTAGTACGACTCGTTGAATCCGGGCTTGCGGCGCTTCAACGCCTGCTTGACCATCGACCCCCAGACCTTCTCCTCGTCGCCGCGCTCGCCGACGAGTGCCTCGATCGTCCCGACGATCAGGTCGAGCGCCTCCTGCCGGCGTTCCTCGTCGCCCTTCTTCGGCGCCGCCTGCGCCTCCCCCTCAGCCGGCTTGGCGGCGTTCTTTGGCTGGCCTGCCGGCGAACGCGCCGGCGCCTTGCGCGCCGCCGGCTTCCTCTTCTCGCGAACGAGATCATCGTAGAAGATGAATTCGTCGCAGTTCGCGATCAGCAAGTCGGAGGTCGAATTCTTGACGCCGACGCCGATCACGACCTTGTCGTTCTCGCGGAGCTTGGAGACGAGCGGCGAGAAGTCGGAATCGCCGCTGATGATGACGAACGTCTCGACGTGCGACTTCGTGTAGCAGAGGTCGAGCGCGTCGACGACCATCCGGATATCCGCCGAATTCTTTCCGGACTGCCGCACGTGCGGGATCTCGATCAACTCGAACGACGCCTCGTGCATCGGCGCCTTGAACGACTTGTAGCGATCCCAATCGCAGTACGCCTTCTTGACGACGATGCTGCCCTTCAGCAGCAGCCGTTCGAGCA
>JBDTRG010000036.1:0-7423 GCA_039931775.1 Betaproteobacteria bacterium | reverse complement strand
TCGGACTTGTCGGTCGCAAGATTGGCATGACGCGCATCTTCACCGATGACGGCAAGGCCGTCCCCGTGACGGTGCTCGACGTTGCCAACAATCGTGTCACGCAGATCAAGACTCCCGAGACCGACGGCTATTCGGCCGTTCAGGTCACGTACGGGAAACGGCGCGCCTCGCGCGTGTCGAAGCCGCAGGCCGGCCATCTCGCGAAAGCGGGCGTCGAGGCCGGCGAGGTGCTGCGCGAGTTTCCGGTCGCGCCCGAAGCGCTCGCCGAGCT
Organism: Betaproteobacteria bacterium; assembly: GCA_039931775.1. Taxonomy (GTDB): domain Bacteria; phylum Pseudomonadota; class Gammaproteobacteria; order Burkholderiales; family Casimicrobiaceae; genus CAIWHR01. The sequence continues at coordinate 7,152 of JBDTRG010000036.1, read as the reverse complement.
CAAGGTCGGCGAGACCGTCGGCGCCGCGACGTTCACGGTCGGCGAGCTCGTCGACGTCACCGGCACGACGAAGGGCCGCGGCTTCACGGGCGTCATCAAACGCCACCACTTCAGCTCGAACCGCGCATCGCACGGCAACTCGCGCTCGCACAACACGCCCGGGTCGATCGGCATGGCGCAGGATCCGGGGCGCGTGTTTCCCGGCAAGCGCATGGCGGGCCAGCACGGCAACGTGACCCGCACCGTGCAGACGCTGACCGTCATCCGCGTCGACGCCGAACGCGGGCTGCTTCTGGTCAAGGGCTGCGTGCCCGGCGCCGATGGCGGTCACATCATCGTTCGTCCGTCGGTGAAGACCCCGGCCAAGAAGGGGGCGTGACGATGGATCTCAAGCTCATCGATGACAACGGTCAGGCCAACGCGACGGTCGCGGGCTCGGACACGCTGTTCGGGCGCGACTACAATGAAGCGCTGATCCACCAGATCGTCACTGCGTTCCAGGCGAACGCGCGGCAAGGCACGCGCAAGCAGAAGGGCCGCGCCGACATCAACAAGTCGCACAAGAAGCCGTGGGCGCAGAAGGGCACCGGCCGCGCGCGCGCCGGGCAGGCCAACAGCCCGCTGTGGCGTGGCGGCGGTCGCATCTTTCCGAATCTGCCCGACGAGAATTTTTCGCAGAAGGTGAACCGCAAGATGTACCGCGCGGGCATCGCCTCGATCCTGTCGCAGCTCGTCCGCGACGGCCGGCTTTCGGTGATCGCGACGCTTGCGATCGATACGCCGAAGACGAAGGCCTTCGCGCAGAAGATAAAAGCGCTGGGCCTGCCGGGCACGCTGCTTGTCGTCACGGACAAACTCGACGACAACGTAATGCTGTCGTCGCGCAATCTGCCGGACGTCCTGGTGCTCGAAACGCGCGAGGTCGACCCGGTCAGCCTGCTGCGCTTCAACAGCGTGCTGCTGACCCAAGGTGCAGTGGCGCAATTCGAGGAGATGCTCGGATGACTACCCTCAAGATCTACAATCCCGAGCGCCTCGCGGTCGTGCTGCTCGCGCCGATCGTGTCCGAGAAGGGCACGTACATCGCCGACAAGCACGAGCAGGTGATCTTCAAGGTGGCGCCCGACGCGACGAAGCCGGAAGTAAAGGCAGCCGTCGAGGCGATGTTCAAGGTGCAGGTGGAGAGCGTCCAGATCGCCAACGTCGGCGGCAAGGTCAAGCGCTTCGGCCAGTTCACCGGACGGCGCCGCTCGTGGAAGAAGGCGTACGTCTGCCTCAAGCCAGGCCAGGAAATCAACTTCGCGGCGGAGGCATAGATATGCCCCCACGCTCACTACGTTCGCTGCCCCCCGAGGGGGCGGAGGTCGCCCTCGGGGCGGCCCGTCGGGAGACCTGACATGCCCCTGCAGAAAGTAAAACCCACATCGGCCGGCCGTCGTGCGATGGTCAAGGTCGTCCATCCGCACCTGCACAAGGGTGCGCCGGTGGACGCGCTGACCGAAAGCCAGAAGCGCGGCTCGGGACGCAACCACAACGGCCACATCACGATGCGGCACAAGGGCGGCGGCCACAAGCAGCAGTACCGGATCGTCGATTTCAAGCGCAACAAGGACGGCATCGTCGCCAAGGTCGAGCGGCTCGAGTACGATCCGAACCGCAGCGCGCATCTGGCGCTGCTGCTGTACTCGGACGGCGAGCGCCGCTACATCATCGCGCCGCGCGGCGTCTCGGTCGGCACGCAGCTCGTGTCCGGCGCGGAAGCCCCGATCAAGCCGGGCAACTGCCTGCCGGTGCGCAACATTCCGGTCGGCACGACGGTCCATTGCGTCGAGATGATGCCGGGCAAGGGTGCGCAGATCGCCCGCTCGGCGGGCGCCGGGGTCCAGCTGCTGGCGCGCGAAGGCGTCTACGCGCAGATGCGGCTGCGCTCGGGTGAAATCCGCAAGGTCCACGTCGACTGCCGCGCGGTCATCGGCGAAGTCGGCAACGAGGAACACAACCTGCGCTCGATCGGCAAGGCCGGTGCGAACCGCTGGCGCGGCATCCGGCCGACGGTGCGCGGCATCTGCATGAACCCGGTCGACCATCCGCACGGCGGGCGTTCCAACGGCGGCGGACATCCGGTGTCGCCGTGGGGCACGCCGACCAAGGGCTACAAGACGCGCAACAACAAGCGCACCGATTCGATGATCGTGCGCCGTCGCCACGCGACCAAAGGTTAAGTGAGGTAACGGAACATGGCACGTTCAATCAAGAAGGGCCCGTTCATCGACGACCACCTGCTGCAGAAGGTGGACGCCGCTCGCGCGACCAACGACAAGCGACCGATCAAGACCTGGTCGCGCCGTTCGACGATCACGCCCGAGTTCGTCGGGCTGACGATCGCCGTGCACAACGGCAAGCAGCACATTCCGGTCTACGTTTCCGAGAACATGGTCGGCCACAAGCTCGGCGAGTTCGCGCTGACGCGCACCTTCAAGGGCCACTCGGCCGACAAGAAGGTCGCGGCGCCGTCGCCGCCGAGAAAGTAAGGGGATGGCAATGGAAACCAAGGCAATCCTGCGCGGCGTCCGGCTCTCGGCACAGAAGGGCCGGCTCGTCGCCGATCAGATCCGCGGCCTGCCGGTGGATCAGGCGCTCAACATCCTGAGCTTTTCGCCGAAGAAGGGCGCGGTCATCATTAAGAAGGTGCTGCTGTCGGCAATCGCCAACGCCGAGCACAACGATGGCGCCGACGTCGACGAGCTCAAGGTCAAGACGATCCTCGTCGACAAGGCCGAGAGCCTGCGCCGCTTCACCGCGCGCGCGAAGGGTCGTGGCAACACCATCCTGAAGCAGACGTGCCACATCCATGTCACCGTCGGTGACGGAAAATAGGGAACGCCATGGGCCAGAAAATACATCCGACAGGCTTCCGTCTCGCGGTCACCCGTAACTGGACGTCGAAGTGGTTCGCGAACAGCAAGAATTTCGCGCCGACGTTGAAGGAAGACATCAAGATCCGCGAGTACCTGAAGAAGAAGCTCGGGCACGCGTCGGTGGGCAAGATCACGATCGAGCGCCCGGCGAAGAACGCACGGATCACGATCTACAGCGCGCGTCCCGGTGTGGTCATCGGCAAGAAGGGCGAGGACATCGAGACGTTGCGCACGGATCTGCGCCGGATGATGGGCGGCGACGTCGGCCTGAACATCGAGGAAATCCGCAAGCCCGAGATCGACGCGCAGTTGATCTCCGATTCGATCGCCCAGCAGCTGGAAAAGCGGATCATGTTCCGCCGCGCGATGAAGCGCGCGATGCAGAACGCGATGCGCCTCGGCGCTCAGGGCATCAAGATTATGTGCGCCGGCCGGTTGAACGGGATCGAAATCGCCCGCCGGGAGTGGTACCGCGAAGGCCGAGTGCCGCTGCACACGTTGCGCGCCGACATCGATTACGGTTTTTCCGAAGCCAAGACGACCTACGGCGTCATCGGCATCAAGGTCTGGGTATTCAAGGGCGAGGTGCTCGCGCACAACGCCGAACCCGCCGCGGCCCCGGCGCCCGAAGCGCCGAAGCGCCCGCGCCGGTCGGCGGCACCAGGAGTGAAGAATGCTGCAGCCAGCTAGAAGGAAGTTCCGCAAGGAGCAGAAGGGCCGCAACAAGGGCGTGGCGACCGTCGGCAACAAGGTCAGCTTCGGCGAGTACGGCTTGAAGGCGATCGGCCGCGGCCGGCTGACGGCGCGCCAGATCGAAGCAGCGCGGCGCGCGATGACCCGCCACATCAAGCGCGGCGGGCGCGTGTGGATCCGGATATTCCCGGACAAGCCGATGTCGAAGAAGCCCGCGGAAGTGCGGATGGGCAACGGCAAGGGCAATCCCGAGTTTTACGTCGCCGAGATCCAGCCGGGTAAAGTCCTTTACGAAATGGACGGCGTCGAAGAGGCGATCGCCCGCGAGGCGTTCGCGTTGGGCGCCGCCAAGCTTCCGATCCGGACGACGTTCGTCCATCGGTTGATCGGCGGCTGACGGAGGCAACGATGAAGCAAACGGACACAACGAAGGCGCTGGCCGCCAAATCGCCGGACGAGCTCAAGACGGAGCTCGCGGCGCTCCTCAAGGAACAGTTCGGCCTGCGGATGCAGAGGGCGACGCAGCAACTCACCAACACCGAGAAGCTGAAAACCGTGCGGCGGAACATCGCGCGTGCGCGGACGCTGATTCACCAGAAATCGAGGGCCCAGTCATGAGCGAACAGGCACAAACCGTCGCGCCGGCCGCAACCGCGGCGCCGCGCAAGACGATCATCCAGACGCTGACCGGCCGCGTCGTCGGCGACAAGATGGACAAGACGGTCACCGTTCTCGTTGAGCGCCGCGTCAAGCATCCGCTCTACGGCAAGTTCGTCACGAAGTCGAGCAAGTACCACGCGCACGACGAGAACAACGAATTCAAGACCGGCGATCTGGTCGAGATCGTCGCGTGCCGCAAGCTCGCCAAGACCAAGGCGTACAAGGTGAGCCGGCTGATCGAAAAGGCCCGGATCGTCTGAGCGGGCCGCAACCCGTTGATTCCAAATAGCACTTGCGGAGCACCAGGATTCCTGTCATAATTTTCGTTTGACCTGCCACGGTCCCCAAGGCGTTGAACCTGCCGCGGGGCTAGCCCTTCGAAGGGTGGAGTCTCGCGAACGACCGTGGCCTTTCCCCGAACGGGGTCCAAAACTGGCCGCGGCGAATGAGCCGCGTCCGCAGCCGGAACCAGAAACCGCTGCGGCGCGCAACGCGGATAAAGTTGGAGAAGCAACAATGATCCAGATGCAATCGGTATTGGACGTCGCCGACAACACCGGTGCCCGTCGCGTGATGTGCATCAAGGTGCTCGGCGGTTCCAAGCGCCGCTACGCGCACATCGGCGACGTGATCAAAGTCACGGTCAAGGATGCCGCGCCTCGTGGGCGCGTCAAGAAGGGCGAGATCTACAACGCCGTCGTGGTGCGCACGCGCCACGGCGTGCGCCGCGATGACGGCGCCAAGGTGTGTTTCGACACCAATGCCGCGGTGCTCCTGAACGCCAAACTCGAACCGATCGGCACTCGCATCTTCGGGCCGGTCACGCGTGAGCTGCGCACCGAGCGATTCATGAAGATCGTCTCGCTCGCGCCGGAAGTCCTGTAGGGGAATTGTTATGCGCAAGATCAAGAAAGGCGACAACGTCGTCGTGATCACCGGCCGTGACAAAGGCAAGCGCGGGGACGTCGCGCGCGTCCTCGCCGAGCACGTGCTGGTGACCGGCATCAACCAGGTGAAGAAGCACACCCGGCCCAATCCGATGAAAGGCGAGCAGGGCGGCATTCTGAGCAAGGACATGCCGATCCACGTCTCGAACGTCGCGATCTGGAACCCGGTCACCAAGCAGGCGGACCGCATCGGCCTCAGGACGCTCGAGGACGGCCGCAAGGTCCGTTTCTACAAGTCGAACGGCGAGCTCATTGGTGCCTGATGGGAACTGAGGAGATATGACGATGGCCCGCCTGAAGGAAATCTACAAGAAGGAAATCGTGCCCGCGCTGACGAAGCAGTTCGGGTACAAGTCCGCGATGCAGGTCCCGCGCGTGTCGAAGGTCGTCCTCAACATGGGCGTCGGCGAGGCGGTGGGCGACAAGAAGCTGCTCGAGAATGCCACCGCCGACATGATGAAGATTGCCGGGCAGAAGCCGGTGGTCACCAAGGCGCGGAAGGCCATCGCCGTGTTCAAGATCCGCGAAGGCTATCCGATCGGCTGCATGGTCACGCTGCGCGAGAACCGGATGTACGAGTTCCTCGACCGGCTGATCTCGATCGCGCTGCCGCGCGTGCGCGACTTTCGCGGCGTGTCGGGCCGCTCGTTCGACGGCCGCGGCAACTTCAACATGGGTGTCAAGGAACAGATCATCTTCCCCGAGATCGAGTACGACAAGATCGACAAGATCCGCGGCATGAACATCACGATCACCACGACCGCGAAGACCGACGCCGAAGCCAAGGCGCTGCTCGCCGCGTTTCGCTTTCCGTTCAGAAACTGAGGACGACATGGCCAAACTGTCCCTGATCAACCGCGACCAGAAGCGGCGCGCGCTGGTGAAGAAATTCGCGAAGAAGCGCGAAGCGCTCGAGGCGATAATGAACAACTCCAAGGCGTCCGACGATGTGCGTTATGCGGCGCGGCTCAAGATCCAGCAGCTGCCGCGCAATGCGAACCCGACGCGCCTGCGCAACCGCTGCGCCCTCACGGGCCGGCCGCGCGGCTTCTTCCGCAAGTTCGGACTCGGCCGCAACAAGGTGCGGGAATTCGCGATGCGCGGCGAGGTACCCGGCATCGTCAAGGCCAGCTGGTAGGCAAACGACAAGTGCAGGTGAGGTGAAGAATGAGCATGACTGATCCGATCGCCGACATGCTGACGCGCATTCGCAATGCGCAGTTGGTGGAGCAGGCCGTCGTCGCGATGCCGTCGTCCAAGGTCAAAATGGCGATCGCCAAGGTCCTGAAGGACGAGGGTTACATCGAGGCGTTCAAGGTCTCTAGCGACGAGGTGAAACCGCTGCTCGAGATCGCGCTCAAGTACTACGCGGGCCGGCCGGTGATCGAGAAGATCGAACGCGTGTCGAAACCCGGGCTGCGCATCTACAAGAGCAAGGACGACATCCCGCGCGTGATGAACGGGCTCGGCATCGCGATCGTCTCGACGTCGCACGGCGTGATGACCGACCGCAAGGCGCGCGCCACCGGGGTCGGCGGCGAAGTGCTCTGCATCGTCGCCTGATACCAAGAAAAGGCCAGCAAAATGTCGCGCATTGGCAACCATCCCATCCCGCTGCCGGCCAAGGTCGAGGTGACGCTCGCGCCGGGCGCCATCACGGTCAAGGGTCCGCTGGGCACGCTGTCGCGCTCGTTCGGCAGCGAGCTGTCGATCGAGAAGTCGGGTGACACGCTCGTCTGCAAGGCGGCCAACGAGGCCGCGAAGCCGATGCACGGCACACTGCGCGCGCTCGTGGCGAACATGGTCAAGGGCGTCACTCAAGGCTACGAGAAGAAGCTGACGCTGGTCGGCGTCGGGTTCCGCGCACAGGCGGCCGGCGACAAGATCAACCTGTCGCTCGGATTCTCGCACCCGGTCGTGCACGCGATGCCGAA
>JBDTRG010000035.1:0-14003 GCA_039931775.1 Betaproteobacteria bacterium | reverse complement strand
GACCCCGGCGAGATCGGCGTCTACGTGTCGCGCGAAATGATCGCAGCCCGCGAGCCGGCGCTCAACGCCGGAGCGCGCATTCACGGCAGCGAACTGGCCGGCGCGTTCGCGAGCTTGCGCGCCAACGAACTCGTCTGGCACTACGTCGTCAACAATTACCTGATGGGCGAGACGCCGCCCGCGTTCGATCTCCTCTACTGGAACGGCGATTCGTCGAATCTGCCTGGTCCGATGTATGTGTACTACCTTCGCAACATGTACCTCGACAACCGGTTGCGCGAGCCCGGCGCGCTGACGATGGCCGGCGAGACCATCGATCTTTCCCGCGTGGCAGTGCCGACGTATGTCGTCGCGTCGCGCGACGACCACATCGTGCCGTGGCGCGCGGCCTACCGGACCGTCGGCCTTCTGGGTGGCGACATGCGGTTCGTGCTCGGCGCGTCCGGGCATATCGCCGGCGTGGTCAATCCGCCGAGCAAGAACCGGCGCAGCTTCTGGACCAATCCGCATCTTTGCGCCGCCGCCGACGAGTGGCTCGACCAGGCGCAGAGTCATCAAGGCAGCTGGTGGCCGGATTGGGGGGGCTGGCTCGCTCGTCACGGCGGCGCGATGCAAGCCGCCCCGAAGGTCCCGGGTTGCGCCCCCTACCCGCCGCTCGGCCCGGCCCCCGGCATGTACGTCCTCGAATCGACGGGCTGACCTCGCCGCGCGATTTCCGGCCCGCGGGCCGCGCGCCCGCACGCCACGGCGCACGCGACTGAGCTAAGATTCGAGCGCACTCACGAACCATCCAACACGTCCCGTGCGGTCAGGCTGTGGAGCCGCATGCGCAGCGATGGGAGCCGCGCGCTCCGGGTCGTCCCGGTGACGACGCCGGGAACGCGGCAATGCGGGTGTAGGACGCAATCACCGTCATGGTCAAAGGAGAGAGAAAATGTCAATGAAAACCCCGCGTGTCGCGCTTGTCACCGGCGGCATGGGCGGTCTGGGCGAAGCCATCTGCATCAAGCTCGCCGCGCTTGGCTACAAGGTCGTCGCCACGCATTCGCCGGGCAACTCCAAGGCTCAGGAGTGGCTCAACGGGATGAACAAGATGGGTTACGGGTTCCGTGCCTACGAGTGCGACGTCACCGACTGGGATTCGTGCGTCGCCTGCGCGCAGAAGGTCGCTGCCGACGTCGGGCCGATCGACGTGCTGGTCAACAATGCCGGCATCACGCGCGACACAACGTTCAAGAAGATGGATCGCGTCAACTGGGACGCGGTGATCAGCACCAATCTCGATTCCTGCTTCAACATGACGAAGCAGGTATGCGACGGGATGATGGACCGCGGCTGGGGGCGGATCATCAACATCTCGTCGGTCAACGGGCAAAAGGGCGCGTTCGGCCAGGTGAACTACTCGGCCGCGAAGGCCGGCATGCACGGCTTCACGAAAGCGCTGGCGCTGGAGGTGGCGCGCAAGGGCGTGACCGTCAATACCATCTCGCCCGGCTACATCGGCACGAAGATGGTGATGGCGATCCCGAAGGAAGTGCTCGACTCGAAGATCATCCCGCAGATCCCGATGGGCCGACTGGGCAAGCCCGAGGAGATCGCCGGGCTTGTCGCGTACCTGTCTAGCGACGAGGCGGCGTTCGTCACCGGGGCGAACATCGCGATCAACGGCGGGCAGCACATGTTCTGACGCGGGACGCGGCGGCGCTTGCCTCGGGGGCGCCGGCCCGCTCAAGCCAAGGGTCATCGCCGCGAATGGCGGTGCCGGGCTTCGTTCAGTTCACATCCGGCAAGCAGGCATATCGAGGGCATGGACATGGACGTCGGGCACCACACGATTCGAGCGATCAATCTCCGGTACGGCTGTGTCCTGGCGTTCCTTGCGACCGCCTGCCTTCCGGCAGCGGCGCAGCAACCGTCGGCGGCACAAGCCGGCGTCATCCGCCAGGCCTGCCGCACCGACTATCAGGCCAACTGCGCCGGCGTGCCGACGGGCGGCCAGGCGGCGCTTGCCTGCCTTCAGCAGCACGCGTCGCGCACATCGCCGGCGTGCCAGCATGCGCTCGCTGCGATCGGCAGCAGCCCGGCACCCGCGCCCGCGGCGGCAGCGACCTCGCCGGCAAGGGCCGCGCAAGCGACGATGCAACCGGCCGCCGAACGCTGGCCCCGCACGATGACCAACGACACGGGCAGCGCCGTCGTCTATCAACCGCAGGTCATCGCCTGGCCGGAGCGCCAGCGGCTCGAAACGCGCATCGCGGTCGGTCTCACGCCGAAGGGGGCGAAGGCGCCCGTGCTCGGCACCATCGATGTCTCCTTCGCGACGGAGACCGACTTGGCGACGCGATCCGTTGTGCTTGCCGACCCCAAGCTGACTTCGTCTCGATTTCCGGCGGCGGATACCGCGCAGGCGGCGCGATTCGAGCAGTCGATCAAGGACGCGCTGGCGGCGATGCAGACCAGGCGTTACCCGCTCGACACGATCCTGCTGAGTCTGCCGCAGTCGTCGGCGGCTACGGTGGACGCCACCGTCAAGAACGATCCGCCGGCGATCTTCGTGAGCGCGCGGCCCGCGAGCCTCGTGGTGTTCGACGGTGATCCCCTGCTTGCGCCGATCGCGGGTTCGCCCCTTGCCTTTGCCGTCAATACGAACTGGGACGTTTTCTTCGATGCCGGCAGCAAGGCCTGGTTCCTCCTCGGCAACGGCGGTTGGCTGACCGCGCCCGAGACCAAAGGCCCATGGACGCCCGTTGCGGTTCTGCCGGCGTCGTTCTCGTCGCTGCCCAACGACGCAAACTTCGGCGAAGTGAAGAAGCAGGTCCCGGCACGCGTGGTCAGGGCGAGCGACGTCCCGGCGATCTTCGTTTCCACGTCGCCCGCCGAGATCATCGTGACGGCCGGACCACCGGCGTACGTGGCCATCCCCGGGACGAACCTCCAGTACGTCGCGAACACCGATGCCGCCCTGTTCCGCGATACCGCGGATGGCCGGCATTTCTACCTCGTTTCCGGACGGTGGTTCGCGGCGCCGCGCCTCGAGGGTCCGTGGAGCTTCGCGACGAACATCCTGCCTGCCGATTTCGCGCGGATCCCCGCCGCCGGCCCGCGCGGCTTCGTGCTGGCGTCCGTCCCCGGGACAACGCAGGCGCAGCAGGCGGTGATCGAGGCGCAGATTCCGCACCAGGCCTCGCTCGACCGCAACACCGCGAAGCTCACCGTGGTCTACGCGGGCGCGCCGAAGTTCGAGCCGATCGCCGGCACGCAGATGGCCTACGCATTGAACACGTCGTTCGACGTGATTCGCATCGGCGACGCCTACCTCGCGTGCTGGCAGGGCGCGTGGTTCGCTGCAACCACGCCGACCGGCCCCTGGACGCTCGCGGCGAGCGTGCCCGCCGTCATCTACACGATTCCACCGAGCAGCCCCGTTTTCCGCGTGACGTTCGTGCGCGTCTACGTGGCGACACCGACCTACATCACGTTCGGCTATACCACCGGTTACACGATGGGATATGTCAGTGGGGGCGTGGTCGTCTACGGCACCGGCTGGTACTACCCGCCCGTGATCATCGCGGGCCCGATCCCGATCTACTATCCCTACCCGTATTCGTACGCGGGCGCCGTCTATTACAACGCGGCAACCGGTGCCTGGGCGCGCGGTGGCGCAATCTACGGACCCTATGGTGGCGTCGTCAAAGGCGGCACCGCCTACAATCCGGCGACGGGCGCATGGGCGCACGGCGGTGCGGTGTATGGCCCGAACGGCGGCGCCGGCGCGTTTTCCGCGTACAACCCGAGCACTGGCGGTTATGCACACGGCAGCGCGGTGTGGGGACCGGACGGGGGCTCGGCGAACGCGAACTGGTACAACCCGCGCACCGGCATATCGGGGTCGACCAACCAGAACAGCAACGCGTACGGGCGCTGGGGATCGAGCACGATCTCGGGGCCCAATCAGACGATCCACACGCAGAGCCAGAGCAACGCGCAGGGTTCCGCCGGTTCGTTCAGCTCGTCCACCGGCGCAAAGGGCGCGGGCGTCAAAGGCGCGGGCGGCAACAGCGCTGGCGCGGTGAAAACGGCCGGCGGCGACGTCTATGCGGGCGCCGACGGCAACGTCTACAAGAAGACCGACAGCGGCTGGGAGAAATATAACAACGGCTCGTGGAATCCGGTGGAGAAGCCGGCCTCCCCGAAGAACGCGCCAGCTTCGCAGAACCTTTCCGGTGCGACACAGAAAAACGTGCCCGCCTCGCAGAGTCTTTCCGGTGCGACGCAGAATCGTCCGGCGCAAGGATCGCGATTCGAGGGATTCGGTCAACTCGAGCAGGACCGGACGGCGCGATCGACCGGCGCCGCACGGCAGCAGCAATGGGGCGCGCAGCGCGAGGCCAGGATGGGCGGCGGCGGCTTCAGGCGCTGAGAGGATCGATTCGCGGGGACCGAGATTTGCTCGATCAGGTGAAGGATTAGCCATGGTGAGCGGGAAACCTCGACATTGCGACCTCGCCGCGTGTGCGCGCGCAACGCAATAGCCGTGCGCCCGTGTATCGAACGGAAGACGACGATGGAGTGGTTCGGGTCGCGTCCCTGGCGGCTCGCCTCGCTGCCGGAGGTGCCGACGCTGACCGAATCGGGATTCAGCGTGGTCTTTTTTCAGTGGCCCGCGCTGTTTGCTCCCGCCGGAACGCCCGAGCCGGTGCTCGCGCGGCTGCGGGAGGCCGCGCGGGCCGCCGCCGCCGATTCGCGGTTCGTCGCGGCGCTGGCGACGGTCGAAACACCGATCCAGTACATGGACGCGCCGGAACTCGCCCGCTTCTGGGAGGCCGACGCGCAGAAGCTCGGCGAAGCAGTGCGGCGCGTGGGCAAGCTCGAGTAGAAAAGTGTCGGGTTGCGCGTCAGCCCGACCGCGCGGCGCCCGTCACTTGAGCACTTCGTTGCGGCGCTGCAGTTGCTCGATCTGTTCCGAACGCAGCTTGTCGAAGCCGTGCTCCAACCCCTGCGCAACGACATCGGCCATCTGCGACGCCGAGTGCAGCCTTGGCACGAAGACGTAGTCGGCGCCCTCTTCGTACATGCCCATTGCCGACACCGCGCCGTTGGCCGTGACGACCACCTTGGCGTGCGGGCACAGCCGCCGCGCCTGCTTCAGGAGCCGCATATTGTCGGTGCCCTTCAGCATGGTGTCGGGAATTGTCGACACGACGAGCGCGGCGTCGTGGATATCGGCGTGGTGCAGCGTCTCCATGTGGGAGATGTCGCCGTAGAGGCAGGCGATCGATCGCCGCTTCAACTCGGCGTGCGCCTGAGGGTTGAAATCGATGACGAGCACGCGATCGAGCACCGGATGCCGGCCACCGACCGCCGCCAGCTCGTACTCGTGGATCAGCGCGCTCGCCTCGACGAAGAAGCCGAGCAGGACGACGTCCTTGCCCGCGTGCGCCGGCGCGGCAGGCGCATCGCCCGCCGCGGCGTCGAGGTCCTTGAGGCCCGCCATGCGCAGCCACTCGCCCAGCAGCTGCTGCAGCGAATGGCTGTAGCCGATCATGTAGGTCGACGCCACCGACGTGAACGCGAAAACGAAGATCAGCACGCTGACCGTCTTCTGATCGATGTGCTTGTAGCCCAGACCGATCGCGGCGATAACCATCGCGAATTCGCTCATCTGCGCGAGGTTGATCGCCGGAAGCAGGCTCGCGCGATGCCCCAACCCCAGCGCGCGCAGGATCGGGAACACGACGATGAAGCGGCTTGCGATGAGGAATGCAGACGCCAGCAACGCGAGTTCGATGACCTCCATCGTCGGCATCGGGATCTGCATGCCCAGCGCGACGAAGAACAGGGTCACGAAGAAGTCCCGGATGCTGACGACCTTGGCGACGACGTCCATGTTGTACGGGAACGTCGAGATGCTGACGCCGGCGACCAGCGCGCCCATTTCGCGCGACAGTCCCGCCGCGTCCGCGGCCGCGCTCACCATGAAACACCACGCCAGCGAACCGATCAGCATGAGCTCCGGCAGCTTGGCGACCGACCGGAAGAGCTGCGGCAGGATCGACTTGCTGACGAAGAGGCTGACGGCGACGAGCAGCGCGCCTTTGACCAGCGAGCCGAGCAGCGTGCCGAATTGCGGGTCGAGCAGGTTGGGCTGGATGCCGAGCACGACGATCGCCCAGATGTCCTGGAAGACCAGGACGCCCAGCGTGATCCGGCCCGGGAGCGTGTCAAGCTCGGCCTTGTCGTAGAGCAGCTTGACGACGATCATCGTGCTGCTGATCGCGCAGCAGACGGCGACATAGAGGAGCCCGAAATCGCCGCCGCCGATGCGAAAGCCGAACGGCAGGAAAAACCCGAGTCCGAGGGCAACGCACAGCGCGAACTGCAGCACGCCGGTGATGAGCACGGGCTTGCCCGCCACCAGCAGCTTCTTCAAATCCATTTCCAGCCCGATCATGAACAGCAGCAGGATCAGGCCGATTTCGGACACCGTCTGGATGCTCTGCTGGTCTTCGATCAGGCGAAGGCCGATCTGCGGCCCGATGAGAACGCCTGCCAGCAGGTAAGCCAGGAGCAGCGGTTGCTTCAGCTTGTTGGCGATGAACGCCAACACCGCCGCCACGGAAACGCACAATCCTACGCTGGCCAGAAGGTCCGCGTGTTCAGCCACGACTGTTCTCCGTTTGCGAGACAGGCACCGTGGCCGCTGCGACCCCGCGCCCCGCACTGTCTGCGGTTTCCGCTGTGCTGTAGTTCATCGAGACGGTACCATTGCGCCAGGCTAGGAGCAATTGGGGGCGCGAGCCGGCACGCATCGTCGCTTCGTCGCCGACACACCGAACGTCACGCGGTGCCGGTCAAAAAAAACCCCGGCCTTGGGGGCCGGGGCGGAGGCTGTATCTCTCAGGAGGAGGAGAAAGATACAGGTAGAGCGATACTGACTTCGATGTCGGGACGATCCTTCCGGAATCAAGCTCCCCACATGCACCGGTCGATTCGCATCACTGCGAGCCGACCGATTTCTGACAACCCCGCCGCGGAATTGCTGTCACGGCGAGGCGTTGCGATTGCCTTTGATCCTTACGCGGCCTTGCGGCCCTTGGTCGCGGCCTTCGCGGCGTTGACCGCGTTGTTCGAAGCGGCGCGGACGCTCGCATCGGCCAGGCTCACGACTTGCTTCGTCGCCTTCTGGAACTGGTCGAACGCGGCAGTCGAAGCGGCGAACGTCGACTTGAACGCGTTGACGGCGCCTTCCGAACCGGCCGGGGCCGACTTGCTGGCCTTTTCGACCCAGGCGGCGGCATCCTTCGTGTACGTCGACCACGCTGCTTCGGCGAGCGCCGTGAACTGCGCTTGGGCTTCCGACGAGATCTCGTAGAGGCTCTTCGTGTAGGCGGTCGCGGTCTGGACACCCGTCTCGGCGTACTTGGCGCGCAGGGCCATCAGGTCCTGCACGTCCTTGACCGAAGCGACGGCCGAGGCGCTTTCGACGCCGTTGGCCAGAACGATCTTGGCGGCGTTCATGTTGAGCTTCAGGAACTTCTCGGCGTTCTCGAGGGCGAGCGCGGCAATCTTTTGCGCTTGCGCGACATTGGCCTTGTTGAAGTCGGCGAACTGTTCGGTGGCTGTGTAGATCGTGGTGCTCATGGTGTTTCCTTTCATCGACGGTTGAGTGTGGTCGCCCAACGCGACCGGCCCCTGCAAATCCTTTGGGTGCTATCCATCCGGACTGCCGGAAGGCCTTCTGCTACCTTCCGCCGGCGGTAATGCTGCACCGCACAAAACCCATTGTAGGGATGGGAAACCCCGAAGTCAACACTTTTTTGTGCATCGCACCAAAGCAGGGGCGGAGGATCGGTAGGGCGAATCCAAACACCAAGCAAATCAGTAGGTTAAAATGGCGCCCTCACCCACCCGGAGTACGCAATGAGCGATACCCCCCGCATCATCAAGAAGTACCCGAACCGCCGGCTCTACGACACGGCGAACAGCGGCTACATCACGCTGGTGGACGTGAAGCAGATGGTGCTCGACAACCTCGAGTTCCAGGTGATCGACGCGAAGACCGGCGACGACCTGACGCGCACCGTCCTGCTGCAGATCATCCTCGAGGAGGAAGCGGGGGGCATGCCGATGTTCAGCTCGGAGATGCTCTCGCAGATGATCCGCTTCTACGGCAGCGCGCAACAGACGATCATGGGCAGCTACATCGAGCAGAACGTCAAGGCGTTCCTCGCGATCCAGAAGAAGCTGCAGGATCAGGCGAAGCAGATCTACGGCGACAAGATGATGATCACGCCGGACCTCTGGAAGCAGTTTATGCAGATGCAGGCGCCGGCGATGCAGGGGATGCTCGGCAACTATCTCGAGCAGAGCGCGAAGCTCTTCATGGATATGCAGCAGCGGATGCAGGACCAGACGCGCGGGATATTCGCGGCCTTTCCGTTCCCCAACTTCAGTGCGACGCAACAATCGGCCCCGGACGACGAAAAGAAGCGCTGACGTCCGGAAGCAGCGCCATATCCGCGCAGAGCCCGGGCGTCCTATTGCGCCGCGAAATCCGGCAACGCGCCGAACCTGCGGCCTTGGCTTCCCGCAACGCAGCGCGCGGCCGCTGAGCCCGACGCGACCTTGCGCCCAAACATCATGCCGGTAACGACCTCGCCACGCCAGCGCACCGCCAAACGCGCCAAACGCGCCGAACGCGCCGAACGCGCCGAACCGCTTGCACCGCGCGTGGGCTTCGTCTCGCTCGGCTGCCCGAAGGCGCTCGTCGATTCGGAACAGATCGTCACCCAGCTTAAGGCCGAGGGCTATGTGATCGCGCCGACGTACGCGGGCGCCGATCTCGTCGTCGTCAACACCTGCGGCTTCATCGACGCGGCCGTCGCCGAGTCGCTCGACGCCATCGGCGAAGCGCTCGCCGAGAACGGCAAGGTGATCGTCACGGGCTGCCTCGGCGCCAAGGAAGGCGGCGCGTTCGTCCGCGACGCGCACCCGAACGTGCTGGCGGTCACCGGGCCGCACGCGACTTCCGAGGTGATGGCCGCCGTGCACGCGCATCTGCCGCGGCTCCACGATCCGTTCGCCGACCTCGTCCCGGCCGCGGGCATCAAGCTGACGCCGCAGCACTACGCGTATCTCAAGATCAGCGAGGGCTGTAACCACCGCTGCACGTTCTGCATCATCCCGTCGATGCGCGGAGACCTCGTGAGCCGCCCGATCGGCGAGGTGCTGGCCGAAGCCGAACGCCTGCTCGACGGCGGCGTCAAGGAGCTCCTCGTCATTTCGCAGGACACGAGCGCGTACGGTGTCGACGTCAAATACCGGACCGGTTTCTGGCAGGGACGCCCGACCAAGACGCGGATGACGGAACTCGCCACCGCGCTCGACGCGATGGCCCGCGCGCGCGGCGCGTGGGTGCGCCTGCACTACGTGTACCCGTATCCCCACGTCGACGACGTCATCGAACGGATGACTTCGGACCCGGCGAACGGCGGCCTCCTTCCGTACCTCGACGTGCCGTTCCAGCACGCGAGCCCGCGCATCCTGAAGCTCATGAAGCGCCCTGCGAACGCCGAAGGGACGCTGCGGCGGATCGAAGCCTGGCGCGCCGCGCGTCCCGACCTCGTCATCCGCAGCACGTTCATCGCCGGCTTTCCGGGCGAGACCGAGCGCGAATTCGAGGAACTCCTCGCGTTTCTGGGGGCCGCGCAGCTCGATCGCGTCGGCTGCTTTGCGTACTCGCCGGTCGACGGCGCAGCCGCGAATGCGCTGCCCGGTCCGGTGCCGGACGACGTCAAGGAAGATCGACGTGCGCGGTTCATGGCGGCACAGGCCAGGATCAGCGCGGCCCGCCTTGCGCAGCAGGTCGGGCGTACGCTCACTGTGCTGGTCGACGGCCACGACGGCGATGTTGCGATCGCCCGCAGCGCCGCCGATGCACCTGAAATCGACGGCACGGTCGGCGTTGCAAACGGTGGGCGATTGGCGATCGGCGCATTCGCCCGCGTGACGGTCACCTCTGCGTCCGACCACGACCTCGGTGCGCGCATCGCGGCAGGCCGGACCGCCGATCCAGCGCGCGGCTGATTCGCGGATTGCCGGCGCGGCTGCGAAGTGCGCAAGCGCCTTGGTAGAATCCTGGACGGGCTCGCGAGACGCGAACCCGTTCGCGAATCGAAGAGCGATTCACTCACGGAGGGCATGATGCCGACACGAATTTCGTCCTGCGCCGCAGCAGTGCTGCTGGCTTTCTTCGTCGCGGTATGCCCGGCGGCGTTTGCGCAGACGGGAACGATGGAGGTTCGCCAGGGCGTGATCGAGCAGATCACGGCCACGCAACTGCAGAGCAACCATCACCAGGGGATCGGGGCCATCGTCGGCGGACTCGGCGGGCTCGGCATCGGCAGCCTGATCGGCGGGGGCACCGGGCGCGACGTGGCGATGGTCGTCGGCGCGCTGGGTGGGGCGCTCATGGGCAACGACATCCAGAAGAAGAACAACCAGCCGGTGCCCGGGCAGCAGATCATCGTTCGAATCAAGAACGGCGTGCTGGTCGCGGTGACGCAGCCGGTCAACCCGAACCTGCGCACGGGCCAGCGCGTCTACATCGAGGGCAGCGGCGAAGCCGCGCGCGTCGTGCCGCAGTAACCGCGCCGACTGCAGTCGGCGCGATCACCTCGGAGGCTGCCGCAGCGCGTGCCCATCGGCAAACGATCGGCTGCCGTGAAGTCCATCGTGGTCGCGGCGCTTGTGCCGTTGGGCATCGCGCACATGCTGAAACCGTTGCCAAGGTGCAGGACGACCACCCTGCGGCGCGCGCGGCCCGTTCACGTAACCATTTTCGAATGTGCCTCGCGCCGCGCCTTCGCGACGAGAACGGCGACCGCGCACGACGCGAGCCGGGTCATCACCGAATCGGCGCGGCTCGTCAGGATGATGGGGACGCGTGCGCCGAGGACGATGCCTGCGGCATCGGCCCCCGCCAGAAACGACAGGCTCTTCGCGAGCATGTTGCCCGACTCGAGGTCCGGCACAACCAACACGTTCGCGCGTCCTGCGACCGGCGAATCGATCTTCTTCATGGCCACCGATTCCAGGCTGATCGCGTTGTCGAGCGCGAGCGGCCCGTCGAGAATCGCACCGGTGATCTGGCCGCGGTCCGCCATCTTGCACAGCGCGCCGGCCTCGATGGTCGACGGCACCTTGGGGTTCACCAATTCCATCGCCGATAGGATCGCCACGCGGACTTCGGGGAAGAACAGCGCGTGCGCGAGATCGATCGCGTTCTGGATGATGTCAACCTTGTCGGCCATCGTCGGCGCGATGTTGATCGCCGCATCGGTGACGATCAGCGTATCGGGATACGTGGGCACATCCATCACGAAGCAGTGGCTGACGCGGCGTGCCGTGCGGATTCCGGACTCACGCCGCACCACCGCGCCCATCAGCTCTTCGGTGTGGAGGCTGCCTTTCATCAGCGCCTCTGCCTTGCCTTCGCGCACCAGCGCCACCGCCTTGTCGGCAGCATCGTGGCTGTGGTCGGCGTCGACGATCGGGATCCCGGCGATGTCGATTTCGAACTGTTTCGCAATCGCTTCGATCCGCGCGCGCGGACCCACGAGAATGGGAGCGATCAGCCCCAGCTGGGCCGCCTCGACAGCCCCGCGCAGCGAGCTCTCGTCGCAGGGGTGAGCGACTGCCGTCGGCGTGGGCGGAAGCGTCTTGCAGAAGTCGAGCAGGCGCTGATACTTGATGTGGTCTCGTTCCATCCGGGTCCCCGCGCGTCAGATCGCGACCCGCGCGACCTTGGTGGAAATTCCGTAGCTCTTTGCGACCTTTTGCACAGCATTCATGCCGGGACCTCGCTCTTCAATGCCGGCGACTCACTCGCCCGATCTGGCCGATGACTTTCCTTGGCGAATTATCGCTTACGCCGGGTCTCGAGCAATTGACCGCTGCCAAAAGGGCAATGGAGCCCAGCTTCGGGACAACGTGAACTTCCGGCCGCAAAGCCGCTTTCGAGCACCCATCGCGCGGCGCCAAAGTGATTTCGACGAAATTGACGCGGGTCAAGAGTTTCCTGCCGTTTGGCGCTATCTTGTTGGCAGCGAATCGGACCCGGACGGAGCCCTGCGGCCATTGCCGTGCGAGCTGCGGCATAGTCGGGAGCCCGCCGAGCGCAAGGAGTGGAGCCATGGACTCGAGCAATCCCCTCATCGCCGGCGTCGGGCTCGCCGGCACGTCGCGCAAGAGCCGGTGGCCGGCTCGACTGGATCTTGTCCAGAGCGCATCGGGCCTCGTGCTTGCGCTGTTCATGTGGGGGCACATGTTCTTCGTGTCGACCATCCTGATCAGCAACGATGCGATGTGGACGATCACCAAGTTCTTCGAGGGCTACTTCGTCTTCGGCCGGTCGTATCCGATCATCGTGTCGTTCGTCGTCGCCGGCGTGATCGCGATGCTTGTCGTGCATGCGATCCTCGCGGTGCGCAAATTCCCGAACAATTACCAACAGTTCGCCACGTTTCGCGGCCACATGAAGATGCTGCGCCACGAGGACACGACGCTCTGGTTCTGGCAGGTGTTCACCGGCTTCGCGCTGTTCTTTCTCGCTGCGCCGCACCTGTACATCATGCTTACGCACCCGGAACTTATCGGCCCGTACGAGTCGGGCGACCGCGTCTGGACCGGCCACTACTGGCCGCTTTACATCCTGCTGCTGCTGGCGGTCGAGCTCCACGGCGGCATCGGCCTCTATCGGCTCGCCGTCAAATGGGGCTGGTTCGCGGGGCCGGATCCGAACGCGACCCGCCGGCGCCTCAAGACGTTGAAGTGGGCGCTGACGGCGTTCTTCCTGGTGCTCGGCTTCGCCACGCTCGCCGCCTACATCAAGATCGGCATCGAGCACGCGCCGAATTATGGCCAACCCTACGCTCCGGCTGCGCAACCATCCGCGCCGCAGGGGGTGCCGAAATGAAGATCGTCTACACCGACGTTCTCGTGATCGGTGGCGGCCTCGCGGGATTGCGCGTAGCGATCGGCGCCAAGCGCCGCGGCCATGACGCGATTATCCTGTCGCTGGTGCCGCCCAAGCGCTCGCATTCGGCGGCGGCGCAGGGGGGAATGCAGGCGTCGCTCGCCAACGTGATCAAAGGCCAGGGTGACACCGAGGACGTCCACTTCGAGGACACGGTGCGCGGCAGCGACTGGGGTGCCGACCAGAAGGTTGTCCGGATGTTCGTCAACACGGCGCCGAAGGCGGTGCGCGAACTCGCCGCATGGGGCGTGCCGTGGAGCCGCGTGCGCCAAGGCGACCGTACCGTGATCATCAACGGCCAGAAGGTGACGATCACCGAACGCGCCGAAGCGCACGGCCTCGTCGCGCAGCGCGACTTCGGCGGCACCAAGAAGTGGCGCACGTGCTATGTCTCGGACGGGACGGGCCACGCGATGCTGAACGCCATGAGCGACCAGGCGATCGGCGCGCAGATCCCGGTGCACGAGCGCACCGAGGCCATCGCCTTGATACACGACGCCGGGCGCTGCTATGGCGCGATCGTTCGCAATCTCATCACCGGCGAGCTGGTGGCCTATGTTGCCAAGGCCACGGCGATCACCACCGGCGGCGCCGGCCGGATCTACCGCGTCACGACCAATGCGGTGATCTGCGAAGGCATGGGCAGCGGACTCGCGCTCGATACGGGCATCGCAACGCTGGGCAACATGGAGGCGATCCAGTTCCACCCGACGGGCATCTTTCCGGCCGGCATCCTCGTCACCGAGGGCTGCCGCGGCGACGGCGGGCTGCTGAAGGACGTCGACGGACACCGCTTCATGCCGGACTACGAGCCGGAGAAGAAGGAACTCGCGTCCCGCGATGTCGTCAGCCGGCGGATGGAGGAACACATCGCGAAGGGCAAGGGTGCCAAGAGCCGCTTCGGCGACCACATCTGGCTCGACATCACGCTGCTGGGCGAAAAGCACATCAAGCACAACCTGCGCGA
>JBDTRG010000034.1:0-28110 GCA_039931775.1 Betaproteobacteria bacterium | reverse complement strand
CGATACACGTTTCGCACCGCCCCGCTGCACGGGTCGCGCACACTGGGTTTGCCCATTGCGCAAGTTTCCGCATCCTGTTATGCTTATCGATTGTGGCGAACCCGCCATCTTCAGGAACAAGCTTCATGACCAGTGTTCGCGTCCGCGATAACGAGCCGTTCGAAGTGGCATTGCGCCGCTTCAAGCGCACGATCGAGAAGACCGGCCTACTCACCGAACTGCGCGCCCGCGAGTTCTACGAGAAGCCGACCGCCGAGCGCAAGCGCAAGCTCGCCGCCGCGGTGAAACGCCATTACAAGCGCCTGCGCAGCCAGCAGTTGCCGCCCAAGCTGTTCTAGACGGCGGCGCTTGCGCACAACGGGGGCGAAGCGATTCGCCCCCTTTTCATTGGAGGTCCGCAACGGGACCCCTGCCCGGGAGATTCGCGATGCCGCTCAAGGCCCAGGTCACCGAAGACATGAAGAACGCGATGCGCGCGAAGGATGCCGCGCGGCTGTCGACGATCCGGATGCTGCTCGCCGCGATCAAGCAGCGCGAGGTCGACGAGCGCATCGAGCTCACCGACGCCGACGTGCTGTCGATCATCGACAAGATGATCAAGCAGCGGCGCGACTCGATCACTCAGTTCGTGGCCGGGAAACGCGAAGATCTGGCCGCGGCCGAGCGTGCCGAGGTGATGCTGCTTTCGGGCTATCTGCCGGCCCAGGTCAGCGACGCCGAAATCGACACCCTGGTGGCTGAGGCGATTGCCGCGACGGGCGCCGCGGGGCCGGCCGGCATGGGCAAGGTGATGGCCGTGCTGAAGCCGAAGCTCGCCGGCCGCGCCGACATGTCCATCGTCGCCGGCCGGATCAAGGCCAAACTGGCAGGTTAGGATTCCGCAGAGCAGGAATCAAAGCGGCACGGGAATCGCGAGACCCCCTTTCGGGCGGCCGGCTTCCGCCTATAATGGTTAGGTTCCCTGCCGTGTGACGCGTCCGGGAGGCCCCGTCTTCACGGCCTCCCGGACGTGGTTGTCGGCCGGGGGCAGCGTGAGGGGCTCGGCGAACGAGCCTCGCTTCGTGGTCCGCGGCTCCCTAGGTCCATGATTCCGAACGATTTCATACAAACGCTGCTCGCCCGGGTCGACATCGTCGACGTCATCGACCAGTACGTTCCGCTGAAAAAGGCCGGCGCCAACTACAGCGCCTGCTGCCCTTTCCACAGCGAAAAGTCGCCGTCGTTCACGGTGAGCCCGACGAAGCAGTTCTACCACTGCTTCGGCTGCGGCGCCCACGGCACGGCGATCGGCTTCCTGATGGAGTACGGCGGCAAGCCGTTTCCCGACGCCGTGGAAGAATTGGCGCGCGATGCCGGCCTCGAGGTCCCCCGCATCGAGCGGCCCGGCGAATCCGAGCGTCGCGAGCAAGCGGGCGATCTCACCTCGTTGACACTTGCGGCCGCGAAGTTCTACCGGGCGCAATTGAAGGACGCCCCGCGGGCGATCGACTATCTGAAGCATCGCGGGCTGACCGGGGAAATCGCCGCGAGGTTCGGCGTCGGCTACGCGCCCGACGCGTGGCAGCCGCTGGCGGCGGCGGTCGATCGCTACGACGACCCCGCGCTCGAACTCGCCGGGCTCGTGATCGCCGGCGAGGGCGGCAAGCGCTACGACCGGTTTCGCGACCGGATCATGTTTCCGATCCACGACAGCCGCGGCCAGGTGATCGGGTTCGGCGGCCGCGTGCTGGGTGACGGAGAGCCGAAATACCTGAACTCGCCCGAGACGCCGCTGTTCTCGAAGGGCCGCGAGCTTTACGGCCTTTTCCTCGCGCGAAACGCGATCCGCGAGGCCGGCACCGTCGTCGTCGTCGAGGGCTACATGGACGTGGTCGCCCTCGCGCAGCATGGCGTCGAGTACGCGGTGGCCACCCTCGGCACGGCGACCACGCCGGTGCACGTGCAGAAGCTCTTCCGGCAGAGCGACCGCGTGGTCTTCTGCTTCGACGGCGACAACGCCGGACGCAAGGCCGCGTGGCGCGCGCTCGAGAACGCGTTGCCCGTGCTTGCGGACGGCAAGAACGCGGCGTTCCTGTTCCTGCCCGACGGCGAGGATCCCGACGACTTCGTCAGGAAGCGCGGCAAGGCTGCCTTCGAGGCAATGATCGAGCGCGCGACGCCGGCCTCCGAGTTCCTGCTGTCGGAATTGGCGGCGCAGCATCCGCCGACCGCCGCCGAAGGCCGCGCCGCACTGGTGACGGCGGCGCGTCCCTACTTCGCACAGATGACGGCCCCGGTGATCAAGGCGCTGTTGCGCCGCCGTCTCGCCGAACTCACCGGGCTTGCCGAGGCCGAACTGCGCGACCTGATGCACGTAAGCGCGCCTGACGAAGGCAGACGGTCGGGGTCGGCGGTCCCGTTGGGCGCCCGGGACGCCGGAAGGTCCCGGGGCGCGCGAGTCGCCGCGCCGGCACAGCGCCGGGCGCCGTCGCTCGTCCGTGAACTCATCCAGGCGCTTTTGCTCCAACCTGAACTCGCGCGGTCCGGCGCGCTGCCTCAACCTGCCGATGGAACGCCGGAAGGCGCGGCGCTCGCGGCGCTCGTCGCCTATTGCGAAGTTTGCGAGCACTCACTGACTACGGCGGGCATCATCCAGTACTTCGCGCAAACGGCTCACGACCCGGTCTTGTCGGCGGCGCTTGCGTCTGCCGAGGACCATGGGATCACGGCCGATCATGCGGCCTTGCACCTGAAGGCCGGCGTTGCACGTTATTGGCAGCAGGCGCAGCGCGCCGGGCGCCCCGCGACGTCCGGGTCTTTGGAAGCGCCAACATCGGAAGAGACGGAACGGCTTCGGCAACTCGCGATAGTCCGCCGCGGCGGCTAACCGAATGATATAGTTTGAGGTTTTCCCGATCGCCCCCACCTGCGGGGCATTCGGTACCCGAATCCTTAGGATGACCATGGCCAAGAAGCCCGCGAAGCCCGCCCGCAAGTCGCCTTCCAAATCAAAGTCCCGGAAGCCCGCGGCGAAGAAGCCGGCGCGCGGGAAGTCGCGCAAGCCCGCCGGCCGCAAGTCGGCACCGAAAAAATCGGCGCGCCCGGCGCGGAAAAAGGCGTCGCACTCGGGCTCGAAATCGGCCTCGCGCCCGTCGGCCAAGAAGAAAGTCGGCAAGGCCAAGGCCGCCAAGCCCGCCGCGAAGAAGAAAATCGCTGCGAAGCCGGCCGCGAAGCACAAGGCCGGAAAGCCGCAAGCGAAATCGGCGGCGAAGCCCAAGGTCGCCGTCAAACCGGTCAAGGTTATCGGCAAACCGGTCAAGGTCATCGGCAAGCCCGTCAAGGTTATCGGCAAGCCGGTCAAGGTCATCGGCAAGCCCGTCAACGTTATCGGCAAGCCCGTCAACGTTATCGGCAAGCCCGCGAAGCTCGTCGGCAAGGCCCCTTTGCCTCCGGTTGCGCCCGTCGCGAAAACCGCGAAGGGTGCCGCCGGCAAGCAAGTCGTCGCGCCGGCACCGGGCCATAAGCCGACCGCAGGCGAAATCGCCGCCAAGATCGCCGGCAAGCGCGCGGAAGATGCCGCCAGCAAGAAGGGTCGCAACGGCCGCCACGCCGAAATCGCGCCGCGCGTCCTGACGCCGGCTGACGTCGAGGCGCGCAAGCGGCGCCTGAAGACGTTGATCGTGCTCGGCAAGGAGCGCGGCTTCCTGACGTTCGCCGAGATCAACGATCACCTGCCCGACGACGTACTCGACGCCGAGCAGATCGAAGGCATCGTCAACATGATCGGCGACATGGGCATCCAGGTGTATGACGAAGCCCCGGATGCCGAGTCGCTGCTGATGTCGGACGCCGCGCCGACGGCGCCCGCCGAGGATGTCGAGGAAGCGGCCGAGGCGGCGGTCTCCACGCTCGATTCCGAATTCGGCCGCACGACCGACCCGGTGCGCATGTACATGCGCGAAATGGGCTCGGTCGAACTCCTCACCCGCGAAGGCGAAATCGAGATCGCCAAGCGGATCGAGGAAGGCCTGAAGCACATGATCATGGCGATCTCCGCCTGCCCGATGACGGTCGCGCAGATCCTCGATCTCGCCGGCAAGATCGAAAAGGACGAGTTCAAGATCGACGACCTCGTCGACGGCCTGATGGATTTCAACGAGGCGCTCGACGCGTTCGAGGATGTCGACGACGACGTCGAGGCGAGCGAGGACGAAGGCGACGCCGGCGCGATCGCCGCGGAGAACCTCGAGCGGCTGAAGGTCGCGGCACTTGCGCGCTTCGCGACGATCCGCCGCCATTTCGCGCGGATGCTGGTCGTGCTGACGAAGGACGGCCACAAGTCGCCCAAGTACCTCGAACTGCAGAAGAAGGTTCAGGCCGAACTGATGCAGATCCGCTTCGCCGCGCGGCAGGTCGAGAAGCTCTGCGACAGCGTGCGCCACGAAGTCGACAACATCCGGCAGATCGAACGCAAGATCCAGGATCTCGTCGTGAACAAGGGCGGGATGCCGCGCCCCGACTTCATCAAGAAATTCCCGGAGAACGAGACATCGCTGCGCTGGATCGACCGCGAGGTCACCGCGCATCACGGCTACAGCGAAACGCTCGCCAAGTACCGGCAGGCGATCGTCGAGCAGCAGCAGAAGCTTTTGAACCTCCAGTCGCGCGTGATGATCCCGCTCAAGGACCTGAAGGAGATCAACAAGCAGATGTCGCAGGGCGAAGCGAAGGCGCGCCGGGCGAAGCGCGAAATGACCGAGGCCAACCTGCGCCTCGTGATCTCGATCGCGAAGAAGTACACCAATCGCGGCCTGCAGTTCCTCGACCTGATCCAGGAAGGCAACATCGGCCTGATGAAGGCTGTCGACAAGTTCGAATATCGCCGCGGCTACAAATTCTCGACGTATGCGACGTGGTGGATCCGCCAGGCGATCACGCGCTCGATCGCCGACCAGGCGCGCACGATCCGCATTCCGGTGCACATGATCGAGACGATCAACAAGATGAACCGCATCTCGCGGCAGATCCTGCAGGAGACGGGTCAGGAGCCCGATCCGGCGCTCTTGGCCGAGAAGATGGAGATGCCGGAAGAGAAGATCCGCAAGATCCTGAAGATCAGCAAGGAACCGATCTCGATGGAGACCCCGATCGGCGACGACGACGACAGCCACCTCGGCGATTTCATCGAGGACCTGTCGACGGTCGCGCCGTCGGACGCCGCGGTCAACGCAAGCCTGCGCAACGTCTGCAAGGACGTGCTCGATACGCTGACCCCGCGCGAGGCAAAGGTGCTGCGCATGCGCTTCGGCATCGAGATGAACACCGACCACACGCTGGAGGAAGTCGGCAAACAGTTCGACGTCACGCGCGAGCGCATCCGGCAGATCGAGGCGAAGGCGCTGCGCAAGCTCCGCCACCCGTCGCGTTCGGAAAAACTGCGGAGCTTCCTCGAAGGGGAAGGCTGACCCGGGTCACAGGTCGAGGGTGACGACCACCTGATCGCCGTCGTCCGGGTCGTCGCGGATCGCGAACCCGAAGGCGGCGACGAACTTCAGCATGTTGGCGTTGCCGCGCAGCACCGCGCCTTCGAGGCGCTTTAGTCCGCGTCCCTTCGCGCAATCGACGAGGCGCACCATCAGCATCCGCCCGACACCGCGCCGCTGCCAGGCATCGGCGACGACCAGTGCGAATTCGGCGCCATCGGGGTCGCTTTCGATGTAACGGCCGACGCCGACGATCGCCGGCGACGCGACCGACTCGTCGACTGCCACCAGCGCCATCTCGCGGTCGTAGTCGACCTGCGTGAATCGCGCGACCATCGCCGGCGTCAGCTCGTGCAACTGGTAGAAGAAGCGGAAGTAGCGCGTTTGCTCCGACAGGCCGCTGACGAATGCCCGCTCCAGTTCGGCGTCCTCGGGCCGTATCGGGCGCACGTGAAGTCGCCCGCCGTCGGGAAGCACCACATCCGCAACCTTTTCGATCGGATACGGATGGATCGCCATGTGGCCGTAAGGGCGGTCCGGAGGCCGCGGACGAGGATCGATCTCGATGCGCGCACCACCGATTTCGACGCGGCCGCCACCGATACGTACCGGATCGAGCGCGAGCGAGGAGAGCCAGGGCACCGCGCACGCCAGCGCCGACACCTGCACCAGGATGCGCGTCAGCGCTTCTGTCGCGCCGCGCTCCTCACCGGCGTCCCGCTCGGGTACCGCCATGCGGCTCGCGCGCACGAGATCACCTGCAAGGCGGTCGTTGAGCGGCGGCAGCATGACGACCTGCGCACCGGGATGCGCACGGGCGGCGCGCCCCGCGCCGAGCGTGATGACGGGGCCGAACACCGCGTCGACGTGCACGCCGACCGCCGCCACTGTGCTCGCATCGAACGGCCGCGACCGGCGCACGACCACCGGCGCGCGCCGACGCGCCTGCGCCGCGCCACCCAGCACCTGAGCCCACGCGCGGGTCAACATGCGCCCGTCGCGCAGCCAATCGTAGAGGATCGGCGCCGGCGTTTCGGCACCTGCTGCGGGAGCATCGGTCCTGATCGACACCGGATAGCCGAGGCGCCTTCCGGCGGCGAGCGCTTCGCTCAACGTGTCGGCGGACAGCGCGGGCGCGACGGGCAGACCGAACGTCGCGAGCACGGTTTGCGTCTCGATCTCCGTCAACGTGCGCCGGTCGGTCGCTGCCGCATCGACGCGGATGCGCTCCACGCTGCGCAGATCCGGCGCGCGCGGTTCGGGTTGGGGCGGCGGCACCTCGAGCAGCCATTCCTGGTTGTGGCGGTACGCCGAAAGAAACGAAAACGCTTCGACACCATTCTCGGGCGTGAAGAAGTTCGCGACACCGCCCGCCTCTAACGCGGCATCCACCTCGCGCCGATCGATCGACCCCAGCCAACCGCCGAGGACGGGCTTCGCCGCGCGCCGCGCGACGGCCGCGACGGCGCGCGCCGCATCGGTCGCCCCACTGGCCGGACGTTCGACATGCAGCGCGAGCACGGCGTCGACCCCCTGATCCGACAGGGCCGCCTCGACCGCCGAGGCAATCCGTCTCGGCGTTGCGTCCCCGCGCAGGTTGAGCGGATTCCGGCAGGTCGTGTTGGGAGGAAGGATGCCCGCAAGCGCGCTGCGCGTCGCCGGCGAAAATTCCGCGAGAACGATGCCGCGGTCGGCCGCGATGTCGGCGGCGAGCGTGCCGGGACCGTGTCCATTGGTGACGATCGCGAGCCGATCGCCGCGCGAAATCCTGTTCATCGCGAGGATGCGTGCCGCTGCGAAGAGCTGCGTGTAGGTCTTCACCCGGACAGTGCCCGCGCGCCGCATCGCCGCATCGAAGACGGCGTCTGGCGTCGGCCCGTCGATTTCGCCACGTTCCATCGAGCGGCCTGCCTTCAGCACGACGACGGGCTTGGCCCGCGCCGCCGCGCGCAGCGCCGACAGGAATCGTCGCGCGTCTCCCACCGACTCGCCGTAGAGCAGGATTCCGTCGGTCTCTGCATCGTGGACCAGCGCATCGAGCAACTCACCGAAACCGGTGTCGATCGCGGCACCCAGCGTCGCGACCGTCGAGAACCCGATGCCGGACGACGCCGCGAAATCGAGCATCGCTGTCGAGACCGCTCCCGACTGCGCGAGGAGTGCGAGGCGACCTCGTCGCGCGGCAGTCGTGCCAAGCGTCGCGTTGAGCCCGATGTCGGTTCGGATCACCCCGAACGAATGCGGGCCGAGGACGCGGACACCTCGCGCGGCTGCCGTCGCCAGTAGCTTGCGATACCAGTTCCGTGCCTCGTCAGGGTCAGCCGGTGGCGCCGAAAACACCACGGCCGCCTTCGTCCCGGCGCGCGCACTTCCGTCGATGACCTCGACCACTTTGGCCGCGGGCACCGCGATCAGTGCCAGTTCGACCGGCATGCCGATCGCACCGAGCGAGGGGTACGAGCGCTGGGCCAAGACGCGTCGATGGTTCGGATTGACCGCGAACAACGCGCCGTGAAAGTCGCCGCCGAGAAGGTTTTCCATCAGGATGCGCCCCATGGATCCGGGCCGGCCCGATGCGCCGACGAGAGCGACCGAAGCCGGCATCAGAAGCGGACGAAGGTAGTGGGAGGGCGTCATTCAGGGTGCGTGAATCGGTATCGGCGCCTGGGCGTGTCGCGCACGAGGCGGATGCAGTGTACCGCGACACGTTTCCGTCGCGGACCGCGGTCCGGTGCGGCTCAACCTCCGGCAAATCTCCACTACCGGCCCCGGGGGCGCGCGTGCGAAAATCGGCTGCTGGGCGTGTCGGCCCCGGGGCCCGTAGCTCAGACGGTTAGAGCAGAGGACTCATAATCCTTTGGTCGCTGGTTCGAATCCAGCCGGGCCCACTCACGACATCAAGGATTTAGTGCGAGTAGCGGACCCCTACACCTTCTTCAGTGTAGCCAAATCGTAACCATCGAACAGCGAAACGAGCCGGTTGGCGGCTCGCGCAAGATGGTCGGGCGCCAGATGCGCGTAGCGTTCAACCATCGCCGAGGACCGCCAGCCACCCAGCCGCCGCAACTCGTGCGTTGGCGCACCTGCTTGGCGATGCCACGTTGCCCAAGTGGGTCGCAAATCGTGCCATCGGAAATTCTCAATGCCGGCACGCTTCGAGGCATTCCTCCACGCCTTCGCATTGTGTCAGGTAAGTGTTTCTGTTCGCGTGGGCCGCACCTTTCCCTATAGACCTTCGGATCGCGCACGTGGACAACAGCGCCGGGAGCTGCCCTACGGCGCAGGGCTGACGAGTCCCGCCATGGTGAGCTCGGCAGTCCATGGACCCATGGACTTGGAAATGCCCACCTCCGGCTTGAAGGACCAGCGGTTACTGCCGATGTTGACGACCCGGCTGCTGTCGTACTGGCTCCACGGCGCCGTGACTAGCAGACTCGCACCGACGATCAGGTCCGGCTCGTAATGGGCGAACTCCTTCAGTGGAAGTGCGGGCGCGCCATACAGGTTGACCGACAGTCGAAACGCGGAGTCGCCGAAGCCATTCACGACGCGCTCCATCGGATTGCCGGAGGATTCGGCGGTTCCCGATAGCCAGGTGTACGGAACGATGACCTCGACTTTGCCCGAAGTGCCCCACAGGTCGACCGCCCGCGCGTAAGCGAGAACCGCGTTGGAGGTATGGAGCCGCGGATTGGTCACGGGCAGGGACGTGTCGAACGCCACGCCGCCTTGTGTATAGGCGTACCCGGCGATCAGGAAGTTGACGCCGACCGGAGCGTTCGAGTAGGCGCGTGGCTCGATGCTTTGTCCCTGTGCATCAGTGGCACCTCCTGCGAGCGCTGCCATCGCGCTCGCCGCCGCGAGAATGCATTGCATCCGAAAGCGACAGGCCCTCATCGACTGTTGCGGCGCATTCGACTCCGCGTATGCGCGGCTGCGCGCCGCACATCCCGCGCGTTCCCACCGTCGAGAATAGCAACCCCGATCCGCTCGATGATAAGCGCTCGCCCGGATGGAAGAATGTCGCCTACTCGCACGCGCCGCCGAGCATCCCCGCCTTGATCTCCGGATTCGGCGGTTTGGCGCCCAGCCAGATCGACAGAAACGCCTTGGCAAAGTCGTCGCCCTTGATCGTTCCCTTGACGGTGCCGTTCAGGTCGACCTGAACTCCGCCGCCCGGCTTGATCACGAACGTGAGGCGCTGACCCGATTTCACGTCCGCCATCCAGCCGTTGAGCATCGCGATTCGGTCCTTGAGCGCCGGCAACTCGTTGCCCGAGTTGTTGGCAAATCCTTCATCCCAGCCCTTGGTGAGGTCGCTCGCGCCCACGTCGCGCACGAAATGCAGGACGAGTTCCGTCGGCGTACCCGCCCCCAGGAGGGCCTTCGGATCGCTCGATGTCTTGGTGACGTAAAGCGCGGCAACGTAGACATTGACCTTGAGAAAGGTTGCCTGACGCAAGCCGAGCCCATTGAGCGTGAGGCTGCCGCCCTCGATTTGCGCCTGGTCGGGGAAGCTGACTCCCTTGCACTCCTTGCCATTTACAGCACCGGCAGCCAACGCTGCGGCCGCTATCGCCGACACCAGAATTCGCTTTGTAATTGTTCGCATATAGATTCCTTGGCTTGGGTCACGAAAGTCCGAAGTTCGGTAGCGCATTCCGGCGTTGCCGGCGGGCGCGGCCATTCTTTGGCGCGCCAGTTCCGCAATCTCGAATTGATCAAGGCGCACGAGTCCCTGCACTTTCACCAGGAGGCGAATCAACGATGATCTTCGCCCCCAAGTCCTTTAGCAACCGCTGGAATTCGGGCGAGGCGAGAATGATCTTTGCTGGCGCCGCGCGCAGCCGGTCAACCGCTTCGGCCGGCAGGACGAACGATGTGGGTTGTTGATTCAAGTAAGTGCGCTCGGTCTGATCGGGAAGCGCGGCAAACGACACGTCGATCGCATAGATCTCCGCCTGCGGAACGCGTACCTCCGCGCATATCGGTGACCCCTTGCTGGCATCGCACCCGGCTAGACTCCGGATTCGACGCGCAGTCGCCCATCGCGCCGAAATATCCTTGAGCAGTTCGACCGCTTCGTAGGAGTAGTGATCGATCGGAACCCCGGTAGCCTTCAGCAGGATGTCCACGGTGCCGGGCGGCGATTCCGATTCATCCCACTGGGTCGGCGGTGACGACAGCGAATTGACGACGAAGACGATGATTCGGCGCACGTGGTCGAGCGGTGTCGGCCGGCCCGCATCGTGCAGGGCTTCAAGGAATTCCAGCGCATCGAGCACGCCACGCATCCCCACGTTGTCGGATACGCCGCCGTCCACGAGATGAATGTATGGGTGACCTGCGCTGTCGAGGTAGGGCTCGGCGTCCTTCAGCTCGCGTATCGCGCGCGCCGCCGGCCGCGGCGGATTCGCTGTCTGTGTAAACAGCTTGACCCACTCCGGAGCCGCGAATTTGCAGGTGCCGCCGTAGTTGTTGATCGTGACCGGCGAAAGCACGACCGGTACTGCGGACGACGCAGCGGCCGCGCGCGACAGGCGAACGGCATTGAGGTCCGAGCAAAATACGTTGAACAGGCCCTGCTGGAAGGTCACCCTGCCGCCGGTGGAAATGTCGGTGGCCGACGCCATGATCAGCGGGCCGTCACCCCGATCAAGATCACCGAAGGTGGCACCGTTGAACAGGATTTCGTCGTAAAACTGGGCCGCCAGTTCGGAACGACCCCAGCCGGTCGACGAGAGGTCGCCCCAATAAGTCGGATTGAGGGAGCGGGCGATCAGCTCGCCCTGGACGTCGCGCTTGAGAAAGCGCTGCTCGTAGTCGGCGAACAGCTTGTCGCCGTAGAGACCGTAGGCCAGCGCTGTGAAGCTGCCGCCCGACACGCCAGTGATCACGTCGACCGCGTCAAGCATGCGAATCCTCGCGCCGTTCGGTGCGCGGACGTCGGTATTGCGAAGGAACTCCAGGACTCCATAGGAGAATGCGGCCGCGCGTGTGCCGCCACCCGAGAAGGCCAGAACGACGAGGTTCTCCTGACTCTTGAAGTGCTTCTGGCGCGTCTGAAACGTGTATCCGGTTCCCGCGTCGATGTGCGTGATCGGCGGATTGATCGGGCGGGTGGCGCAGCCGCCAAGTACAAGCAGCGCAGTCGGCACGAGAACCAGCCATCTGCGCAGATTCTGTACGGCGTGCGGGAATCGTGGGGTCATTGATCTCACTCCTTCGTAGCAACTGTTTCTGGATTGGGCACCGCCGTCGTATCCGCAGGGGGATAGACGCCAGATCCGCGGATGCGGTCGGCCAGTTCCGACGAAAAATTCGGAAACGGGAGCGTGCCCTCCTCCCGCCAGGCACGCACGTCGGCCTCGGCCGCAAGTACCTTGCCTTCATCGGGACCGCGGTCGCGACCCACGTACAGCGTGTGCGAGGGAAACGCAATCGACGCGCCGCCCTGGTCGACGATTTCCATCACCCGCAAAAGGATGTCTTCTCGGATGCCAAGGAATTCCGCCCAGTCCTGTGTCATCACATAGGCGTAGACCTCGATGTTGAGCGAACTGTCCCCGAAACCAACGAAGCGCGCGCGGGCCGGAACGGGGTTCACACGCGGATGGCCAAGCAACATTTCACGCAACTTGACCAGGACGTATCGCAACTGCTCCGTAGTGGTTTCATAGCGCAGGCCAATGACAGCCTGCACAAGCATCTGGTCCCTCCGCGTGAAATTCACTATCGGCAACTTTGCGAGTACCGCATTGGGAATCGTGGTGAGCGTGCGGTCGATTCCCCGCATGCGGGTGGAGCGAATGCCAATCGCCTCCACCGTCCCGAACCCGTCGCCATACTTGCAGAGGTCGCCGACACGGACCGGCCTGTCGGCGAAAAGGCTGAGGCCCCCGAGCAGATTCTCGATGGTCGGTTGGGCGGCCAGGGCGACGGCCAGACCCCCGACCCCCAGTCCGGCGACGATTCCATACAATGGCATCCCCAGCCGGCTGCCGCCGACGGCGAGCAGCGCCATACTTCCCGCGATCCCCAGCAGGCGGGCGCCGACGCGGATCAGGTGCGCGTCGATGCTTTCGCTCGCGATTCTCGGCGACGCAATGATCGCCTCGGCCACCAACGGCGCGAGACGCCATGACAACCAGGCCGCCGCCAGCGTTTCGACCGCGGCGAGCCCGACCTGGATTGAGCTACCCAGATTGCCGGTCACGTTGAGCTGGACGAGAATCATGTAACCCGCGGCGGGCGTCGCGACGAGGACGGCGACCGGCAGCGCGAACTGCGCCAACGAGCGCGCAAACCGGTGCCGCTCGTCGCCAAGCTGCGTGAGGCCGTACGCGGTCCACAGAAAGAGACCGATGATGACCGCGATCAGGACCAGCCCGATCCACTTCCACGCCGCCTGTCCGGCGATCGGATCGCGCAGAAAGGGCGGCAAAGCGGCGATCCACACGTAAGGGACCATCCAGCCGCCGCTCTTCTCGAAGTAGTCGGACAAATCGTTCAGTGGGACCTGCCGAAGCTTAGGCAATTCGCGTACGCGTTCGTAGAACTCGTCTGCCCGGGCGACCGTCTCGGGGTCGAAGAGGAACTCCCCGGTTTGCGGCCCACTATTCACACGGACCAGTGCAATCTCGGTGTTGGGGATCACCCATCGTTGCACCTCCTTGCCACCATTCGCCTTGAATTGCGTGGCGTCAGGAATTTCCACTAAGGGCGGCAAGTCGATCCGGCTCAGGGCTTCATATAGGCTCGCGGCCGCAGCCCGACCTGCCTTCAGGCGGCCCGCCGGCGACAACTCGCCAAGATCGAGGCAATGAACGGCTATTGTGCCGAGCGAAAGTGCGCGCTGGGCATTGGTCAACGAGGGATGCGGTACGTATTCCTGAGCCAGGAATGTGGCGAGCGCGTCACCAGTTTCCAGAAACGTCTTCAGCGTGGCGCGCGGGCTCGATCGGTCGGGAGGTTTGAGCGGATGTTGCTCAATCTGTCCGTGCGCGCTCGCGGCGACCAGAATCAGCGCCAGTGTGGCGACGAGCCAACGAAGCGGACTAACGTCTAACGCCCCATGCGGTCCGAGCCGTACGCCCGATCTAATGTAGGCGGATCGCGACATCAGAAGGTACGGCTGTAATACCCGCCGAGGAACAGCACGCCGGTATTGTTGTACGAGCCGACCAGGTCGCCGTGGCCACCGAGCGCAACGGGTTTTGTCTGGATGTTGGTGCTGAGGGTGCCGCCGGAGAGGTATTCGGCTGTTACGCCCCAGAACGCTGTCTTGGAGAGTTGTTGCTGACCACCCACGCCGAAGCGCCACGCGTCGTTGCTCGGCAGCAGCGGTGAAATCTGCGAACTGTCCTGCTGATAGGCCGAGTCGTAAGCGATTCCGAAATTGAGGAGCCACGGCTCGCTCAGCCGATACTGCGCGCCTGCCGCGACGTGCCATGTGTCTTTGAACGGAATCGCCGTCGTGAGGCTTTTCGGATGGGTGCTGTCATCAATGCCGAGCTGCAACTGGCCAAACTTTGACCACTGTTGCCAGCCGACGCTGCCGAGCAACGCCCAGCGCTCGTCGACCTGCGTGAAGAGGCTCGCCATCACTTGCTGCGGCACCTTGATCCCAACCTCGATACTGGAATTGAGCAGGCCGGCCTTGCCCAGCGCCGCGCTTACTCCCGGCGCCAGGCCGGTGAACTCCGCCGGCGCGTTGAAGTTCAGGTTGACCTGCGAGGTCCATGTCAGACCGAACCGGGTCGCCGAGGTCATTTCGTAGAGCAAGCCCAGGTTCGCACCCCAGCCCCACCTCTCGTCCTTCAGTTTCAGTCGGCCATCGCCGTAGAGAGGATCGACGTTGTTGATCGCAACGTTGTTCTTGTAGATCCCGTACATCGCATTGAGTGACGCACCGAGCGAGAGCCCATCGTTGACCTTCCACGCGACCGACGGCAGGAGCGACAGTCCGACCATCCACGTTTGCTGAACGTAGTAGCGCCCGACCCAGTCGTTCTCGTAGTTCAACACGCCGCCAAAGTTGCCGGCCGTTGCGAAGCCGACCTTCACGTCGGGGGAAACGGTACGGCTACCGAACGCTCCACCTCCGGGAAACCATCCGCCGTGTCCAATCGCGTAACCACCGTCGTTACTGCCTAGCGCTGACGAAGTTCCCGCTCCCTTCGAAAACTTGGTGTTGCCCCAAAGGATCTGTCCACTCCCCAGGAACTGGTTGCCATCGAGGCGCGTCATGCCGGCAGGATTCGTGAACACGGTCGAGGCATCCTGCGCGCGCGCACCGTACCCTGCCGAAGCAAGCCCAATGTCTGCGGTTCCCAGCTCGTAGGCGATCAGCCCGCCTGCACATGCCGTCCCGGACAGCGTGGCGGCAAACGCGACCATCGTGGCATGCGTTGCGCATTGTGCGACGGGCGGGTACCTGCGAGTTCTCGACATGATGGACTCCAATCGAAACAAGTCGTACCTAATCGGTGGCATTGCACGCTTTCGATTCCGCTACTTCCCCGGCGCCGCCTTCGGCATCACCTGCAGCGTGTAAAAGGCCTTGCCCACCGCGGTCGGGAAGTAGACCCGCCCGCCGAAGCCCGGCGGCGTCAGCGAGTTGATCGTCAGCGGCTCGAAGAAGTCGGTCTCCGCAATGATCTTGCCGGTCGCGGCGTCGCGCCAGGTCAGCTGTTCCTTGTAGTTCTCGGTGAAGAGAGCCAGCTTGATGGGTTCCTTGTCGACGTTCTGCTTCATGTTGGTAAGCATCAGCACGCGCTTGTCCTTCGGGCCGATCAGCGGCTGAAAGGTTGTAGTCGTGTTGTCGAGAACGAACATCGTCTTCAGCTCGCCGCTCGCGGGGTCGAGCTTGATGCCGGCCACCTTGCGCATGCCCATGTCGGCCGAATAGATCATGTTGTTCTCAGGGTCGCCGCCGCACTTGGGTGGCGCGAAGCTCCATTCGCCCTTCTTCAATTCGC
Organism: Betaproteobacteria bacterium; assembly: GCA_039931775.1. GTDB lineage: Bacteria > Pseudomonadota > Gammaproteobacteria > Burkholderiales > Casimicrobiaceae > CAIWHR01. Next base: position 12,668 of record JBDTRG010000034.1, on the reverse strand, counting down.
CGAACGGGAACACCACCTTCATGCGCTTGGCATCCTTGCTGTCGGCCACAAGGATGCTGGATGCGGCTTCGCTACTGCCCGCGCCGTTGAGCTGGAACGCGACCCACTGGCCCATCATGGTCGGCGCCGTGGCCGTGGTCTGTCCCTTCTGCATCGGGTAGATGACCCACGATTCGTCGGCCGAAATCTTCTTCGTCGCGGAGTCCCAGAAATAGCGCCGCGCACTGGTGTTCATGCCGATGTAAATGGCGATTTTTCCGTCGTACTTGGTGACAATGTGAGGCGACGATGCCGGTTCGGGCAGCTGGAACATGTCCAGTACCTCGAGCGTGTCCGGGTTCACCGCCACCAGCACCGAGTTCGGTTGCTTCATTCCCTTCTCGGTGCAAACGATGATGGCCATCGTGCCTTGCAGGTCACAGCCCTTCGGCCGCGTCTGGTCCTTCATGATCAGCGTGCGGTCGGGAGCGACTGTGAGGTGCTTGAAGTTCGTGTCGAGGGCCAGCGCCTCGCCGGTGGGCAAGGTGTTGTGCTTGATGATGTCCCCGGTGGCCGGGTCGATGAGCACGATCTGGTTGGCCCAGGCAAAGGCAATCTTGCCGTTGTCGAGCAGGTTCAGGTTGGCGTTGGCGATCCAGTGGCCCGAGGCGTTGAGGTTGTCGAGGTAGGTGCGCCAGATTTCCTTGCCGGTGGTGGCGTCAGCCTTGGCGACCCAGGGGCCGACCGGCAACGGGTTGGCCGCGGTCGGGTACTCGCCGCCGACGATGTACAACTCGCCCGGCTTGCCGTTGTTGATGTAGCTGATGCCGTCATAGATGTCGGGACTGCGCCAGGCCAGCACGCGGTTGTTGCCGCTCATGTCGCCCAGGAAGCTGGCGCAGGGGAACAGGCCGCTGCGCTCGGCATCGGAAATCTCGGCACCGTTGAGCGACGAAAAGTAGCCCGGGGTCGGAATCTTCTGCTGACAGGCGAGCTCCTTCGCGTACAGCCCGATGTCACCGGCCAGTGGCCCGCCCGCGGCGAGTTCGCTCGCATTCAGGCCGATCTTGGCGACGTGTGCTTCGATCTTGGCGCCAATCAGCGTGCCACCCAAACGGTACACGGCGACTGCCAGCACAATGAGCACGACGATGCCAAGCCACTTGAAATATACGGAACGTTTCATGGTGGTTAAGTCCTCTACCTACAATGTTGTCTGCGCCTGAGGTGGTTCTACTTTTTCAGGCTGCGCGCCTCGAACTTGGCCTTGGTGGTGTATTCGCCGCGCGGGTAGTACGGTCCCATCACCGTTTCCTCCATGCCCGGCTTGGTCACGCGGTTCGGCGAGTTCTCCCACCGCGGATCATTGGCGATGAAGCGCATCAAGAGCATGCCGAAGTCGGGCCGGTTCTTCGCACTCTCGGCGCCTTCGCCGAGCGGGCTCCATTCGATCCAGGCAACGCCGTTTTCGGCGGTAGCGTTCTTCGGCCGATCTTCCTTGCGGCTGTAGACGATGGTGTAGTTGCCGTCCTTGTCGAGCGGCACCTGCATGTCGGCCAGCGCGTCGACGATGCGGCTTGACGGGATGGCCTCGGCGCTGCTCAGCGACCAGTACTGCGTCTGCGCTGCGGACATCACCTCCAGGCCCTTGCCGCTGGCGCCGGCATAGGTGTTGGGGAAGGTCGGCATCTTGGCCCGCATCACATACACCGGGCCGAACTTGCGCGACAGCTGGATGAACATGTATTCGGTCGAGGGGTCGCCGCCGCCATCGATCGGACCTGCGAAGGGGATCTTCGCCTGCTCTTCGGGCGTCTTGAACGAGCCCAGGATCGAGTAGCGGATGTTCCAGTACTTCTCCCACTTCGGAATCTTGCGCGCCGGCGCGGTGGCCGGATCGAGCGACGGATCGTTGGTCTTGGCGTCGACGAGCTGCTCCCACTGGGCGGCGCTGACCGGCTGCGTGGGCGCGGCCATCGGTCGCACGAAGCGCTTGACCACCTCATCAGACGACAACTTCGTGCCGTCTGCCAGCGTGCCGGTGTAGGTCGGCAGGCCGGCACCTGCGCCGGGAGTGTCGGCCGGACCCCAGCCGGCACCGTCGCTGCCCTGGTCGGACAGGTAGGTGCGATTGACGAACTGCAACTCGCCGCCGCCGTTGCCGACGTAGAGCGTGTTGGTCGCACGCTGTGCCTTGTCCTTCGGCGCATCCTTGGCGACGATATGCAGCTTGTAGTCGCGCTTTTCGGCCAGCCGGTTGGCGCCGACGCGGAAGGTGTTGGTCGAACCCGGGTCGGGCTCGATCTGCGGGCCTTCCAGGTCCTCGCCGATCGAGACGAACGTCGTTCCCTCCTCCTTGTACAGCGCGAACTGGAAGTAGCGCGCCTGCGGGAAGGTGTAGTTCAGCGTCAGGCTGGCGCCGGCCGGCAGTGCCAGCCGCCCGATGAAGTAGGTGGACTGCATGTCCGGCCACAGGTTCGGGTTCTGGATCGGCCGCGGGTACTCGAGGAAGTTCCAGTAACCCCAGCCGCGCGGGCCGTGGAACAGGCCGTCGTGGCCGTAGCGGGTATCGGTGCGCACGACGTTCTCGATCGACTTGTCGCCGAAGTGGCGCACGCCCAGCGCATTCAGGTTGCGCACCGGCACCAGCTGCGGCGGCTTCCACTCGCCCTTGCCGAGCGGGTAGACCGAAGGCGCCTCGGTCTTCGGCCAGTACAGCCGCATCGCGATGAACATCGGGCCATCGGGCGCGGGCAGCCAGTTGCTCTCCCTGTCCTTGCCCGGCGAATCCTTCTGCACGTAGATCGTCAGCGAGCCGTCGGCGCCCTTCTTCATCCCGGCGAGCATCGGCGAGTTGATCAGGTAGCGGTTGATCGGGTTGTCGATCAGCAGCTGGGTGCGCGCGTCGTACATCGTGATCGACCAGAACGCGTTCACGGGAGGCAGCTGCCCCGGCGCGAAGGTCATCTGGTAGGTGTGCTTGGAGCCGTCGGCGACGATGCCGTTGGCGTCGTGATGGGTGAACGGATAGACCGCCTCGGCCTCGCTGTTGCCGTAGATGCCGAGCTTGGCGGCGGCGGCGCGCAGCGCCCAGTTGCCGTTGTAGAACTCGCGGCTGCCCGCGGCCGAGCCGATCTGCCAGCCGTTGACCTTGGTGCCGACGCTCTCGGCGGTCTTGCCGATCTTGGCGATCGCGGCCTTGATGCCTTCGCCCACCGCGGCTTTGACCTGCGGAAGAGGCGGATGCGGCACCACGCTCGGATGCGCGCCGATGCCGATGCGAGCGAACTTCTCGCGCAGCGGCAGTTCCACCGCCGCCGTGCCCGTGGTTGGTGAGAACTGCAGCAGGAAGGTGAGGTACTCGGCGAACTCGGTGGTGAACGCTGCAGGTGTGAACTTTGGCCAGTTCACCCTCGGCGCTGCCGGCGGCGCAGGGGTGCCGCCGAAGGTCGACAGGGGCTTGAGCAGGTAGCCGGACTGGATCTTCTTCACGTTGTCCGTGTCGCCGGGATTGAACAGCTGGGTGCGGATCACCATCAGGCTGAACTGCGTCTCACTGCGAAACGTCTTGGCCACGCCGGCCGGCGCGGGGCCCTTGTAGTCGGGGCCAGCCACCATGTAGCAGCCGTCGCCGTTTCCAGTAGTGCGGCTGCCGATGTAGCCGTAGTTGTCCGTGTAAAGGTCCACGAGCTGCACGTCGTAATAGCGCGCCTTTTCGATTGCCGGCACGCACAGGACCATCGGTTCCGCGCGCAGGTCGAGCAGCGCCATCGAGTACGGCGTGTCACTGTTGGGCGTGCTGATGCCGGTGTCCTTGGGCGTGAAAACACGCGCCTCGTTATGCAATTGGCCGATCGGCGCCTTGAACTGCTTCGAGCTTCGGTCGATGAAGTACTGGTACATCACGTCGTAGCCGACGATCATCGGGATGCCGTAGAGGTAGGCTTCCTCGGCAGCGGCCTCAACTTCGGCCAGGACAGACCCCTCCTGCGCGGTCACCGACTTCGTGCCAAGCGCGAGCGCCAGCAGGATGGGAATGACAACAAGCCGCAGCGCCATCGCTTTCAAGAGGTCACTCCCCAGGTTTTGGTCAGCCGCGGACCCGACCGGCCGCAGTTCCTGCGATTGCGCACTCATGATTGGTGACCTCGTGCAAGTGCCGTCGCGCCGCCCATGGCGGCGTCGATCGCCGACAACAGTAATTCGCGGTCGACCGGCTTGGCGAGGTAGTCTTTCGCACCTAGTTCCAGTGCCCGCTTCCTCGATTCAGCGCTGTCGTGCGCCGAGACGATCAGCACCGGGATCGACAAGTGCCTGGCCGCCAATTCAGCCTGAACCTCAAAGCCGGTGAGGCCCGGCATGTACAAGTCGAGCAGGACGCAGTCCGGCTCGTGGTCTTCGATCGACGATAGGAATGCCGCGCCGGTCGCGAAACTCTCCACGGCGAAGCCAACGGCGGATACCAAGCCCGTCAACGCCTCGCGTACGTCCGCATCGTCGTCCACCACAGCCAGCAGCGGCGCATGAATGTTCATGCCGCTACGCTAGCAAGCGCGGGCGACCAATCCAACTGATCTTTAGACTAGGTTCCGCCGCCACGCAGCGCCCTGTTTCAGGCTACGGCGCGGGCTTCTTGAAGTCGGCGGCGCGTTCCACCATCTTGACGAGATCAGCGAATGTATTCACGTCCAGTTTTCGCATCAGATTGGCGCGATGGAACTTGACCGTGTTCTCGACCGTACCGAGATCAGCTGCGATCTGCTTGTTGAGGCGACCGGCGGCAATCAGTTCGAGCACTTCGCGTTCGCGCGCCGTGAGCCTCGCCATACGTTCCGTGATGCGGTCGCGCTCCGCACGCATCGCGCGCAGCTCATTGTTCCTCACGAGCGCTTGAAATACGGCGGCGACCAGCGCGCCATCTTCGACGGGTTTGGTGAGGAAGTCGGCCGCGCCGTGTTTCATCGCATGCACACTCGTCGCGATGTCCCCGCGACCGGTCAGGAATATGATCGGCAGCACACTACACCTTGCTTCCAGCGCACGCTGAAGCTCGATCCCACTCATTTCCGGCAATGCAAGGTCGAGAACGATGCATCCGGGCGCGGCCGGATCATAGGACTTGAGAAACTGCGCCGCCGATTCATATGTGGTGACCTTCAATCCTCTCGCCTCGAGCAGAAACTCGATTGCGGTCCTCACATCGGGATCGTCATCGACAACGTGCACCGTCTGGGCGGAATCAAGCATTGGACTCTGGCGCGGTTCGGACCGGCAATTCAAAACGGAATGTCGCGCCACCTCCCGCATTGTTCGTTGCGACGAGGCGACCCCCATGCGCCTCCGCGATCGACTGGCAAATGGCGAGCCCCAAGCCCATTCCATGCGACTTGGTGGTTACGAACGCCTCGAAGATGCGTTCAAGGTCCTGCGGCGGCACTCCGTCACCATCGTCCGCGACTGAGATTTCGACTCCGCCTCGCTCTGTGAGACGCGAGCATACGACGATGCGGCGATTTTCTTTTCGATCGTCCATGGCCTCGCGGGCGTTGATAACAAGGTTCAGCAGCACCTGCTGCAGTTGGACTCGGTCGCCATCGACCTGCGGAAGCGCCTCGGCAAGGTCCAGGTCCATGGTCACCTGTCGGCTCAGCAGGTCGCTATGCAACAACCGTAGCGCGTCCCGTATCACATCATTGACGTTCAGCGCGTGGTGCTGCGCTTCTTCTTTCTTCAGCAGAGAACGCAGCCGCTGAATCACGGCGCCGGCCCGGCGATTGTTCTTTACGATTTCAGCGAGTAACTTGGATACCTTTTCCGGCTGCGTGGGATGCTGCGCCAAATGGTATTGCGCCGTTTGGGCGTTGCTCAGACTTGCCGTCAATGGCTGGTTGAGCTCATGCGCGAGGGATCCAGATAATTCGGCTAGCATTGCGACACGCGACAGGTGGGCAATCTGGTCGCGCTGGTGCACCGCGCTTCGCTCCATCTGCCGTCGCTCGGTCAGATCGACCAGCGATACCAGAACGTACATCGCGCCGGCCGTCCAAATTGGCCTGAGCGCGACTTCCACCGGTGCCTCGGTGCCGCTCCGGTTCAGTGCATACACCTCGCGCGTCGACGCCATGGCTCGCGCCCGCGCGTCCAAAGCATAGCTCTTGCGATAACTCTCGTGCGACGAACGAAGCCTCGCCGGGACCAGCTCATCGACCATCAACCCGATTAGCTCGTCACCTGTGTGGCCGAAGAGGACATGTGCTTGTGCATTCGACAGCACCACCTTGCCGTTGCCATCCACAAGCAGAATCGCGCTCGGGACGGATTCGACGACCGCGCGAAACTTCTCCTCGCTCGCCCGCAGGCTCACCTCGCTCATCTGGAGCTTGGCCGCAAGCTGAGCCGCTACGATAACGTCCCACGAAAGCTCGTATCCCATCGCCAAGACGACCACAAGAAACCCCGGCGTAAGGATCGTCGGCGCCTTCACCGTACCGGTAACGATCATTGCCGCAAGGCTACCGACCACAACGATGCACAGCACAAGACTCCCGCCGACGAGCGCGGCGCGGCGTCGTGCGACGGGTTCGCCGCGACGCCAGAGTGTGATCGAAGCGTCGACCACGAACGCCACCAGCAGCAGGTTGCCAATCTGCGCGACGACCTGCCAGGGATTTGGAATGCCGATTGGGAAGGCGGCAACGGCACCGCCCCACAAAGTAGACTGACCCAACGCGGTCACTTCCAGAAAGTTGAGGTTGGCTCCCGTCAGGAAGTTGAGCACCAGGGCCAGCAGCCGAAAGCCGGCGGCTGCGTAAGCGAGCCAGAGCCTTCCCGCATCGAAATAGAAGTGCACAAAGCCGATGATCGAAAGCACGACCACGGCCAGCGGTACGTGAGCCCAGCGTACGGCTGTGGCGTAGGCGACAGGGGACGAGGCGCGCATCACCGACAACTCGAACGCACTGAAGGCCGCGACCGCACTCGCGAGCACGAAGAACGCAAGGTGGGCATAGCGCGAGCGCTCTTTGAACCAAACAAGCAGATGAATTAGCCCGAGTGTCAGGCTTGCCGCGGCCATCATCGCCCAGGCGAATTCAATCCAGTTCATATCCACGATAACAATGATCGCACAGGGTGAGAGATCGCCTCCGGAGGAAAGTGATGCGGGACCGCCGTGAGCGGAATCGCTCCCAGCGCCCCGCTTCTGGGTCTGGTCGGCGGCAAATATGAACTGTCCAGCGTGCTTCAGATGCTCGCGCGCACTTCCGGCAATCGGGGCGCGACGTTACTTCGACGCCACGATCACCGCCGGTTTTCACGCACCTTCGCCGAGCGGATCAATGATCACTTTCCTGCGGCAGTTCTCCTCTTGGCATCCCGCTTCGCGCGACTCGGTGCCTGCTGGTCCCGATACGCGATTATCGCGAGCAAACGCACCGAGGTTCGCGCTAGTATGGGTTTTTGTAACGGGCTCGGGGCACGATGTGGGACCGCTCGGAGTCGACTCTGGAATTTCGTCGACTCCGACAGCGGTCGTGCAACGGAGCGAGTCGGCCCACGGCCGAATTCAAGCAGCTTCCTCTCACTGACGTTTGAATGCCTCCGGGTCTGCTCCTCGAAAATCTCCCGGCGTCGCTTCGTGACGGACGAACCGGCAGGCATCGTCGAGGCGCGCGTCCAACTCGTGCAATCCGCAGAAATCGATCGCCAACCGGAGCGTGGACGCAGTGTCGGCGACCAGCTGCTGATAGCTCAACGCAAGAAACGATTTTCGAAGGTTGACGAGGTCCTGGACGAGCCGGGGGTAGATGATCGATGCGCCCTTCTTCCCGAACGGCGCCGGCCAATTGCGGCGCTGGCGAGTCCGCTCGATTTCCTCGAACGGGCGGTGCATCACGATGATCAGCGGATCCAGCGCCTCGACCATCTCAGGCAGACAGATCGACGCGATGGGCAGTTTGAGCATCAGATTCCTGCTCTTGCCGACCGGCCACGGCCCGAAGGCGCCGGCGTCGACTTCGTCGCGAAACCTGCGCAGGTCGGACACGAGCGAAGCGGATTCGGAAACCCTCGACATCGTGTATTCGTTCGTATGGCGGAGCACGACGTCGCGAAACGCCGTCCACTCGAAGGTATTGAGCGTAATCGGGTCGTACGAACGGAAATACGGACCGAACGTGGCCACGCCCAGGTGATGCAGGGCGCCGGCGAGCGCCGTGGTTCCGCTTCCCCATGCGCCGGCGACAAAGATGATCTTCATGATGTGGGGGATCGATGCACGCGCGATTATGCTATACGCCGGGCCGATCAAAGGACTTTCGACTCACCGGCGACGAGTGTACGTGCATCGACGTCCGCAACGGCGATCACTTCCTCGTGGATGCGCTGCGCAGGACGCACGGGAACGCAGCGGATCAGCGAGAGCGGAATGTACCCCGATACTCGAATCCAGCCGGGCCTACTCGTGGAACGCCGTGGAATGGTCGGGGATCAGCGGGTCGTCGAGCCACCGGCGGCAGCATTGCGGGCGGCCGCCTGCTCCGCCAGGAAAGCGGCGTTGCCGGGCATTTTCTCGAGCGCCCGCGCAAACGTTTGCACGGCCTCGGGATAACGCTGCATTTGGACATAGCTCCGCGCGAGCAATGCCCAATCCTCGGCGGATCCGTCCTTTTCCTTGAGGCGTTGCGCAAGGCGCTGCGCGGACACGTCGATCGCCGGGGCCGCCGATCGGGTCGCGGACGCCGTCGGGGAGTCGGGGACCATCGACACGGTCGCGGCCGCGACCTCCGTCGGCGGCGGCGCCGAGGCACCGCGGCGGGAAAGCTCGACGTAGAGCGCAGCGGCGGTTGCGACCACGGCGACGAGTGCAATCGCAATGGGTCGATAAATCAGCTTGCGGTCGGGTGTCATCGGCTTCTCTCCATGCGGTCAAAGGTCGAGACGCCAGCCGACATAGTAGAAGTGGCGGGTCACGTCGTCGACGATCACGGGACTGTGCGCGCGCGAGCGCTCGACGTCGAACTCGGCTTCGAGCCACAGACGGTCCTTCACGCGCCACGTGAGCTTGAGCCCCGGCGAGACTCGCGTGAGGCTCGTTCCCTGCGGATCCGTCTGCCGGTACCAGCGGAGCAGCGGCTCGACGACGATGTCGGGCCAGGGTGTGAATCGATAGTCGAGCGTCGCCTGCTGCGCGTCGTAGGTTTTCGCGGTCAGCCAGCTTGCGTTGACGACGAGAATATCCTGCCACTTCGTAAGTGAGTTGCCGATGGCCTGAACATTGTAGGTATAAATGTTGCCGGTCGCGGGGATCGCCGGTTGCGTCAAAACGGCCGGCGTTCCGCTCAGGCTCGACCAACGAACGTCGAACCCGAGCTGCCACGTCGGCGAGATCTGTTGTGTCAGCCCCACGAATGCGACGCGAGACGCGGGAGTCACCGTCTTCGCGAGATCGCGCGTCGCCGCAAGGCCGATCCTCTGGACCATCGTTGAAATCGACACCGTCGGATCAACGATCAGCGCGTTGGTGAGCTGCAGCGTAGGTGCGCGCCGGTAGTCGTAAAGCGCGCTCAGCGACGTTCCAGTGGCGATCTGCCAGTTTCCCTGGACGATCGCGACGTTGGTCGAATGGAACGTCGGATCGTAATCGAACAGCGAATAGACGCTCCTTTCGGAGTCGAAATAGCGGGCCTCGAAGCCCAGGCCCACGCGATCCTCGATGCTCCCGGCCATCTGCCGGATTGCGAAGAGGTTGCCGCTCCACCGATCGCCGAGATTATCGGCCTCGACGCTCGCGCCGTAGAACGTTTTCGTCGTGCCGAACGTCGTATCGACGGGCTGGCCGGCGACGGCGCCGACCCGCCAGTTCCGCGCGAAGCCCCACGCGCCCACGGCGCCGTCGAAGAGCCCGAGCACGCCGTTGCTCGTCGCCTGCTGCCTGCCGAATCGGCCGAAGAGCTGCGACGGCTGATACATGGTCTCGAAGTACGCCGCGGAGAGCCTATTGTCGTTCGTCGAGTCCTTCAGGAAATTGGCCGCATAGGAATCGCGGACGACGACACGGTTGTCCCAGACCGCGTCGCGGAAACGGCCGGTCAGATCGATGTTGGTGACGAGCTGCGACTGCTCGGTTCCCGAAAGCGTCGCCGTGTCGATCGTCGTCGCGCCGGTCGCGGGTGTGGTGATCGTCGTCGTCGTCTTCGTCCGCTGCTGCCCGCCGTAGTAATACTGCGACACACTGCCCCAGTACGTCGGTCCCTCGCGGCGCGCGGCCGTCGATGGCGCACCGTCCGGCAGAATCGCGAGCACCGCGAGTTGCTGGCGAACACGCGCGGCGCCCGGGCCTTCCGGATACAGCTTCAGATAGAGGTCGAATTCGGCGCGGGCCTTCGTCGCTTCGCCGAGCTGCAACCGCGCGTACCCGACCATTTCCTGCGCCTCCTGCGACCATGGATTGGGAGGCAGGTTCAGCAGGCGGTTCAGCGCGCCGACCGCCTGCTCGAAATCGCGGCGCTCCATCGCAGCCCGCGAGTCGCGGGCGAGTTGGGCGGCATCGCGCTCGACGTCGGTCTGCGGCGGCGGCGTCACCTCCGAAGGCGGCAACGCGATGGGGCGAGCTTCCGGCGGCGCAATTCTTGCGAGCTGCTGGTCGGTCAGCGCGACGACGATGGCGATCGTCCTGCCGTCCTCCGGGCGCAGCGTGAACTGCACGTTGGATCCGAAGTCGACGTCGAGCCGCCGCTGCAATCCCGGCTGCTGCACGGGATAGGTCACGATCAGGCCTGGAAGCGGGCTGTTCGGCGGCGGACGGCGCTGTTCCTCCTGTCTCGAGGCGGACGCCTCGTCGCGCGCCGTGATCTGGAAATAGACCTGCACCACCTTCCCCTCGCTGACCGGCACGTGGCGGAGGTACTGGATCAGCGCGCCGAAGCGGATACGCACGACCGCGTTGGACCCGTCGCGCGTCACGTCGACTGAATCGACGAGCTGCGCCGAAGCATCGATGGTGGTGAGGGCGAGCGCGGCCGTCAGCACCAACGCGAATCGGAACATCAGGCGCGAAAGGCGGGGCGACCGGAGTCCCGCCTGATGTGCGGGGTGTGCGATGCCCGTGTCGACTGCGTCTCGCATGGCGTTTCGTCAGAATCCGCCGTTGGTGGGGCGGTGATGCCCCGACTTCGGCTTTGCGACCGTCGTCAAGGACGCATTCGCGTACTCGTGGCAGCTTCCGCTGCAGTCGCGCAACTCGGCTACCGTGTACAGGACTCGTGGTGTCGCTACCTTCACGTGCGCCGCGGGCTTGAACGAGTTGCCGTGGCAGCCCGCGCAATCCGGCTTGAACGCAGCGGACTTCCAGACGACGATTTCGTTGTTGGTCGTGTGACAGCTCGCGCACTTGACGCTGCCAGCGTGCTGCTTGTACGCCGGCGAAAGGTGCCGATACGCGGTCGGCGGCGACCACGCCGTCGTGCGGTGGCAGGCAGCGCACGATTGCACGCTGGCGAAGTGACCAGGCGGCTTGCCTTTGGCGGCTGCGCCGTTGTGGCAGGTCGCGCAGGCATTTGGCGCGACGCCGGCATGCGTGAACGACGACGGTATCCACGCGGTGGTACGGTGGCAGGCGTCGCAGGATGCCGGCGTCACCAGATGCCTTGCGGGTTTTCCGGGTGCGGTGGCGCCGTTGTGACAGGTCGCGCAACTTCCGGGCATCACGCCCATGTGACGCGCCATCGGAGAACCCGGCCTCGAGAGCTCCGCACCGGTACGCGGCGGCACGAGCCCCGTCGCGACCGGGGTTCTCGCCGCGAGGTTAGGTGTGCCTGCGATCGCCGGCGCCGCCAATTGGGGTGGAGATGCGAGCACGCCCACCGGTGGCGCGGCCGCGGAAACGCCGGCCGGATTCAACGGCGCTGCGGCGGTCGCCAGCGTCGGCGCGATGACGCTCCCGCCTGACCTGCTCCTGTCCCACGAAATTCCACGGTTGTGACAGCTCTCGCAAGCTGCGGTGGTCGTCGGGTGATCTCGCGGCTTGGTCTGGACTCCCGGGTACTGTCCGCCGTGGCAGTTGGCGCAGCCGGTCGTGATGCCGGTGTGATTCATCGACCAAGTGGCGAACGAGGTCGTGCTCCGGTGACAGCTCTCGCAGGCAGCGGTCGTCGGGATGTGCGTCGCAATGCCGGGCTTGGTCCTGAGGTTGGTCACTCCGGTGAAGCTCTTGCCGGTGTCGTGGCAGGTCGCACACCCCGTGGTGATCCCGGTGTGGTTCATCACGCCCGATCCCGGCCCGGTGCCGCCGCCGGCGTGACAAAGCGTGCAGGCCGCCGTTGTCGGAATGTGGTTGGCGGGCTTGCCGGTTACGCCGGCGCTGAATGACGTCGTCGACGCATGACAGGTCGAGCAGTCGGCGGTCGTGACCTGGTGCCCCGCCCCTTGCGGCTTCGGCGTCACGCCCGCGAAGGCGAGCCCGGTCGGACCCGTGGCGTGGCAAGCCTTGCAGCCGCTGGTGATGCCGGCGTGGTTCATCCGCGTGCCGGTGAAGGTCACTGTCGACGCGTGGCAGGTCTCGCACGCTCCGGTCGTCGGGATGTGGTTCGCAGGCTTCACCACCAGCGGCTTGGTCTTCACCGTGCTGAAGCTCTTACCGGCGTCGTGGCAGGTCGCGCAGCCGCTCGTGATGCCGGCGTGCACCATCACGG
>JBDTRG010000033.1:0-21770 GCA_039931775.1 Betaproteobacteria bacterium | reverse complement strand
CGTACGATCCCGAGATCTCGAAACCAGTCCTTGGGGATTCCAACGCCGGCCCCCGTCGAAACCGAGTCGAACGTCAGCTCGCCGACGGTTCGTACTGGTGGTATCGACCCACTCCAGCCGGTGGCGAGTTTCTAGTCGATCGACCGGTTCACCCTTGTAAGCAGCCGTTCGTCGAATGCGTCACGAAAATCAAAATGCCAAAGACCGGTTATACAGGCTCGGTTCGGGTCTTGCCCTTCACACGTATCCCCAGATTGCCGACGGTTCGGGCGGCATTGCCGATCTCAGCCCAAGGCCTCGACGATCGCGGCGCCAGCGATCGGCTGTCTAATCCGACAGACTACCTGTCTGCGGTCCGTCTGCAAGGGCGAGTACGGCGTGGAGCAGGACGTTCGCACCTGCCTCGAGGTGCTCGGGGCGCGCCTCCTCGATCTCGTTGTGGCTGATGCCATCCTTGCATGGCACAAAAATCATGGAAGTCGGCGCAACGCGCGCGAGATAGATCGCGTCGTGGCCGGCGCCGCTCACCATCTCGCGATGCGGATATCCGAGGTCCTGTGTCGCGGTTCGCACGGCCGCGACGCAGGCCGCATCGAAGCGCGAAGCCTGGAACTGGTCGACCTGTCGCAATTCGCATTCGAGCCGGAGCTCGCGAGCAATGCCCGTGGATTCAGCGCGAAGCTCGCCGTCCATCGCCGCGAGCGCTTTGTCGTCGGGATGGCGTATATCGACGCTCATCGCGACACGCCCAGGGATGACATTGCGCGAATTCGGGCTGACCTGCATGAAGCCCACCGTGGCGCGACCGTCGGGCGCATGTCGCAGCGCCAGCGCATGGACCGCTTCGACGAATCGCGATGCGCCGCGCAGCGCGTCCCGGCGCACTTCCATCGGCGTCGGGCCCGCGTGCGCATCCTGCCCCGTCCACACGCAGTCGTACCAGCGTAGACCCAGCGCGCCGATCACCACGCCGATGGTCTTGCCCTCGCGCTCGAGAACCGGTCCTTGTTCGATGTGCGCTTCGAAATACGCGTCGAGCGCACGCTTGCCCACCGGTGCGCTGCCGGCATATCCGATCTGGTCTAGCGCTTCGCCGAAGGAAACACCGTCGACGTCGCGTTGCCCGAGCAGATGCTCGAGCGTGAACACGCCGGCAAAGGTGCCCGAGCCACCCATCACCGGGACGAACCGGCTTCCTTCCTCGTTGGTCCATATCGCGACGCCGACGGGCTTGTCGGTCGTGATGTTCGCGTCGTTGAGCGTGCGCAACATCTCCAGTCCCGCGAGCACGCCGTAGTTGCCGTCGAACTTGCCCCCGGAAGGCTGCGTGTCGATATGGCTGCCGGTCAGCACGACGCGCGCACCGGGGTCGCGTCCGGGTCGCGTCGCGAAAATGTTGCCCGCTCCGTCGATCTCGATGCCGCTACCGGTCGCGCGCAACCACCCAACCACGAGATCGCGTCCCTGCCGGTCGAGATCGGTAAGCGCAAGACGCCGTACACCACCCTTGGGGGTCGCGCCGATCTCGGCCAATTCCATGAGCGATCGCCAGAGTCGCCCGCCGTCGACTCGAAGCGTGCCCGTTGCCCCCTTTGAGGATTGAAGCACCCCCGACGGTGTCGTCATCATCGACCTCCTGACTCTTGTACTTGCTCGCTTCCGCCAAGGTGCGCGTGTATCCAGTCTGCAGATCGCAGCGTTGTACGATCGGCGCCTATCCGCCCCGCGACGGTAACGCCGACAGGCAACCCGTGCGGCCCGTGACCGAAGGGCACATGCACGACGGGGACATGCAGCAGCGACCAGATGCGGTTGAACAGCGGATCGCCGGTAGCGACTCCAGCAGGCGCCTCGCCCTGTGTGCTCGGCGCGAGCAGGACGTCGACGCCGTCGAAAGCCTCGGGGAGCATTGCGCGGCAGATCCCGGCCAGCGATCGCGCGCTGCCGTATTGCCGCGGTGACACCGCGAGTCCCGCGTCGATCATCCGGGTCATGTCGCCGCTCAACGCCTTGCGGTGCACGAGATTCTCATATGCCAGGGACTTCGCCACTTCGTACACCATGATCGTTATCTGCGCCTCCATCAGCCCCGCAAACTGCGGCGGCAGCGTCACGTCCCTGACGATCGCACCCGCAGCGCGCAGCCGTCCCCCTGCGTCCTCGAACGCCGCCATCGTCTCGGCCTGCGCGTGATTCCATTCGTGGGTCCTGCACATGCCAATGCGAGGAACCTCCGCGGTCGGACCGTCGATCAGGAGATCGCGGCGGTCGGTGAGCGCGGCCACGAACAGCGCGACGTCGGGGACGCTGCGGGCGAGTCCGCCGACGGTGTCGAGCGTGTCGGAAATCATCTTCACGCCAACGCGCGACACCGTGCCAAACGTCGGCTTGTATCCGATCACGCCGCAATACGCCGCGGGACGCACGATCGAGCCGGCCGTCTGCGTTCCGAATGCCAGTGGCACCATCCAGTCGGCGACCGCGGCGGCGGAGCCCGACGACGAGCCTCCCGGCGTGTGCCTCAGGTTGTGCGGATTGCATGTCGGTCCGGGATGGAAGGTCGCGAACTCGGTCGTAACCGTCTTGCCGACGACGATTGCGCCCTCGGCGCGCGCCAGCGCGACGCATGCCGCATCCCATGCGGGACGATGGCCCGCATAGATCGACGAACCGTAGGAAGCCGGCATGTCGACGGTGTCGAAGAGATCCTTGACCGCGATCGGAAGGCCGTGCAGGAGACCCGACGAGCCTTGCGCGTCGAGCGCCCGTGCGCGCCGCATTGCGGCGTCGGCATCGACAAAGGTCCACGCGTGAACGTCGGGTTCCCGCTCCGCGATGCGGGCCAGGCAATCGGCCAGCAGCGCTTCGGCGGTGATCTCGCGTGCGGCGAGCTTGCGCGCAGCGACCGTAGCGTCAAGTCGGTTGAGGTTGTTCATTTCATGCTCCCTTCGCGCTCACTGCGTCAATTCCCCACCGGATCAGTGCCGCGCGGGACAATCTCTACGGCGGGTGCATCGCGCAAGTGGCACGCCGCGAAATGGCCGGATACCACTTCCTTTAGCAACGGCTCCTCGACGCGGCAGCGATCGAACGCATGAGGGCAGCGCGTGTGGAAGCGGCACCCTGTCGGCAGCTCGACGGGGCTCGGCACGTCACCGGCAAGAATGATGCGCCTTCTTTGCACGGTGGGGTCGGGCACCGGAACCGCCGACAGCAGCGCCTCGGTGTACGGGTGTTGCGGACTCTGGAACAGGGCGCGCGTAGACGCGATCTCCACGATCCTGCCGAGATACATCACGGCGACGCGGTGGCTGATGTGCTCGACCACGGCGAGGTCGTGCGCGACGAAAAGATACGACAGGCCGAATTCGCGCTGGAGATCGCCTAGCAGGTTGATCACCTGCGCCTGCACCGAGACGTCGAGGGCAGATACCGGCTCGTCGCAGACTATGAGCTTCGGCCGGGGGGCAAGCGCGCGTGCGATCCCGAGGCGCTGGCGCTGTCCGCCCGAGAATTCATAGGGATATCGAGGCAGCTGGTCGGGTCGCAATCCCACCTTTTCGAATAGCGACACTACGCGATCCTGAATCTCCGATGCCGAGATGTCCTCGAAGTTCCTCATCGGCTCGGCGACGATATCCGCTGCGCGCATCCGCGGATTGAGCGATGCGTAGGGATCCTGGAATACCGCCTGCAACTCGCGCCGGTAGGGCCGCATCGCGCGACTCTGAAGCTCATCGATGCGCTGCCCGCGCCACGCGATCGTGCCGGCCGTCGGCTCGACCAGCCGCAGCACCGTCTTGCCGATCGTCGACTTGCCGCAGCCGGACTCGCCGACGAGGCCGAGCGTCTCGCCCTCGGCGATCGCGAAGCTCACGTCGTCCACCGCGTGCACAGTTCCCCGCGTCCGGCCGAACACTCCGCCGCGCATCGGGTAATGCTTCGTCAGGTGCCCCACCTCGAGGAGCGCCGGTGAAGGTGAGCCAACCATGCCGTCGACGCCCGCGTTTACCGGACTACCTTCGTGCTGCGCACTCCGGTATTCGCCCTTGGCGCGGCCCGGCGGGCTCATGCCGCTGCCTTTGTTGCGGCGGCGGCTGCTACCCGGTCGGCCTCCCAGCACGCGGCCCAATGCCCGCGCGCCTTTTCCTCGAGGGGCGGATAGTCCGTTCGGCAGCGCGCAGTCGCGTACCCGCAGCGCGGCGCGAAAGCGCACCCGACGATGGGCTCGGACAGCGACGGCACGGTGCCGGTGATTTCAGCGAGCCGCGCGCCTGCCGCGCCTTCACTGGCTCTGCTCGCGGCGCCGAGCTTCGGGATCGAGTCGAGCAGGCCGCGCGTGTAGGGATGGCGCGGACGCGCGAACAGGTCGACGACCGGGGCCTCCTCCACTTTGCGTCCCGCGTACATCACGATCACACGCTGCGCCATTTCGGCGACCACGCCGAGATCGTGTGTGATCAGCATGATCGCGGCACCGGTCCTTGTCTTGAGCTCGCGCATCAGGTCGAGTATCTGCGCCTGGATCGTCACGTCGAGCGCGGTCGTCGGCTCGTCGGCGATCAGGAGGCGCGGCTCGCAGGCGAGGGCCATCGCGATCATCACCCGCTGCCGCATCCCGCCGGAAAGTTGATGCGGATACTGGAGGACACGCCGCTCCGGCTCGGGCATCCGCACCAGCCGCAGCATTTCGATCGCGCGAGCGCCCGCGTCGTCGCGCGAAAGGCCCCGGTGCAGGACCAGCGCTTCGGCGATCTGATGGCCGATGGTCAGCACGGGATTCAACGACGTCATCGGCTCCTGGAAGACCATGGAAATGGCGTCGCCACGAATCTTTCGCATCTCCGGAGGCGAAAGCCGAAGGAGATCGCGGCCTTCGAAAACCACGCGTCCCTCGACCGTTCGACCCGGCGGCGATGCGATAAGGCGCAGGATCGACAGCGACGTGACGCTCTTGCCGCAGCCGGACTCTCCGACGATGGCGAGCGTCTCGCCGCGCGCCACCGAAAACGAGACGCCGTCGACGGCACGTACCACGCCGTCGCGCGTGAAGAAGTACGTTTTCAGGTCCTGAACGTCGAGCAGCGGCGCGGCGGATTCGGGATTCGCGCTCATCACATCCGCCGCGCCAGGCGAGGGTCGAGCGCATCGCGCATGCCGTCGCCGAGGAGGTTCACCGCCAGCACCGTGAGCGACAGGCAGATGCCGGGATAAAGGATAAGGTAGCCCGCGATCTGGATCAGGCTCCGCCCTTCGGCCATGATGTTGCCCCAGCTCGGAATGTTGGGCGGCGTGCCGGCGCCGATGAAGGAGAGGATCGCCTCGGTAATCATCGCCGATCCGCAGACATAGGTCCCCTGCACCAGCAGCGGCGCGACGATGTTGGGCAGGACGTGGCGAACCAGGATGCGCGGCAGTGTCGTGCCGGCCGCGATCGCGGCTTCGACGTAAGGCTGCTCGCGCAAGATGAGCACAAGGCTCCGAATTAGGCGCACGACGCGAGGAACCTCCGCCAGGGTGATGGCGATGATCACATTGCCGATGCTCGCCTTGGTGAGCGCCATCAGCGCGATGGCGAGCAGCACGGAAGGGATCGACATGAGGCCGTCCATCACGCGCATCACGACGGCATCGAGCCGACGGACGTAGCCGGTCACGAGCCCGATCGCGAGCCCGAGCAGCGTCGACAGCGCGGCGACCGCGAGGCCGACGATTAGCGATACCCGCGCACCGTAGACGACTCGGCTGTAGACGTCGCGACCGAGCATGTCGGTGCCGAACCAGAACTCGGCGGACGGCGGCTTGAGGCGCCTGGCGGGAAACACAGCTTGCGGGTCGATCGTTCCCATCCACGGCGCAAGAACGGCGATGGCGGCCATCAGGATGAGAATGACGCCGCCGATGAGCGCGGTGGGGTGGCGCCTGAAGGCGTCGCGAAAGCGCCGCCACGTCGGCGATACCGACTTGGCCGCAATCGGGGGCGCAACAACCGTCGTCGCGTTCATGTCAAGCGTATCCGCGGGTCGAACAGCACGTACGACAGATCGACGGCGAGATTGACCAGCACGTACACCGCGGAAAAGATCAGGGTCACGCCTTGGATGATGGGATAGTCCCGCCGCAGGATCGCGTCGACGGTGAGCCGCCCGATGCCGGGCAGCGCGAATACCGTTTCGGTGACGATCGCGCCGCTGATCAGCAATGCGACTCCCACGCCGATGATGGTGACCACGGGAATCGCCGCGTTCTTGAGCGCGTGGCCGATCAGCACTTGCTCCGGCGCAAGCCCTTTTGCCTCGGCGGTGCGGACGTAGTCCTGCGCAAGCACGTCGAGCATGCTGGCGCGCGTCATCCGCGTGATCAGCGCGACGTACACTGTGCCCAGCGCAACGCTCGGCAGGATCAGGTGACGCAACCATTGCCACACGCCGTCGTGAAAGGTGCGATAGCCCTGCACCGGCAGCCAGTCGAGCTCCACGGAGAACGTGAGGATCAGAATGTAGGCGAACACGAACACCGGAACCGAGAAGCCCAGGACCGAAAACGCCATCACGCCGCGGTCGAGCCAGCCTCCCGCTTTGGCGGCAGCGGTGACGCCCAGCGGAACCGCGACCAGGATCGACACTACGAGCGTGCACAGCGTCAGCGAGACGGTCGGCTCGATGCGCTGGCCGATGAGCTGCGTGACCGGAAGATTGGTGAAAATCGACGTGCCCAGGTCGCCGTGCGCCAGCGACCATACCCAGCGCCCGAATTGCACCAGGAACGGATCGTCCAGACCAAGTCGGGCGTGAATGCGGCGGATGTCTTCGTCGGTCGCGATGTCGCCGGCGATAATCGCGGCCGGATCGCCCGGCGTGAGATACAGGAGTGAAAACACGACGAACGCCACCACCGCCATCACGATGACGGTCGAGAACAGGCGGCGGACGATGTATCCGATCATCCGCCGCCTGGCAGGCTGGGCCTGACCGCGCGCGCCGCTATTTCTTCTCGACGTTCCACATGAGCGTGATCGGCGCGATGATGAGGCCGCTCAGGTTCGTGCGATACGCGGTGGGAAGAATGAACTGCGCGGTCGGAACGTAGGGCACGAAGTCGAACGCGCGCATCTGCACGGCCTCCGCCGCCTTTTTCGAGGCGGCGGCATCCGTCGCCGCAAACCACGCGTCGCGCAACTCTTCGATCTTCGGATCGTCCGGCCAGCCGAACCATGCTTTCTGGCCCGAACCGCGAATCGCGAAATTGAGCGCAGGCGACGTCACGTCGGGGCCGACCAACCAGGTGTGAAAGATCGACCAGCCACCCTTGTCGATCGGCTCCTTCGACGACCGGCGCGTGATCAGCGTGCCCCAGTCGCCCGCCTGCAAGTCGACGTTGAGCCCGAGCTTGCGCAGCATTTCGGCGGTCAGCAACGACTGCGAATGGACGATCGGTTGATCGGTCGCGTCGATGATGACGATCTTCTCGCCCTTGTAGCCCGCTTCCTTGATGAGCTGCTTCGCTTTTTCGAAATCGCGCTTGCCCTTCAGCGGTTCGGCGCCGACTTCGCTCGAAAGCGGGGTCCCGCAGGTGAAAAAGGAATAGCACGGGTGGCCGTTCTTCTGGCTGCCGGCGATGCCGAGCACGTAATCGTTCTGATCGAGCGCATAGAGAACGGCCTGGCGCATCTTCTGGTTATTGAACGGTGGGTACATGAAGTTGAAGCGGAGCAGGCCCATCGAGCCCAGCGGATCGATGTTTTCGACCTTGACGTCCTTGTTCTTGGCCAGAACCGGAATCAGATCCGGCGGCATTTGCTCCCACCAGTCGACCTCACCCGCGTTGAGCGCTGCGGCGGCCGTGGCCGAGTCCGGGATGTAGATCCACTCGACGCGGTCGACCTTGACGACCTTGCCGCCCGCCGCCCATGACGGCGGCTCCTTGCGCGGCACGTAGTCGGTGTTCTTCACGTAGACCACCTTGCTGCCGGGCACCCACTCCGCCTTCACGAACTTGAACGGCCCGGAACCGATCGGCTCGGTGATGTTTGTCGATGGGTCGGTCTTGGCGATGCGCTCGGGCATGATGAAGGGCACGTTGGACGACGGCTTCGCCAGAGCTTCGAGCGCGAGGGGAAACGGTTTCTTGAGCTTGAGCGTGAAGGTCTTGTCGTTGACGGCCGTCCACGCTTCGGTCGACTCCGCCATCTTCTGGCCCAGCGCGTCGCGCTTCGACCATCTTTCGACGGAGGCGATGCAGTCGGCCGAGCGGACCGGCGTCCCATCGTGGAACTTGAGTCCGTCGCGAAGCGTAAACGTGTAGGTGAGCCGATCCTTGCTGATCTCGAATTTGTCCACCATCTGCGGCTGAACCTGGAACTTCGCATCGGTAGCGAACAGCGTGTCGTAGATCATGTACCCGTGGTTGCGGGTGATGTACGCAGTCGTGGTGATCGGATCGATAATGCGCAGGTCCGCCTGCGGGATGAACTTCAGCACTTTCTGGCCTTGCGCCATTGCCGACGGAGTACCCGCCACCACGCCAAGGGTGACGGCACACATCGCTGCCGCCATGAAACGAAGGGGGAAAGCACGTCGGGTCATGGCAAGTTCCTCTCTGGATGAAACGGAATGATGCGGCATATCGGTCGCAACTCCTGAACGCGTCGCGTCGACCGAGGCCTTGAAACACCAGCGTGGCAGGCATTCTAATCCCAACCGTCCCGCTATGGGACGCGCCACCGCCTTGTCGTTGGCGCGTACACTCGAATCCGGCGCCGAAGACCACGACCGCGGACCGGCGGTGCCCACGAAGGAGAGGAGTCAAGCGATGGGCCCGACGAGAGCACACCTCGCCGATTGCACGGCGTCAGAGCTGCTGAATCTCTACCGCACGCGGCAGGCATCACCCGTCGAGGCGACCCAGGCGGTGCTCGCGCGAATCGCCGACCTCGATCCGGCATTGAATGCGTTTTGCCTGGTCGACCCCGATCGCGCGCTGGCGAGCGCGCGCGCGGCGGAAGCCCGCTGGCAGAACGGCGCGCCGTGCGACATCCTCGATGGGGTGCCGGTGTCGATCAAGGACCTGATCCTAACGCGGGGCTGGCCGACGTTGCGCGGCTCGCGCACCGTCGAACCCAAGCAGCCATGGGATGTCGACGCCCCGGTGACGACACGGCTGCGCGAAGCGGGAGCCGTGCTGATCGGCAAGACCAATACGCCGGAGTTCGGTATCAAGGCGACGACCGACAATCTGCTGACCGGCATCACGCGCAACCCGTGGAACACCCGGATGACACCCGGGGGTTCCTCCGGCGGCGCGGCGGCGGCGGTCGCCGCGGGAATGGGGCCGCTTGCGATAGGAACCGACGGGGCGGGATCGGTGCGCATTCCGTCGTCATTCTGCGGCATTCCTGGATTGAAGCCGTCTTTCGGCCGGGTGCCGGCGTTTCCGCTATCGCCGTTCGGGACGGTCGCTCATCTCGGACCTCATGCGCGCAGCGTCGAGGACCTTGCGCTGCTCCTTACCGTGATGAGCAGGCCGGATGCGCGCGACTGGACATCGCTGCCCTACGACGCGCGCGACTACCGCGTCGGGCTGCACGATGGCGTGTGCGGTTGGCGCATCGCCTTCAGCGCTGACCTCGGCTATGTAAAGAATGTCGATCCCGAAATCGCCGCATCGGTGCGCAACGCCGCAAATGCATTCGCGGTCCTCGGCGCGCAGGTGGACGAGGTCGCACCGGGGTTTGCTAACCCCGAAGAGATCACAACCAAGCTATGGTTTGTCGGCTCGCTGACGCTGATCAGCAACATGACCCCGGATCAAGTGGCGCTGACCGATCCGGCACTGCGGTGGCAGGCAGAGGAAGGGCGCAAGGTGTCGGTGCTGAACCTGCAAAAACTGAATGTTCGGCGCGGCGAGCTGGGCGCGCTGATGCGCCAATTTCATGAGCGTTACGATTTACTGCTCACACCCGGCGTTGCGGTGCCCGCATTCGAAGCCAAGGCGCCGCAGGAATGGGAGCTGAAAATGGAGACGTTCCTCGGCTGGACGCCGTTTTCCTATCCGTTCAACCTCACGCAGCAGCCGGCGGCCGTGGTGCCCTGCGGCTTGACCCGCTCGGGCCTGCCGACGGCGCTACAAATTGTCGGCCCGATGCATGGCGATGCGATGGTGCTGCGGGCGGCGCGTGCGTACGAGTCGACCCGTACGTGGAAGCTGCCCGTCGCAATCGCTCGCGGTCATTGAGCGCGAAGAGGCGCCTTGCACCGTACCAAACTCCTCCTCGTCGAAGCCAATGACCGGGTGGTGATCGCGTCGACCGCGTATGTGCCCAGGGATGGGATCGCCACAGCGTTGCGCTGCAGAATGCCTCCGTTCCGCTATCCAGACAATGATCGCTGAGCGTCAGCGGACCGCCTATCGCGACGCCTGCTGGTCTTTGTCGTTTTACTAGCGAAACGGAGCTTCCTTATGGGTGCTCGGGTCTGCGGGCTACCGTCTTCAGAGGACTCGTTTGGTGATTTCGTGACCGCGAGGGCGATCTTGCGCTACGTCCGCTGTACTTGCGGACCAGTCATTCCTAGCGGAATTGTCGTTGGGCCCTTATGCCCGCTCGTGGCCGATAGTTCCAGTTGGCCCATGTCGCCGAAAGCGGCCGTTGCTCCCACCGCCGGAATTCGGATCATCAGCTATCGGCACCTCTCCCGAAGTGGAACTATCGGCCAGGTCCGGACGGTCAGCGACACAGTCCAAATTTTCCGTAAGCCGACATTCGCGGCCGCGATTGCGCGGAGACGCACGGCACCATAACCGCATTTTGTGTTGCGAGTGTGGGCGGGGAAGCAGGCGTGGCCACGTCCCGAACTACGGAATCGTCACGCCGAACGTGACCAGCAAGCCAGCTCCTCCAAAGATCACGAGTTCGGAGCAATACCGATTGAAGCAGTAGCCAACCGAGGGCACGATCACGGGCGCAATCCCCGTGCTGTTGTAGGGGATCTTGTCCTGATACTGGCCGGTGTAGCCGTGGACAAGTCCGGCCGAGATCTTGAAGTAGAGCGGTTGCAGTTGCTCGAATGGCCGGAAGCGATAACCCCCGTACACGTACTGCGACGGCTGGCCGAAGGAGTTGTTAAAAAAAGACGCGCCGACTAGCCACTGCTCGGTGACGTTTCATTCAACCAGCACGAGGTTCTGATGATCGTTGTGGGCGGCATCGTAATGGAAGTGCCGCGTGTACACACTTGTTTCCAGAAAGAAGCGGTCGGTGCGCCAAGGCTCCGGGGTGTCCCACGCAGAGACAGCGCTCGCCGGTTGCGTCTCCGGCGTAGGCTCCGTGGGTAGCGCCGACTGGGCGGAAACGAAACCTGACACTGCGGCCAAGCCGAACAGTGCGAGCGCGGCGATGTCCGGATATAGGCGACGCGCAACTGCGGAAAGACCAGAAAACTTGGCGCGCAACCCGGAGGTGCCGCGGCGGACGAGACGCATGGCACCTCAGAGCGTACGGAAAATCGCTGGGCATTTTAACACTGCCCCGGGGCGTCGCCACGGTCTTTCGACTTCTATCTGGGAGCAGGAGTGACTGCATACCCTCTCGTCTCGTCGGCGTCCATCCTCCTCGTTCTCTTCGAGACCGACGGCCCCGCCGGTCCCGTTCAGCATCTCACGCCCTCCCTCAGTGATCGTCCGAACCTTATTTCTCGAGCGGAACATTAGCAGCGCTCGCCGGCTCATGCGGCGGCGTGATCCCCATCGACACATAAACCGCCGTAAGCCTGTCGACTCCAATATTGGCCGGAGACACCCACGGGGCGGGCACATACAGCAACGCGCCGCCGAACGGCACCGGGGCCGTGGGCACCAGCACGGCAATATAGCTGCGTCCGTCGATGTCGATCGGCTGCGCGCTCGGCGCCAGCGCAAGGACTGCCACGCCGTCGCCACCGAAGTGGCACCATACCGGACGCATCGCACCTATGTCGGTCCCCTGCTTCTGGTCCAGCAGGCCGACAAAGCGGTCCGCCAATTTGTAGAGCCCGCCCACAATCGGAATGTGCCGCAGCGTGCGATCTGTCAGATTCTTGATCGGCCCCTTGAGCCCCATTCTCACAACGACACCAAGCAGGTAGATCGCAGCTATTAGCACAAGCGTCCCGAATACATAAGCAAGTCCCGGATTGCTCGAAAATGGATAGCCGAGCGCCGCGAAGAGTCGGCCAATAAGGCTGGTCGGCCCAAAATACTCGTAGATCAAATTGAGTACCCATGCCAGCACGGCTGCGGTCAGAGCCAGCGGCAGCAGCGCCAGCAGGCCGGCAAACCAGGTCGCGACAATAGAATCGAAGCCTCGCCTAAGCATGGGGCACGCCGGCTCGCGCCACGAACGAACTGAACACGGGGCCGAAAACTATTGCCGCAACAAGCCAGTTGAAAGGGCCACGAATGACGTTCCCCAGCACAATCACGCTTCCTCCGAGCATGCACCCTAGCTGTTAGGGTTCGTCGCGGGTACTGCCCTGGCCCTTGAGGTGGTACTCGTTCCGGTTTTGGTTGCGGGTGCGAATCGCCGCTTCCCATTGGGCCTTGTTGCCGTTCCACGGAGCGCCCGCGCACGGAGGCTGATCCGGCTTACCCTCGTAATGTCCCTGCTTGTAAAAGATGACCTGCAGCCGCTCGCCCCACCCGACCAGTCCGGTCAGCACTGCGATGCCCGCGATCATCAATGCGATGTGGCGGCGCTCATGAATAGGCCTCCCGATGACGCTGCCGGTGGCTTGGGCACCTCCGGCTGCGATTTGTTGATACCGAGCGAGCCAAGCTCGAACGCTGGTTCGTTGCGGGGAAGTGTGCGCCCGGCGACAGCAACCGGCAATAGATGACCGCGCGTTTTGCACTGAGAACGACGCCGCCAATCGGTGATCAGGTAGGCGCCGCCTGACCGCCGCACGGCCGGGACTACGCTTGTGCGCGACGAATTCCCGGACCTACGGGACGAATGCCAGGAAAAGGAACGCCGCGAAGAGCACAAGATGCACTGCACCTTGCATCATGTGGGTACGACCAGTGCCCAACGTGACTGCGCTCACGAGCAACGTAGCCACGAGCATCACCAGGTCCTTGGGTTCCAGACCAAGAGTGAGGGGTAAGTCGAACAGGAGGGCAGCCAGAACGACGACCGGGACCGTGAGACCGATACATGCGAGCGCCGAACCAACAGCGAGGTTCATGCTCGTCTGAAGGCGATCGGCCCCCGCAGCGCGCGTAGCGGCCCACGCTTCCGGGAGTAGGACCAGCATGGCAATCACGATACCGATCACAGCCTGCGGCGCACCGGCCGCGGCGACGCCATGCTCAATGGTGGGTGATAGCATCTTGGCCAAGCCCACGACTGCCACAAGTGCGACGACAAGCAAGCCGAAGCTCCACCATGCCTCCCGGCTCGTCGGCGGTTCGGCGTGGACCTCGGGGTTGCTCGGGTCCGCGAGAGGTATGAAATAGTCGCGATGTCGCACGGTTTGAATGAATACGAAGATCGCCCAAAGAATCGCCGATGCTATCGCCACGAAGGCGAGCTGCGACGTGGCGAGCGTGCCACCCGAGGTGCTGGTCGTGAAGGCCGGCAGCACAAGCACGAGCGCCGCCATCACGATCAGCGCAGCGAGCCCAGCACCCGCACCCTCCACGCGGAAGGTTTGCTCTCGATGCGCGAGCCCGCCTACGAGCATGCAGATGCCGACTACGCCGTTGCAGATAATCATGATGGCAGCGTAGATTGTGTCGCGAGGCAAGACGGCGGTATGGCCGCCCCCGGCAAACATCATCGAGAGAATGAGCGAGGTTTCGATAACGGTCACCGCCAGGGCGAGAATCAGCGTCCCGAAAGGCTCGCCGACGCGATGCGCCACGACTTCGGCATGGTGTACCGCCGTGAGCACCGCGCCAATGAGGCCGACTGCGCACAGGATGGCGAGAAATGATCCCACCCCGACCATGATCGCGACCACGAGCAGGGCGGAGGACAGGACAGGGATGAGCCAGGTCCAGGCGGTCATAAGTCGTTCTAGTTCAGACGATTGCCCATCTTGGCGAATCCGCTCATGGCTTACGTCTCACCGTACCACGGGCACAACAGATACGAACGCGCTGATGACGATGGCGTTGGCAATGTCGATCAGGAACGCCCCCACCACAGGGACGATGATGAACGCCTGCGGTGCGCCGCCATAACGCGCACAGATTGCCTGAATGTTCGCAATCGCCGTCGGCGTTGCACCGAGTCCGAATCCGCACTGGCCGGCCACCAGTACTGCCGCCTCGTAGTTCGCTCCCATCACGCGAAAAGTAATGAGGGACGTGTACAGCGCGACACCGATCGCCTGGAGCGCAAGAATCAGCAACATTGGCAGGGCGAGTGACGCAAGCTCCCAGAGCCGCAAACTCATTAACGCCATCGCGAGGAAAAGTGACAGCGCGACGATACCCGTGAAGGACAGCGCTTGGCCGTCGATTTCGTGCAGCTTGGCAAGCGCGAGCGCGTTCCGCAGCACCGCGCCGACGAACAGTGTCCAAACGAAGGTCGGCAATGTGAATACGGGATTCTCCGTCCATTGTGAGAGCGCGGATCCCACTGCGACGCTGGTCGCGACCAGTATGATCGTCACCGTCAGCCGCTCGGGTGTGAACGGCCCCGCGGCCTCAGCAGCGTCATGCGCCAGTGATTCGGCAGCAGATACCCCAAGAGGACTGCCACGCGCCTGAAGGCGTCGGATCAGACGCATTGCCACGGGTCCGCCAATGACGCCGCCCATTATGAGACCGAATGTCGCGGTGGCAAGCCCGACCGCCGGCGCCTCCGTCAAACCGAATACGTCCGCAAATCGCTGACCCCATGCTGCGCCCGTTCCATGGCCACCCGCCATCGTCACCGAACCCGCGATCAAGCCGACCAGCGGGTCGACACCCATGGCCTTTGCCGCGCCGACACCAATGATGTTTTCCATGACTAGCATGCCGACGACACAAACGGTAAAAAGCAGAAGCGCGCTGCCGCCTCTCGCCAGCATTCGGGCATCGGCGCCCAAACCGATCGTCGCAAAGAAGGCCAACATGAGTCCGGGCTGCCGCGACGTGTCGAAGGCAATCCGCGCGCCAGTTGTGTGGAGCACGGCCACCAGGAGTGCCGCGACCAGTCCGCCGACGACCGGTTCAGGAATCGCATACTCTCGTAGGAACCCGATGCGCTCGATCAGACGACGGCCGACGATCAGCACCAGTCCGGCGACCGCAAGTGTCGCCGGAACACCAAGGCTCAAGTCCACCTCTACTCCTCGACGTCGCGCCTGGAATTACCCGCCAGAATCATGGCCTCGGCATGAGGCTCTGGCATGATCAAATTGAAAGTTGTTACGCGGGAAATTGCTGCTACGTCCGCTTTGGGATAAGTGGGCTTATGTCGGGTTCTGACCGTTATGTAGAGCTCTACATAACGGCCAGGAGCTGTCATTTGCAAATGCGCCCGAAAGCCGCCGGTGAAGGTACTCCATCAGCTTTAAAACATGGCCAAGATTGCCCTCGGCGAGCCGCATGCCGGGTACACGGTAGATAGGTGTCCACCAGCGGCGGGCCATAGATAAAGGCTTCCTCTTGCCATTGCTCGTCTGATCGGCGGCGAAGTCGATAATGACCCCGCCGAGCCGGCCATTTCGAATCTTGCTGCTACTGCAATTCGAACTCACCCGGTTTCCAGGTCTTGTCGAACCAGCTCTTCTCCGACCCATACAGGCGAAACACCGAACCCCAACCCCTGCCGGGAATGGTCTGGACCCAATTCTGTTCATGCCCCTTGGGGGCCGTCGGGCCGAACCAGACATCCGCTGAACCACCTGCATTGAAGACGATGCCTTTGCTGTCGGTGCCTATGCTTGGGAACGGCTGGTCGGTCTGCAGCATCGAGCGGGTCTGACTGTCATAGGCGACGAATGACCAGAAGTCCTTGGCCGGGATGTTCGGTGGCAGTTGGATCTTATAGGTCTTGGCACCGTCCAGCGCCATGCCCTTGGAGTCGGTGGCCGCGAACACGTACTGCGAGCCGATGCCCACCATTTCGAAGGCCATCGCCGGGGTGATGCCGGTGTAGTTGTAGTGGAACAGGTCGCGTGCTGCCAGGTTGCGCACACCCGGTTGCGAGAGGAAACGGTAGCTGCCGCCGACAAATGTGAAGAACCATGCGCTGCCCGGATTGAGGTATGCGTCCTTCATCCGGGGTTTGAAGGCGATGGTGCGTGCAGTGGCATTGCCCACGGCCACGGCTTCGGTGAGCGTCTTCTTGAGTTTTTCGTCCGGATTGAAGGGTTTGCCCTTCTCGATGCCGATGGCGGCGAGCATGCCGAGGACTTCCGGGCTGTAGGCCCCGTTCGGCTCTGCCTGGACGATCTCGTTGATGTCCGTGAAGAAGCTGAAGTCGTTGCCGCCGATGGTATTGAAAGCCTTGCCGGAAACATTGATGAACTTCATCGGCGGCGGGGTTTTGGCCTTGGCCAGCGGATAGACCTTGGCGAACTTCCTGGTGTTCGCGACCGCGGTCGCGGTGCTGCCATCCTTGATGAAGCCACGCCAGAAATACAGGTTCTGGTAAGTGGGGGAGCGGAACACGAAGTAACCTTTCGGCACCTCACCCTTGTAGCCGGGCGGTAGCAAGAGGAATTTGCCGCCCTTGCCCTTGTCCGGCCCGGCGTTGCCAATATCGCCGACATAGCGGAACCAGTGGTCGTTGACGATGCCCAGGATGTTGGGTGGCGACTCGATCACCAGCGGGCCGTCCTTCAGGTCCAGCCACATCATGCTGTAGATGCTTTGCGTGTTGGCGGTGAGAAACAGCGACCTGGAGTCCATCAGTTGCTCCATGATCAACACTGTCTGGTTGTCTCCGCCCTGGCTCTTGATGCCTCTGCCAGCCGCGTGGATCGACGCACCCGGCAAAGCGTAGAGGAAAGCTTCCACGCCATGCATGAAGTCCAGATGCTCATAGACCTTCTCGGCCGTGCTGTCGGTCGGGTAGCCCTGCGGAAATTCGAGGGTGCCGAGCCGGCTTTCGATCTTGGCGGGCGTAGTGATCGACTCCGGGATGGGGGTCGTCATCTTCATCGTCGGGCTCGTCTGCGCCCGTACGCTTGTAGCGAGCAACAGGCCGGCTATAACAACGCCGGTTAGGCTGATGGTGGTGCGGGGGAAGGTTTTCATGGGACTACTTCTTAATCAGCTTGGGCTGGGTCCACGAACCATCCAGCGCGGCCTGAGCTGGCCAGTACAGGCGCATGTACATGGCAAACGGCCCCTTCGGCGCGGGCAGCCAGTTCGATTCCTTGTCCTTGCCGGGCGACTGGTTCTGGATGTAGAGCGTGAGCCCGCCGTCGGCATCCTTCTTCATCTGCGGCAGCATCGGTGAGTTGATGAGGTAGCGGTTGATCGGGTTGGCCACCAGCAGGCTTTGCGGCAAGTCATACATCGTCAGCGACCAGAAGGCGTTGACCGGCGGGTACTGGCCGGCGGCAAAGTGCAGCGTGTAGCGATTGGCGCCGCTGAGTGGCTTGCCTTGGTTGTCCAGGCGATAGACCGGATACATCGCCTCCTCTTTGGCGTTGCCGTAGATGCCGATGGTGCTGAGCCAGCGGTACAGGTAGTTGTCCTTCAGGAATTCGCGGCTGCCAAAGACATCACCGGAGGTGATCGTCCCTTCGTCCATCTGCTTCACGCCACCGGCAAAAGCCTGCCAGGCGTCAGCGCGGCCCTGCTCGAAGGCCTTCTTCAATTCAGGCGAGAGCTTGGCGGGGTTGAAGGTCTTGCCACCCTCGATGCCGATTTTGGCGAAACGTTCCCTCAAGCCCACTTCGCTCGGCACCGCCGGGCTGTAGCCCAGCACGAAGTTCATGACGTTGAAGAACTCGAGCGAAGTTTTCTGCTCGTCCTTGGTCAACGGCTTGATGAAATTCACGACCGGCGCGGCAGGGGGTGGTGCTGTGCCCAGGAACGCGGACAGCGGCTGCATCTTGTACTGCGCCCGGATCTTCTCGACGTTGCCGATGTCGGCCGGATCGAACAGCTGCGTGCGAATCACGACAACGCCGAAGTCCGTATCGGAGACGTACACCTTCTTGATGCCCTTGGGCGTCTCGCCCTTCCAGCTCGGCCCGACCATCATGAAATTGCCAGCATCGTTGCCAGTGGTTCTCGACCCGGCGTAGCCGACGATGTACGTATAGGCATCGAAGATCTCAACGTCGTAGTACCGGGCCTTCTCAATCGCCGGCACGGAAATCACGATCGGCTCGGCACGCAGATCCAGTCCCGCCCAGGAATACGGCGTGTCCGAATTGGGCGTCTGCACCGAAGTATCGGCCGGTGTGAATACTCTGTTGATGTTCTTGAGATGGTTCCAGGGCGCCTTGAAATTGAGATTGTTCTTGTCCACGTAATAGGCGTACTGGACCCGGTAGTTGTCCACCAGCGGGTAACCGTAGATGTACGCTTCCTTGGCGATGGCGCGGGCTTCGGCTGGCGTGACGGCGGGCGCGGCACCAGCAGCGCTGGCAGCCCCGGTAGGCAGCAGGGCCAGCGCACACACGCTGGCCATGACCAATTTGAAGGGGGTGTGAAGGAATGTTTTCATACTGATGACTCCTGATTCATGACTTGGTTGTGCCCTCTCGGACGCCGACGTTCGCAAGGTGTTGCGGATGCAGTTTCATTGTTCGGAGTTCATGAGGTGATTGCTGACTTGGGAAGGCGGTAGTGCAAATGGCCGCAACCCAGGTGCGCATCGCGCAAACGTGAGAGTGTAGAGTGCACGAGCACGGCGCGCTTTGCTTTCCCTGACAATGTCTGCTCTGGCGGACGCCTGCGCCGCGCACGTTGACGCTGCTGTTCGGCGCATCCGCCTTCATGACCACTTCAGTCATCACGCTCCCAAATCGTTCGTCTGTTGTCCGCGTGGTACCTGCCGGCTACGACCGCGCGGCTTCGACGCTTGCGTTGAAGCCGCTTCTTCAAGAGTTCTGCGTCGACCTTCAGCAGGTGCTGGCCGAGTCGGGCCTGCCGCTCGAGCTGTTCGACGATCCCGACAACCTGGTGCCTTTCAGGCAGGGCAGCCGCTTGCTCGGCTTGTGCGCCGATCGCACGGGCTGCGCGCACCTGGGCCTGCTGATCGGTCGGCAAACACCGCTGGAGTCTCTCGGCTTCGTTGCCGACCTAGCCAAGGCCGCACCGGACGTGCGCAGCGCACTGCGGCTGCTGGCGCGCTATCTGACGCTGAGTGATGGTGGCGGCCTGCTGATGCCGAGCGAGGATGCGCACGTCGCAACCTACCGCTATGCGCTCTACGAGCCCGGCGTCGAACGCACCGAGGTGGTCTACGACATTGCGCTGGCAACAGTCTGGAATATCGTGCGCGCCCTTTGCGGCAGCCAATGGTTGCCGCGCGAAGTCCGGCTGATGCGCAGCCGGCCCGCTGACGTGCGGCCCTACCGTGGATTTCTGCGAGCGCCCCTGCGCTTCGACTGCGACGAATCTGCCGTCGTATTCGACAAGGCCTGGCTCGATACGAAACTGCGCAGCGCCAACCAGGAACGTCTGGCTGCGCTCGAAGGCAAAGCCCGCACCCTTGAGGCGCAGGGCACGGGCGACCTGCCCGCGCAGGTGCGGCGCGTACTGCGCCGTCAACTGCTGCTAGGGTCCGCATCAATGCAAGATGTCGCAGCCGAACTGGGATTGCATCAACGCACACTGGACCGCAAGCTCAAGCCGCAGGCCATCAGTTTTCGGACACTGGTTGACGAGGTGCGCTACGAGGTAGCACGCCAACTGTTGAGCGATACCGCGATGCCGATGATCGCGATCGCGCACAGCCTGCATTTTGCCGATGCCAGCGTCTTCACGCGGGCGTTTCACCGCTGGGCGGGCGTGCCGCCCGCACGGTGGCGCGCAGTCAATGCTGCACGCATCCCGCCGAGTGAGCATTGACTACTGCGCGACGAGGCGCAAGCACCTTGGGCAATGGCCGCTTGCTCATTGGTTCGAAGACCGCTTTGGGTCGCGAGCTGAGATGCCCTGTAACTCGTCAACTACCGGCCATCTTCAGTCATAACGGCAGTACTCTGATCTTTCCTGAAGCGGGCATCCCCGGCATCCGGATTCGCAAGCTGCCGGTTTGGATGCTCGCAGCAGCGGTTTGGGTCTATGCCTCATGAGCACCCTGACGTTGGGGTCGCATTTGACTTCGTGGCGAAGGGGAAATAGATTGCAAGGGCGTTGCGTTGACCGTTAGGCCCGCAGTCGAGACGAGCCGCCCACCATGATCACAAGCGAGCACTGCCAGTTGATGTCCCGCTACAATGAATGGATGAACTCCCGCCTGTATGCGCTCTGCGCAAGCTTGCCCGATGCCGAACTCCAAAAGGACCGTGGCGCCTTCTTCAAGTCAATCTACCTGACGCTGAATCACATCGCCTATGGAGATCTGGCGTTTCTGTCGCGGTTCACCGGTGTTCCGGCGGCTGTGCCAGAGCCGGGGGTTGATCTCTTCAAGGGCTTTGCGTGGCTTCGCGCGCAGCGCGAATCTCTCGATGCACGGCTTCTGGCTTGGGCCACATCGCTCACACATCAGTGGCTTGCGGAATCGCTGACCTACACCAGCAAGATCGACGGCAAGGTTCGAACCGTTCCAAGATGGGCGTTGGTCACACACATGTTCAATCACCAAACCCACCATCGCGGCCAAGTCACGACTTTGCTCTCGCAAATGGGTCTCGATATCGGAAGCACGGACATTCCGTTCATGCCAGGGTTCGAGCAGGATGCGCGGGTCTAGCCCTGGCCTAGCCCGTCGTTGCCCCCGACGTGTGCCAGCCGGCCACGCCGTCTGTCACCCGCGGGTGAACTCCAACGTTAGGCGTCAATACCAAAGAGGGATGGAGATGACACGAGTCCGAGTCGAGAGCTTTACCATCTCGCTCGACGGATACGGAGCCGGCCCGAGCCAGGGCATCGACAATCCGCTCGGCGTGGGCGGGACAGATCTGCATCAGTGGGCCTTTCCGACGCGCACGTTCCAGCGGACCCTCCTTGGGGCCGATGTTGGCACAACGGGAATGGATGATGACTTCGCGGCGCGAGGATTCGCGAACATTGGCGCGTGGATTCTCGGAAGGAATATGTTCGGCCCGATTCGCGGCCCGTGGCCCGACCTCAGCTGGCGAGGTTGGTGGGGCGACAACCCTCCGTACCACGTCGCAGTCTTCATCTTGACTCATCACGCCCACCCGCCTATTCCGATGGAAGGCAACACTACGTTCCACTTCGTTACGACCGGCATTCGCGACGCTCTGGACCAAGCGCGCGAGGCAGCCAACGGGTTGGACGTGCGCATTGGCGGCGGCCCCAACACCATTCAGTAGTACCTTCGTGCGGGCTTGATCGATGAGATACACGTTGCCATCGCACCGGTGCTGCTAGGCGGCGGAGAGCGACTGTTCGAGGAGGTCGACTTGCGAGCCCTAGAATACGACTGCGCCCAGCATGTGGCGTCGGAAAATGCCACTCATGTTGTGCTCAAGCGCCGGGGGGCGCCTTGACGCCTAACAATCGGTTGCAGCGGACGGTGCGCTGAACCGAGCGTTAGGTCGGCTTTCACTGTTTCCCACGTCCGCTTCCGGCGGAACGTTAAGACGGCAACGGGTCGAGAGCTGCCGATCAATTGCGTATCACTCAATGCGCTGGCGCACTGTCGC
>JBDTRG010000032.1:0-60356 GCA_039931775.1 Betaproteobacteria bacterium | reverse complement strand
GCGCGCGAGCGCGGCACCTCGGTCTATTTCCCGCGCCGCGTGATCCCGATGCTGCCCGAAGCGCTGTCCAACGAGCTCTGTTCGCTGAAACCGAAGGTCGATCGCCTGTGCCTCGTCTGCGAGATGGAAATCACCGCCGACGGGGCCATCGCCAGGCACAAGTTCTACTCCGCCGTGATGCATTCGCGGGCGAGGCTCACCTATACGCAGGTCTGGAACTGGCTGTCCGATCCGAAAAGCGCGCCGCGCGACGCCAAGCCCATCCTTGCGCAACTGACCGATCTGTACGCGCTGTTCCATGCGCTGAAACGGGCGCGCGAGGCGCGCGGCGCCATCGATTTCGACAGCGTCGAGATGCAGCTCGAGTTCGACGTGAGCGGCAAGATCGTGCGCATCGTGCCGGTCGTGCGCAACGATGCGCACAAGCTGATCGAGGAGTGCATGCTGGCGGCGAACGTCTGCACGGCGGAATTCCTGGCGCAGCACAAGCATCCGGCGCTCTACCGCGTCCACGAGGGCCCGACGCCGGAAAAACTCGCCGCGCTGCGCGACTTTCTGGCGAGCTGCGCGCTGTCGTTGCCCGGAGGTGACGATCCGACTGCTTCCGACTACGCGCAATTGCTGCTGAAGATCAAGGATCGTCCCGACTACGCGTTGCTGCAGACGGTGCTGCTGCGTAGCCTGCAGCAGGCACGGTATCGCCCGGACAACGTGGGCCATTTCGGACTCTCGTACGAGGCCTACGCGCACTTCACGTCGCCAATCCGTCGTTATCCCGACCTGCTCGTGCACCGCGCCATCAAGGCCGTGCTTGCGAATCAGGTCTACAAGCCGTCGGGATCATCGTGGACCGAGCTCGGCGTGCACTGCTCGCTCACCGAGCGTCGCGCCGACGATGCGACTCGCGACGTCGAGAACTGGCTCAAGTGCTACTTCATGCAGGACCGTGTCGGCG
This sequence comes from Betaproteobacteria bacterium, assembly GCA_039931775.1. Lineage (GTDB taxonomy): Bacteria > Pseudomonadota > Gammaproteobacteria > Burkholderiales > Casimicrobiaceae > CAIWHR01. Next base: position 59,401 of record JBDTRG010000032.1, on the reverse strand, counting down.
AGACGTTCGACGGCACCATCAGCGGCGTGACGAACTTCGGCGTTTTCGTCACGCTCGATGGGCTCAACATCGACGGCCTCGTCCACGTCACGGAGCTCGGCCGCGACTACTTTCACTTCGACGCGGGACGCCACGCGATGATCGGCGAGCGCACCGGCCGCGTGTACCAGCTCGCCGGCCGCGTCCGCGTCAAGGTCGCGCGCGTCGATCTCGAAACCACCAAGATCGATTTCACGCTTGCCGAGGACACCGGCGCCGCCCCAGCGGTGGTGCCGACCCGGCGGGAATACAGCGAGCCGCTCGCACGCACGGATCGGGTCCGCAAGCCCAAAGGGCGGCGCTGACCCGCCCATCGTTCGGCGGTAACATTATAAAAATACTAAGAATCAATGACCTGGATACGAACTTAAACTTTGATGGTGCGCTGCAGCATCTTGGGCTGCACAGGCGTAAAATCGGGTTTTTACCTCCGGTCCCCTGACCATGCCCGACGGCCATCAACCACGCATCGCCTCGCTTGGCACGCCGCTTTCACCTTCAGCGACCAAGGTCATGCTGCTCGGCAGCGGCGAACTCGGCAAGGAAGTCATCATCGCGTTGCAGCGGCTGGGGGTCGAAGTCGTAGCGGTCGACCGCTACGCGAACGCTCCGGGGCACCAAGTCGCGCATCGCGCCCATGTGATCGCGATGACCGATGCGGTTGCGCTGCGGCGCCTGATCGAACAGGAGCGCCCGCAGCTCGTCGTCCCGGAGATCGAGGCGATCGCAACCGACGCGCTCGCCGACGTCGAGCGCGACGGGATCGCACAGGTGATCCCGACCGCCCGCGCCGTGCGCCTCACCATGAACCGCGAGGGCATCCGCCGCCTCGCCGCCGAGGAGCTCGGCCTGCCGACCTCGCCTTACCGCTTCGCCGACGGCCTCGATGCGCTGGAGGAGGCGATCGAAACGACTCCGGGCATCGGCTACCCGTGCATCGTCAAGCCGGTGATGTCCTCGTCGGGCAAGGGCCAATCGATCGTGCGGTCGAAAGCGGATGTGCGTTCGGCGTGGCAGTACGCCGAAAGCGCGGCGCGGGTGCGCGGCAGCCGCGTCATCGTCGAGGGGTTCATCGACTTCGACTACGAGATCACGCTGCTGACGGTTCGCGCCTTCGATGCGAACGGACAGATCCAGACCCATTTCTGCGCCCCGGTCGGGCATGTGCAGGTAAACGGCGACTACGTCGAGTCGTGGCAGCCGCAACCGATGTCGGCGGCGGCGCTCGCGACGGCGCAGGACATCGCGCTGCGCATCACGAACGAGCTCGGCGGCCGCGGCATCTTCGGCGTCGAGCTTTTCGTCAAGGGCGACACCGTTTGGTTCTCGGAAGTGAGCCCGCGACCGCACGATACCGGCATGGTCACGATGGCGACCCAGGTGCAGAGCGAGTTCGAGCTTCACGCGCGGGCAATCCTCGGACTGCCGGTCGACGTGCGGCTGCGCGCGCCGGGAGCCTCGGCCGTGATTTACGGTGGTGTCGAAGGTCGAGGCATCCGGTACGACGACGTCGCGCACGCGCTCGCGGTTCCGGAATCGGACCTTCGCCTGTTCGGCAAACCCGAGGCCTACAAGAAGCGTCGCATGGGCGTGGCCCTTGCTACGGGATCCGACGTGGCCGAAGCGCGCGAGCGCGCCAAGGAATGCGCGCGGCGCGTCAAGCCGCGCGCGTGAACGCGCCCCCTCGGGGGCGAGCGGTCTCGACATTCCCGGCATGACGATTCCGACGATGGATCTCGTGCTTCAGGCGCCTGCGATCGGCGGCGACGACCTCAAGGCGATCGCCGAGCTGGCCGATGGGCGCAGCATCGAGGTGCTGGTTGCCGCGTCCCACCAGGCCTACCGCATCGCCTGCGCGAAACGGCGTCCCGGCGTGGCCGAACTGTGCGTGGCGAGGGGCATCGACTGCGCATTCGTCCCGTCGGATCGGACACGCGAGCGCGTGCGCGTGGTCGCGATGGACATGGATTCGACGCTGATCACGATCGAATGCATCGACGAGATCGCCGACTTGGTCGGCATCAAACCACAGGTGGCCGTGATCACGGCGTCCGCGATGCGCGGCGAGATCGACTTCGCCGAAAGCCTCGCGCGCCGCGTCGCCCTCCTCGCGGGGCTGCCCGTCACCGCGCTCGACCAAGTCTACGACGAGCGCCTGCTGCTCTCCCCCGGCGCCGAGCGCATGCTGGCCGGGTTCAAGGCCGTCGGTGCAAGGACCCTGCTCGTCTCCGGCGGATTCACCTATTTCACCGATCGGCTGGCCGAACGGCTGGGTTTCGACGACACCGCGTCCAATTCGCTCGAAGTCGTCGCGGGCAAGCTCACGGGTCGCGTGCTGCAGCCGATCGTCGACGCGCCCGTCAAGGCTGCGCGATTCGCGAATATGCGCAGAAAGTACGTTCCCGAGGGCGGCATCGCCATTGCGATCGGCGACGGCGCCAACGACCTGCCGATGATGAAGGCGGCCGATGTCTCGATCGCGTACCGCGCAAAGCCGGTCGTGCGCGCGCAGGCGACGCATTCGATCGACCATTGCGGCCTCGATGCGGCGCTCCATTTCTTCGCCTGAGCGGCCGGGTCGTCGCGAACGAATCGCGGAAGGACGCCGCGGATGTTTCGCCGACGGAGGTCAGGGTCCAGCCGACCCCTGCGCCTGCGCTTCGACGCTCAGTCGATCATCTGGTTGAGCCGCTGCGGATCGAATCCCTCTCCTGCGGCCTTGTCTTCGCCGCAGTCCAAACCGCTTTGCCGCAGCCGCGCGACCAGCGATTGCATCTGGGCATCCGTAGTCGCCGCATGATCGATCAGCCGATGGATCGCCTGCACCATCGGATCGTTCATGTCGGCCGCGATCGCGTAGGCTGAGAACCCCAGGTTCGCCGCGTTTACTTCGCGGCGCTCGGCGTCGTGATCGACGAGGATGCGCGCCGGAATCCCCACGGCGGTCGCAGCCGCCGGGACGTCGCGTACGACGACCGCATTCGACCCGATCTTCGCTCCGTCGCCCACCAGGATCGGACCGAGAATCTTGGCACCAGCGCCGATCACGACGCCCTTGCCCAGCGTCGGGTGGCGTTTGCCGGCATTCCACGAGGTCCCGCCCAGGGTGACGCCATGGTAGAGCGTGCAGTCGTCGCCGATCTCGGCCGTCTCGCCGATCACCACGCCCATCCCGTGGTCGATGAAAACCCGTCGCCCGATTCTCGCGCCGGGATGGATCTCGATGCCGGTCAGCCATCGACCCCAGTGGGCAAGCCATCGCGCAAGCCATCGGAATCCCGCTCGCCATAGCGGGTGCGCAACGACCCGATGCCAGACGAGCGCATGCAGACCCGGATAGCAGGTCAATACCTCCCATTTCGTCCGGGCGGCGGGGTCCCGGTCGAATACGACGGCGATATCCTCGCGCAGGCGGTTCCACATGCGGTCCATTTTCGCATTTCCGACTGGTACGCTCAACTATTCGACGTGCTGCGTCGCGTCGTCCCGTCGTTTGCCCCGGTGGAGGCAATTGGCTACTATCGGGCGGCGTCAAAGATTGCGTTCAAATAGACAGCGGTGCACGGCCGAACAAACAGCCGATGCGCCCCATCGGAGGAACCATGTCCCGCTACGCCCGTGTATTCGCGCCACTCGTCCTGTCGGCAACGTTCGCGCTACCCGCCGTGGCCCAGGAAGTCACGCTGAAAGTCCACCATTTCTGGGCGCCGACGGCAATGCCGCCCTCCACGCTGCTGGTGCCGTGGTGCGACAAGATCGCGAAGGACTCGAACAACCGGATGAAGTGCCAGATCTATCCGGCGATGCAACTGGGCGGCGCGCCGCCGCAACTGATCCAGCAGGCGATGGACGGTGTGGCCGACATCGTCTGGACGCTGCCCGGATATACCGCGGGGCGCTTTCCGATGATGGAAGTGTTCGAGCTGCCGTTCATGTCGTCCTCCGCCGAGGCGACGAGCCAGGCCGCATGGGAGTACTACACGCAATACGGCTACAAGGAATTCCCCGGCATCAAGGCGCTGGCCGTCAACGTTCACGACAACGGCTACGTCCACACGGTCGCGAAGCAGGTCAAGGTGATGGCCGATTTCAAGGGCCTCAAGATGCGCGCGCCGACGCGCCAGACCAACAAGCTCCTGGGCGCGCTCGGCGCGACGCCGGTGGCGATGCCGCTGCCCGCGCTCGGCGATGCGCTTTCGAAGGGTGTGGTCGACGGCTACCTGCTCCCGTGGGAAGTCATCCCGTCGATCAAGGCGCACGAATTCACCAAGTTCGAGAGCGAGACCGACCCGAAGTACCGCGCGCTGTACACGGCGGTCTTCATCCTCGCGATGAACCAGGCGAAGTACGACAGCCTTCCGCCCGATCTCAAGGCGGTGATCGACGCCAACTCCGGCGCATCGCTCGCCAAGACGTTCGGAGCGCAATGGGACGCTTCGGCGCCGCCGGCGCGCAAGTACGCGGTGGATCGCGGCAATACGTTCTACGTGATCCCGGGAAGCGAACTCGACAACTGGCAGAAGGCGACGGCCAACCTGCCGGATGAATGGATCAAGGACGTCAGCGCCAAGGGCCAGGATGGCAAGGTCCTGCTGCAAGCGGCGAAGGACCTGATCAAGAAGTACGAGAAGTAGCCCTCCGCCGGTTCCGCGAGGCATGGGCGCGATTGCGTCCATGCCCTGGATGACGTCCCCAAGAAGGCGAACGCGATGAGCGAACCCGTCGTTCGGAAGCGCGAGCCGACCGACCCGTTCGGCCGAACGCTCCAGGCGGTCACCAAGGTCTTCGCGCTGGCCGGCGGCCTCGTTCTGGTCGCGATGACGGTGATGTCGCTCGTCAGCGTGGTCGGCCGCGCGGCGTTCTCGAAACCGCTTGCCGGCGACTACGAATTGATCCAGCTGGGATGCGCGATCGCAGTGGCCGCGTTCCTCCCGCATTGCCAGATGCGCGGCGGCCACGTCATCGTCGATTTCTTCACGGCGAAATCGCGTCCCGAGGTTCGCGCCGCGCTCGACACGCTGGGGGCGCTGCTCGTCGGCGTCGCGGCGGCGGTTTTCGCGTGGCGCCTCACGGCGGGCGCGATCGGGCTGCAGCAGGCGAACGACCAGTCGACGATCCTCGAAATTCCCACCTGGTACGCGGTTGCCCTGATGGTGCCCTCGTTCGCGCTCTTTGCCGTTGCCGGTTTCTATACTGCGTGGGAACACTGGCGCGACCGAGGGAACGAAGCCGCGGCGCGTGACGCGCAATGACGGGCGTCGAATTCGGGTCGCTGATGTTCGGCGTGATGGTCGTCCTGCTCGCGATCCGCATTCCGATCGGCATCGCGATGCTCGGCGTCGGCATCGCCGGTTATGTCACGCTCACCGGCTGGTCACCGCTCCTCAGCTACCTCAAGTCCGTCGCCTTCTCGCGCTTCTCCGTCTACGACCTTTCGGTCATTCCGATGTTCCTGATGATGGGCCAGTTCGCGAGCCGCGGCGGCCTGTCGAAATCGCTGTTCGACGCGGCGAACGCGCTGATCGGGCACTGGCGCGGCGGCGTCGCGATGGCGGCGGTCGGCGCGTGCGCCGGATTCGGCGCGATCTGCGGGAGCTCGCTCGCCACCGCGGCGACCATGGGTCAGGTCGCGCTGCCGGAACTGCGCCGCCTCAAGTACCAACCGGCGCTCGCGACCGGAACGCTCGCCGCCGGCGGGACTCTCGGCATCCTGATTCCGCCGTCGATCGTGCTTGTCGTCTATGCGATCCTCGCCGAGCAGAACATCGCCAAGCTGTTCATGGCCGCGTTCGTGCCGGGGATCATCGCCGCGATCGGCTACATGATCGCGATCGCGATCTATGTCCGCGTCAAACCCGGCTCCGGACCTGCGGGTGAACACCATACCTGGCAGCAGCGCATCCGCGCGCTGAGGGAAGTCTGGCCGGTGCTCACGCTCTTTCTCGTCGTGATCGGCGGCATTTACGGTGGATTCTTCACGCCGACCGAGGCGGCCGCGATCGGCACGGTCGGTGCATTGTTCTTCGCGGTCTGGCTGGGCGGAATGCGCTGGGACGGGCTGGTCGAAAGTCTTTACGGTACCGCGGAGGCGACGGCGATGATCTTCCTGATCCTGCTCGGCGCCGACGTGCTGAACGTCTTTCTCGCACTGACGCAGATGCCCGTCGAACTCGCGCGCATGGTCGGGTCGTCGGGGCTGTCGCCGCTCGCCGTCATGTTCGCAATCCTCGCGATCTACGTCGTGCTCGGCTGCCTGATGGACAGCCTATCGATGATCCTGTTGACGATGCCGATCTTTCTGCCGATCGTCATGGGGCTCGACTACTGGGGTCTCAACCCGACAGACAAGTCGATCTGGTTCGGCATCCTCGCATTGATGGTCGTCGAGATCGGCCTCATCACGCCGCCGGTCGGCATGAACGTCTACATCATCAATCGACTCGCGCGCGATGTCCCGATGTCGGAGACATTCAAAGGCGTCGTGCCGTTTTTGATGTCCGACGCCGTTCGGATCACTCTGCTAGTCTTCTTTCCGATCCTGTCGCTCTGGCTCGTCCGGCTGCTGGCCTGATCGGGGCGGCACACTGCACACCAGGCGGGCTCGCCGCTCGCCAATCTCCGGCCGACTCCGCGGCCGCCCGATCAACGCAGCAGAATCGCGACGATCACGAGCCCGAACGTGACGAGGCTGAACAGCACCGCGTAAACGATGAGCAGCACGAAGCCGCGCGCGGCGATCCCGAACCAGGATCCGCCATACACCGCGTGCGTCGACCACACCAGATAGCAGAAAATCCAGAACGCGATGGCCTGGCGCACGAGGTCGACGGGAATCGTGAACAGCAGGCACAGGACGACGAACAGGAAAGAGTGGTTGTGGGCGGCGAACACCAGGTGCTCGCCGTAGAGGCGCGGGCGCCCCGGCCGGCGCCGCCTTCGTCCCAGGTAGACGAGCTTCAGCAGCGCGGCAAAGGCCGGCAACAGCACGAACATCGCGTATGGGCCGTAGCGCAGCGTACCCGCCAGAATCTGCTCGACTTTCTGACCGCGCGTGAGTTGATTGAAGCGATCGACGCGCTTCTTCAACGGGCCCATGGATTCTGGAATGTCGCCGACGCTGAAATTGAGTTTGTCGTCGAGCACGACGAGGTTCTCCGAGCCGGCCTTGTTCTCATCCTTCGCCGGACTTTGCATGGCGTCCTTCGCCAGCTTTCCCGTCGCGTCAACCGGTGTGCCTTTGGCCGCGGCCTTCGCGGCGGCTGTCTTCGCTTCGTTTGCCGCGGTCTTCGCGTCGTTTGCCGCGGCCTTCGCCTCCTTTGCAATGACCCTCGCCGCTTCTCCCTGCCTGCCTTTCGTTTCCGCAGCCGGGCCGGATTCCGTGTCGGACGACACGGTCTCGATCACGTGATCGACATCGATCGCCTCCGACGCGAGGCGCAGCACCGCGAAGAGCACCAGACTCGAGACGAGAAAGAGGCGCGCCGGACCGATGTAGCGCCGGCGCCGCCCCGCGAAGTACGCGCGCGTGAGGAATCCCGGACGGAACAGCAGCGGGAAGAGCGTCTTCCACAGCTTCCCGTCGAAGGCCAGATACCGGCCCGTCGCCTCGCGCATGAACTGCCTGAATGTCGGCAGCCGCTCGCGCGTGTTCTGGCCACACGAAGGGCAGTACTGATCGGTCGCGACTGTGCCGCAGTTCGCGCAGTGGTGTTCCGGCAATGCGGACGGCACGGCGGTCATCGGGGGCGTGCGAGCACCTGGTCGATGCGCGCGAGGATGCCGCGCAGGATGCTCGCTTCCTCCTTTTCGATTCCGGCCCGCGCAAAGAGCCGGCGCAGTCGCGGCAAAAGACGCCTCGGCATCTGCGGGTCGAGAAACCGCATGTCGGCCAGCGTCCGCGTGCCGTGCGCGTAGAGCGCCTCGATCTCGTCGAAGGTCGCGGGTTCGAAGCGCGGGGCCCGCCAGACCTCGCCGTCACTCGCGGCAAGTCGCAATTCGTAAGCGGCCACCTGCACGGCGGCGGCGAGGTTGAGCGATCCGTAGTCGGGATTCGCCGGGATGGTCGCAACGACGCTGCACCGCGCGAGTTCGTCGTTCGACAGTCCGGACATCTCGGTGCCGAACACCAGCGCGACGTCGCCGAATGCGGTATTCGCGGCGGCCTCCCCGGCCGCCTCGCGCACAGCGAGCACCCGTCCCGCAAATTCGCGCGGACGCGTCGAAAGTCCGACGGTGAACGCGCAGCCGGACAGCGCCTCGGGGAGTGATCCGACTACGCGTGCGCCATCGAGCACTTCGTTGGCTCCGGACGCGAGTGCGACTGCCTCCGGATCGGGAAATCGCCGCGGGTCGACGAGGACCAATCGCCGCAGTCCCATCGTGAGCATCGCGCGCGCGGCGGCGCCGATGTTGCCCGGATGGCTCGTCGCCACGAGCACGATCCGGACGGCTTCGAGGCGATCGGGGCATGTCGGCATGAAGACTTCGCAGAGGCTGGGTGCGCGACCGTCGCGATCACCACCGGTTACAATGACCGTTTTCGCTCTTGCCGCCTCGCCACCCGGCGCTGCCGGCGGCAGAGACCAGGCGAACCCACCATGCATCCGATGCTCACAATCGCGGTCAAGGCCGCGCGCCGCGCCGGCAACATCATCAACCGCGGCGCTCGCGAACTCGACCTGCTCACCGTCACATCGAAAGGGCCCAAGGATTTCGTGAGCGAAGTTGACCGCGAAGCCGAACGGGCGATCGTCGAGGTTCTGCTCGCGAGCTACCCCGACCACGCGATTCTAGCAGAGGAAGGCACGGCGAAAGGGGCCAATGCCGACGCCGAAAACATCTGGATCATCGATCCGCTCGACGGCACGACGAACTTCCTGCACGGGTTCCCGCAGTACTGCGTGTCGATAGCACTGTCGCAGCGCGGTCAGGTGACGCAAGGGGTCGTCTACGACCCGGTGCGCAACGACCTCTTCACGGCAACGCGCGGGCGCGGCGCGTTCCTCAACGACCGGCGCATCCGCGTCTCCAAGCGGCACCATCTGCGCGATTGCCTGATCGGCACGGGGTTTCCGTTTCGCGACGGCAGGTATCTCGACACGTATCTGCAGATGATGAAAACGATGATCGAGCAGACCGCCGGCCTGCGACGCCCCGGCGCCGCCGCGCTCGACCTCGCTTACGTGGCTGCCGGGTTCTACGACGGATTCTGGGAAGTGGGGCTCAACGCGTGGGACGTCGCGGCCGGAAGCCTGCTCATTCAGGAGGCCGGCGGACTGATCGGCGACCTGACCGGCGAGGGCAATTTCTTGCACGGCGGTCAGGTCATCGCGGCCACGCCGAAGGTCTTTGCGCAGATGGTCACCGCGCTGGCGCCTTATCGCACCGCGCTCGTCCGCGATATCGCGCCGGCTCCGGCGCATCCCGCTCCGTAGCGGCAGGAGCGGCGCCCGATCGCCGTTACCCGAGGCGTTCGGGCATCGCAACGTCACGCCGGGGGGGCGTCGCCCGGCGACCCATCCTTCAAAATCGCGTCGGCCTGGCGCGGCGGTAACGCCGCCCATTCCTTGAGCAGCGCGTAGCCGACGGCGATCAGGACCGGCCCGAGGAAAACGCCGATGAATCCGAAGGCGACGGCGCCCCCGAGCACGCCGATCAGCACGAGGACGAACGGAAGGTCACTGCCTCGGCTGATCAGCATCGGTTTCAGGAAATTGTCGACCGACGACACGACGAGAAGCCCCCACAGCAACACGAAGATGCCCCAACCGGTGGCGCCCTGGTTGATCAGCAGGAGGCCGGCGGGTATCCACACGAGCGGCGGTCCGATCGGCACCGGCGAGAGGAAGAACGTGATGAACCCGAGCAGCGGCGCCGCCTTGATCCCCGCCAACCACAATCCAATCGCCATCAGAATGCCCTGCGCCAGCGCCGTTCCGAGGATGCCGATGACCACGCCGCGCACGGTGACCGACGCGATCAGCGCGAGTCGGTGACCGCGCTCGCCGGCGATCCTGTCGATCGCAGCATGCATCCGGCTGATCATCGCTTCGCCGTCGCGAAAGAAGAAGAAGGCGATGAAGATGGAGAGCGCCAGCTGGAGGATGCCGCTCAGCGCCGTCGTTCCGCTTGCAACCAGTACCTTGCGCGCCGGCTCGATGTACTGTCGAGCGAGGTCGAGGAGCTTCGTCGTGTCGTGCGCGAAAGTCGACCATGTAGCGGCAACCTTTTCCCCCACGAGCGGAAGTTCGGACACCCACTTCGGCGGCTCCGGCGGCCCATCCTGCATCGCCTTCCTGATCGCCTCGCTGACGAGGTCGGCGTTCTCGGCGATCGTGAAACCGACGATCACGAACGGCGCCAGCATCGTCACGGTGATGAGCAGCACCATCGCCAACGCCGCCGCGCCCGAACGACCGCGCAATCGCCGAGTCAGGTGGACGAACAACGGCCACAACGTCGTTGAAAGGATCGCCGCCCACACGATCGCCGTCAGGAACGGCTGCAGGACGAGGAAACATCCGATGATCAGGAACGCCAGCACGACCAGCGTCAGCGTGCCGTCGAAGCGAAACGCGGGTTTTGAGGAAGGGGGCGCCATCTCTCGGAAAATCGGGCACGCGTCGGTTTCGCGTGCGTAAGTCTGCCACATTGCTCACCAAGCGGGGATTTCGCAGAGGCCGCTCGCGCACGAGCCCGCGACGTGGGGCGGGCGTCGCGCCGGGACGGGCTCCCGCTCGCCGAACCCCGCCCGCTACTCGGTGTCAGCAAACGCCAGCGAGAACACTTCCTCGTCGCGCAGCCCCGCTCCGTCGGCTTTGAGGCGTGCGTGCTCGTCGGCGGACAGGATGGCCAGCAGCGGATCGAGGCGCTCGTGGATGAGCGGCGCGAGGTTGCTCACGATGTCGCCGAGGCGCGCCTGGAGCGCGTCGGCAAATCCGGCGATGCGCGCTGCCGCGTCCGGGCGCCCCTGCATCGCGTTTAGCAGGGCCAGCGACAGCAGCATCCGAAACTCGTCCCCTTCGCGCAGGAGCCGCGGATAAGCGTTGCGCGCCGCCACGCCCGCCTCGCCCGCGCGGTTCAGCATCAACAACGCGACCATCTCGCTTTGATACAGGTGCCCGGCGCCGGAGTCCCTTCCCAACGCATGGAGCCCTGCGATGGCCGCTCGGGCGTGTGCAAGTGCATCCTCGAATCGACCGAGAAGCAACTCCATGAAGCTGACATTGGACACCGCGTAGAGCGCACCGACCTCGACGCCGCCGTCGCGACAGATCGCGGCCTGTCGCAGCGCGCACTCGAGCGCGTCCTCGGGCCGGCCCTGGCGCGCAAACCACCAGCAACGGGCGAAATGCAGCTTGGCGCGCTGCCGCGGGGGCCAATCGCTGCGCTCTAGCTCTCCAGCCTCGGCTATCTGCGCCTCCATTTGCGCGACCGTCGCAAAGCGCGCGCCCTGCACGGCCGCGAGGACCAGCGCATCGAAGCGCCGCTGGTCGTTGCCGATCTCGCGGAACAGCGTGGCCGCGCGGACCGCGGCGTCGTAACTTTCTCGACGGAACGAATACAGGCCAAGCTTGCCGAGCGTGAGCCAGAAGCGCGCCGCCGACTCCAGCGCAACGGCGGCCCCGGCGTGCCGGCGCAACGCAAGGCTGCGCGAGAGGCCCTCGGCGAGATTGGACGACGACCACCAGACGCTGTACGACACGCCCACCAGGGCTATGACGAGATCGCCGCCGTCGGGGTCGGTGTTCGCCCATTCGAGCGCCGCGCGCAGGTTGTCCTGCTCGGCCCTTGCCTCGGGTACGGTGTCGCCAGTCGCTCGCCATCGCCATTCGTCGCGCTCGAAGGGCTCGAGCAGCACGACGAGGGCCTGCGCATGACGCCGCAACGTCCGCTGCGTCTCGCCGGCCTCGGCAAGGCGCTCGAGCGCGTAAGCACGCGCGGTCTCCAACATCCGGTAACGTGGAATAGGATCGCCCTCGGCCAGAACCAGCGATTTGTCCACCAGTGCGCCGAGGTGATCGAGCACGGTCCAGGAGTCGATGCGCTCGTCGCTTGCGACCTGCTGGGCCGCCTCCAGCGTGAACCCTCCCGCGAATACGGAGAGCCGACGGAACACCGTCTGATCGTCCGCGGTAAGCAGCGCATGGCTCCATTCCAGCGTCGCCCGCAGCGTCTGGTGACGACGCAGGACAACGCGCGCCCCACCGGTGAGCAGATTGAATCGGTCGGACAGGCGCGCGCGCAATCCTTCCACGCCAAGCAGCGGCAGCCGCGCGGCGGCGAGCTCGATCGCGAGCGGGATGCCGTCGAGGCGTCGGCAGATTTCGATCACGGTCGGAAGGTTGGCGGCGGTCAGCGCGAAGCGCGGATCGACCGCTTGGGCGCGTGTTGCAAACAGTTCGACCGCACCGGACCGCCGAGCCGTTTCCGCGTCGGCGTCGGAGGGAATTTCGAGCGCGCCCAACCGATAGACGTGCTCTGCCGCCGTCTTGAGCGTTTCCTGGCTCGTCACCAGCACGCTCACGCGCGGCGCGCCGGCGGTCACGGCGTCGACGAGCGCCGCCACGGCGTCGGCCAGGTGCTCGCAATTGTCGATCACGACGAGCGCCCGTTGCCGGGCAAGCGCCAATCGCAGGCCGTCGACGGCCGGGCGATCGCCGGCGAGGCGAACCCCGATCGCCTGCGCCACGGCCGACGGTACGAGCGCACCGTCGGCGAGGGCGGCGAGTTCAACCCACCAGACGCCATCCGGATAGTCGGCCGCGCGTTCCATCGCCATCTGTTTGGCAACGGCCTGCGCGACGCGGGTCTTGCCGATGCCGCCGGCGCCGGCGACCGTGACCACGGGATGGTTGGCGAGCAGCGCCGCGATCGCGGCGACGTCCTCCGTGCGCCCATAGAGGACCGACAGTCGCGAAGGCAGGTTGGTGCGCGCGTACGACGACGCATCGTCCGCCGATGTCTCGATCGCAGCTGCCCGATCGAGGGCGACCGGCGCCACGGCATCGCCCGCGTCGACGACGGGGAGGTTGAAACGATAGCCGCGCCCGGGAATGGTGGCGAGCGCGCCTTGCCCGAGGATCTTGCGCAGCGTCGAGACCTGCACCTGCAGGTTGTTCTCCTCGACGACGAGGCCGCGCCACACGGTGGCGAGGAGTTCGTCCTTCGCGATCAGCGCACCGGGTCGGTCCGCCAGCGCCACCAGCAGGTCGAAAGCGCGCGCGCCAAGGGCAACCGGCACGCCATCGGCCAGCAGGACGCCCTCGCCGGGGCGGAGTTCAAATCGGCCGAAACGGCGCGGCGCGGAAGGCCGCGGGAGGGAGGCGGTGACGGGGCGCATGGATGTTCGCGTTCGGGCTGCGATGAAGTCTAGCCCCGGAACGCCGCGCGTGGAGCGGGCCCCGCTCACGTTTAAGAACGTTTAAGGCGCGCTCAAGGACTGAAACCGTCGCTCCGGCGCAACGTACGTCTCACGGACACATCCCAACCCCGTCCGCGGAGACCGACAATGAAGCCGAATTTGCCACCCCTTTCACCCATCACGCACTTCATCGCAGCGACGCTGGCCGGCATCGTGACCGTCGGACTTTTCGCCGGCGTGACGGATCTCTTTCAGCACGACGGAAAGCCGATGGAACGGATCGTCGCGGCCGAGCGCGCCTGCGTCGGACACGCCTACGTCTCCGAGCGCGAAGCGTGCGTGCGCCAGCGACTGGCCGCGACCCCGATCGTGAGCGTCGCGTCCCGCTCGCCGACGGGCGTCGAGTGCGGGACCCAGGCGGCGCATTGACCCGTCAACACGCAGTGCATACTATTTGTCGGTTGCGGCGACCGACAGGCACCGTCCCTGGCCGTCAAAAGGTCTCGCGAACACGCCACGCATGCGCACCCCCGCCAGCCGATGAAACCCGCCAAGCTCGAAGCCCTCCGCGGCAAATATGCCAACGCGAAGGGCGGGGACATTTTCGATCCCGCATTCGCTGCGGTCGCGGCCAAGGTATTCGTGGATCCGGAGCGCCGCAAGTGGCCGTTCGCGGGCGTCGCGACGTTCCTGGGTGCACCGATGCTCGCCCCCGGCGCCGCCGGACCCGGTGAATTCGGCGACATCGACGTCGCGCTGGTCGGCGTACCGATGGACCTCGGCGTCACCAATCGCACCGGTGCGCGCCTCGGCCCGCGCGCGGTGCGTGCCGTCGAGCGCATCGGTCCGTACGAGCATGCGATGAAGATCGCGCCCATGGGCATGCTCGAGGTCGCCGACATCGGCGACGTGCCGATGGGCAGCCGCTTCTCGCTGGAACAGTGCATGGCGGACATCGAGAAGTTCTTTCACCGGTTGCGCGCCGCGAATGTCATTCCGCTCGCCGTGGGCGGCGATCACTCGATCACCTACCCGATCCTGAAGGCGCTGGGGCGCGAGCGCCCCGTCGGCATGGTGCACATCGACGCGCATTGCGATTCCGCCGGCGAATACGAAGGATCGAAGTTCCACCACGGCGGACCGTTCCGGCAGGCGGTGCTCGACGGCGTGCTCGATCCCGAACGCTCGATCCAGATCGGCATCCGCGGCGGCGCCGAATACCTGTGGGAGTTCTCGTACGAATCGGGGATGACGGTGCTGCACGCGGAAGACGTCGTCGAAATGGGAACGACGGCCGTCGTGGCAAAGGCGCGCGAGGTCGTCGGCGACGGCCCCATCTACGTCACCTTCGACGTCGACGGCATCGACCCGGGGTTCGCTCCCGGCACCGGTACCCCCGAAATCGGTGGGCTGACGCCGCGCGAAGCGCTCGCCATCCTGCGCGGCATCGCCGGCCTCGACGTGATCGGCGGCGACGTCGTCGAGGTGGCGCCGCAATACGACGCCACGACCAACACCGCTCAGGTTGGCGCTCAGATGCTGTTCACGGAGCTGTGCCTCGTCGCCGCCAACCCGAAACGACGACGTAGACCATGATCGCCGCCGGCCCGCCCCAAGGCGATCATTGCTCCCCCTCGGGGGGCAGCGCAGCGGCGATAGCTGCAAGCGTGGGGGCACACCAGTGAGCGACACCAAGCTCTGGGGCGCGAGGTTTCGATCCAAGCCGGACCCGGCGCTGATGCGGCTCTCCAGCTCGCCGGCAAGCCACTATCGGCTCACAGCGTACGACCTCGTGTCGTCGCAGGCGCACGCGCGCGAGCTCACCCGCGCGGGCCTTCTGACCGACGCCGAGTGCAGGATGATCGTCGACGCGCTCGCCGCAATGGGCCGCGATGTTTCGGCCGGTGCGCTTTCCCCGTCGGCGCGCGACGAAGACGTGCACACGTTTCTCGAGCGCGTGCTGGTCGAGCGGCTGGGTCCTCTCGGTGGAAAGCTGCGCGCCGGACGTTCGCGCAACGATCAGGCTGCCAACAACCTGCGCCTTTACTTGCGCGCCGTTGCGCGGGACATCGTCGGCGCGTTGCTGGCGCTGCAGGACGCGCTGACCGCGCAGGCGGCGAAGCACGTCGATACACTGGCGCCCGGGTTCACCCATTTGCAACCGGCGCAGCCGATCGTCTTCGCCCATCAGCTGCTGGCGCACGCGCAGGCGTTCGCGCGCGACGGCGACCGGATGATCGACTGGGATAAGCGCGCCGCGCGCTCGCCGCTCGGCGCCGCCGCGCTGGCGGGCTCCGCAATCGCCGTGCACCCCGAACAGTCGGCAGCCGAATTGGGCTACGACGCGCCGTGCGAAAACTCGATTGACGCGGTAGGCGGCCGCGACCACGTGGCCGAGTTTCTGTTCGTCACCGCGATGCTGGGCGTCAACCTGTCGCGGCTCGCGGAGGAAATCGTGCTGTGGTCGTCGCGGCAGTTCGCGTTTGTCGAGCTGGACGACGCATTCACCACCGGCAGCTCGATCATGCCGCAGAAGAAGAACCCGGACATCGCCGAACTCACCCGTGGCCGGTCGTCACGCCTGATCGGTTCGCTGACGACGATGCTGGTCGCATTGAAGGCGTTGCCGTTTTCGTACAACCGCGATCTCGTCGAGGACAAGCACGCCGCGTTCGAAGCAATCGACACGCTGACGGTCGTGTTGCCCGCGATGGCTGGACTCGTGGAGACCCTGCGCGTGCAGGTCGACACGCTGAAGCGACAATCGGTCGCGGGGTTCACGCTGGCCACCGAGGTCGCCGATTGGCTGGCGAAGCGCGGCGTACCGTTCGCGACCGCGCATGAAGTGACCGGCGCGCTGGTCAAGCGTTGCGAGGACCTCGGTGTCGGGCTGGCCGAGATCGGCGACGCCGACCTCCTGGCGGTCGATCCGAGGCTTACGCCGGACATCAGGGCGAGCCTGACCCCCGAAGCCGCGGTCGCGGCGCGCGCCGGCTACGGCGGCACGGCACCGGCGAGGGTGAGCGAGCAGCTCGCGCGCCTCAATGCAACGCTCGATACGCAGCGACGCTGGGTGAACGCCTACGCCGGCCCGCGCGGCTGACCGCGCGCCATGGCCGACCGCCCCGCCACACGCCTGGATCCGCCGAACGCCTATTCGATCGCACACCTGAAGCTGGTGCGCAGGGTTTTCTACGGTCGCTGGGTCGCGGCGATCCTGATCCTCGCCGCCTTCGCGTTCGTGGTCCACGCCTTTGCGAACGGCCAGATCGCGTGGAAAGTGGTCGGCCAGTTCTTCGCCGCGAAAGCGATCCTGGCCGGCCTCGGCAATACCATCATCATGACCCTCTGCGCGATGGCGCTCGGCATCGCGCTCGGCGTGTTGTTCGCGGTGATGGCGATGTCGCCCAACCAGGTCCTCTACGCCGTCGCGCAGTTCTACATCTGGTTTTTCCGGGGCACGCCGCTGCTGTTGCAGCTGTTGCTGTGGTTCAACCTCGCGCTGATCTTCCCGACGATGGGTATTCCGGGGCTCTTCGAGGCACGGACGGTCGACCTGATCTCGCCGTTCGTCGCGACGCTGCTGGGCCTCGGCATCAACCAGGGGGCGTACACCGCCGAGGTCGTGCGCGCGGGCATCCTGTCGGTCGATTCGGGACAGACCGAGGCGGCGAAAGCGATCGGGATGACGCGGCTCACGCAGCTGCGCCGGATCGTGCTGCCGCAGGCGATGCGGGTGATCATCCCGCCGGTCGGCAACGAGGTGATCAGCATGGTCAAGCTCACTTCCGTCGCCAGCGTGATTCAGTACTCGGAAATCCTGCGCAACGCGCAGACGATCTACTACGCCAACGCTCGGGTGATGGAGCTCCTGATCGTCGCGGCGATCTGGTACCTGGTCGTCGTGACGGTCCTGTCCATCGGACAGCACTTCCTCGAGCGGCATTTCGCGCGCGGGCAGCGGGGCAATCCGGCGAACCGCGAAACCGCCGAGGCGCGTGCATGACCGGGGCCTGCGCATGATCCCGATGGTCGTCGCGGTCGACGTCGTCAAGCGTTTCGGCAGCTTCACGGCGCTGACCGGGATTTCGCTCGCGATCGACAAGGGGGAAGTCCTCTGTGTCGTCGGGCCGTCCGGCTCCGGCAAGAGCACATTCCTGCGCTGCATCAACCAGCTCGAGCGCGCCGACGAAGGGGCGATCTGGGTCGACGGCGACCTCTGCGGTTTCCGCCAAAAGGGTGAAGTGCTCGTCGAGTTGTCGGACCATGAAGTCGCGCGGCAGCGCCTCCAGAGCGGCATGGTGTTCCAGCGCTTCAACCTGTTCGCCCACCTGACGGCATTGGGAAACATCATCGAAGGGCCCGTGAACGTGCAAAAACGTCCCCGCGACGCGGCAACCGCGGAAGCGATTGCCTTGCTCGACCGCGTCGGTCTCGCGGAAAAGCGCAATGCCTATCCGGCGGATCTGTCCGGCGGCCAGCAGCAGCGCGTTGCCATCGCCCGCGCGCTGGCGATGAAGCCGAAGCTGATGTTGTTTGACGAACCGACCTCCGCACTCGACCCCGAGCTCGTAGGAGAAGTGCTGCAGGTGATGCGCGATCTCGCGCATTCGGGCATGACGATGATCGTCGTCACCCACGAGTTGGGCTTTGCCCGCGAGGTCGCCAACCGCGTGGTCTTCATGGATCGCGGCGCCGTCGTCGAGTCGGGTTCGCCGCAGGACGTGCTGGTGAATCCGCAGCATCCGCGCACCCGGGACTTCATCGCTGCGGTGTTATCCTGACCCTGTTTTCCGCCACCGAATCGAGGGAACTGCATGAACGTCGCACAACGATCCGCCGCGGCACTCTTTTGTGCCGCACTCGCCGCCGGCGCCGCCGCCCAGGAGCTCCCTGACCGGGTCAAGAAGGCCGGCAAGATCATCATCGCCACGCAGCCCAATTACGCGCCGATCTCGTACAAGGATCCGGCCACGAACCAGCTGATGGGCTTCGACATCGAGCTCGGCGAAGCGCTCGCAAAGGAATTGGGCATCAAGGTCGAGTGGCAGGAAACGGCGTTCGCGCAGATGATCAGCTCGCTCGTCACCGGGCGCGTCGACATCGTGATGGCCGGGATGAGCGACCTCCCAGCGCGCCGCGAACAGGTCGATTTCGTCGATTACCTGAAGACCGGCGCGCAGTTCTACACGTCGCAAGCCAACGCTGCCAAGATCAAGACGCCTGCCGACCTTTGCGGCAAGAAGGTCGGCGCAAGCCGCAGCACCAACTGGCCGGCGCAGATCGACGAATGGAGCAAGGAGAATTGCCTCGCCAAGGGAAAGCCCGCGATCGAAACCGTCGGCACCGAAGGCTCGATCGATGCGCGCACGCAATTGAAATCGGGGAGGCTCGACGGCGGCGTTCAGGGAAGCGAAACGCTGTCCTACTTCCAGACCCTCGAGCCGAATACGTACGTTGTGCTCGGTACCGCGTTCACGGAATCGCTGATGGGCATCCCGACGCCCAAGACCGAGCCGCAGTTGCGCGATGCGGTCAAGGGCGCGCTCGACCGCCTGCATAAGAACGGAACGTACGACAAGATCGCCGCCAAGTACGGCTTGCAGGGCAACAAGCTCTCGCCGATCGGCGTCAATCAGGGCAAGCAGTGACGTCGGTCTCCGGCGCGACACCGTTCGACCTCACCGGCAAGGTCGCGATTGTCACTGGCGGCAACGGCGGTATCGGATTGGGCATGGCCCGGGGTCTGGCGAAGGCCGGCGCGCGCGTCGTTGTCGCGGCGCGCAACGCCGAAAAATCGAGCGCGGCGGTCGACGAGCTTCGAGCGCTCGGCTCCGATGCGCTCGCCGTCGGCGTTGATGTGACGCAGGAGCAATCGGTCGACTCGTTGGTCGCCGAAACGGTGGCGAAGTGCGGCCGGCTCGACATTCTGGTCAACAACGCCGGGATCAACATCCGCAAGCCGGCTCACGACCTCTCGCTCGACGAATGGCGGCAGGTGCTCGACACCAACCTGACGAGCGCCTTCCTGTGCTCGCGCCGCGCTCATCCTCAGATGAAGCTTGCCGGCGGTGGCAAGATCATCAACGTCGGTTCGATGCTGTCGATCTTCGGCGCGTCGTTCGGGCCGGTCTATGGCGCGAGCAAGGGCGGCATCGTGCAGTTGACGAAGTCGCTGGCGGTCACCTGGGCGGTGGACAACATCCAGGTGAACGCCGTGCTGCCGGGATGGGTCGACACCGAGCTGACCCGCCGCGGCCGAAAGGAGATTCCCGGCTTGAACGAGAAGGTGCTCGCGGGAACGCCGGCGGGCCGCTGGGGCACCATTGACGATTTCTCCGGCATCACCGTGTTCCTGGCGAGTTCCTCGTCGGATTTCCTGACCGGCGCCGCGATCCCGCTCGACGGCGGCTACTCGACGCTGCTCTGAAGGACGGGCCGGCGGTCGGCCACCCCCGTTGACGCGGCCGGTGCGACGACGCCGCGGATGAGATCGCTCGCCTTCTCGCCGATCATGATCGTCGGTGCGTTGGTATTGCCGCCGATAAGCGTCGGCATCACGGACGCGTCCACGACGCGCAGCCCGGTCACGCCGCGGACCCGCAGCTGCGCATCGACCACCGACCCCTCGTCGACACCCATCCGGCAGGTGCCGACCGGGTGATAGATCGTGTCGGACCGCCGGCGCAGTACATCGCGGATCTCGTCGTCTGAATGCACGCCGGCCGTGAACAGATCCCTGCCGCGATACGGCGCGAGCAGCGGCGACTCCATGATGCCGCGCGAGATCTTGAATCCCTTGACCATCGTATCGAGATCGTCGGGGTGCGCATAGAACGCGGGGTCGATCATCGGTGCCGCGAGCGGGTTGGGGCTCTGCAACGCGACCCGGCCCGCGCTTTTCGGGCGCAAGGCGCAGACGTGGCTCGAGAATCCGCGATTCGCGTGCAGCTTTCGACCATGGCTCTCGAGGATTCCGATGCAGAAGTGAAGCTGCAGATCGGGCGCGGCAAGGTCCGACGACGACTTGACGAACCCCCCGGCTTCCGCGATGTTCGACGTGAAGATGCCCCGGCGCTCCCGTCGATAGCGAAGCGAGCTCTTGAGCGCGTTGACGATGTCGCCGGGCATGAACCCGATCAGATCCTTCCGGAGCGAGCGGTACGCAATGACGAAATCGACGTGATCGCGCAGGTTCTGCCCGACGCCCGGCCGGTGCGCCACCGTCGGGATGCCCATCCCGCGCAACGCTTCCCCATCGCCGACGCCTGACAGCAGCAACAGCTGCGGCGACTGGAACGTGCCCGCCGACAGGATGACTTCGCGGCCCGCGCGTACGATGCGCGTAGCGCCCCCCTGCCGGTATTCGACGCCGACCGCGCGCGTGCCCTCGAAGACGACACGCGTCGCGCGCGCCGTCGTTCGCACGGTGAGATTCGGCCGGCCGAGGTTCGGCGTGAGGAACGCCGAGGCTGCGCTCCACCGCTCACCGTTTTTCTGCGTCAGCTGATAGAGGCCGACCCCCTCCTGCTCCGCGCCGTTGAAGTCGGCGTTGCGCCGCAGACCCTGCTGCACCGCCGCGGCAACGCAGATCTCCATGAAGGCGCTCGGCGACCGCGGATCGGCGACATTGAGCGGGCCGCCCTGCCCGTGAAAGACGCCGGCGAGTCGCTCGTTGTTTTCCGATCTCCGGAAATAGGGCAGAACGTCGTCGTACGACCACCCTGCGTTGCCGAGCGCCGCCCATTCGTCGTAATCGCTGCGGTGCCCGCGGATGTAGACCATCGCGTTGATCGAACTGCTGCCGCCGAGCGTCTTGCCACGCGGTTGATAGCCGCGACGGCCCTGGAGGCCAGCCTGCGGAACGGTCTTGAAAGCCCAATTGTGCAGGCGCCGCGGAACCAGCACGGCGATGCCGAGCGGCATCCGGATCAGCGGACTCGTGTCGCGCTTTCCGGCTTCGATCAGGCAGACCGACACCGACGGGTCCTCGGAGAGGCGCGCCGCGAGGACGCAGCCGGCAGAGCCCGCGCCGACGATCACGTAATCGAAATTCACCGCTTTCCGCCGCTCTTGAACCATCCGAGCACCGCGTCCATCCGCCTGCCGTACGGCGGGAAAAGCAGCGGCATCAGGCCCAGCCGACGCTGATAGTAGACGGGCTTCTCCTTGCTGAACGTCCGGAAGCCGGATTCGCCGTGGTAGGTGCCGGTGCCGCTTTCGCCGACGCCGCCGAACGGCTGGTCCTCCTGGGCGAAGTGCGTCAGGCAACCGTTCACCGTGACCCCGCCGGCAATCGTGCCCTGCAACACCCTGTCGCGATGGGCCGGATCGTCGCCGAACCAGTACAACGCCAGCGGACGCGCTCGCTCGTTCACATACCGAATCGCGTCGTCGAGTCGATCGTAGGCGACCAAAGGAAAGATCGGGCCGAAGATCTCCTCGCGCATGATCGACGCATCGTCGCCTGCGCCGAGCACCAGCGTCGGCGCGACCTTGCGCTTCGTCGGATCGAGGACCTCGCCAGCAGGATTGATCTCGATGATCGTTGCGCCACGGGCCTTCGCATCGGCGAGCAGCACCTGCAGTCGCGCATGGTGCCGCTCGCTGACGATGCTCGTGTAGTCGCGATTTTCCGCGAGCGTCGGGTAGAGCTTCGCCACCGCGCGCGAAAATTCCGCGGCGAATTCGTCGATGCGCGTCCGCGGCACCAGCGCGTAATCGGGCGCAATGCACGTCTGGCCGGCATTGAACAGCTTTCCGACGGCGACCATCGGCATGATCCTGGCGAAATCGCTGTCGGCGTCGACGATGAGTGGCGACTTGCCGCCGAGCTCGAGGGTCACGGGCGTCAGGTTCTTTGCCGCCGCCTGCGCGACGATGCGACCGACGGCCGTCGATCCGGTGAAGAACAGGTGGTCGAACGGCAACTCGACGAACGCCTTGCCCGTCGCCGCGTCGCCGGGGAAGACCGCGAGTTCGTCCTCTTCGAACGATTCGCGAACGATGCGAGCCATGAGCTCCGCGGTCTTCGGCGTCTGCTCCGACGGTTTGATCATCACGCGATTGCCCGCCGCGAGCGCCGCCACCGCCGGCAGCATCGACAACTGGTACGGATAGTTCCAGGGCGCGACGACGCCGACGACGCCGAGCGGTTGCGGAATCAGCCGGTTGTAACCCGGACGATACTTGATGCCGGTCGGGATCCGCTTCGGGCTCATCCAGCCCTTGAGATGCCGTTTCGCGTGCTTGATCGCTTCGTCGACGGAAAGCAGGTCGGCGACTAGGGTCTCGTGCGGCGACCGATTGCCGAAATCGGCGGAGACCGCGTCGATGATGTCCTGCGCGTGGCGCCGCGTCATCCGCGCGAGGCGCTTCAGCCGATCGGCACGCACGGCGTGGCTCGGGTTCATGTCGCGCCGGGATGCGGCGCGCATCCGGTCGAACGCCTGCCGTGCGGGCTGGAAAGCGGGTTCGTCGTCGAGGATTCTGCTCATCGGTTTATCGGTGCAACTGACGGGAGCATGACGCTCCCGGCCGCCGGATGGACGCCGGCACAAGGCCGACGATACACTACGCGCCGGCGTTCGACGCTCGAGTCGTTGACCGGCGGCCCGCCGAATGGAAGCGGGCTGGCAATCGGAGGGGAACCCATGGCGACGAACCGAAATCCGGCGAAGAAAGCGGCGACGATCAAGGACGGCGGATCGACGATCGTCGACCTCGCGCATCAGGTGCGTTCCTGGACCGATTCGGTCCTCGGCATCGCCGGAGCCGCAGCCGACGTGACGATAGGCGCGGCCAAAATGATCCTGCCCCGGCCCGGCCAGCGCCGCACGCTCGAAAAGGCGGGCAGCGTGCTGCGGCAGATGCGCGAAACCGCGGGCATGAGCGTCGGCGAGGTCGGCAAGGCCATCGACCTCAAGGACCCCGCGCTGCTCGAGCTCGTCGAGAACGGCAAGGTGGCGCTGCCGTTCGAGATCATCCTGCGGCTCGCTTCGATACTCGGACGCAACGATCCGATCTCGTTCGTGATGCGCTTCACCCGGACTTACAACCCCGACGTCTGGAAGACGCTGGAATCGCTCGGCATCGGCCGGCTCGCGCTGCAGGCGGGCCGCGAGCGCGAATTCGCGAACCTGTACCGTGCGAGCGATGCGGCGCGTCGGCTTTCGGACGAGGATTTCGCCGAGGTCCTGAAATTCACCCGGGCCGCCTTCGAGCTGGCGCTCGCCTTTCGCACGGCCCCGCGCACGCCGCCCCCTCCTCCCCCGGACAAACGCCAACGGAAGCCATCATGAGAGAAGCCGTCATCGTTTCCACGGCGCGCACGCCGATCGGGCGCGCGTTCCGCGGCGCACTCAACAACATCAAATCGCCGACGCTTCTCGGACACGCGATACGTCATGCGGTGCAGCGTGCGGGTGTGGACGGCAACGAGATCGAAGATGTCGTCATCGGCAGCGTGCTGACGGCCGGCACCGCGGGAATGAACGTGGCGCGCAACGCCGCGATCGCCGCCGGAATCCCGGTCACCGCCGGTGCGCAGACGATCGACCGGCAATGCGCGTCCGGGCTGACCGCGATCGCGTCGGCGGCGAAGCAGATCGTCATCGATGGCATGGACGTGGTCGTCGCCGGCGGACAGGAAAACATTTCGGCGGTTCAGAACAAGTATCTCGAGTGGGTCGGCACCGAGAAGGACCCGAACGTCATCGCGCAGGTCGAGCACGCGTACATGCCGATGCTGCTGACCGCAGAATTCGTCGCGCGCAAATACGCGATCGGCCGCGACGCGCAGGATGCCTTCGCGCTCGTCTCGCAACAGCGCACCGCCCGCGCGCAATCCGAAGGTCGCTTCGACGCCGAGATCGTGCCGATCACGACGCAAATGGCGATGGTCGACAAGGAGACGAAGGCCGTCTCCCATCGGCAGGTGACGCTGTCGAAGGACGAGGGCAATCGCCCGGAAACGACGGCTTCGAGCCTTGCGGCGCTCGCCCCGGTGATCGATGGAGGCACGGTGAGCGCCGGCAACGCGAGCCAGCTCTCGGATGGCGCGTCGGCCTGCGTGCTGATGGAGGCGACGCTCGCCGGGCAGCGCGGGCTCGCGCCGCTCGGCCTCTATCGGGGCATGAGTGTGGTCGGCAATGCGCCGGAAGAAATGGGCGTCGGTCCGATCTACGCGGTGCCGCGGCTCCTGAAGCAGCACGGGCTCGGCGTAAACGACATCGGCCTGTGGGAGTTGAACGAAGCGTTCGCGTGCCAGGCGTTGTACTGCCGGAACTGGCTCGGCATCGACCCGGAAACGATCAATGTCGACGGGGGTGCGATCGCGATCGGCCACCCGTACGGGATGACCGGTTCGCGCCTCGTCGGGCATGCGCTGATCGAGGGCAGACGCCGCGGCGTCAAGTACGTCGTCGTGACGATGTGCGTCGGTGGCGGCATGGGCGCCGCAGGACTCTTCGAAGTGCTCTGAAAGCAAGGGCCGGACGCATGGCGCCCGGCCCTTTTGCAATCGCTCACCTGGGGGAGACAAGCGACTGCAGGTAAAACTGAACGTCGTACGATCAGCTCGGCTGACCCTTCTTCGTTGACGACCGACGTACGGCGCCGAAAGCCGCGGTACGCTGGTCGCGCTCGGCGACGACCTTGATCTGCGCCGGCAGGATGGCGACCTCGATCGGCGCGACCGCCACCGGCGCCTCCGAGGCAAGGCTGCCGATCTCGTTCGTGGCGGCCGACAACTGCGTCGGGCCAACGACCGACAAGCCGAAGGTCAGCGCCGTCATGGCGGCGGCCGCCAAACCGATGGCCATCCGGGGCGTTTTCGATTTGTAGCGTTTCATGGTCCTGCTCCTGTTCAATTTCGTGCTGCTCGGTCGTTGGATGCAGCGGGGAGGCGATGCGGATTCAGTTTTTTGCGGAGCGCCGCCCGCGCGGGCGTCGCTGTCAGGTTGCATCCTAGGCAACCCCGATCGGGGCCTCAAGGCTCAAGCGACGAACCGGCCGAATCCGGGCGCGAGCAGGCCTCGGGGCCGACGAAGCGCGCGCGGAAAGCGTTGCCGGCCAGCACACGGGAGCCCATTTTGTTCATGCAGGCGGTTGAGGTTCCTCGGCCGGCGCCGCCCCTTTTTGGTTACCATCACGTTCCGGACGCTGAACGATCCTGCGGCCACCCCCTTTTCCCAACGCACCCATGGTCACGAAACGCCTCTTTCGCTCCGCGTCGCATCAGCATGCCGATCCGGCACGGCGGGTCATCGGTGCAACCGAGTTGCCGCCGGACTCTGACGAACTCGCGTCGCTGCTCGCCGACGATCCCGCGCCGGAGGTGCGCGTCGCCGCCGCGGGCCGCACCGCCGATCTCACCGCGCTGACCGCAGCCTGGGAAGGGGAAACCGACTCCGACGTGCGGATGGCCGTCGCCTCGGCGCTCTCGCGCGTGCTCGCCGAAACACCCGACGGCGATCGCGCGGCGACGATCCTTGCCGCCGAGGTGTACTCCGACGCGATTCGCTGCGAGGTGGTTCGCCGCACCGCGGATGCCGAGCGTCGCCGCAGCGCGATCGCAGCCATTCGCGACGAGTCGGCGTTGATCGAGTTGGCACTCGCAGCCGAGCATGCGGAGACGCGAATGGCCGCTGCGGAGCGCGTGGGCACCGCCGAAGGGCTGCGCAAGCTCGCTGACGCGTCGCGAAACAAGGATCACGGCGTTGCCCGGCTTGCGCGCCAACGCATCGACTCGATGGCCGATCGCGAAGGCCAGGCGGCCGAAGCGGATGCCATCCTGGCGCAACTGGAGGCGCTTCCCGGCGAGGCCGGGCCGATACTGAAGACGGTGATTGAGCTCAATCGGCGGTGGCAGGCGTTGACGCTAGGCGACGACCCGATTCGGCTCGCGCGCTGCGACGCGGCGCGCCAGGTGCTGCAGGCGCGATTCGATCGTGAGCATGAAGAGCAGCGCGCCAGGGCGCGTTTTGACCGCAGACTCGCCGAATGGCTCGCGCGGACCGATCCACCCGCCACGCCGGACGCTTTGACCGGCGTGCTGAACGAGCTCGTCGCGCTGCGTGAGGAGGCCCGGACGTACCCGGTTGCCGCGGTAGCGTTGCAGCTCGAGCAGGCGGACCAGCGCATCGAGCAGTGGACCCAGGAATTCCAGGCGCTTGCCGGCGCGGAAGCGCTCGTCGTCGAAGCCGAACAGCTCGCCGCCGGAACGTCCATCGACCACGCGAAGCTGCCGGAACGTTGGCAGGCGCTTGAGCGGAGCACCCGCACGCCCGGGCTGACCCGGCGTTTCGAAGCCGCGCTGATCGTCGTTGAGCAGCGCCGGCTTGCGCAAATCCGGGCGGCGGAGCAGGAAACCCAGGCGATGCGCCAGCAGGTGCACGGCCTGCTGCACACCGCGGAACAGGCGCTCGCGGCCGGGCAATTGCAGGCGGCCCGCGCGGCGGCTGACGAGCTCCGAGCGCGAAAGCCCGGCGCCGGAACGCTGCCAAAGCCGACCGTGCAGCGGATGAGCCGCCTGACGCAGCAGCTGACCGAGCTCGAGCGCTGGGAATCGTTCGGGCAGCACAACGCTCGTGTCCAGCTGAGCGAACGCGCCGAGGCACTGCCGGCGCAGGCGCTAGATGCACCGCGGATGGCGATCGAGGTACAAAAGCTGCGCGGCGAATGGAAGGTGCTCGACGAACAGCACGCGGGCGTGCCGAAATCGCTGTGGGAGCGCTTCGATCAGGCCTGCGAGAAGGCCTACGCCCCGGCCGCGCGGCATTTCGCGGAACAGGCCGCGCTGCGCAAGCTGGCGCGCAAGGAGCGCGAAGAATTCATCGCCGCCGCCGCGACGCATGCACCCACACTCCTCGTCGAACCGCGCGACTGGCGCGCGATCGAGCGCTGGCTTCGCGAAACCGTGGAGCGGTGGCAGACGGGCGGCCTCGGAAGCGTCGAGCCGAAGGCGTGGAAGAGTTTCGACGCTCGGTTCAAGGCCGCGCTCGCCCCGCTGCGCGACGCGTTGTCCGCGGCGCGCGACGAAGCGAAGGCGCGCCGTGTGGCGTTGATCGAGGAAGCCGCGGCGCTCGCGCCCAAGGCGATGGATCGCGATGCGCCGTCGCAGGTCAAGGCGATCCAGGCGAAATGGCAGGCGCAAGCGAAGGAAATGGCGCTGGCGCAGCGCGATGAGCGCGCGCTCTGGGAACAGTTTCGCGCCGCGTGCGACGCGGTGTTCCAGGCTCGCGAATCCAAGCGCAAGGAGAAGGACAATCTGCAGCACGAAGGCCGGCGCGCGTTGGAGGAGCTCTGCGCGGCGCTCGAAGAGCTCGCGCGGGCGACCGACAAGGACGATGCGGAGTTGCGTCGCGCCTCGCGCGAACTGCAGGAGCAGTGGCGACAGAAGGCTCAACGATCCGATCCCGCGCTGCGTGGTCTGGAGACACGGTTCACGAAGGCAAAGACCGCGCTCGACGCGGCGCTGTCGGCGCGTGCCCGCGCTCGCGAAGGCGCGGTATGGCAGACGCTGGCCGCCAAGGAACGGTTGTGCGAAACGTTGGACAACGCGCTGCGCTCGCCCGGGGCCAGCGTGGACGCGGCGCAGGCGAGCGAGCGCTGGGCCGCGCTGCCGCCGCTTCCTCCCGCCTGGGAGAAAGCGATGCTCGCCCGCCGCGACGCGGCGCTCGAAGCGATCGGTGGCGGTGACGCCGTCGGCCAAGTCGCGCGAATCGACCAAGGCGCCGCGTCGCGGAGCGAACTGCTGCTCGAGCTCGAAATGCTGCTCGGCATCGACTCCCCGCCCGATGTGAAGGCGCAGCGTCTCGCGCTGCAGGTGAAAAAGCTCCGCGATCGATTCCAGAGCGCGGCGCCGGCGGGTACCGGTACCGCGAAAGAGCGCCTGCTCGCGTGGTGCGCGCAGCCGGGTGTGGTCGACGCACGCGACCGGCAACGCACCGAGCGCGTGTTCGCGGCAATGGAAGAGGCACGTTGACCGGACGTGTCGCCGACCCTTCGCCCGCGGGAATGGAAGAGCAACCGTTCGTCCATTGGACCGAGTCCGGCGCGCCGCGGTCGGCGCGGTGGCGCTCGGAAAGTGGCGCCCCGCCTCCGGTGCGGGTGATCGTCGTCGACGACCGAATCACCGCCGACGCCGCCTACCGCCTCGCCTCCCAAGGGACCGCGATGCTGTGGCGCGGCGACTTCCAGAATGCGCGGCAGCTGCTGAATGCGATCGCGCGGCGCGCCGATCGAAAGCCCTTTCGTCCCGGGACGACACCCGTCGAGACGTTCCATCGATATCGCCAGGCGAACGCGCAGCGGGCGCATACGCTGGGGATGCTGCTGCTGCCGTTCGGTGCCGATCACGGCGTGCCGCTGCGCCGCGCGCCGGAAGTGCGCGAGGCCTGCGCCGAAGCGTGGGGACAGGCTGGCGAACCCCAGGTCGCTGCGCTGCGCGAACTCCTGGGCATCATCGGCGCGCACGAGTGGCGCCGCAACGGCGTCGCCGTAGCCGCGCTTCACGCCCGCATCCATCCGCACTATGGCGTGTTCGCTCCGATTCGCGGCGAGTACGTCGACCTCGTCGTGCAGGCGCCGCTGCCCGCAACGACGCTCGCCTTCGACATCGGTACCGGGACGGGCGTCCTGGCGGCCGTCCTCGCGCGACGCGGCGTCGAACGCGTCGTCGCGACCGACCGCGACCCGCGCGCGCTGGCCTGCGCGCGAGAAAATCTTGCCCGACTCGGCCTCTCGCAACGAGTCGAGGTGGTCGACGCCGATCTCTTTCCCGAAGGACGCGCGCCGCTCGTCGTCTGTAACCCGCCGTGGATTCCCGGGCAGCCCGCATCGAGGATGGAGCAGTCGATCTACGATCCTTCAAGCGGGATGCTGCGCGGATTCCTCGACGGCCTCGCTCTGCACGTCGCGCCGGGAGGCGAAGGCTGGCTGGTGCTCTCCGATATCGCCGAGCACCTCGGGCTGCGATCGCGCGCCGAACTCCTCGCGGCGTTCGAGGGCGCTGGGGTGACGGTCGTCGGCCGAATCGACGCGCGGCCTCACCATCCGCGCGTTGCCGATACGGCTGATCCGCTCCATGCGGCGCGCGCGGCCGAGGTGACGTCGCTGTGGCGGCTCGCGGCCGGCTGACCCCACTCCTCTCGCGACGCACTGATGCGAGCTCGAACAGGCGAGAACATCGCGGGGTCATGTCTCCTCGACGATCAGCAAGCCGTCGACGGCCGTGACCTCCCCGGCGTCCCATTTCACTGGATTGATTTCCAGCACGAACCGCCGCCACGGCGCACCCGCAGCCAGTTGCGACAGGCGCGCGACGAAGGCCGCCAGAACGCGCCGATCGGGTTGTGGTCGCATCCCGTTCGCGACGCGCGCGATTCGCAGACGATCGATCATCCGCTCCGCCTGCGACTGCGAAACCGGCGCGCGCTGGAGCGTCACGTCGTCGATGAGCTCGGTGAGATTGCCGCCGGCTCCGCAGGAGATCATCGGGCCGAAGACCGGATCGCGGAATGCGGAGACCAGCACTTCGAGTCCGCCACTGACCATGCGCTGCACGTAGACCCCGTCGAGCGCGACGCCGGCGCGGGCGGCACGCTCGTCGAGCACGCGGTAGGATTCGCGTGCGTCGCTGCCGGAGTCGATGCCGAGCGCGACGAGACCCGCGGCGGCGCGATGCGTCACCTTTGCGGAGATTCCCTTCAACGCGACCGGCATGCCGACCGCCGCTGCGGCCTCGGCGGCCTCGTCTGCGGAGCGCACCAGCCGTCCCGCGGCCACCGGGAGGCCGGCCGCTTCGAGGAGGCGATGGCAGTCAGGCTCGGACATCACGTATCCGGCGGTTGGATTTGCGAGATGCGCCGACCAATCGAAGGTCATCGCCATGCTCGCGCTTTCGATCTCACTCCCGACGACGGCCTGCCACCGGGCGAGGCGGCCCAACACTTTGATCGCACGCGCATGTTCGGTGAACACGTATGCGCCCTGCTCGCGTAGGAATTCAGCCACGCCCCGCGGCGCGAGGGGCCACGCGAAACAGACGGTCTTCGCGGTACGGTGCCGAAAATCGCAGATCGCCCGAGCGATTTCCATGCCGCGCTGGGCCATCGGCCCGAATTGCAGCAGGATCGAGTGAATCGCGGGATCGGCGGCGATCGCATCGAGCGCCCCCGGAAAGCGCGCGAACCATTCCGCCTGATTGAACGCCTGCGGCGTCAGATCGACGGGGTTGGTGATCGCAGCGATGGGCGGCACCAGGGGCCGCAACGCTCTTTGCGTCGCATCCGCCAGCGTCGGCAACGCGAGGTCGCAGCGGGCCGCTTGATCGGCCGCGAGCACTCCGCCCCCGCCGCCGAAAGTCACCGCGGCGACGCCGTTGCCCGATGGCACCCTGCCGGCCTCGATGCTGGTCAGGAAAAGTACCGTGTCGAGCAACTCTTCCAGCGAATGGACCTGGACGACGCCGGCATCGCGAAACACCGCGTCCCACACGCGCCGTTCGCCGGCGAGCGCGCCGGTGTGGGCCACAGCCGCGCGCGCACTCGCCGCGGTCTCGCCGCCCTTCAATACAACGACGGGCTTGCCGGCTGCCCGCGCCTCGTCGAGCGCCGCCAGGAATCGCTCGCCGTCCCCGACACCCTCCAGGTACGCTGCGATGACACGGGTGTGGCGATCCTCGACCAGCGCGTGCAGATAGTCGCTGGCGGTCAGCACCGCCTCGTTGCCGGTGCTGATCATGTAGCGAAACCCGAAGCCCGCCTGTTGCGCGAACGCCTGCGCCATCGTCGCCGTTCCGCCGCTTTGGCTCAACATCGAGATGTCGCCGCGCACCAGCTCGTCGACTTCGGTCAGGAACGACGCGAAGCTCGCGGTGACGGGCATCCAGCTGTCGATGATGCCGATACAATTCGGCCCGGCAAGAGCGAACCCCGTGTCTCGACACGCATCGACGAGTTCGCGCTGCAACGCGATGCCGCGCTCGCCGACTTCGGCGAAGCCGCCGGCCCACGCGATCCCGCACCGGATCCCCGCCCCGGCGCACTCGCGCACGAGCGACGGCAGGGACTCGGCGGCCGTCGCAAAGAGCGCGAGTTCGGCGGGCGCCGGAAGGTCGGCAACGCGCGCATGGCAGGCGATTCCGTGCACCTCGGCGCGGCGTGGATTGATCGGCCACAGCGACCCCGGGTAGCCGAATTTCTGCGACAGCCGGATGGCGACCCCACCGAGATTTCCCGGCTGGTCCGACGCGCCGATCACGGCGATCGAGCGCGGCGCGAGCAGCCGGGAGACGTCGGCGAAGTTCGGTGATCGCATGTGTGTCATTCGGTTATCGTCGGTCCTTTTCCGACTCGGCGACCAGGCGAGAAGCTCGACGGTCAGGAGCGGCCATAGGACGGTTAAGCGTACACTTATACCGCTGAAATCGGACGGCAATGCGCGATCGGGAGTCAACGCGTGGTGCAAAATCTGCTCGAGGTGGAAGTTGCCGCGCCCTTTGTTGCCATCGTCGCGCTGGCGCGGCCGCCGGTCAATGCGCTGGGACGGGACCTGCGCGAGGAGTTGCTGCGCACCTTCGACGCGCTGCAGGACCGCAACGACGTTCGGGCGATCGTTCTCACGGCCCGTGGCAAGGTATTTTGCGCCGGCGCCGACATCAAGGAGAAGCAGGCGCTCGGCAGCGCGCCGGGCGATCATCTGCGCGCCAATCGGCTCACCCGCGAGGCGTTCTATTGCATCCTCGACAGCAGCAAGCCGGTGATCGCCGCCGTGAACGGCGCGGCGCTCGGCGCGGGATTCGTGCTCGCCGCATGCTGCGATTTGATCTTCGCTGCCGACACCGCCGTCTTCGGCATGCCGGAGATCGACGTGGGCCTGGGTGGCGGGGCGAGCTTCCTGCAACGGATCCTGCCGCCGTCGAAAATGCGTCGCATGATGTTGACCGGCGAAAGGGTGCCGGCCGCTGAGCTCCACAGGCTGGGCGCAGTGGAAGCCTGCCTTCCCGACGCGCAACTCCTGCCGGCCGCGCTGGGCGTCGCCGCGACGATCGCCGCCAAAGCTCCCTCGGCCGTGCGCACGATCCGCGAATCCTTCCTGACGGTCGAAGGGCTCGGGTTGCGGGAAGGATTCAAACTCGAGCAGAACTACACGACCACGCTAAGCAAGACGGAGGACGCCGAGGAAGCGCGCCGCGCCTTCCTCGAAAAGCGCAAGCCGGTCTATTGACGTCGCACTCCCTGGAGAACTTCGATGCCGCGTTATGAATCGCCGTACGACCCGTCGACGATGCCGAAGGATCTGAAGCACGTCATCTACGAAAAGAAGGGACACGTCGCCTACCTCACGCTCAACCGGCCCGAGGCGCGCAACGCGCTGCACTCGTATGCCTACGCGGAGATGCGCTCGTGCTGGCGCGACATCGGCCTCGATCCCGAGATCTATGTGGCGATCGTCACCGGAGCGGGAACGGCCTTCTGCGCCGGCCGCGACGTCAAGTTCCTGGCGGAATATCAGGCGCAGGGCAAGCGCACGCCGCACGAGGACCCGAACAATCCGCTCTTCTTCTGGGGCGGTGGCGGACAGCCGCAGGACGCGAACCTAGAAAAGCCGCTGATCGCAGCGATCAACGGCTTTGCGGTCGGCGTGGGCCTCAACATCGTGCTCCAGTGCCAGCTACGGGTGATGGCCGACGACGCGTGGCTCGGCGATCAGCACACCAACGTCGGCCGGCTCGGCGCACCGCACGAAATGTACACGGCGCTGCCGCGGACCGCCGCCGCCTATCTGACGCTGTGCAACGGTCGCCTGACCGCGCAGGAATGCCTTCAGCAGGCGATCGTAAACAAGGTCGTGCCGCGCGCGGACGTGATGGCGTCGGCCGAGAAGTTGGCGGAAATGGTCTGCCTCGGTTCACCGTTGGCGGTCCAGGGTGCCATCCGCCTGTACCGCCTGACCGCGGCATTTCCACCGTCGCTGTCCGCGTACGCGCGGCACCTCGATCAGGAGATCGCGGAGACCGAAGACGGCGCCGAAGGCGGACGGGCATTCAAGGAAAAGCGCAAGCCGGTGTGGAAATTGCGGTAACGTTACGCTACCTGCAACTGCGATGACGCGCCACGGCGTTCGTACTCGCGATAAGATCGGGCAGCGCACGATCGCTGCCCATTAACGGAGGAAGTGAAATGCGATGGGTCGCACATTGCAAGGCCCTGTCCCTCGCCGCGCTCGTCGGCATCGCACTCGGCGGCTGGTGCGCCGCAGTGCTCGGGCAGGCAACCCCGTTCCCTCAGCGCGGAAAATCGATCACCCTGATCGTGCCGTATGCCTCGGGCGGGGTCACCGACACCGGTGCGCGGCTGATGGCCGTGGGCCTCGAGAAGGAGCTGATGACGCCGGTCGTCGTCGTGAACAAGCCGGGCGCGAGCTCCCAGGTGGGCCTGATGGAGCTCCTGCGATCGAAGCCGGACGGCTACACGCTTTCCTATGTCGTGCTGCCCACGGTGATCACCCACTACGCGGTGCCTGGTCGCGACATAGCGTACACGCGGTCGAGTTTCCAGCCAATCGCGATGCACCACTTCGTCCCGCAGACGCTGTCCGTGCGCGCGGACAGCAAGTACCAGACGCTGAAAGACCTCGTCGAGGCGGCGCGCAAGAGTCCGGAAACGATCTCGGTCAGCGACAGCGGCCTGATGGCCGTGCCGCACACCGAGGTTCTGATGCTCGAACGGGCGGCCGGCGTGCGCTTCGTCTCGGTCCATTTCACGGGGGGCGCGCCATCGGTCACAGCCTTGCTGGGCGGCCACGTCGACGCGCTGGCAGGCGCCACCGCCGATGCTTTGCAGCACAAGACGAGCGGCGCGTTCCGCGTGCTGGGAGTTGCCGCAGAGCTGCCCGACAAATCCATGCCCGAAGTACCAACGATGAAATCGCAGGGGTATGACGTCGTCGCCGCCTCGTCGACCGGCATCATCGCGCCCGCCGACACGCCACAGAACGTCGTCGATACGCTGACAAGCGCGATCAAAAAGGTGATCGACAGCCCCGAACATCGGCAGAAACTGCAGGAGCTCGCGCTGTCGCCGTACTACCTCGATCCGGCGGCGTACACGAAGCTGTGGATCGATACCGAGGCGCGGATGAAGCCTATCCTCGAGAACCTGCAGCAGAAGTAACCGCGCAGCGGAAGCCGTCGCTGCGCGATTCGCGGGTCCTGGATAGGCCAGGCTCCATGTGCAATTCCCTAGTCCCAACCTGCAAGGAGATCGGACGCGATGTTCACATTGAATCCGTTACCGACCCCGATGGCCCCGGCGCTCGTACAAAAGCTGGTACGCGCCGAACCCGCGACCATTGGTCATTTCCGCCACTGGGGCTTCATGGATCCGGGGATCAGGGCGATGCAGCAGGACGTGCGCATCGCCGGGCCCGCGGTGACGGTCTTCCAACCGGGCGTCGACGGCACGATCATCGGTTATGCGATGGGCCAGCTGCGTCCGGGTGACGTGCTGGTCGTCGATCGCGGCGGCGACACGCGGCACGCGGGTTTCGGCGGGCTCGTCGCCTATGCGGCCAAGGTCGCGAAGGTCGCCGGCGTGATCATCGATGGCGTCGTCACCGACATCGGTGAAATCCGCCAGCATGGCGTCCCCGTGTGGTGTCGCGGGCTCTCGCCGATCACGACCAAGCGCATCGGCTTCGCGGGGACGTTTTGCGCGCCGATCTCCTGCGGGGGCGTGGCCGTGCGCCCGGGCGATGTAATCATTGCCGACGAATGCGGCGTCATCGTCATGGATCCGGCGGATGCCGAGGCGGCCGGGGACCGCGCAATCGGCATGCAGGAGGCCGAAGCCAAGAGCCGGGCACGGCTCGATGCCGGCGAAAAGCTGCCCGACATTTCGGGGGCGACCAAGGTCATCGAAGAGGCGCTGGCCAAGCAGCGCGGGTAGCGGCAACTGCACCCAGACTCGCTCCGGTTGCAGCGGCCAAGTCGGTGGGCAGCCATTTCATGAGTGAAGAATTGAACTCCCTGCTGTCCGAGGTCGAGCGTGCGTTGTCGGACGGCCGCCTCACCGACGCGGCAGCGCTGCTCAATGTCGCGCAGAACGAAGACGCAACCGATGCGCGCATTTACATCCTTGGGGGGCAATTGGGGCATCGTGCAGGCAATCCCGGCGCGGCCGTAATGGCGCTTCGCAGGGCGGTGGCACTTTCACCTGGATGGGTGCTGGCCCACACGGAGCTCGGCCATGCCCTCGAGCTTGCCGGACGTCCGGCCGAAGCTCTGGCGGCGTACCGCCAAGCGCACGCCCTCGATACGACGAATGCAGCCGCCGCTGCGCGTATCAGCGAGTTGTCAAGCCATGACGTACTGTCGGCGTCCGAAGCGGAGGATAGCTCGTCCGGCAATGCTTCGGTGATGCGAATGCGCGCGGCACAACTGCACGCAAGCGGAGAGCTCGCCGAGGCTCTGTCGCTCCTGCAATCCATGATCGATGCCCGTCCAGCCGATGTGGAGACTTTGAGCGCGGTCGCCTTGATCGAGCGGGAGCGTGGCGACACCGAAGCGGCGGCGCGCTGGCTGACGATGGCGCTGGCCATCGAGCCTGACAATCGCATGCTGCGCTTTCAGCTGGCGGTGCTGCGTGGCGAAACGCCGGCCGACACGCCGCCCGAAGTCATTGCAAGAATCTTCGATGCCTACGCCGAAGGGTTCGACGAACACTTGGTCGGCGGGTTGAATTATCACGAACACGAAGCGGTCGTCGCGCTCCTGCGAGCGCGCTCGCCGGTGCCGGCACCTGACATCCTGGACCTTGGCTGCGGTACCGGGCTGGTCGGCGCCGCGCTCTCGCCGCCGTTTGGGCGGCTGGTGGGGGTCGATCTGTCGTCCGCCATGCTCGACCGTGCACGTGCGCGCGATGTCTACACGGAGCTGCATCATTCGGAATTGGTGACGCACCTGAGAACTTGCCCGGAGCGGTCGTTCGACGTCGTCACCGCGGCCGATGTATTTGTCTACATTGGCGAACTTGGACCGGGACTCGTGCAGACTGCGCGCGTGCTGCGGCCGCGCGGCATTGCCGTATTGTCGCTCGAAGCCGGGGCGGACGTGGGTTATCAGGTCCTGCCGTCAGGGCGATTTGCCCATCACCGCGCCTATCTCGAAAAGGCCACCCTCGACGCCGGGCTCGAGCTAGCCGACCTGGCCGAGCGGCAACTCCGCCTTCAACAAGGTGCGCCCGTCGCGGGCTATCTCGTTTGCCTGCGCAGACCCTGACGCCGCGCCTATGCTTCCGGCAGGGCGAATCGCCGATCGCCGGATGCTGCGCAGGACCCGTCATTCCATCAGATTCAGCACCGCACGCGACATGAGCTTCGTGGCGAGCGGGATCATCTGTTCGTTGAGCTGATAGTCGGTGCGATGGATGGCGGTCTCGTGGCCATCGATCTTCGATCCGATCCGCAGATGCGCCGAGGGGACGCGCTCGGCAAACCAGGCATAGTCCTCGCTGCCCATGCTCGGGGACGGCATCTCGATGACGTTGGCCGCTCCCAGCATGTCCCGTGCGACCTTCAGGACGCGCGCCATCGTCGCCTTGTCGTTGCGCAGCACCGGCGTGAGCTTCGTCCACTTGAGGTCGTAGTCCATCCGCATGCCGGTCTTCAACCCTTCGAGGATCCGGCGCACTGCCGCCTCGACCCGCTTGGCGATGTCGGATTCCAGCGTACGCACCGACGCGTTCATTTCCACCGAGGATGCGATGATGTTGCGCGCCGTCCCGCCCTGAATGCGGCCGATCGTCACCACCGCCGAACTGATCGGAGCGATCTCGCGGCTGACGATCGTTTGCAGCTGGTCGATGAACTGCGCCGCGCCGACGATCGCGTCCACGGCGAGATGCGGATGAGCGCCATGCCCGGCCAGCCCCTTCAACGTGACGTCGAAACTATCGGAGGACGCCATCACCGCCTCCGTGTGCCAGCCCACGGTGCCCGTGGCGAGCTGCGGCCAGTTGTGAAAACCGACGATGGTATCCGGCGTTGCGCCATCGAACGCCCCGG
The DNA here is from genome assembly GCA_039931775.1 of Betaproteobacteria bacterium. GTDB lineage: Bacteria > Pseudomonadota > Gammaproteobacteria > Burkholderiales > Casimicrobiaceae > CAIWHR01. The sequence goes on along the minus strand of JBDTRG010000032.1, from coordinate 21,930 downwards.
CGTCAAGCATCGCCCGCGCGCCGCTCAACGTTTCCTCGGCGGGCTGGAAGATGAACATCACGCGACCCGGCAGCTCGGGGCGCGCCTCGGACATGACCGCGGCTACCCCCAGCGCGATCGCCGTGTGCGCGTCGTGCCCGCACGAATGCATCTTGCCTGCGACCTTGGACGCGAACGGCAGGCCCGCCGGCTCGCTCATGGGCAGGGCGTCCATGTCGGCACGAATCGCGACGGTGGGTCCCGGCTTCGCGCCCTCGAGCAACGCGACGATTCCGGTTCCGCCGACACCTGACCGGAAGGGAATGCCCAACCGGGTCAGGAATGCCTGCACGCGCTTTGCCGTCTCATGCTCGTCGAACGCGAGCTCCGGGTGCTCGTGGATGCTGCGCCGCAGCGCGATCACGTCGTCCATCCAGCGGTCCGCGGAAGTTTCGACCCCTTGCAACAGATTTGCCGTCGATGCCATGCCGAGCCTTTCGATTCGCGTGTGGTAAAAACGTAGAATATCGCCAGCGCGTCCACAAATCCAACCTTCGAGGAGCATCGTGTATCGACCCAACCGTCTCAAAGAGCGCCTGCGCAACGGCGAGCATGTCCTGGGGTGCTGGACGATGCTCGGCCATCCGCAGGTGGCCGAGATCCTGAGCCTCGCCGGATTCGACTACCTCGTCCTCGACCAGGAACACGGCCTGGGCGATGCGACAAGCCTCGGCGCGCAATTGCACGCGATGTCTGCAACGCCGACCGTCGGCGTAGTGCGCGTGCCGTGGAACGACCACGTGTACCTGAAGCGCGTCCTCGACGTCGGCGCCGAAGCCGTGCTGATCCCGAGCATCGACACCGCCGAGGAGGCTCGCGCCGCCGTCGCGGCCTGCCTCTATCCGCCGCGAGGACGTCGCGGCACGGCGTCGAGTTCGGTGCGCGCCTCGAGTTACGGCATGGCCGCGGATTACGTCGGTACCTGCGCCGAGAATCTGCTGATCGCCTGCCAGATCGAATCGGCCACTGCCGTCAAAAATATCGATGCCATCCTCGCTGTCGAAGGCATCGATCTCATGTTCATCGGGCCGTTCGACCTCTCGGCCACGATCGGCCAGATGGGCAATCTCAAGCATCCGGAGGTCGCCGGCCTGATCGAGCATGCGGAATCGCGCATCCGTGCCGCGGGTCGCCCGATGGGTACGGTGCCGCACCCCGGCTGCACCTGGAAGGACATGTTCGCGCGCGGCTACCAATTCGTCAACGCCGGCAGCGACATCTCGCGCCTGCGCGATGGCGCCCTCGCGGATGTCAAGGAATTCCGCGCGCTTTACCGCAAGGGGTAGCGAAGCCAGCGCGTCCGGACGGCAGAATGCTATGATTTTCACCGACCGATCGATGATCCAGCGACGAGGTTGACGCCATGTCCTTGCGTATTCGCCCCCTGCATCCGACGTTCGGCGCCGAAGTCATCGGCGTCGACTTTTCGCGTGACGTCGACTCCGCGACGATTGCCGAAATCGAAGCGGCGTGGTGGCGTTACAGCATCCTCCTCTTCCGCGGCGTCGCGTGGACACCGGCGCAGCACGTCGCGTTCACGCGCAAGCTGGGACCGCTCCACATCATGGAGCCCCTGGAATTCAACCTCCCGGGCCATCCGGAAGTGCTGGTCGTATCGAACGTCGAAAAGGACAACAAGCCGATCGGCATGAAGCGCGCGGGCTGGGGATGGCATTCCGACGGCGAAGACAAGGTGCTGCCGAACGCCGGCTCGTTCATCCACGCGCTGATGTTGCCGCCGGACGGCGGCGACACGATGTACGCCGACACCTATGCCGCTTTCACCGCGTTGCCGGACGAGGTGCGGCGCAGGATCATGGGACGGCGCGCGTGCTTTTCCCGCCAGCGATTCCACGAGGTCTACTACCCCCACCTGCCGCCGCTCACCGACGAGCAGAGACACGCGCGGCCGGACGTCTGGCATCCCATCGCGCGCCGCCATCCGAAATCGGGCTGGACCGCGCTTTACATTGGCCGCTGGGCGTACAAGGTCGACGGCTTGAATGACGCGGAGGCGCAGGAACTGATCGACTACCTGAAGGATTTCGCGACGCGCCCCGAGTTCGTATATCGCCATCGGTGGCGTGTCGGCGACGCATTGCTTTGGGACAACCGATGCGCGCAGCACTGCGCCACGCCGTTCGACGACGCGACATACAAACGCCTGATGCACCGGACCACGCTGGAGGGCGAAACGCCGCTGATGGCCGAGCGCGAAGTAATTCGCCCGGAGGGGGTACTCGCCTAAATGATCGGGCGTGGAGGCAGATCGCCTCAGCTTCGCGCGGGCAAAACCCGGCAATTCGCGAACGACGCCGTAAGCCACACGGTATCGCCGGGCTCAAAGCGGGCCGCTGCGCCATCGTTCCGCATCTCGACCTGACCTCGCTCTCCACCGGCGAGGTCCAAGTGGAACTCGCGGACGGCGCCGAGGTAGAACACCTGGCGGACGGTTCCCGCCAGCGCGAGCCCCTCCGCCGGCTTTTCGCGGACGAGTCGGGCACGCTCCGGCCGCACGGCCACGTGGACCGCCGCGCCCGTTGCGATTTCCGGCGGGGCCGACTCTGCGAGTTCCACGCCGTCCACCGTGCGCACCCGTCGATCGGGCGTGACCACACCCGCGAAGAGATTCATCCGGCCGATGAACTGCGCGACGAAGCGCGTCGCCGGGCGCTCATAGATATCGGCCGGATCGCCGAGTTGCTCGATGCGCCCGGCGTTCATCACGGCGATCCGGTCGGACATCACCAGCGCCTCGCTCTGGTCGTGCGTGACGAACACCGTGGTGATTCCCAGGCGGCGCTGGATAGCGACGATTTCGACGCGCATTTCCTCGCGCAGCTTGAGGTCGAGATTCGACAACGGTTCGTCCAGCAGCAGCACGGCGGGATTGACCACGAGCGCGCGGGCGAGCGCCACCCGTTGCCGTTGTCCGCCCGACATCTGAAGCGGCCGGCGCTCGCCCAGGCCCTTCAACTGGACGAGATCGAGCGCATCCGCGACCCGCTTGGCGATCTCCGATGGCGCCACCTTGCGCATCCTGAGGCCGAACGCGACGTTCTCGGCGACGCTCATGTGCGGAAACAGCGCGTAGTCCTGGAAGACCACGCCGATATCGCGCCGAAAGGACGGCAGATCGACGACCGATTTGCCCTTCAGGTAGATCTCGCCCGCGGTCGGGGGAAAGAATCCGGCGATGAGCGCGAGGGTCGTCGTCTTGCCGCAGCCCGACGGGCCGAGCAGCGTTACAAACTCGCCCTCGCGCACATCGAGGTCGATTCCGGCGACCGCCACCGCCGTCGCATATTGCTTTTCGATGCCGACAAGGCGCAACGCCGGTTCAGGCACGTTCCCGCTCCCCATAGATGAAGTCGCCGAGGCCGCTCACCCGCTCGACGACGGCGACGAGCACCAGCGGAACCAGCAGCGTGATCACCGACACCGCGGCCAGCGTCGGTGCAAAACCGAATTCCAGGAAGCCCAGAATCTTGACCGTGATCGGCGTCTCGCCCGGGCGAGCCAGGAAAATCGACAGGTTGATGTCGGTGAACGAATGAATGAACGCGAATACCGCGCCGGCGACGAGTCCGGTCTTGATGAGAGGGAACACCACGTGGCGAAGCGTAGCCCAGCGCGTCGCCCCGAGGCTCGCGGCGGCCAGTTCGACGTTGGGGGGCAGCGTCCGAAGGCTGATGGACACGGTGCGCACCGCGAACGGCATGCAGATTACGACGTGCCCGACCAGGAGTGCGGTAAATCCCATGTGCTCGCGCCAGCCGAGGTACTGAAAGAGCTGCAGCAACCCGACCCCGGTGACCAGCGTCGGAAGCATCAGCGGTCCGAGCGTGAGTGCGACGAGCGCCTCCCGGCCGCGGAACCGGTACCGGTACAAGGCAAAGGCCAGCGGCAACGCAAGCGCCGTGCCGAGCACCGCAGTGAGAGACCCGAGCTTCAGGCTGAAGATCAACGGGTCGATCCATTCGGGCGCAAACGCCTTCTCCCACCAGCGAAACGAAAAGCCGCGCGGAGGAAAGAACGAACGGTTCGTCGCATTGAACGATACGGCCGCCGTGATCAGGATCGGTCCCAGCGAAAAGACATAGATGAGGATCACGACCCCGCGCAGCAGCGCCCACGGGCCCGACGTCATCCGCCAGCGGAAGAACGAGCGGCGCGGACTCATAGCGCCGCCCGCCTGGCACCCAGGCGGGCAGCCGCATACAGCAACAATAGCGAAGAGACGATGAGGACAACCGCCAGCGCCGCCCCCAGCGACCAATCGAGCAGCTGGATGATGAAGCTGTAGATCGCCGTGGCCGCGACCTGCGTCGCCGGCCCGCCGAGAATGGCGGGCGTCGCATAGGCGCTGATGGCGATGGAAAAAACCAGCAGGAATCCCCCGGCGATTCCGGGCAGGCTCAGCGGCAGGATCACGTGGAAGAAGGTTCGGATGCGATTCGCGCCGAGGCTCATCGCGGCCGATTCGAGATTCGGGTTGATCCCGTTCAGTGAACCCATGATCGAAAGCACTGTGTAGGGAAGCAGCGCATGCGCAAGACCGACGATGATGGCACCGGTGCTGGGCATGAACGCGATCCGATTCTCGATGATGCCGATGCCGAGCAGCACGTCGTTGGCCACACCGAAGCGGTTGAGGATGATGTACCAGCCGTAGGTGCGCACCACGACGCTCGCCAGCAACGGCGCTAGGGACAATGCGATGAGCAGACCCTTCCAGCGGCTGCGCGTCCGCACGAGGAAATAGGCGAGCGGAAAGCCGAGCACGATGTCGACGACGCCGACCGAAATGCCGACGACGAAGGTGCGGAGGAAAACTTCGAGATAGAGCGGCCGCGTGAACAGGAAGCGGTAATTGTCGAGCGTCGTCTGCGTCGTGAGCTGCTGCGCCTCGGATTTCAGGAAGCTCGCCGAAAGAAGCAGCGCGTTGGGCAACACGAAAAAGACGAGCAGCACCGTCGCGGGCAAGGCAACCAGCAGCCAGTGTGCCGGGACACGGCTGCGCGCACTCGCGTGGGTCATTGCCTTGCTAGCCCATGATCTCCTGCCAGCGCAGGGTCCAGTCGCGCCGATTGGTGCCGATGGCGTCGAGGTCGGGCAATCTCACGGAATCGAACTGCTGGTTGGTCACGATCTGCGAGTCGGCGAAGCCCTTCGGCCAGTCCTTGATGTCGCCGCGGCCGGGACTGCAGAAGTAAGCGATGCACCAGTCGCGCTGAGTCGCCGGGTCCAGCATGAAATTGATGAATTCGTAGGCGAGCTTCTTGTTCTTCGCCCCGACCGGCACCGCCGCCGCGTCGATGTTGGCGATGACGCCTTCCTTCGGTACGATCATGCCATAGGGAATGCCGCGACTGATGTAATAGCCGGCGCGCGCGCTCCAATAAGGCGATAGCCACACCTCGCCGCTTTCGAAATGCGGCGCCGCCTCGGCGGACGTGGTGACGATCACGCCGACGTACGGCTTCTGGCTCTTGAGCAGCGCCCACGCGGGGTCCATGTTCGACGTCCCGCCGCCACCGAGTTCGGCCGCGTGAATCAGCGCGAAAACCGAAAGCAGGTTTGCCGGGTTGTAGTTGATGACATGGCCTTTCACCTTCGCACCGTAGCGTTTTTCGGGTTGCCAGTAATCCGCCCAGGATGTGGGCTTGTCGAGCTTGTCCTTGTTGTACAGCAACGAGTCGAATTGCAGCGTGTGCATCACCGCGTTCGGAGGCAGCGACTTGCGCGCCTTCTCCCACGTGAACTTGAGGTTGGGCACTTCCTGCTCGGTGATCTTCTCGAGCAGTCCTTCCTTCGCACCCAGCACGACTTCAGGCGGACTCAGCGCCGCGGCGACGTCGAACCCGGGCGCGCCCTTCGACGCGCGGATCTTCGCGTAGTCCTGCGACGAGGTTCCGGTGGCATCGTGCACGACCTTGACGCCGAACTTCTTTTCGAAGGGCCGAATGACCGCCTTCTCGAAGAGCTCCTGGTACTCGCCACCGAAGCTGTTGACGACCAGGGTTTCCTCGGTACGCTGGGACCAGACGTACGGTGCGCTCAGTCCGGCAACAGCGGCCGCAGACGCCCGCCGGATAAATTCTCGGCGATCGATTTCGCCGGGTGATGTGGCATCGGAATCCATGGCAACTCCTTCGCAGTGACGGATGGACGCGACGAAATTACCACAATACCAGACGCGGCGGGCGAGGACCGGCGCCGTGGACTGGAACGGCGCGCGCAAAGCGACTCCGCCGCTACGGCAATGCGAGTCCGGCGGCGCGGCGTTCGCTGCGACGGAGGATCTCCGCCCGGACCTCGGCAAGCTGGTTGCGCGTTTCGGCCTCGATCAGCGGGGGTCCGATGACGGGCGGTATCCAGTGATTCGGCGTGTATCGGCCGCTGTTGACGATGTGCACGATGTCGCCTGCCTCGACGATCCGCGTCGTGAACGCGAATGCCTTGAGGTCACCGCTCAGCAGCCGCGAGCGAATCTCGGTGTAGGGTCGAAGTTCCACTTCGCGCACGTTGTCGAAGGCGAAGCTAATCGGTCCGCGGGACGTCCTGCCGATTTGCCGGACCGTGAGCACATTCTCGATGCGGCTCCTCACGCTGCTGTATTGAACGTGCGAAAGGAACCGGCTCATGTTGTCGTAATCGGTGAGGACTTCCCAGACCACGCTCGATGGCGCGCGAACCGGGCAATCGGCCTCGACGACGATTTCCGGCCCGTCCTTCCTGACATGCACGACGATGTCCGCGTCGGGGGCGGCCGACGCGGACGGAACGGCGACCGCGGCCAGCCATACTACGGCCAGCCATCGGGCTACCGCCAATTGGGACTGCCCGCGTACGGATAGTCGTTCGAGATCCTGCGACCCGACGAGATACGGTTGTCGAGGTCCGACGGAAGCTGCGCGTAGTCGCCCGGGCCGAATGTCCTGCACTCGCCGCGCATGTTGGCGTCGCTGCAGAAGATCCAGTAGCCGCGTTCGACCCGCAGCGACGACGCGCGGTCGTTGAACAGGCCGTCGAGGTTGCCCGCTCCTTCTCCGCCGAGCGCAAAGGCGCGTCCCGTCAGATTGGCTCCGGAATACAGCGTCGCGCTCGCCCGCCCGTGCATTCCATCACGCGGCATTCCGCTTCGCGCGTCGTAGGCCGGTCGCGCCGAGCTGATACGACGGGCCAGATCGCCGAGAGCCGGATATCGCCCCGGAGCGAGAACACGGCAACCGCCGCGGAAGTCGGCGTCATTGCAAACCTCCCAGGCACCGCCCTCGACGATTGCCGATTGCGCCCGGTCACTGGCGTGCGATCGGCCGAAATTCGCGTCGGGCTCGTCGATCATGAACTGGCGTCCGGCGAAATTCTCGGACTCGAAGAAAACGATGCCGCCGGTCGAGCGCATCGCGACCGCCGAGTGCCGCATATCGGCCATCGGCATCGAAGCCGGCCGCGCGGAGCTTATCCGCTTCGACCACTCGCCGAGCGTCGGATAGCGACCTGGCTGCAGGAGCGTGCAGTCGTTGTCGAACTGGGTTCCGACGCACACCTCCCAGGCGCCTCCCTCCACGATCGCGGAACGTGCGCGGTCGTTGAAGTCCAGTGCGCGGAAATTCGGCATCGACTCCCGTCCCGAGATCTGGCGTCCGGTGAAATTTTCGGATTCGTAGAACGTCACGTCGGCCATCGCACTACCCGCGGCGAAGACGGTCATACCAACTATCAAGTGTCGCGAAAGGCAGTTCATTGGGGATGACTCCTCAATCAATGTGGGATTCCGGCACCTCGAACCTGCGAACGTGCAGGGCGAGTTCGTAGCGCGGAGCTTGGTCGCCGTGTCGCGCCGAGTCTGTACGCTGGCGCACGCTTACCCCGGAACATGCGGAACCGCTGAAAGGGAGAACCGGGATTGCCGGCGCATGGCGTGTCAAGCGATGCTTCGAGGATCGCGATCGCGTTCCAGTGCCGCCCGATCCCACTTTGCGAGATTCGCCGCGGCTTCGTAGGTCGTCTGCAGAAACTCGAGGAGCGTTGCATCCGGCGACGCCGATTGCCGAACGGCATCGTACGGCAGCACGAACTCCCGAAAATCGGAACTGTAGAACGCCGCGGCGGGCTTCACCGGCGCCTGTGCAAAACCCGCGGGTTCCGGGTACGCATACGCATAGAACGCCGCGTAGGCAATCGCGCCGCCGCCGGGCCAGAATCCGCAGCTGCTGACTTCGTGCGAGTACGCCTCGCGGGTCACCCAATCGGGCAGGTTCGGAACCCCGCCCGGATGCTCGGGCGCCGGTCGTCCGGAAAAGCGCGTCACCGCGAGATCGAGGGCACCCCAGAACAGGTGCACGGCGCTGCACTTTCCGATGAAGCGCGCGCGAAAGTTCTTCAGCACCCGGTCGACTTGCACGAGGACGCGCCAATACCGGCTGGCGTACTCGCGATCGTAACTGCAATGACCTTCATCCTGGTCGAAACGCACCAGATCGGGCAGTTCATTGGGCAGCGGGTAAATCTTCACGGGCAGATCGAGCTTCGCCAACTCCGCCATGAGCCGCGCATGGAACCACGCCACGGACTGCGGTTCCAGCGCAAAGCCGCCGGTGCGACCGTCGTTCGAGCGCACGTCGAGCCGATGTCTGACGAAGTCGAAGTCGATCTAGAAGGATCGATCTCCATAGGGAATGGCCGACGTCGTGATCCCCGTGGCCGTCACGTAGAGCGCGACGTGCCACGAATGATTGATCCACGGACTTTGTGCCAACCGAATCTTGCCGACGATCTGCATCCATCGGTGCAGTGTCGCGTAGGTGTCAGCCCATGCATCGAGCGGCAGGCTTGGCCATGCCTCCGGGCTTGCGTGCGTCTTTGCGGTCGGCGGCGCTTCGTTCACGGTCTGCGAGACTAGTCCGAATCCGGAACCAACGGCGCCAGCCCGACGTTGTTCGCGTCATGTACCGGACGTGGTCGCCGCCGATTTGATATCCGTACGCAGCCTCCGCGCGACGATCTCGAAAGGCGTCCAGATGAAGTCGCCCTGCTCGTCGATCGGTTCCTTCAACTGGATCGTGTAGAGCGCCGACACGGACCGCAGCGTAAGGTGTGCATCGGACGCGTATTTACGCACCGGCAGCACGAGGGTCTTGAACGGCATCACCGGCTGCCTCCCGCTCTCGGGCAGATAGATCGCCGCAATGCTCGGAACCTCGTTGCCTGCCGCCATCGAGGAATTCGCACCGGACGCCGTTGCGACGGTGATCTTCACGCCTCTCGGATTCCTGCCCATGTACTCGACGCCTACGTCGGCGCGGTCGCCTGTTCGCTTGTCGAATCGGCGGACAACGCCCAGCATCCACGGCGCGGCCGCGTCCTTGCGAAACGCCACCAGCACGCCCGGGATCACCCAATTCGACTCGAAAATCTGTCCCTGCAGGCGGCAACCAGAATCACTGCGATCCACGATCTTCCATAATGGGTAACCACCATCGACCTCGGCGATCGAATCCCCCCAAATCGAATTCGGGGCGCTCATGGTCGACCGAACCCCCGTGAGGCTGCTGAGCGAAGCGATCGAGTTTCCCCGGCCCTCGGAACCAACACGCGGCGGGGTCGCCGTCGCACTGGGCCGCCGGGTGCTCAACGCGCGGATGATCTGCGGAAGACCGATCACTAACTCGACGGGACGCGCATCCGGCTTGCGATCCCCGCGGCGCGCGATAAACGCAAGCTTCGGCGAGAGAAGCACGTTGAGCCTGCCCAGCAAATTCAGTTGCTTGCCGCGACCCGGCATCGAGAGTTCGGGGCCTTGGGAACCCTCGCGCAGGTCCACGAGTTCGAACCGAATCGATTCCAGCGCCGGCGCGGTATCGAGCACGAGGCACCGCTTCGTCGACTCGGGTGGCGTCCGCGTAAGCCCGACGTCGTTGTCGAGCTCGACGACCAGCGCAGGTTCGACGGCGTCGACGGGTAGCGCCGTCAGCGCAAGCTTTCCGGTCCAGCGCGGAATCCGCTGGTTCGTCCAGAACGCGTCGCGCGGCGGGAAGTGCCCCTCGTTCACCAGATCCAGAAGCAAGACGTGGACGTATTCACGCTCCAGCGTACTTTGAGCATCGGCATTGGCGCGGTAACGGCCGACCGGGAGCGCCTGATGCAACAACGCATGCGCCTCACCGTACTGGTACGCCTCATGCAACTCCTTCCACGGAAACCGGGTCGACAACTCGTCGACGAATGGCCGCAGCAACAGCTCGGCCTGGCGATGTTGAAAGAGGCCCAGCAGCGCCGGAGGGATGAACTCGCGCCAGCGCCGAAAGTGCTGGCGGTCGCGCACCGAGCGCAGGAAGTACCAGTAGGCCTCCGCAAACGAACGGGTGAGCTCGAAAGCGGCCTGCCAGTACCCCTTTTCGAGCGCCGGGGACTCGGCATCGCCTGCGATGTAGTTGACAAGCAGTGCGTCGAAAAGCGCCGTCGCCCGCTGGTCGAGCGCGAGCACAGCCTGCAACTGGCTGACGGCGGGGTTCGCTCGCGCCACGACGTCGGCAAGCGCCCGGGAAATCGACAATTGCGCCGCGACCGGATCGATTCGCGGCAACAATTGCCAAAAGGCGTCCGCCGCCGGCGCGTCGCGCAGCGGATCGGTGGGGTTCAAATCCACAAAATCTGGAATACCGGGCATCCCGGCGCCTATTTGGTCGTGGGAAGTCCATTCGAGGCAGGAGTCGTGCCAGCGGGGCCCAATCAAGTGATTCAGGGTGCCGGAATCACCCCGCCCTTGATGTTCGCGACCACGCTGTCCTGCGTGGTCCGATCGTCGTCGAAAGCGCCGTGTTTCACCGCGTGGGTCGCCTGCGACGCGGGCGCGACCCGCACCTCGACGTTGGGAAGTTGCAGCGGCGCGACATCGCGATCGAAATACTTCTGCATCCCAAGGATCGAAACGTTGCGTGGCCCCTCCAGCCCGTTCGAGATCATGGAAAGGAGCGACCGCCTGTAACCCAGCGCAACGCGCATTCCGCCTTCATTGTCCTCCAACGGATCGGTCAGGTGGAATTGTGCCATCCGGCCGATCCTTCGCGACTGCAGGTGCGGAACAAGGCATTGACTGAAGGTGTCGGTCCGGCATGCGGGCGCCAGCACCGACAGCGACTCGATCGTCCAGTTTTTCTGAGTGATCAGCCATTCGGCGAGATACGCATGGATCACCGCTCCCGCCGAGTGTGCGACGAGATGCAGCCGCACGTCGGCGGCAGTGCCGTTGAATCGCTGAAAGAGCATGTTCGCGCCGCCACTCGGGTTTTGCGTGAGCAGGCGGGCGTTCTGCTTCATCTGGCCCCAAAGCGGTTTGCCGACCAGCCGGGCCACGCCTTCGATGCGATCGCTCCACCAGCTGTCGACCGCCTCCAACGGCCCTCCTGTGGGTCTCTCGGCGCGCCCTCGCATGGCGTTGTTGATCGCGTCTTCGATGGTCTCGAAGATCCCCGACTCCCACATCATGAATATCGGGAAGATCTTCTTCGCCTTCAGGAGCTCGATCCAGAGCGCGGCGGTGTTCGCGGCCGCGTGCTCGTCGACCAGGCCGCCATGGGCGTAGACCACGACGTCCATCTTTTGACCGTCCGGGATGCCCCATTGCCGCCGCTGATCCGGGATCATGAAGGTCACCAGCTCGTCGATGTCGGCAGGGGTCGTGTGGAATTGCCCGGACTGCGATAGCTCTCCGTTGTTTCCGGTATTGATCACATACGGCGAGATGCCATGCACGTCGAGCACGCCCGTGTGGACGCCGCGCACACCGTGCCGGAGAACGGGTTTGCCGGCCGCCGCCTGTTCGTGCAGCCGCGTGACGACACCGAGTTGCGCCACCCAGCAATCCCAGCTGTTCGTCAGCCAGTCCGCGTAGGTCAGGACGGCCAGCCCCTTGCTGCCCCAGCCATCACCCCACGAGTTCTGGATGATGAAACCGTCGATCGTGTAGCCGAGGATCGCGAACGCGTGCCCGCCACCGCCGGAGGCTGGCGTTCCGAAGTGAATTCTCCAGATCGCCTTGCTCTTCTTCGCCGCGGCAGATAGCTCGCTGCCGGCGTCCCATCCCGCGTGCGTATCCGCGCTGGCGTAGAGCACGCCTGTTTCGTTCAGCGCCGCCTGCATGTCGACGATCGAACGTCGCTCGACTCGGTAGTACGCGCCGAGCGGCCGCTTGACGCCGTCGTCCCACCAATCGACCTTGCCGGTCGCCATCGGCTCGGCGAGTCGCGGCCAGAAGCCGGTGTCGCATGCGCCGTGCTTGAACCACGCCTTGAGCGCGCCTCGGCACGTGGATCCGTTCGCGGCATCGGTGCCCGGCAGATTGTCGTAATGGCGCGCCATTCCGTAGAGCATGAAGGGCGAGACCTGCGCGGCGAGCTTCCTGTCGCGCCGGGCGAGCAGCACGTGGACGAGCGTCGCCAACGCGAAACCGGTGCAGGCGTCGGTCCTGGCCTGATTCAGAACCGGGTGCAACCGCGGCGGCGCAGGGACGATGCGCGGCGCCGGCGCATGCTCGACAGGCGGTGTGTAGACGCGATCCCGAAAGTCGACGCTGTCGGGGGCGACGGACCGGGGGACTTTGCCCTTGGTTGCTGCGCTGCGGGGTTTCGTGCCCATGATCGAACCTCCCGAGGGGAAGGAGACGCCGAACAGGCGGTCACACGCCGAGTCTACGACGATCGTCCCTTCGATTTCCAACCAACGCGGGTGGGAGTTGCCGTCACGCCCGGCGCGGCAGGATATAAAATCGCCACCATGCCCGACGAGTCACCATCCGCCGAGCTCGCCAGCTGGACGCGCGCAGCCGATTTGAGCCGATTGCAGCCTTCGCGCCCCATCGCGGTAAAGCTCGCCGGCAAGCACATCGCGCTGTTCCTCCACCAGGGGGAGATCTACGCCTGCAACAACCGCTGTCCGCACGAGGGCTATCCGCTGGTCGAAGGCGCCCTCGGCACCGATTGCGTGCTGACCTGCAACTGGCACAACTGGAAGTTCGACCTGAAGACCGGTGCCACGATCTACGGTGGCGACAACCTGCGCATCTATCCGGTGAAAGTGGAAGACGGCGCGGTCTGGATCGACCTCCACGATCCACCGGCCGCCCTGCGCATCGATCGGGCGCTCGAGCATCTCGACCAGGCGATGGCGGAATACGACACCGCTCGAATCGCGCGGGAGCTCGCGCGCCTGTCGAAGGCGGGCGCCTCTGCCGACCTGGCGCTGGCGCGCGCCATCAGCGCTACGCACGCCCGGCTGCGCGACGGGATGACACACGCCTATGCTGCGGCCGAAGTGTGGGTGCGCCTTTCCGATTCGCTCGCCGGTGAAGCACCCCGCCTCGCCTGCGCCACCGAAGCGATCTCGTATATCGCGTACGACACGCTGCGCGAGCCGGCCTACCCGTACACCGCCGACTGCGCACCATGGAGTAGCGCGGCCTTCGCCGCCTCGGTCGAATCACAAGACGAGAGTGGCGCCGCCACATTGCTCAACGGGGCGCTGTCCCAAGGCCTGCATTTCGCCGACCTGGAACCCGCGCTGGCCGAGGCGGCGCTCGCTCATTACAACGATTTCGGTCACTCGCTGATCTACCTGATGCACGTGCGGCGCCTGGTCGCACGATTGGGCACCGACGTGGAATGGCCACTGCTTTTCGCGTGGTTGCGATCGGTGATTCTCGCCACGCGCGAAGACCTGCTGCCCGATTTTCGCGGCTACGCGGATGCGCTCGCGGCGTGGCCCGTCAGTGTCGCGCGCAGCAGCTCGCCTCCGGGCGCCGACGCGTTCGAAGGACAGTCGATCCGCAACGCGCTGACCGCGACGGTCGCCGCCGCCGGCAACGCACCCCTCGATGTCCATTGCGCGCTGATGGAAGCCGCCGCGCGACATCTGCTGCGCTTCGACGAACGGCATGCCGTCCGCACGGACAACAGCGTTGCCGACAACGTCGGCTGGCTCGACTTCAGCCACGCTCTCACCTTCGGTCACGCGGTGCGCCACCAGTGCACGCGCCAGCCAGGACTTTGGCCGCAAGGCCTGCTGCAACTCGCGCTGTTCGTCGGCCGCAACAGCGCGTACCTGAACAACGACCTGACGGCGGAAGCGGCGATCGGCGAGTGGGCGGTCGGCGACGAAGCGGCATTTCATCAACGCGCCATCGACACCCTCGTCGATCACGGCGTCGGACCGCCGATCTTTCCCGCGCATTGGCTCAAGACATGGAGCGCCGTGCGCGACGAAGTTGCCGCCGGCGTGCCACCCGGTTCACGAATCGCCATGCTCGCTGCCGCGAACCGCTTGCTCGCCGTCCGCTTCAAGCAACGGCACGCGTTGCGCACCGCGCATCAGGCGCTGGGGTTCGTCGGGAAGGAAGACTAGAGACGCGAGCCTGGAAGCAGAGGCCCCACGAAGTGGGGATGCGACCGGGGCGAGTCGGCTCTGGAGGCCGATAACTCACCCGCGGGAGTCTGCGAAACCGTTGCGGAGGCCGAGCCGCTACTTGATCTTGCCGCGCCCGGCGATAATCCAGACCGCCTCGATCCGCCCCTTCCGGATGCCGATCATTTCCTCGTGCAGATGGACCGTCGTGTCGGAGTAGCCGACGACGAATTCGACCCGATCGCCTACTTTCGGCGTCTCACTTCCACCTTCGAGCTCGATCGTCGTGTGCTCGGCCGAATGCTTGATCGTCCTGATCGCCGGAAGGCCTATCGGCTCGGGGACCGCCGCATCGTCGCTCATCGTCTTCTTGCCGGCGTCGAACACCACGCGCGTAGCGGTCGGCCGGCTGGTCACGGTCGTGAGAATGGTCAGCGCGTACGGAAAATGAACGTTGTAGTGCGTGCGGTAATGCACGTCGCTGAAGATGGCGCCTCCGGTCTGCACCTCGGTCACCCCCGGCTGCTGCGCGCAAAACGGAAAGGTGCCGGTTCCTCCGCAACTCACGATGTCGATGGGATAGCCGGCCTTCCTGCAGGCATTCGCGCTTGCCGTCAGACGGGCAATCGCGTCGATTACCGTGCGCTCCTTCTCGACCCTGTCCTCCATCCGGGTCGCCTGGCTTTCCCATCCGGCGACCCCGACGAGGCGCAACCCGTTGCGGACGGCGATCTCGCGCGCCAGCGCCACGACCGGCTCGCCCGGCTCGACACCGGCGCGATTCATCCCGATGTTCACTTCGATCACGACCTTGAGTTCCTTGCCGACCGTGCGTACGGCATCGGCGAGTTCGTCGAGGTTGGGGATACCGTCGACGGCAACGATCGGATCGGCCGGCCCGATCAACTCCGCGAGCCGCCGGACCTTCGTCGCGCCGACGATCTGATTGACGATGAGAATGTCGCGAATACCAGCCGCGGCCATCACTTCGGCCTCGCCGAGTTTCGCGCAGGCGATGCCGATCGCGCCGGCTGCGAGCTGCAGACGCGCGATCTCGGGCGTCTTGTGGGCCTTCGTGTGCGGGCGCCAGCCGACCCTGTTGTCGCGACAGGTTTTCGCGATGCGGGCAATGTTCGCTTCCATGACATCGAGATCCACGAGGAGCGCCGGTGTGTCCACCGCCGCTTTGGTCTGGCCGATGAACCTCTCCGACAACGCTGACCGGGTGTCCATTGCAATGCGCTCCTAATCGTTTCCGTGCGGAGCGCGCGAACCCGCGGCCCGATATGCGTCTTCGACGAGGCGCAACGTCTTGAGATTGTCGTCGGGTCCGGTTTCGAACGGCGCGCCGGTCTCGATGCAGTCGATGAAATGCGCAATGACGCCGTCGAAGCTCGCCTGGTAGCCGGCATCGCGATCAAAGCCCTGGCTTTTCGGCGCCCCGCCCAGGAGCTGCAGTTTCCAGTCGTCGAACACCGCGCTGGCCCGTGTGCCGACGATTTCCATCCGATCGGGAGGACGCGCCGGATAGCCCGGCGCCGCCATCGTGCCGCTCACCTCGACCGGCGCGCCGGTTGCGCTCTCGAGAAAGATTGCTGCAAGCGTCTCCCCTCGCACATCGGCCGCGGTATGCGCGGTACGCGCGCCGACGACCGTCAGTTCGCCGCAAAGGTAACGCATGGTGTCCAGATGATGGATCAGGATTTCGGCGATCATCAGCCGCTCCTCGTGCTGCATGAACGGCTGGCGCTCGAACGAGGGCCGGCGACCATTGGCGTCGGGCAGGATCCCGGACGAGATCATGTCCATGTGCGCGAACCGCACATCGCCGATTTCGCCGGCGGCGATCCATCGCTTCAGCTCGCGGTACCAGGGGCGAAACCGCCAGTTCTCGTGCACCATCAGGCGCGACTTGCCTTCGACGCGCCGGACCAGTGCTTCCGACTCCGCCAGCGTCGGCGTCATCGGTTTCTGGCACAGCACATCGATGCCGCGCGCGGCGGCGGCTTCGGTCCACGCCGCATGCGTCTCCCGCGGCGAGGCGACATCCAGCGCGTCGATCCCCTCCGCCGAAAACATCGCATCGGCGTCGCGATAGACGTTGGGGATGGAGAACTCCGTGGCCCGCTTGGTCGCCTTGTCGAGGTCGGGGTCGCAGACGGCGACGAGCCGCACGCGATCGCCTGCCTTGTGCCATGCGGTCAGGTGGTGCCAGCTGATCATGCCGGCGCCCGCCAGCGCGACGCGCAAAGGCTTCGATTTCGTTTGATTCGCTGTCATGCTCAATCTCCAAAGCCGAACAGGCGCCGCGGATTGCGGGCGAGCACGCGCTGCCGGTCGCCGTCATCCGGAAACCACCTCGCCAGCGGTGTGATCAGGTCGGCATAGTTCGGCCGCCGCGGTACATTGATGAACGGCCAATCCGAACCCCAGATGCATCCGTCGACGCCGAACGCGCCCACCAGTTCACCGACGAACGGGTCCAGGTCTTCGAAGCCCGTAACTGTGCCCGATACCCGGAACAGCGACGAGAGCTTGGCCGTAGCGAGGCCGTCGCGGCCCAGCGCCAGGACCGCCTGGAATCCCTTCTGGCCGATCCCCGCGCCGATGTCGCGAACGCCGAGATGGTCGACCAGCACGCGAATGCCGCTCGCCCGCAGAACGGGTGCGGCGAGCAGCCACTGCGCGTCGTCCGCGTAGATCTGCGCAAACCATCCGAGCGCCTTGAGCCGCTGCAGCAAACGCGGCGCATCGCGGCGCGACAGCAGGTCGGGCTCGCGATTGACCAGGTTGAATCGCACGCCGACGGCGCCGGCGCCCGCGAGGTCTTCGAACGTCCTGTCGCTCGCGTCCGGATCGATCTGCACGATCGCCTTGAAGCGCTTCGGATAGGTCCTGATCGCGTCGAGGATCGCGCCATTGTCGGTGCCGTAGCCGCTCACCTGGATAAGCACGCCGTGGCTCATGCCATGCAGGTCGAGGATGGCGCAGAATTCCTCGCGCGTACCCCCTTCGTCGGCGCGCGGCTTGTAGCCTGGCGTATCGGAGAACGGGAAGCGCACCGGATCGATGATGTGGGCATGACAATCGACGTTGTGATTCACGTTCGCCATCTCGTTTCTCCTGGCAGCCCTGATGAATTCTAGACGATCGCCTTCGTCGCGGCGGGATCGAAAAGATGAATCGTGGCCGCGTCCAGCGTCACGTCGAACCGGTCGCCCCTGCGCAAGGCGGTATGCCGGCCGATGCGAGCCATCACCTCTTCGCTGCATCCGTCGAGCGACAGCACCAGCAACGTCTCGCCGCCCAGCGGTTCGACGGTCGTCACGCGCGCCGGCAACGTGGCCATGCTCGCCAGCTCACCCGGCGGCGCGACTTCGTACAGGTCTTCGGGGCGCACACCGACGATGACGTCCCGGCCGACGTGCATGGCGAGCGATGACTCGGTGCGCTGCGGCAGCGCTACGGCGGCACCACCCAGAACCGCGAATGTACGACCCTCCCTGATCTCGAGCCGACCCTTGAGGAGATTCATCGGCGGGCTGCCGAGGAACCGCGCCACGAACATGTCGGCGGGTTGCCGGTAAACCTCCAACGGAGCGCCGATCTGGACGACCTTGCCTTCGTTCATGATGCAAACGCGGTCGCCCATCGTCATCGCCTCGACCTGGTCGTGGGTGACGTAGATCGACGTGGTCCCGATCTCGTGCTGCTGCCGGATCAATTCGTTCCGCGTGGTAACCCGCAATGCCGCGTCCAGGTTGGACAGCGGCTCGTCGAACAGGAAGAGCTTCGGATCGCGCACGATGGCGCGACCGAGCGCCACGCGCTGGCGCTGGCCGCCGGACAGCGCATGCGGCTTTCTGTCGAGAAGATCGGCCAGCCCCAGCATCTGCGCTGCGGACTGCACGCGCCGCTCGATCTCGGCGCCCGCGACGTCGCGCCGCCGCAGCCCGAACGCCAGATTGTCGTGCACGCTCATGTGCGGGTAGAGCGCGTACGACTGAAAGACCATCGCGATGTCGCGCGCCTTGGCGGGGACGTCGTTCACGACGCGGCCGTCGATCGCCACGGTTCCGGACGTGATCGGCTCCAACCCGGCGATCATGCGCAGCACAGTGGACTTGCCGCATCCGGACGGGCCCAGCAGCACCATGAACTCGCGGTCCGCGACCGTGAAGCTCACGTCGTCGACCGCGGGCGCGGACGCGCCCGAATACCGCTTGCACAGCTTGTAGACGGTTATGACTGCCACGTGATCACCGCATTCGCTTTCGAGCTCGCCTTCACCGAACGGCGCCGGCAGTCATGCCCTTGATGATCGTTTCCGAGGTGAACGCATAGATGAGGATGACCGGGACGATGGCGATCATGACGCCGGTGGCGACCATGCCGACGTCGAGCTGGTGGCTGCCGGTAAAATGCATGATGCCCAGCGGCAAGGTCCGCTTGTCGTCCTCGGTCAGCAGCACCACGGCAAACAGGAACTCGTTCCACAGGATGATGAAATTGAGTGTGACCGTCGTGAAGATCGCCGGCATCCCGATCGGCACCGTCACGCGCCAGAAGATCTCGAAATCCGAGTAGCCGTCCATGCGCGCGGCGTCGAAGAGATCCTGCGGAATCTGGGCGAAGAATCCCTCGAGGATGTAGACCGTCATCGCGACGTGCGTCGCCACGTACACGAGGATGAGTCCGGTCAGCGTGTTGTACAGATTCATTTCCAGCAGGATCTGAAACAGCGCCAGGATCAATAGCTGCGGCGGCAGGATCAGGCCGGAGAGAATCAGGAAGCGAACCGAACGGCTTCCGCGGAAGTGGTAGCGCGCCAGGCAGTGCGCGGCCATCGAGCCGATCACCGTGACCAGCGCGACGGCGATCACGACGACGATCGTGCTGTTCCAGAAATAGGTCGCGTAGTTCGACTTGGTCCACGCATCGACGAACTTCTCCCAGTGCACCGGCGACGGAAAGCCGTACGGGGATTTGAAAATCTCCGCCGTCGTGCGCAGCGACATCGTCGCGACCCACAGCAGCGGCCCACCGGTGATCACCGTGTAGAGCGCGGCGAACAGCACGAGCGGCAAGCGCCGCAACTGCTCGAAGCCCGGCATCTGCCCAAATCCGAGTTGTCGCGCAAGTTGCATCGCTAGAACTCGAGCTTGTCGCGCCGGCGCAAGAGACGGGTCATGATCGCGACGAACGCGAGAATGATGATGAACCAGAGCACGGCAATCGCCGACGGATAGCCCAGGTCGAACGTGTTCCACTCGAACGCCCGCTTGTACACATACGTCGACACGGTTTCGGTCGACCACAGCGGACCGCCGCCCGTCATCACCCAGATCAGGTCGAAGACCATCATCTTGCCGATGAATGACAGCACGAGGAGATTGACCACCGTCGCGCGCAGCATCGGCACGATGATGTAGACGAGCTTGGCGACCCAGCCGCAGTTGTCGAGCTCCGCCGCGCCCAGCACTTCGCCCGGCAACGCGTGCAACGCGGCCAGAAACACGATCATGTTGAAGCCGAGCCACTTCCACTCGTGCGCGACCAGCACGGACCACAGCGCGGTGGACGGATGGCCGAGCCAGGATTGCTCGAGCGACCCCAGGCCCAGCCAGCGCAGAACGGCGTTCGCAAGGCCCCAGTCGTAGTCGAAAATCCACACCCACACGATCCCGACCACCACATAGGACATCAGGACCGGGGTGAACCAGACGACGCGCAGCACGCGCGGAAACGGCGCGCCGGCGAAAAGGCACAGCGCCAGCAGCAGTCCGCCGACCACGTCGACGATCGTCGCGACGATCGTGAACATCGAGGTGTTCGCGACCGCCTTCCAGAACACCGTGTCCGAAAGGAGCAGCGCCGTGAAGTTGGAGAGGCCGACGAACTCGACGACGCCATGCGGTTTGATCGCATGGAAGGCGTTATAGAACGTGCGCAGTACCGGATAGACGGTGAAGCCGGCGTAGATCAGAAGCGCCGGCGCCAGAAACACCAGGAGTATCCGAAACCCGGCGCGCCGGGCGTCGAGTTCCGGCCGCACCGACCCCTGCCTAGCCTTTATGGCAGGCCTTGTTCATCTCTTGCACCGTCTGGTCGACCGACAGGAGGCCGCCCGGGAAGCCCGAATTCAGCACCTGCGCGAACGCCTCCTTGCATGCACCGGTGACCATGTCGCGCGGCTGACCGATGAAATACTTGAAGCCCTTCTGGCGATCCATCAGTTCCGTGAAATACGCGGCGTGCGGACCGGAGAACTGCTTGACGTCGGCCTTGATGCCGGTCTGCAGATAGACGGTCTCTATCCACATCTTGCCCATTTCCGGCGTCGACATCGCGTCCAGGAACTCCGATGCCAGCTTCTTGTGCTTGCTGGCAGCGTTGATCGCGAAGCTCGCGCCGATCGCGGAGGTCTTGCATTCGTTGCACGCCCCCTTGTCCATCGCCGGAAACTGCATGATGCCCAGCGGGAACTTGACCGGTTGGCCGCCCTTTTCCTCGGGGACGAATGCGCGGCCGGTATAGAAGCTTCCCATCGGAAGCATCAGCGCGCCCGGCTTGCTGTAGAAGTAGTAGTGCGACTCGCCGAGCTTCAACGTCATGAAGTTCTTCGGATAGCCACCGGCGTCGACGACCTCCTTCACCCACTTGAGCACCTCGACGACGCGCGGATCGGCGAACGACAACTTGCCGGTGAAGAGCTTTTGATAGTCGTCGGGCCCGAGCTTTCTCAGCAGCGATTCGACGGTGAGATACGCGCCCGGATACGGCCGGTCGCCCACACCCTGCGCAATAGGCGTCATGCCGGCCGCGCGCGCCTTCTTGACCATGTCCAGGAATTGCGTCTGGTTGAGCTGCCCGTTCGGCGGCAGCGTGATGCCCAGTTGCTTCAGCATGTCCTTGTTGTAGAAGAGCTCGACGGTGTAGGCCTCCTGCGGCACCCCGTAGGTCTTGCCGCCCTTCATCCAGACGTTGCGCGCCCAGGGCTCGATCTGGTTCCAGTTCACCGAATCGTCGAGCGGAACGACGTAGCCGGCGGTGATGTATTCGACCTGGTCGGGCTCGACGTAGAAAACGTCCGGGCCCTTGCCCGCGGGTAGCGCCGTCTTGAGCGCCGCCTGCAGCGGATTTTTTTCGTACCAGGTGATCTTGACCTTGGTGCCCGGATGGCTCTTTTCGAAGTTCTTGACCGCGAGCTCGCGGAACGCGACTTTCGCCGGCTCGTCCGCCTCGTGGCTCCAGACTTCGATGGTGATGCCCTGGGCGTTTGTACCTGCGCCCGCGCCAGCCAGCACCGCACCCAGCATCCATGCCGCAAGCGCGGCAAGCCGTTTTCCGAAACGTGTAGTCATCGGTCGCCTCCCCATCGGGTAGCCCAGCGCGGTCAAGTCGATGCCTGACCGCTCCTCACACCGTTGCCTCGATCCGCGATCTTTCCGGTCGCCGGCGATGTGCCGGTCAAAGTGTAGGTAACCT
>JBDTRG010000031.1:0-18402 GCA_039931775.1 Betaproteobacteria bacterium | reverse complement strand
AGTCGGGAATTCTAACCGGCGGGGACGCGCCGCCCATCATAATGCCCGCTTCGCGCCTCGATATCGCCCCGACTCCCCTTGCCTCAATCCTCCGCGAATCGCGTCCGCATTATCGGCGGCCTCTGGCGAAGGCGGCAAATCCGCTTCCCGTCCAGCGACGGTTTGCGGCCGACGCCCGACCGGGTCCGCGAGACGCTGTTCAACTGGCTGGGGCAGGACCTGACCGGCAAACGAAGCCTCGATCTTTTTGCCGGGACGGGCGCTCTCTCCCTCGAAGCCGCGTCGCGTGGCGCGGAACTCGCCGTCGCCGTCGACCGGAATCGCGCGCTGGTCGACGCGCTCGACGCGACGAAATCGGTGCTCCGGGCGAACGCGCTGGAACTGCACGTCGCCGACGCGCGGGCCTACCTCGTGCGCGAAAAGCGAACCTTTGACGTGATCTTCCTCGACCCGCCGTTTCAGGACGACCCGTGGCCCTGGCTGCTGCCGGCGTGCCTGCCGCGGCTCGCGCCGGGGGGTGGCGTCTTTGTCGAGGCCGCACGCGAAATTCCGCCGCCCCCGGGGCTCGCGCGGTGGCGAAGCGACAAGGCGGGGCAAGTGCATTATCATCTTTTCGCGGAGTCGGCGCCGGCGAGCTGATCCCACGGCGATCCTCGTGTGAAGCCTCGCCGCGGCGCCGCGCCGCCGCGCCGCGCCCATCGGACGAGCCCCGACCGTCCGCCGCCGCCGGTGTGCCACCTCAGGGCAATTCAATGCTGACCGTAGTCTATCCAGGCACCTTCGATCCGTTCACGCGAGGCCACGAGGATCTCGTGCGCCGCGCCGCGAAACTCTTCGACAGGGTGATCGTCGGCGTGGCGGACAGCGCGGCGAAGCAGCCGTTCTTCTCCGCGGGCGAGCGCGTCGCGATGACGCGCGAAGTGATCGCCGCCTACGCCAACGCCGAGGTCTTGCCGTTTTCCGGCCTGCTGATGGATTTCGTCCATGCGCAGGGGGCGCGCGTCATCCTGCGCGGTCTTCGCGCGGTGTCCGATTTCGAATACGAATTCCAGATGGCGGGAATGAACCGGCGGCTCTTTCCGGAGGTCGAAACGCTGTTCCTCACACCTTCCGAGGAGTACACGTTCATCTCGGCGACGATCGTGCGCGAGATCGCCAAGTTCGGCGGCGACGTGTCGTCCTTCGTCCACCCGGCGGTCCTGGCGCGATTGAAAGCCCGGGTCGCGAGCCGGAAATAGCGGAAATCGCGCGATGGCGCTGATCATCACCGACGAGTGCATCAACTGCGACGTCTGCGAGCCTGAGTGTCCCAACGCGGCGATCTCGCAGGGTCCCGAGATCTACGTGATCGATCCGAAGAAATGCACCGAATGCGTCGGACACTTCGACACGCCGCAATGCGTCGAGGTGTGCCCGGTCGATTGCATCCCGGTCAACCCCGATTGCGTCGAGACGGAAGGCGAACTGCGCGCCAAGTACGACGGACTGATGGCCGCCGGGCACGCCGCCACGGACGCCGCGTAGCGGTCAGACGCGTTTTAGCCGTTAGCCGCCGCCGGAAGCGCGTCCGGCTGTTCCACGATGCCGTCGATCACTTCGGCCGCCCGCATCAGCGCCCTGATCTGCGTCGTGAGCGCCTCGTCCTGCTGCTCCAGCTCGACGATGCGCTCCTCGAGCTCGCCGCTCGCGCTGTGGATCCGCTGAACGCTGTCGAGCCGCCGCCGCAGCTGCAGGTGGTGCTCGCGCACCTGGGTTTCGAGCGGCGACATCACCGCGCGCAGCCAGCTCTCGACGTCGCGGTTCGCGATGTCGTACACGTGCTTGACCCTGGATGCGATCGTCTCGAAGAACCGCTTCGTCAGCGAGAACTTGGCCTTGGAGAGCATGTTCCACAGCGTATTGAAGTGCTCGCTATAGGCGCGCTCTAGCCGGTCGATCTCCTTCTGGTACTTGAGCATCGAGAACGGCGGCGGCACGAAGGGCTCGGTGCCCTGTTCCGCCGAGAAGCGCGCGTACATCGCGCGCATCATGTCGTGGATCTCGAACGAACGGCGGGCGGCCTCGTCGAAATCGCGGCGGATCGCCGTGAAGAAATCGGTCATCGCCGTGCGCACGCCCTTCGTGAACGGGCTGCGCTCGATCCCTCGGCGCGTGCGTCCGGCATTCGTGCGCAGCGCCTCGAGCCCGATCACGTCAAACAGCGCATTGGTCTGCTGCGTAAACACGGTGCGAAGCGCGGTGAACCGGTGCAGCCCCCGTTCGAAGAGCTCCTTCTCCTCGCGGACGCGGTCCATCATGTGCGCAACGACGTCCTGATTCTTGCCGCGCAGCGCGACGAGCTCGGCCAACTGCTCGTCGACGTTGGTCTGCCTCGCTTCGAGCAGCGTTCGAACGCCTTCCGCGATCGCCCTCACCTCGGAGCGTGTCGCCGCGCCGACGATGGCGTGCTTCGCGGGTATCAGTTTCCTCGTGAGAGCGTCTTCGAGCTCGGGCAGGCGGCTGCGTTCGAGCAGCGCGTCGTCGCCGTTGATCTTGGCGACGAGGCCTTTCTGCGCGGACACCGCATGGACCTGCGCCGCCGGCAGATCGAGCAGCGACGCCGTCATGGCGATCTGGCGGTCGATCTCGGCGGCGATCGCCGGCGCGGGCTTGAGGCCGTCCCACAACATGTCGATCTTGTTGAGAATCACGAGCCGGCCGGCCTTTTGGAGAGCGTCGTCGCCGGCAAGATGGCGATTCCACACCTCGAGATCGGTCTTCGTCACGCCGGTGTCGGCGGCGAGCACGAAGAGGATGGCGTGCGCATTCGGCAGGAGGTTCAACGTGAGTTCCGGCTCCGTGCCGATCGCGTTCAATCCCGGCGTGTCGAGGATGACTAGGCCCTGCTTCAGCAGCGGGTGCGGGAAGTTGACGATCGCGTGCCGCCAGCACGGGACCTCGATCTCCCCGTCTCCGTCCCCTTGCGCCAGTTTCACGGCATCCGCCTCGTCGTAGAGGCCGAGCGCGCGGGCCAGCGCGTTCGGCACGCGCTTCACCTGCGACACCTTCGACAGGACCTCGCTCATCCGCCCGGTGTCGGCGAGGTCGAGCGGAAACATCGTCCACTCGTCGGCGAAATTCCTGAATTCCATGACGGTCGCGTCCTTCAACCTCGTCTCGATCGGCAGCAGCCGGATCGACGGCGGACGCGTTGCGTCAAAGAGCAATTCGGTCGGGCACATCGTCGTGCGCCCCGCCGTCGTCGGCAGCAGGCGCTCGCCGAAGTCGGCAAAGAAGATCGCGTTGATGAGCTCGGACTTGCCGCGCGAGAATTCGGCGACGAACGCGACGATCAGCCTGTCCTCGTGCAATCGCGCGAGGAGCTGCTGGACCTTGAGATCGATCCGCGCGTCGGCGAGGTCATGGCGCTTCAGCCATTCGTGCAGCGCGGATACGCCCTGAGCCAGGCGCTTGCGCCAATCGCCGTAGGCGTCAAAACGCGCCGCGAGTTCGCGCGATTGGACCATGCCTTATCCTGCCGAGCCTTTCCGTCGCGCCGCGAGGATCGGGCGGCCCGAACAATCTAACACAGCTATCGCGCGGACGACCCCTGCCGCGCCGTCAGCGCTGGCACGCCGGACAGTAGCAGGATGCGCGCCCGCCCTGTCGGATCTGCCGTATTGCGGCGCCGCAAACCCTGCACGGCAGGCCGCCCCGACCGTAGACGTAAGTGTCGAGCTGGAAGTAACCCGGTTCGCCCTGGCTGTCGACGTAGTCGCGCAGCGTCGAGCCGCCCTTGGCGATGGCTTCGGCGAGCGTCGCGCGCACCTCGTCGACGAGCCGCGCGAGCCGCGCTTTCGACACCCGGTTCACCGCGGTGGTCGGGCGGATGCCGGCCCGGAACAGCGATTCGTTGGCGTAGATATTGCCTACACCGACGATGAGATGATTGTCCATCAGCGCAAGCTTGATCGCCACGGTGCGGGAGCGCGTCGCCTCGAAGAGGTAGGCGGCGTGGCAGGCCGGGTCGAACGGCTCGGGGCCGAGCTTCGCCAGCAGCGGGTGCGCGTCCGCCGGGGCCGGCAGCCACAGCATCGCACCGAAGCGTCGGGGGTCGTGGTAGCGCAGCGTCACGCCCGACTCGAGCACGATGTCGACATGGTCGTGCGGTCGAAGCGGCGGCGGATCAGTGTAGGCCCGAAGGCTGCCGGTCATCCCGAAGTGCACGAGCAGTGTGTCGGCCGACGAGCGGAACAGCAGGTATTTGCTGCGCCGGTCGAGGGCGTCGATGGTCCGTCCGGCGATCTTCTTCGGAAGCGAGGCGGGAACCGACCAGCGCAAGCGCCGGTCGTACACATTCATGGCCGTCACGCGGGCGCCGACGACGATTGGCGCGAGTCCGCGACGCGTGGTTTCGACTTCGGGCAGTTCCGGCATCGGGGCCGCGTCGGGAATGAGGTCCGTCGACCGGTAGCGCCAGGGGCTGCCGGGCCAGTTTGTTGGGCCGCAGAATATACCCTAAGATGGCTCGCTTCCCCGCTGCGCGGAGCGATGCCCCGCCCGCTCACCCCTTGATTCCGCAGGACGCTCAATGAACGCCGACCTTCGCTCTTCCCACCGCCGCGCCGCGATGGCCGCTGCCATCGCGCTGGCATTGACGCCGGCGCTGGCGGCCGCGCAGGCAAAGCCGCCAGCCGGCGCGAACGGCGGGGCACCCCCGGCAAGCGCGCAGGCCGCGCGGTCGGACGAATTGACTCCGGAGATCATGTACCGGCTTCTGGTCGGGGACGTCGCTTTGCAGCGCGGCGACCCGTCGCTTGCCGCGCGCGCCTATTTCGAGGCGGCGCGCGACACTCGCGATGCGCGGCTCGCGCGTCGCGCCACCGAAATCTCGCTCGCTGCAAGGCAGCGCACGCTCGCGATGGAATCGGCACGGCTGTGGTTGGAACTCGACCCCGCAGCAGAACGCGCGAAGCAGGTGATCGCAGGGCTTTCCGGCACCGGCGCGGGCAGCGGCGATGCCCGGACGCCCGGGTCCGACTTGCAAGCCGAACTCGAGCGCGCGCTCTCCGAGGCCGCAGCGTCGCCGGGGCGTCTCGCCGAGGCCTTTCTGCAGCTCAACCGATTGCTGGCGAACGAGCCGGACAAAGGGGCGACGTTGCAGCTCGTTCGAGCGCTCGCCAAGCCCTATCCCAACGTTCCGGAAGCGCAGTTCGCCGTCGCGCTGGCCGCGCTCACCGCCGGGCTCGATGGGGTCGGCCCCACCGCGATCGCGATGCAGGCAATCGACCGCGCGCTGGCGCTGAAGCCCGGCTGGGAACAGGCGGTCGCGCTGAAGGCGGAAATCCTCTCCAAGCAGTCGAACGAACGCGCCGCCGAGTACCTGACGGAGATGCTGAAGGCCGATCCCGATTCGAAGGTCGCGCTGTCGGCGCTCGCGCAGGTCCGCATTCGCCAGAAGCAGCTCGCCGAAGCGATCGCGATCCTGAACAAGCTCTGGGAAAAGGACCCTGAAAATCACGAGTACCAGTTCGGCATGGCGATGCTGTCGATCCAGATGAAAGATTGGGCGCGGGCCGAGAAGCTGTTCGAGGAATTGAAGCGTGCCGACTACGGCGAAGACGGCATCGTCGATTTCTACCTCGCGCAGATCGCCGAGGAGACCGGCCGCTTCGACCTCGCGCTGGAACGCTTTCGCGCGGTGCCCGATGGCGAGCGCGGCTGGCTCGCGAAACTGCGCTCGGCGGTCATGCTCGGCAAGCTCGGACGTGTCGACGAGGCTCGCCGCTATCTCGCCGATCTGCCTGCGGTCACCATCGAGCAGCGAACCCAGATTCAGCAGGTGGATGCGCAGATCCTGCGCGACGCCGGCGACAACGCAAAGGCGTACTCGGTCCTCGCGGCCGCGCTCGACCGGTTTCCGGACGACCCCGACCTTCTCTACGACCTCGCGATGGTCGCCGAAAAGCTCGACCGCATCGAGGTCGTCGAAGCAAAGCTGTCGCGCCTCATCGAACTGAAGCCGACCAATGCCCACGCCCTGAACGCGCTCGGCTACACGCTGGTCGACCGCACGACACGCGTGGCCGAAGGATTGGCGTTGGTCGAGCGGGCGCTGGTGCTCTCTCCCGACGATCCCTTCATCCTCGACAGCGTCGGCTGGGCAAATTTCCGCATGGGCAAGTTCGACGAGGCGGAAAAGCACCTGCGGCGCGCGATGGAACAGCGGCCGGATCCGGAGATAGCGGCGCACCTCGGCGAAGTGCTGTGGGCGAAGGGCGATCGAGTGCGCGCCCAGGACGTCTGGCAATCACAGTTGAAGACCACGCCCGACAACGCCGTGCTTCAGGAAACCGTGCGTCGGCTGACTCGCTGACGTCGCGGATGCCGCGCGCGATGCGCGTGCCGTGGTCCGCGCCGTGCACCGCGGCGGCGCTACGGCGCCTCCGCGCGGTGGGAGATCGAAGGTTCCTCGCGGCGGCGTTGGCCCTCGCTCTGACGGCGTGCGCCAGTGTGCCGGGCGCCCCGCCGTCGCCGTTTCCGTTCCCCAAGGATGCCGCCTTCGCTATCGACGGGCGCCTCTCCGCCCGACGCGGCAGCGACGCCGTCGCCATTGCGTTCGCGTGGACGCACGCGCCGCCGCGCGACGAATTCGCGATCACGACCCCGCTCGGCCAATCGGTCGCCGAACTCACCGGCGATGCATCGATTCCGCGCGTCGAAGTGCGCACTGCGGATGGACGTCGCGACGAGGCCCGCGACTGGGCGAGCCTGACCGAGCGCGCCATCGGGATCGCGCTGCCCGTCGAGGGATTGGCGTCGTGGGCTCAGGGCGCGCCGCGAGCGAATGCGGCGCACACGGTCGAAATCGATGCCGCGGGACGCACGAGCGTGTTGAGGCAGGACGGCTGCGAGGTCGTCTACTCGTACCGGGATGCGTCGGAAATGCGCCCCTCCGGGCTGCGCGTCGCGTGCTTCGATCTCGAGTTGCGCATCGTCATCGATCGCTGGCACGACGCGTGATTCGCTGGCGTCGGCGTCTGCGCGCACCGACAATGGCCGGATGCCCATGCTGAGCGTCCCCGCGCCCGCCAAGCTCAACCTGTTTCTGCACGTGACGGGAAAGCGCAGCGACGGCTACCACATGCTGGAATCGCTGATGGTCGCCGTCGACTTCGGCGACACGATCACGTTGACGCGCACGGATGACGCCGCGATCCGGCGCATCGGGGGGCTGTCCGGCGTTGCGCCGCGACAGGACCTCGCCGTTCGCGCGGCGACGGCGTTGCAGCGCGAAACGGGTTGCGCGGCCGGCGCCCAAATCGCCGTCGACAAGCGCACTCCGATGGGCGGAGGCATGGGCGGCGGGAGTTCGGATGCGGCGTCGGTGCTGCTCGGGTTGAACCGGCTCTGGGAGTTGGGCCTCGCTCGCACCGAACTGCAGCGCATCGGCGTCACGCTGGGCGCCGACGTGCCGTTCTTCATCGGCGGCGAGCCGGCGTTGGTGCGCGGCATCGGTGAACGGCTGACTCCGGTGACGATGCCGGCGTTCTGGGTCGCCGTGATCGCGCCGGCCGTCGGCGTGTCCACCGCGTCGATCTTCGCGGCACCTGAATTGACACGAAACAGCCCGTCGGTGAAAATAGAAGTCTTTTCCGAGGGTTATGGGCGGAATGACCTGCAATCGGTGGCGGTTGCGCGATTTCCGGACATTGCCCGGGCGCTTGCCGCGCTGTCCCTGCGGTCGCCGAGCGCGCGGATGACGGGTTCCGGTGGTTGCGTGTTCGCGCCGTTCGCCTTCGAGATCGAGGCGCGCGCGGCGGTCGATGCGCGGCCGCGCGGGATGCAGGGCTTCGTCGCGCGAACGCTCGACCGACATCCACTCGCGGCGTTCGCTTGACGCTAGGCAACCGTTCAACACAGGTAAAATGCGCCGCTTCAGGCGCGCCGGTTTCTCCGCTGGGGAGTCGCCAAGTTGGTTAAGGCACCGGATTTTGATTCCGGCATTCGAAGGTTCGAATCCTTCCTCCCCAGCCACTTTCGGCGCGTCGGCCTGATGGCGCGCGCCCTCCTGTTGCCCCCGATAGCCGAGGATTCGCCTCATGGCCTTTGAACGGATGCGAGTTTTCACCGGCAACGCGAACCCGAAGCTCGCCGAAGGCGTCTGCCGCCATCTCAACATCAGCCTCGGCCGCTGTGTGGTCGGGCGCTTCTCCGACGGCGAAGTGATGGTCGAGCTGCTCGAGAACGTCCGCGGCCGCGATATCTTCATCCTGCAGTCGACGTGCGTGCCGACGAACGACAACCTGATGGAAATCCTGGTGATGACCGACGCGCTGAAGCGCAGCTCCGCCGGGCGCATCACGGCGGTGATCCCGTATTTCGGGTATGCGCGACAGGACCGCCGCCCGCGCTCCGCGCGCGTTCCGATCACCGCGAAAGTCGTCGCCGACCTCCTGACCACCGTCGGCGTCGACCGCGTGATGGTGATGGATCTGCACGCCGACCAGATCCAGGGCTTCTTCAACATCCCGGTCGACAATATCTACGCGACGCCGATCCTGCTGGGCGACCTGTGGAAGCAGAACTACGACGACCTGCTCGTCGTCTCGCCCGACGTCGGCGGCGTCGTCCGCGCCCGTGCGATCGCGAAGCGCCTCGACTCCGATCTCGCGATCATCGACAAGCGCCGTCCGCGCGCGAACGTCTCCGAGGTGATGAACATCATCGGCGATGTTTCCGGACGTACCTGCGTGATCATGGACGACATGGTCGACACGGCGAACACGCTGTGCAAGGCGGCCACCGCGCTCAAGGAACACGGCGCGAAGAAGGTCATCGCCTATTGCACGCATCCGGTGCTGTCCGGCGGCGCGGTGCCGCGCATCGCGACCTCCGAGCTGGACGAACTCGTCGTCACTGACACGATCCCTCTGACCGAGGAGGCCCGCGCGTGTCCGCGCATCCGGCCGCTGTCGTGCGCGCAGCTACTGGCAGAGACGATGACGCGCGTGTCGAACGAAGAGTCGGTGAGTTCCCTTTTCACCGAGTAGCAATGCCGCGCGGTCGCCGTAACCGTGCCTATGCATTCCCGCAATCGCGAGCCGCAGGGCGAAATCACCGGCGGGGCGCGCCACAACTGACTTCCGTGCAGTGATCGATCGCCCCGTCCGGTGCATTTCACCCGGCGGACGCGCCGCAAGCGTCTCCAAAGCACGGCTTAGAAGCCGATTGCTCGAGAACCAACATTTCAGTTATACTTCAAGGCTTTCCCGGGCACTGGCGCCAAGCCCGCTCCGGGATGTCGCCAACCGCGGACGACCGGCAGGGCAGGGACGATAGGCACGGCGGGGACGATTGGCAGGGCGGCTTCGACGAAGAGCCGCCCGAGCGAACCCGCCCCAGCGTACCGGCCCGAGACCGGAAGGCCGCAGACATCAGGAGCCAACGATGCAATTCGAATTCACCGCCTTCGCGCGGACCACCGAAGGCCGGGGCGCCAGCCGCCGCATGCGCCGCGCCGGCAAGGCGCCGGGCATCGTCTATGGCGGAGTGGCTGCGCCGGAGCCGATCGAGCTCGACCACAATGCGCTCTTCCACGCGCTGCGCAACGAGGCCTTCCACGCGTCGATCCTGACGATGAAGTTGGGCGGCGCCGTGACGAAGGTGCTGCTGCGCGACGTGCAGATGCATCCGTTCAGGAACGAAATCCTGCACGTCGATTTCCAGCGCGTCGACGAGAACCGCAAGATCCACATGAAGGTCCCGTTGCACTTCACCAACGGCGAGAATTCGCCGGCGGTGAAGGTCTCCGGCGCGATCGTCAGCCACGTGCTCACCGAGATCGAGATCACCTGCCTGCCTAAGGACCTCCCGGAATTCGTCGTCGTCGACCTGACGGCGCTCGACGTCGGACACTCGATCCATGTCTCCGCGCTGCCGCTGCCGGCGGGCGTTGCCGTGGTGACGCACGGCAAGCGCGACCCGGTCGTCGCCGCAGCCGTTGTACCGAAGGCGCACGTCGAAGAAGTCGTCGAAGCGACCGCCGAAGGCGACGCCGCTGCGGCAGCCGCAACGACGGCCGCTGCGGCGCCGGGTGCCGACGGCAAGCCGGCGGCCGAGGCGAAGGGCGGCGACAAGAAGGAAGCAGGCAAGGACGACAAGAAGAAGGATTCCGGCAAGGACGACAAGAAGAAATAGGCGCCCGCCCGCTGCGACGACGGCCCGCCGCGCGCACTCCGGCGGGCCTTTTCGTTGCAGGTGATGGGCCGATAACCTCCGCGAGCGAAACGCCAGCGGCACCCCGTGACTCCTACGCCGAACCCGCTTCCTTCTCCGATGAAACCGATTCGCCTCGTCGTCGGGCTCGGCAATCCGGGTCGCGAACATGCGGCGACCCGGCACAACGCCGGCTTCTGGTTTGCGGACGCGCTTGCCGCAAGCCGGTCGGCGGGGTTCGCCACCGAGGCCAGGTTCTATGGCCAGGTCGCGAAGCCCGCTGGAGACCTTCGCCTGCTTAAGCCGTCGACCTACATGAACCTCTCCGGCCGCTCCGTCGTGGCACTCGCGCGTTTCTTCGACGTCGCGCCGGAGGAAATTCTGGTGGTGCACGATGAACTCGACCTCCTGCCCGGCGAGGCCAAGTTGAAATTCGGGGGCGGGATCGCGGGTCACAACGGCCTTCGCGACATCGCCGCGCAATCCGGCACGCCGGACTTCTGGCGATTGCGCCTCGGGATCGGCCATCCGCGCGATTCGGCGATTCCGCAGCAGGACGTCGCCGACTACGTGTTGTCTCCCCCCAACCGCGACGAGCGCGCGGCCATCGGGGCCGCCGTCGACCGCAGCCTCGACGCCTGGCCGGCCATTGCCGTCGGCGATTTCGAACGGGCGATGCAATCGCTGCACACGCGGAAAGAAAATCCATGAGCTTGAAATGCGGCATCGTCGGCCTGCCCAACGTCGGCAAGTCGACACTCTTCAACGCGCTGACCCGCGCGGGCATCGCTGCCGAGAACTATCCGTTCTGCACGATCGAGCCGAATGTCGGAATCGTCGAGGTGCCCGACCCGCGCCTCGCGGCGCTGGCGGGCATCGCCAAGCCGGAGAAGGTGCTGCCGGCGACCGTGGAGTTCGTCGACATCGCGGGTCTCGTCGCCGGTGCGTCCAAGGGCGAGGGGTTGGGCAACCAGTTCCTCGCGACGATTCGCGAGACCGACGCGATTGCGCACGTCGTGCGCTGCTTCGCCGACGACAACGTGGTGCACGTCTCGGGCAAGATCGACCCGATCAGCGACATCGAAACGATCAACACCGAACTGGCGTTGGCCGATCTCGCCGCCGTCGCGAAGCAGGTTTCGAAATACGAAAAGCCGGCGCGCGCGGGCGACAAGGAAGCGGCGCGGATCGTCGCGGTGTTGAGGAAGGTCGAGACGGTGCTCGATGCCGGACGCCCGGCGCGCACGGCCGACCTCTACGCCGAGGAGCGGGAGGTGCTGCAACCTTTTTTCCTGCTCACGATGAAACCGACGATGTACGTGGCCAATGTCGCCGAGCGAGGATTTCACGACAATCCGCTGCTCGATAAGGTGGAAGCGCACGCGGCGAAGGAAGGCGCGCCGGTCGTGCCGGTATGCGCGGCGCTCGAAGCGGAGATCGCCGACCTCGAAGGTGACGACAAGCTCGCGTTTCTCGCGGACCTCGGCCTCTCGGAGCCCGGCCTCGACCGCGTGATCCACGCCGGCTACAAACTCCTGGGCCTCGAGACGTATTTCACCGTGGGGCCGAAGGAAGTCCGCGCGTGGACGATTCACCACGGCGATACGGCGCCCAGGGCGGCGGGTGTGATCCACACCGATTTCGAGAAAGGCTTCATCCGCGCCGAAGTGATCGCCTACCCCGACTTTCTCGACTGCAAAGGTGAGCAGGGGGCGAAGGAACACGGCAAGATGCGCCTCGAAGGCAAGGAATACGTCGTCAAGGACGGCGACGTCATGCATTTCCGCTTCAACGTCTAAGCCGGGAGGCGAAACGTCGGTTTGCCCATACGCGCCAGACGAAGACCGTGATCATGTCGCGCGAACGCCCCCTCCACTTCCTGCACATCGGCAAGACCGGTGGCACCGCCGTCAAGCATGCGCTGAAGCCTGTCGAAGTTGCCGAGAATCTGATCCTTCATCCGCATCCCGCGCGGCTCAGCGATGTTTCTCCGGGCGAGTCGGTCTTCTTCTTCCTGCGCGATCCGATGACCCGGTTCATCAGTGCGTTCTACAGCCGCCGTCGCGAGGGCCGGCCAAGGTACCTGATGCCGTGGAGCCCCGGTGAAGCGGCGGCGTTCGCCCGTTTCCATACGCCCGACGAGCTCGCCAATGGTCTGTCCTCGATCAGCGCCGCAGAGCGCAAGAAGGCGGTGCGAGCGATGTCCAGCATCGCGCACATCAACACCCGATTCTGGAGTTGGCTGATCAGCCCGGCCTACCTGCAGTCGCGCGCGGCAGACATCTTTTTCATCGGCATGCAGGAACACCTCGCCGGTGACTTTGCGATCATCCGCGCACAACTGGGTCTCGCGGAAAGCGTGCAGCTACCGAATGACGATGTCGACGCCCACCGAAATCCTTCGGGGCTGGACCGGTCTCTCGGTGAGCAGGCCAAACGAAATCTCGCTGCGTGGTATGGCGACGATTTCGTGGCCATGCGCGAATGCAGGCGCATCGCCAGGGAAAGGAACCTCGCCGGCGCCATCGTCGATGCGGCCTGGCTCGATTTCACGCCATTGGCATCCCAACCCGCGCGCAAGAATTGAAGTTTCCAGCCCGGACGTAACGATGACGACGCTTCGCTTCACCAAGATGCACGGGCTCGGCAACGATTTCGTCGTGCTCGACGGGATCGCCCAGAAGGTCGACCTCGCTCCGGCGCAGTACCGGCGACTCGCCGACCGGCGACTTGGCGTGGGCTGCGACCAGGTGCTCGTCGTCGAAGCGGCGAGCACGCCCGGCATCGATTTCCGGTATCGGATCTTCAACGCTGACGGTGGCGAAGTCGAGCAGTGCGGCAACGGCGCGCGCTGCTTCGTGAAATTCGTCCGCGATCGGGGATACGCGAAGGCGCGCCGGCTTCGTGTCGAAACCCTCGGCGGGATCATCGAGCCCGAATGGGCCGACGGAAGCCAAGTGACGGTCGACATGGGCGCACCCCGGTTCGCGCCGCCGGAGATCCCCTTCGTTTCCGACTCCGATGCGATCGTGCAACCGCTCGACGTGGAGGGCGAGACCGTTGCGATTTCCGTCGTGTCCATGGGCAATCCGCACGCGGTTCAGGTCGTCGCCGACATCGCGCGGGCGCCGGTGACCACGCAGGGCCCTAAGCTCGAGCACCACCCGCGCTTCCCGCAACGCGTCAACGCGGGCTACATGCAGGTGGTGGATCGCGCTACCATTCGCCTGCGCGTCTGGGAACGCGGCGCCGGCGAGACGCTGGCGTGCGGCACCGGGGCATGCGCCGCCGTTGTCACTGGCATACGGCGCGGGTTGCTCGATCCGACGGTCCGGGTCGAAACACGCGGCGGCTGGCTGACGATCTCGTGGCCCGGCGCCGGCGCGCCGGTGACGATGACCGGGCCTGCGACGACGGTATTCGAAGGCGAATGGGAAATACCCGCAGCGTAGCGCGCGCGGCAAAATAACGAAATTCGACGAGGACAGGACTGCCCCGGATGGACGCCAACGACGTCGCGCTGTACCTGAAGGACAACCCCGGTTTTTTCGAGGATTACGCCGACGTCATCGCCGAAATCTTCGTCCCGCACCCGCACGGCGGCCACGCGATCCCGATCGCCGAGCGCCAGATCGTCTCGCTCCGTGAAAAGAACATCGAGCTCGAGAGCCGGTTGCGGGAGATGATCCGCTTCGGCGGCGAGAACGACCAGATCAGCGAAAAGCTGCACCGATCCACGCTCGCACTGGTCGCCGCACCCGACCTCGAGACCACGCTCGCCGTGCTCTATCACAGCCTGAAGGAAGACTTCGGCATTCCCAACGTGACCAGCCGGCTGTGGGGCAAGGTCCCCGAGCAGTCGTATCTGCCGGAGCTCGCTGCGACGAGCCAGGAGTTGCGCGAATATGCCGATCGCCTGGGCGTTCCCTATTGCGGACCAATCGCGCCGTTCGAGTCGCGCGATTGGTTCGACGCAGGCGACAAGCTGAATTCGTTCGCGTTCCTGCCGCTGCGCACCGCCTACACTTTCGGGCTCTTGGGCCTGGGCGACGAGTCCGCCGAGCGCTTCCACCCGGGTATGGGCACCGTGTACCTGACGCGCCTCGCCGAACTCGCGAGTGTGGCGACGGCACGCTACCTGCCTCCGGCGTAGCCGCGACGGGGATTGGGGCGTCAGGTCGCGATGGGCAAATCGGCGTCACCGGAAACCCCGATGCCCCTGGTCGCGGCGGCAAACGTCGCGCACCTTGCGGCGTTCGCGGCCCACCTCGCCGCGCGTCCGGCGCACACGAGAAGCGCCTACCTCCGCGATACGCAGGCACTGGCCGCGCTCGCCGGAGACGCAGACATGGCGACCCTCGAAGCGCGCGAATTGCGGCGCTTTCTGGCGACGCTTCACGGGCGTGGTCTGTCAGGGCGAACGCTCGCCCGGACGCTCTCGTCGTGGCGGGCGTTCTACCGGATGCTCCAGGATCGCGACGCGGCGATGAAGGAAAATCCGTGCGCGGCGCTGAAGGCCCCGAAGTCCGCGAAACGACTTCCGTCCGCGCTGTCGCCCGACGAGGCCGTGCGCCTCGTCGAGATCCGCGGCGACGATTCGCTGGCGATGCGCGACCGGGCCCTTTTCGAGCTCGCGTATTCATCGGGTTTGCGACTGGCTGAACTCGCCTCGCTCGATGTCGGGCGCGTCGATCTCGCGACCGGCGAAGTCCGGGTCTGGGGCAAAGGTGCGAAGGAGCGGATCGTGCCGGTCGGCGCAGCGGCGCTCAAAGCCGTCCGCGCATGGCTGCCCGTGCGCGCCGCGGTCCCGAATGCGGACGAGAAGGCGCTCTTCCTCGGGCGTAGCGGAAAGCGCATCACGGCGCGCACCATCGAACGCCGCCTCGCCGAATGGGCGGTGCGCCAGGGTCTCGGGCGGCACGTCCATCCGCACATGCTGCGCCACTCGTTCGCCTCGCACGTGCTGCAGTCCTCCGGCGACCTGCGCGCCGTGCAGGAGATGCTGGGGCACGCGAGCATCGCGAGCACGCAGGTGTACACGCACCTCGACTTCCAATACCTCGCCAAGGCCTACGACCAGGCGCACCCGCGGGCGAAGAAGAAGACGCGCTAGTTGTCGAGCATGCGGACCACGCCCGGCAGCCACGGGATGTCCGTGGGTCCGGAGTCTCGACCCGCCTGCCGAATGAGCGTGGTCAGCTGGCCGCGGTGATGCGTGCTGTGGTTGAAAAGCTGCAGCACGGCGATCGAGTTCGCAATCCGGAGCGTGCGCTACGCGGCAACCGTGTCTTCGGCGACGGACAGTTCCTCGACCTCGATCGCCGCCGCGAGCTGCGCCAGCCGCGCGACGACGCCGTACGCATAGAAGCGGTTCGGCGCGCAGCCGGCGGGCCCGGTGAGATCCGGGATGCACGGCGACTCGAACGCAAGCGGCACGAACTGCGCGCCCGGTGCGTTGAGGTTTTCGTCCTTGCCGCGCGCCGCATGCACGCGATAGAAGCCGCCGACGACGAAGCGGTCGATCATGTAGACGACCGGTTCGGCGATCGCGTCGTGGATCGACTCGAACGTAGGCACGCCTTCCTGGACGATGACCGATGAGACCTCGAGCCCTTCCTTCACGACGGCCATCTTGTTGCGTTGCTTGCGGTTGAGCCCGACCACCTCCGAGGCGTCGCGAACGGTCATGATGCCCATGCCGTACGTTCCGGCGTCGGCCTTGACGATCGCGAACGGCTTTTCGGTGATGCCGTATTCCGCGTACTTCTTCGCGATCTTGGCGAGCAGGACCTCGACATTGGACGCGAGGCATTCCTCGCCCGCGCGCTCCTGGAAGTCGATTTTGCCGCAGACGCCGAAGTACGGATCGATGAGCCACGAGTCGATGCCGAGCATCGTCGCGAAATCCTTCGCGACCCGATGGAAGACGCCGAAGTGATGCGACTTCTTGCGGTTGTACCAGCCCGCCTCGAGCACGGGCGCGATCGGCTGGTCGATGCCCTCTAGTACCTTCGGCGCGCCCGCCGAGAGGTCGTTGTTGAGCAGCACCATGCACGGATCGAAATCCGCGAGCCCGACACGCCGGCCGGTGCGCACGATCGGTTCGAGCGTCAGCGAGCCGCCGGCGGCGAGGTCCACGACCATCGGGCCCGTGAGTTCGGGAATGAGCGAGCCCAGGCGCACGCGCATGCCTGCCTGCTGGAGGATGCTGCGCAGCGTTTCGACGTTCTGCAGGTAGAACGTGTTGCGCGTGTGGTTCTCGGGGACGAGCAGCACGCCGCGCGCGTCGGGACAGATCCGTTCGACGGCCGCCTGGATCGCCTGCACGCACAGCGGCAGGAACGCGGGATTCAAGTTGTTGAATCCGCCGGGGAAGAGGTTCGTGTCGACCGGCGCGAGCTTGAACCCGGCGTTGCGCAGGTCCACCGACGCGTAGAACGGCACCGAATGCTCCTGCCATTGCGTGCGCATCCAGCGTTCGATGTCGGGCATCCGGTCGAGGAAGCGCCGCTCGAGTTCGAGCAGGGGTCCGGCAAGCGCGGTGGTGAGATGGGGAACCATGGGGCGCCCGAAGGGGAAGAGCAGCGATTGTAGCCGAACGCGCCATCGCACCCGGGACGAAAAAACGGGGCGCCCTGCGGCGCCCCGAAAAGCCACTACGGAGAGAACGGGCTAGATTCGATACGCGGACTCGCCATGCGAACTGATGTCGAGGCCTTCGCGCTCTTCTTCCTCGGTCACGCGCAATCCAATGGTGAGGTCGACGATCTTGTAGGCGATGAAGGCCACGACACCCGACCACACGACGGTCGTCAGCACGCCGGTGCCCTGGACGATGACCTGGTCGATGATCGAGTAGTCCGCGGAGACCTTGTTCGCGACGTAATCGTAGACGCCCTGGCCGCCCAACTTCGGCGCGGCGAAGACCCCGGTCAGCATCGCGCCGAGGATCCCGCCGACGCCGTGCACGCCGAACACGTCGAGCGCGTCGTCGGCGCCGAGCATCTTCTTGAGGCCGTTGACCCCCCACAGGCACACGATGCCCGCGAGAAAACCGAGGATGAGTGCGCCGGAGGTTCCGACGAAGCCGCACGCCGGCGTGATGGCGACGAGCCCGGCGACAGCGCCGGAGGCCGCACCCAGCATCGACGGTTTGCCCTTGGTCATCCACTCGACGATCATCCAGCCCATCACGGCGGCGGCGGTGGCGATCAGGGTGTTGATGAAGGCGAGCGCCGCGGTGTCGCCGGCTTCGAGCGCCGATCCGGCGTTGAAGCCGAACCAGCCCACCCACAGCAGCGACGCGCCGATCATCGTGAACGTCAGGTTGTGCGGCGCCATCGAGTCGCGTCCGTAGCCGACCCGCTTGCCGACCATGTAGGCGCCGACGAGACCGGCGACGCCGGCATTGATGTGCACGACGGTGCCGCCGGCGAAGTCGAGCGCGCCCTTCTTCCAGAGCCAACCGCCCTTCGCCGACTCGGAAGCCAGCGTGGCCGCATCCTTGATCCCGTCAGGACCGGGCCAGAACCAGACCATGTGCGCGATCGGCAGGTAGGCGAACGTGAACCACAGAATGGAGAAGACGAGCACCGCCGAGAACTTCATGCGCTCCGCGAACGCGCCGACGATCAGCGCGACGGTGATCGCCGCGAACGTCGCCTGGAACACGATGAACAGGTACTCGGGGATCACCACGCCCTTGCTGAAGGTGGCCGCGGTCGAGAACGATCCGACGCCGTCCTTCATCGAGAAGATTCCCGACAGCAACACGCGGTCGAACCCGCCGATGAACGCACCCCCTTCGGTGAACGCGAGGCTGTAGCCGTACACCGCCCACAGCACGATGATCATCGAAAAGATCACGAACACCTGCATCAGGATCGACAGCATGTTCTTCGAGCGGACGAGCCCGCCGTAGAACAGTGCGAGGCCCGGTATCGACATCATGATGACGAGCAGCGTAGCGACCATCATCCACGTGTTGTCGCCCTTGTTTGGCGCGGGCGCTGCAGCAGGCTCGGCCGCTGCCGCCGGTGTCGCAGCTGCAGCCGCCGCCGCGGGTGCGGGCGCTGCCGGCGCCTGGGCGAGGACGATCGTAGCGCCGGCTTCGGCGGACGCCGAAGCGACCGCGGGCGCGAGAGCCCCGACGAACATTGCGCCTAGCGCAAGGAGTGCAAGCATTCTTTTCATTTGTGTTCCCCT
>JBDTRG010000030.1:0-7611 GCA_039931775.1 Betaproteobacteria bacterium | reverse complement strand
CGGCGCCGAACTTGATCAGCGATTTCACCGTGCGCGCGATGTTGAACGCCGACGCGCCGAATCCGGTGTCCACGTCGACCAGGAGCGGCAGCGTCGTCGCGTCGGTGATCCGACGGACGTCGGTCAGCACATCGTCGAGGTTGCTGATCCCGAGGTCGGGGAGACCCAGCGATCCTGCCGCGACGCCGCCCCCCGAAAGGTAGATCGCCTTGAACCCTGAGCGCTCGGCGAGGATCGCGTGGTATGCGCAGATCGCGCCGGGCACCTGCAGCGGCTTCTCCGCCTTGATCGCGGCGCGAAATCGGGCGCCGGCGGATGTGTCGGTCATGAGGGCAGGGAAGAGGTGATCCGGGTCAGCCGAGGAGCGAGGCGACGCCCGCGCGTTCTTCCTCGAGCTCCTTCAACGTCGCATCCATCCGTTCCCGCGAGAACGGGTCGATCGGAAGCCCGGCAATGCGCGTGTACTCGCCGTTTGCGGTGGTCACGGGAACGCCGTACATCACATCCTGCGGTATGCCGTAGCTTCCGTCCGAGGGAACGCCCATCGTCACCCACCTGCCGTTGCTGCCCTGTACCCAATCGTGCATGTGGCCGATCGCGGCATTCGCGGCGGAAGCCGCCGACGACAGCCCGCGCGCGGCGATGATCTCCGCGCCGCGCTTTCCGACGGTGGGCAGGAATAGGGTGCGATTCCAGTTCTCGTCGCCAATCAGGTCCTTCAGCAACGATCCACCGGAAGTCGCGAAGCGGTAATCGGCGTACATCGTCGGCGAATGGTTGCCCCAGACGCAGAGCTTGTCGATCGATTCGACGTGCTTGCCGGATTTCGCGGCGAGCTGGGACAGGGCGCGGTTGTGATCGAGGCGAAGCATCGCCGTGAAGTTCTTCTTCGGCAGGGAGGGCGCCGACTTCATCGCGATGTACGCGTTGGTGTTCGCCGGATTGCCAACCACGAGCACGCGGATGTTGCGCGAGGCGACCGCATCGATCGCCTTGCCCTGCTCGATGAAGATCTTGGCGTTTTCCATCAGCAGGTCCTTGCGCTCCATCCCGGGTCCGCGGGGACGGGCGCCCACCAGCATCGCGTAGTCGGCGTCCTTGAAAGCGGTCTTCGGGTCGCCGGTGCCCACCATGCCGGCCAGCAGAGGAAATGCGCAATCCTCGAGTTCCATCATCACGCCCTTCAACGCGGCTTGCGCCTTGTCGATCGGCAATTCCAGCATCTGCAGGATCACCGGTTGATCGCGGCCGAGCATTTCGCCGGCGGCGATGCGAAACAGAAGCGCGTAGCCGATCTGGCCGGCGGCGCCTGTGACGGCGATGCGGACGGGGTTTTTCATCGGAGACTCCTCGTTCTTGGGCAGGAAGACGGCGTTTCGTGGCTCCCGAGCGCCCACCGGCGACGGGTGGGATTTTCTCGGATTGTTGCGCCGCGACAAATTCAGCCATCCTATCAGACGGGCGCCGCCCGCCGCGCGCAGCGTTTCCACCGGCACTCTACCGATGCACTTTACGCCTGCCGGGCGATCTCTGTCAATCCACTCTTCTATCTTATATAAGACAATAGATAAAAGATAGACATCGGCACCTGCGCAAGCGGATAACCGATACCATGCGGTCGCGTTTCCCCGGCCCCGTCCGCGGGATCCGATCGACGATCACACCCGATTGCGGAACATGGCGAACAGCACCCCGTCGTTTCAACCGCTGTACCTGCAGATCAAGGCGCTACTGGAGAAGGATCTCGACGCTGGCGAATGGCGACCGGCAGCGGCGATTCCAAGCGAGGCGCTTCTCGCGCAGCGTTTCGGCGTTTCGCAGGGGACGGTGCGCAAGGCGATCGACGCGCTCGCCGCGGAAAACCTGGTGGTCCGCAGGCAGGGCAAGGGAACGTTCGTCGCGACGCATACCGAAGAGAAATCCTCGATGTTCCGGTTTCTGCGCCTTCGCGCCAACGACGGCCGGGAAGAGTATCCGGTGAGCCGTTTGCTGGACGTGCGCCGCGGCAAGGCCTCGGCCGAGGCGGCGCGCCTCCTTGACCTCGGTATCGGCGACCCGGTCATCCTGATGCGCCGCGTCCTCGAATTCCGCTTTGACCCGGTGGTGCTCGACGACATCGTGTTGCCCGGCGTCCTGTTCAAGGGGCTCACCAAGGCGAAGGCGGACGCCTATCGCGGCTCGATGTACAGCCTTTTCGAAACCCGCTTCGGCGTGCGCATATTGAAGGCGCAGGAAAGGCTTCGCGCCGTGGCGGCCGACGCCGCCAGCGCGCGAATCCTCGCGGTTCGATCGGGCGACCCGTTGCTGTCGGTGGACCGCGTGACGATGACCTACGGCGATCGTCCCGTCGAATGGCGTCGCGGCCTTTGCGCGACCCGGCACCACCACTATCTGAACGAGCTCGGCTAGGGGGCGCGCAGGCACGCCAAGCGCCGGAAACAGCACGGAATTCGCCGAACCTGCCCTCATCGCGGTATAATGGGGTGTTGCTATGCACAAACCTCGGCGGCACGCTTGGCTGCGCCGTCGACCCTCGAGCGGCCCATGCTGAAGCAGCGCCCCGTTTACCTCGATCTGGTCCGCATCCGGCTGCCGCTGCCGGGCATCGTTTCGATCCTGCACCGGGTGTCCGGCGCCGCGCTGTTCCTGCTCGGTATCCCACTGCTGTTGGCCGGCGTCGGCGCAAGCCTCGCGTCGCCGGAGTCCTACGGGGAGTTCAAGACCGCGTTCGGGAGCCCGATGGCGAAGCTCGTGCTGATCGGGTTCCTCTGGGCCTACCTGCACCATTTCTGCGCCGGCGTCCGCTACTTGTTGCTCGACCTCCTGGTAGGCATCGAACTCGGCCCCGCGCGCCGGTCGAGCGCCGTGGTCCTCGCCGTCAGCCTGGTGCTGACGGTGGCCATCGGAGCACGGTTGTGGTGACGCGGCGCCATACGGTCGGCGCGCACTACGGCCTCACCGACTGGCTGATCCAGCGGCTGACCGCGGTCGTGATGGTCTTCTACACGGCGCTGTTGCTGGCGATCGCGCTGTGGAACGGCGGGATCGATCATTCGCTCTGGCTGAAGCTTTTTGCCCGCGGCGCGTTCAAGCTCGCGTCGTTCCTGTTCATGGTCGCGCTTCTCTATCACGCCTGGATCGGGATGCGTGACATCTACATGGACTACTTGAAACCCGTCGGCGTGCGCCTCACCTTCGAGGCAGTGACGGTCGTCGTGCTCGTCGGCTATCTCGGTTGGACGATGCAGATTCTCTGGGGCGCGCATCCATGACATCGAAGCTTCCCGTGCGGAAGTTCGATGCCCTCGTCGTCGGTGCCGGCGGCGCGGGCATGCGCGCGTCGCTGCAGCTCGCCGAAGCCGGCCTGTCGGTCGCGGTGCTGTCGAAGGTGTTCCCGACGCGCTCGCACACGGTCGCGGCGCAGGGCGGGATCAGTGCCTCGCTCGGCAACATGTCCGAGGACAACTGGTTGTGGCACATGTACGACACGATCAAGGGGTCCGACTGGCTCGGCGACCAGGACGCGATCGAATACATGTGCCGGATGGCGCCGCAGGTCGTCTACGAGCTCGAGCATTTCGGCATGCCGTTCGATCGCAACGCCGACGGCACGATCTACCAACGTCCGTTCGGCGGTCACTCGGCGAACTTCGGCGAGAAGGCCGTGCAGCGTGCGTGCGCGGCCGCCGATCGCACGGGACATGCGCTGTTGCACACGCTGTACCAGCGAAACGTGCGCGCCCGCACGCAGTTCTTCGTCGAATGGATGGCGCTCGACATCATCCGCGACGCCGACGGCGATGTGCTGGGCGTGGTCGCGATGGAAATGGAGACCAGCGAGGTCGTGATCCTGCAGGCGAAGGCGACGATGTTGGCGACCGGCGGCGCGGGGCGCATCTTCGCCGCGTCGAGCAACGCGTTCATCAATACCGGCGACGGACTCGGCATGGCGGCGCGCGCCGGCATACCGCTGCAGGACATGGAATTCTGGCAATTCCACCCGACCTGCGTCGCCGGCGTCGGCGTGCTGATCACCGAGGGCGTGCGCGGCGAGGGCGGCA
This sequence comes from Betaproteobacteria bacterium, assembly GCA_039931775.1. Taxonomy (GTDB): domain Bacteria; phylum Pseudomonadota; class Gammaproteobacteria; order Burkholderiales; family Casimicrobiaceae; genus CAIWHR01. The sequence goes on along the minus strand of JBDTRG010000030.1, from coordinate 3,550 downwards.
TCCTACTCAACTGCAACGGCGAGCGGTTCATGGAACGCTACGCGCCTAACCTCAAGGATCTCGCGTCACGCGACGTCGTCAGCCGGTCGATGGACCAGGAAATCAAGGAAGGGCGCGGCTGTGGTCCGCACAAGGACTACGTGATGCTGAAGCTCGACCACCTCGGCCCCGAAGTGATCATGAAGCGGCTGCCGTCGATCCACGAGATCGCGCTCAAGTTCGCCAACGTCGACTGCACCAAGGAACCGATCCCGGTCGTACCGACCATTCACTACCAGATGGGCGGCATACCGACGAACGTGCACGGACAGGTCGTCGCCCCGAAAGGCGAAGACTACAAGGCGATCGTCAACGGCCTCTATGCCGTCGGCGAATGCGCATGCGTTTCGGTGCACGGCGCCAACCGCCTCGGCACCAACTCGCTGCTCGACCTCATCGTGTTCGGCCGCGCCGCCGGCAACCACATCGTCGAGTCGAACCTGCGCAACGTCGCGCACAGGCCGCTGCCGGCCGACGCGGCGGATGCGTCGCTCGCCCGGCTCGCGCGCCTCGACAGCACGGCCTCAGGCGAATCGGTGCCCGAGGTTGCGAATGAGTTGCGCCAGACGATGCAGTCGCATTGCGCGGTATTCCGCAACCAGGAGCTCCTGTCCGAGGGAGTCAGGAAGATCAAGGAAATCGAGCAACGGGTGATGCGCACCGCGATCAAGGATCGCAGCAAGACCTTCAACACGGCGCGCGTCGAGGCGCTCGAGCTCGAGAACCTGATCGAGACGGCGAAGGCGACGGTGGTGTCGGCCGAAGCGCGTCGCGAATCGCGCGGCGCCCAGGCGCGCAGCGACTACCCGAACCGCGACGACGTCAACTGGCTCAAGCACACGCTTTGGTATCGCGAAGCCAATCGCCTCGCGTACAAGCCGGTCAACATGGCGCCGGTGTCGGTGGAAGCATTTCCCCCCAAAGTACGGACGTATTGAGCCTCGCCCGGTTCCGGAGCCTCCGATGAAATTCCGCATCTATCGCTTTGATCCCGAAAAGGACGCGAAGCCCTACATGCAGGACTACGACGTGGCGCTCGACCACCACGATCGCATGCTGCTTGACGCGCTGATGCGTTTGAAGGCGGTCGACGACACGATTGCGTTCCGGCGCAGCTGCCGCGAGGGCGTCTGCGGGTCCGACGCCATGAACATCAACGGCAAGAACGGACTCGCCTGCGTCACCAACCTGAAGGACGTGAAGGAGCCGATCGAGCTGCGTCCGCTGCCCGGCCTGCCGGTGATCCGCGACCTGATCGTCGACATGAGCCAGTTCTTCAAGCAGTACCATTCGATCAAGCCGTACCTCGTCAACGACTCCCCGGCACCGGAGAAGGAGCGCCTGCAATCGCCCGAGGATCGCGAGGAGCTCGACGGTCTCTACGAGTGCATCCTCTGCGCGTGCTGCTCGACGGCCTGCCCGTCGTTCTGGTGGAATCCCGACAAGTTCGTCGGCCCGGCCGGACTGCTGCAGGCCTACCGTTTCATCGCCGATTCGCGCGACCAGGCGACGAGCGAACGCCTCGACAACCTTGAAGATCCGTACCGCCTTTTCCGGTGCCATACGATCATGAACTGCGTCGACGTCTGTCCGAAGGGCCTCAATCCGACGAAGGCCATCAGCAAGATCAAGGAAATCATGGTCAAGCGGGCCGTGTGATGCCCGCGGTTCGTTCTGCGCAGCGCGCGCGGCAGCCATGGACGCGACCGAGCTGAATCGCCTGCGCTGGCGCTGCCGGCGCGGCCTGCTGGAGAACGACTTGATCCTCGCGCGATTTCTCGAGGCCCGGGGAACGACGATGGATGTCGACGACGTTGCCGCGCTCGGCCGGCTGCTCGATCTCGCCGACAACGAACTGTGGGACGTGCTCGCCGGCCGCGCGGATCCCGACGACGAGTCATTGCGGCCGCTCGTCGCCGCGCTGCGCGCGGTTTGACGAAAGGGCAGCTCGATTTGAGCCCCGACAGAGGGCGGCAGCGAGAGCAGGGCAGGCAGCAGGAGGCACCATCGATCGGCGGCGCCAGGGCCGAACGAACAACTCGGATGGAGACAGACACCATGAACGACCGCACCGCCAGCCTGACGTTCTCGGACGGATCGCCGAGCGTCACCTTTCCCATCCTCACGGGGACAATCGGACCCGACGTCATCGACATCCGCGCGCTCTACGGGAAGACCGGCAAGTTCACGTACGACCCCGGATTTCTCTCGACGGCGTCGTGCAATTCGACGATCACCTACATCGACGGCGACAAGGGCGAGTTGCTGTACCGCGGCTACCCGATCGAGGAGCTCGCGGTCAAATGCGATTTCCTCGAGACCTGCTATCTGTTGCTCTATGGCGAGCTGCCGAATGCCGGGCAGAGGACCGATTTCGTGGGTCGGGTGATCAACCACACGATGGTCAACGAGCAGATGCAGTTCTTCATGCGGGGTTTCCGCCGCGACGCGCACCCGATGGCGGTGCTGACGGGCCTCGTCGGCGCGCTGTCGGCGTTCTATCCGGACTCGATGAACCTGCACGACGCGCACCAGCGCGAGATTTCAGCGATACGCCTCATCGCCAAGTTGCCGACGATGGTCGCGATGGCATACAAATATTCTGTCGGGCAGCCGTACATGTACCCGCGCAACGACCTGTCTTATGCGGCGAACTTCATGCGGATGATGTTCGCCACACCCTGCGCGGACTACACGGTCAATCCCGTGCTCGTGCGTGCGCTCGATCGCATCTTCATCCTGCACGCCGACCACGAGCAGAACGCGTCGACGTCGACGGTGCGGATGTGCGCGTCGTCGGGGACGAATCCGTTTGCCGCGATCGCCGCCGGCGTCGCCTGTCTGTGGGGTCCCGCGCACGGCGGGGCGAACGAGGCTTGCCTCAACATGCTGGGCCAGATCCAGGCGATGGGAGGGGTCGCGAAGATCAGCGACTTCATCGCCAAGGTCAAGGACAAGAACTCGGGCGTCAAGCTGATGGGTTTCGGGCACCGCGTCTACAAGAACTACGACCCGCGCGCGAAGCTGATGCGCGAAACCTGCTACGAGGTGCTGGACGTCCTCGGCCTCGGCGACGATCCGCTCTTCAAGCTCGCGATGGCGCTCGAGAAGATTGCGCTCGAGGACGAATACTTCGTGTCGCGCAAGCTCTACCCGAACGTCGATTTCTACTCGGGTATCGTGCAGAAGGCGATCGGCATCCCGGTGCCGCTGTTCACCGCCGTGTTCGCGCTGGCCCGCACCGTCGGCTGGATCGCACAATTGAATGAAATGATCGCCGATCCGGAATACAAGATCGGCCGCCCCCGGCAGCTGTTCACCGGGGCGACGCGGCGGACGGTCAAGGCGATCGCGGAACGTTGAGTAGGCCAAGCATGCCGCACAGGGGTGCGAGCGCATGGGGTGGTTAAGCTCGTACCCCTGTGCGGCATGCTTGGCCATGGATTTGAGGGTGGAAAGATGAGCGACCTGCACGAGTACCAGGCGTCGAGCACGCTTTTCGGCGGCAACG
>JBDTRG010000029.1:0-18729 GCA_039931775.1 Betaproteobacteria bacterium | reverse complement strand
GCGAGCCCCGGCGGCCGACCGGAATCAGGCGACGAGGTCGCGGACGAAATTGGGCAGCGCGAGCGCCGCGCGGTGCATGTCGCCGTTGTAGTACTGCAATTTCGCGATACCGCGCGCGGTAATCCGGCGGTCGATCTCCTCCGCCGACACGCTCTTGGGGTCGAGGGTGTTCGATGCGCAGGCCATCATCCACATCCCGCCATAGAGGGGCACCGACGTCAGGTAGGGCGTGACCCGCGCAAACGCCTTCCGGAGATTCGCCATCGTGGCGCGAATCTGCTCGGGATGCGCAATCGGGCTCGCGATGTGCAGGCTAAGCGCGCCACCCGGGGTGAGCCGATCGGCGCAGGCGCGGTAGAAATCCGGCGTGTACAGCTTTTCGGAGGGCCCGCCCGAATCGGTCAGATCCAGCACGATCAGGTCGAAGCGTTCCGTCGTCCTGCGCACGAAGCCGAAGCCATCGCCGATCGCGAGCGCGAGGCGCGGATCGTCGAGCGCGCCTCCGTGGACCGAGGACAAGTACTTGCGCGCGATGTCGACTACGGCTGCGTCGATCTCCGCGAGCGTCACGGAACGCATCGATGGATGCTTCAGGAGTTCTTCCGCCGAACCGCCGTCGCCGCCGCCGACGATCAGTGCGCGCTCGGGGCTCTCATGCGACAACGCGGGCAGATGGACGAGGTTCTCGTGATAGAAGAACTCGTCCCGCTCGGACGTCATGAAGTGCCCGTCGAGGCGGAACAGCTTGCCGAACGGCACGCTGTCGTCTACCTCGATCGACTGGTAGTCGGAGCGGAAGGATTCGAACCTGCGCGACGACCGGATGTAGAACCCCCAATCGTCGGTGAGGTTTTCCATCATCAGGTCCGATGCGAGATCCCGGTGCGCGATGGCTGCGTCGCCGCCCGGCGGCTCGGGCATCCATTCAGCCATCCACGCTCCCGCGATGGATCGACTGGAACTTGGTGCGCGCGGGTTTAAGTACAGCCTCGAGCGCGCGGAAGAGTCGCTCGGCTTTTTCGCTGTTGTCGGTCGCCAGATTGCAGACGTAGACGTCGACCGTGACGAAAGCCCTCTCGGGCCACGTGTGAATGGCGAGGTGCGATTCGGCCAGTAACACCGTTCCGGTGACGCCCTGGGGCTCGAATTGATAGAACGCGTCGCCGACGACGGTGAGCCCCGCTTTGACGGTAGCCGCGAGGCAGGCGGTGCGCAGCGCGTCGGCGCGCGTGAACTCCGGCGTGTCGGCAGGGCAACCGTACCATTCGCCTAACAGATGGATTCCGTCCATTAGTCGTCCCCTTGGAGCCTCCGGCAGATCGAGGCAGGTGTGGCGGATGCCGCCCAATGAAAAAAGCCCCGCCCCCGCCAATGGCTGCCTCTGCAGCGGGAAGAAGGGCGCCGACCCAACTCGGCATCGCTGCCGTGCGCGGCTCTGGAAACGTTCGATTATTGCACAAAACGTCCTCGGGCGCGATAATTTCAGGTTCCACACGCAATGAAGTCCCGCGCGAGGCGCGCAGATGCCAGTGGTATCTTGATAAAACGCGTCGACCGAGAGTTCCGGTCTTGCGTCCACCGTCAGCGAAGGTCCCGATGTCCGCCATGCCTGCCAATGCCCGCGCCCCCGATTCCGACCTCGCGAACGCAATTCGCGCGCTGGCGATGGACGCCGTGGAGGCCGCGAAGAGCGGTCATCCGGGAATGCCGATGGGCATGGCGGAGATCGCCTTCGCGCTGTGGAATCGACATCTTTCTCACAATCCGGCCAATCCGGCGTGGGTCAATCGCGACCGCTTCGTCGTATCCAACGGACACGGCTCGATGCTGCTTTACGCGTTGCTGCACCTCACCGGTTACGACCTGCCGATCGACGAGATCAAACGCTTCAGGCAACTGCACTCGAAGACGCCGGGCCACCCGGAGGTCGGTTTGACCCCCGGCGTCGAGACGACCACCGGTCCGCTGGGGCAGGGATTGAGCAACGCCGTCGGCATGGCGCTCGCCGAGCGCCTGCTCGCCACCGAATACAATCGTCCCGGCCACGCGATCGTCGATCACCGGACGTACGTAACGGTCGGGGACGGATGCCTGATGGAAGGCATTTCGCACGAAGCCTCGTCGCTGGCCGGCACGCTTCGCCTCGGCAAGCTGATGGTGCTCTACGACGACAACGGCATCTCGATCGACGGCGAGACGCGCGGCTGGTTCACCGACGACACGCCGAAGCGCTTCGAGGCCTACGGCTGGAACGTGATCCGCGACATCGACGGCCATGACGTGGCCGCGGTGGACGCCGCGATCACCAAGGCGAAAGCGGTCACCGACCGGCCGTCGCTCCTCTGCTGCAAGACCGTGATCGGCAAAGGTTCGCCCCACAAGGCCGGAACCGCGGAGGCGCACGGCGCGGCGCTCGGCGAGAAAGAGGTCGCGGCTACGCGGGTCGCGATCGGCTGGCCATATCCGCCGTTCGAGATTCCCGCGGCCATTTACGCAGGCTGGAACGCCCGCGACCGCGGTGCGAATGCCGAGGACCAATGGGCGAAGCGCTTTGCCGCCTACCGGAGCGCTCACCCACAACTCGCGGCCGAGCTGACGCGCCGCCTGCACGGCGAATTGCCGGCGTCGTGGCCCGAAACCGCGAGCGCGTTCGTCGAGGCGCAGGCCGCGAAAGGAGAAACCGTCGCCACGCGCAAGGCGTCGCAGCAGGCGATCGAGGCGTATGCCAAAGCGCTGCCCGAGATGCTCGGCGGATCGGCCGACCTCACGGGCTCGGTCTTCACCAACTGGTCCGGCAGCAAGACCGTGACCGGTGACACGGCCGGCAACTATGTCTACTTCGGCGTACGCGAGTTCGGGATGTGCGCGATCGCCAACGGCATCGCACTTCACGGCGGCCTGATCCCGTACGTGGGCACGTTTCTGACGTTCTCCGACTATGCGCGGAACGCGCTGCGCATGGCGGCGCTGATGAAGCTGCGCTCGATCTTCGTCTTCACGCACGATTCGATCGGTCTGGGTGAGGACGGTCCCACGCACCAGTCGATCGAACACGCGGCCAGCCTGCGGCTCATCCCCAACATGACGTTGTGGCGGCCGTGCGACACCGTCGAAACGGCCGCCGCCTGGGCGGCGGCCATCGAACATCGCAGCGGTCCCGCGTGCCTCCTTTTCACGCGCCAGAACGTGGCGTTCCAGAAACGCGACGCCGCGCAGATTGCGGCGATCCGCCGCGGCGGCTATGTGCTGGCCGACTGGAGCGGTGAGGGACGCAGGCGGGTCGTGGTCATCGCCACCGGCTCCGAAGTGGCGCTGGCGATGGGCGCCCGCGACGCGCTCAAAGCCGAGGACATCGGTGTGCGCGTCGTGTCGATGCCGTGCACCAGCGTGTTCGACAGTCAGCAGGAGGCTTACCGCGCAAGCGTACTGCCACCCGGTGTCCCGCGCGTCGCCGTCGAAGCGGGATCGACCGACGGTTGGCGAAAGTACGTCGGCGCCGCCGACGATCCGCGCGCCGCGGTCGTCGGAATCGATACCTACGGCGAGTCGGCGCCGGCCAGCGTGCTGTTCAAACACTTCGGCTTCACGCCCGAAAACGTGGCAGCGGCCGTGAGACGCGTGCTGGCGTGAGCGCTATCAACGTTCGACGCGCCTCCGCCGGCGATGCGCCGGCGATCGCGCGGGTCCGCGTGGACAGCTGGCGCGCGACCTACCGCGGCATGATCCCGGACGCCTACCTCGACGGCATGCAGGTCGACGCCAGCACCGCGATCTGGGACCGCGTGCTGACGGCTGGCCCCAATACCACCAGCGTGTTCGTCGCCGAACGCGCAGGCGAAGTCGTCGGGTTCGCGAGCGGCGCGATGCTGAAGGAGCAAAAGCACGACCACGACACCGAGCTGGTCGCGATCTACCTGCGCCGCGAGTTCCAACGCGCGGGAATGGGCCGGCAGCTTGTCGGCGCCGTCGTCGATGCGCAGGTCGCCCACGGCGCGACGGGTCTTTTGACCTGGGTCATCGCGGGCAACAAGCCGGCGCGCGCATTCTACGAACGACTGGGCGGCCTGCTCCTGATCGAGCAGCCGTTCGAGTGGGACGGCATGAACCTGATCGAGGCGGGCTACGGCTGGCGCAACCTTTCCGCGCTCGCCGAAGCCTGCCGCATCGAAATTTTCGCAGCGAAACCCTGAATTCCCGGAGAGATTTCAATGACCATCAAAGTCGCCATCAACGGCTACGGCCGCATCGGTCGCAACATCGTTCGCGCGCATTACGAAGGTGGCAAGAAGCACGATCTCGCGATCGTCGCCGTCAACGACCTCGGCAGCCCCGAGACCAACGCCCACCTGACGCGTTACGACACGGCACACGGCAAGTTTCCCGGCAAGGTCGCGGTCGACGGCGACGCGATGGTCGTCAACGGCGATCGGATCAAGGTGTTCGCGCAGCGCAATCCCGCCGAGCTGCCGTGGGGCACGCTCGGCGTCGACGTCGTGCTCGAATGCACGGGGCTCTTCACGACCAAGGAGAAGGCGTCCGCGCACATCAAGGCCGGCGCAAAAAAAGTGATCATCTCGGCACCGGGCGGCAAGGACATCGACGCGACGATCGTCTTCGGTGTCAATCACGGAACGCTCAAGGCCTCGCACACGGTGATCTCCAACGCCTCGTGCACGACCAACTGCCTGGCGCCCATGGTGAAGCCGCTGCACGACGCAATCGGCGTGGTGAACGGCCTGATGACGACCATCCACGCGTACACCAATGACCAGGTACTGACCGACGTTTACCACGAGGACCTGCGTCGCGCCCGCTCGGCGACGATGAGCATGATTCCGACCAAGACCGGCGCAGCCGCCGCGGTGGGCCTCGTGCTGCCCGAGCTGAACGGCAAGCTCGACGGTTTTGCGATCCGCGTGCCGACGATCAACGTGTCGCTCGTCGACCTCTCGTTCGTCGCGGCGCGCGACACGACGGTCGAGGAAGTGAACGGGATCATGAAGGCGGCGTCGGAGTCGGGGCCGCTCAAGGGCATCCTCCACTTCAACACGGGGCCGCTGGTGTCGGTCGACTTCAACCACGATCCCGCATCATCGACGTTCGACGCGACGCTGACCAAGGTCTCCGGGCGCCTCGTCAAGGTGTCGAGCTGGTACGACAACGAATGGGGATTCTCGAATCGCATGCTGGATACGACGATCGCGCTGATGGCGGCGAAATAGCGACGAGCCACGAAGTGTCATCGCCCTTCCCTGCCGTTGCGAATCCGCTGCTCCTCGACCTGCCGCCGGAACTCGTCGGGCCGCGCATCATCGCGCGCGGCTATCGGGACGGTGACGGCGAGGCCGTCGCGGAGGCCGTGGCCGAGTCGCGCGATCGCCTGCTCGGCGCCGACATGCCGTGGGTGAAGGAATGGGACGCGCCGGAGCAGGGCGCGATCTACGTCAGGCGTTGTCAGGCCAAGTGGGCGGCGCGCGAGGATTTTGCCTTCGGATTGTGGGAGCGTGCCACCGGCGCCTATTTGGGTGGCTCCGGCCTGCACCGCATCGACTGGAGCGTACCAAACGTCGAAATCGGCTACTGGATCAGGAACAGGTCCGAAGGTGCCGGCTTCGTCACCGAGGCCGTCGCGCTCATCGCGGCGTTCGCATTCGACACGTTGCGCGCGCAACGGGTGCGCATCCGTTGCGCCGCCGAAAACACCAGGAGCGCCGCCGTGCCGAGGCGGCTCGGTTTCGTCCATGAAGCCACGCTGCGCAACGAGTGCCGGCGAACCGACGGTGCGCTTCGCGACACGTTCGAGTTCGGCCTGACGCCGTCCGACTTCCAGGCGGCGCGCACGGGTTCGTGGACCGCGTTGCTCGCGACCTGATCGACACATCGGCACCCAATCGACCCACCCGGGGAAACGCCATGCCCAATCCATTCACCGCCCATCCCGCGTCCGTCGGCGAGTCGTACCTGCAGCACATGCGCTTCGCGTTCCGGTTCGGCAGCCGCATGCTGGCCGGCGGTGCGGCGGCGGTCCTGCACTCGATCTTTCCATTCCTGTGCGTGACCACCGCGAGCCGCATCAACGACGAGCTCGTCGAGATGCGCGCGGCGTCGCGCGGGCGCACCATGCGCCTTGTCGATGCCGAGACGCTGCGGCCCCTCGACTATCACATCTGACCGGCCCCGCGCATGGACTTCCGCCGCTTGAGCGATACCGACGTCCGCGGTAAGCGCGTATTCATCCGCGCCGACCTCAACGTTCCACAGGACGACGCCGGCAACATCACCGACGACTCGCGGATCCGCGCGTCGGTGCCGGGGATCCGCGACGCACTGCAACGCGGCGCGGCGGTGATGGTGACCTCGCACCTCGGTCGGCCGAAGGAAGGCGCGTGGTCCGCGCCGGACTCCCTGGCGCCGATCGCGCAACGATTGTCCGAACTCCTCGCCACGAAGGTACCGCTCGTGAAGGAGTGGGTGGACGGCGGCGCCTGGCACGCAGCACTTCGCCCCGGGGACGTCGTGCTGCTCGAGAACTGCCGCGTCAACAAGGGCGAGAAGGCCGACGACGACGCGCTGGCGCGGAAGATGGCCGGCCTGTGCGACGTCTATGTCAACGATGCGTTCGGCACCGCGCATCGCGCCGAGGCGACGACCCACGGCATCGCAAAGCATGCGGCGCTCGCGTGCGCGGGGCCGTTGATGGCGGCCGAACTCGAAGCGCTGGGCAAGGCGCTCGCGCACCCGGCGCGTCCGCTGGTCGCAATCGTCGGCGGATCGAAGGTCTCGACCAAGCTCACGGTGCTGAAGGCGCTGGCTGCCAGGGTCGACGTGCTGATCGTCGGCGGCGGTATCGCAAACACGTTCATCCTCGCCGCGCACGGACACGTCGGCAAGTCGCTCGTCGAGGCGGATCTCGTTCCGCAGGCACAGGCGATCCTCGACGCGTTTCCGGGCAAGGTGCCGATCCCCGTCGACGTCGTGTGCGCCAAGGAGTTCTCGGCGACCGCCGCGCCGGCACTGAAAGCCGTCGAGAACGTCGAACCCGACGACATGATCCTCGATATCGGACCGACCTCGGTCGCCGTCCTGAGGATGATCGTCGCCAAGGCCGGCACGATCGTCTGGAACGGACCGATCGGCGTGTTCGAATTCGACGCCTTCGCCGCGGGCACGAAAGCGCTGGCCGACGCGGTCGCGGCATCGAAGGCGTTCTCGATCGCCGGCGGCGGCGACACCGTTGCGGCGATCCACAAGTTCGGCGTCGGCCCGCAGATCTCGTACATCTCGACCGCCGGCGGCGCGTTCCTGGAATTTCTCGAGGGCAAGACGCTGCCCGCGGTGGCGATCCTCGAATCGCGCGCGAGAAACTGACCCGCGCCGCACGGCGAAGAAGGGCCGGTTCGACCTCTCGCAGGCGTTACGCGGTCACGAACATCGCGACGACCGCCGCCGCCATCGTCCACGTCGCGAGCCAGCCGAGTGCCTTCAGACGGCGCGTCACGACGAACGGCCCCATCACCTTCGGATCGTCCGCCAGCAGCATCATCACCACCATGATCGGGACGGCGATCACGCCGTTGATCACCGCGCTCCAGAACAGCGCCTTGATCGGGTCGATCGGCGTGAAGTCCAGTGCGACCCCGCCCAGCGTCGCCAACGCGATGATCCCGTAGAACTCACGCGCCTCGAGGAGCTTCAAGTCGAGCCCGCTCTTCCACTCGAATGCCTCGGCGACTGCGTAGGCCGCGGAGCCAGCGAGCACCGGCACCGCGAGAAGTCCGGTGCCGATGATGCCCAGGGCAAACAGCAGGAAGGCCGAATCACCGGCGAGCGGCCGCAGCGCCTCGGCCGCCTGCGCCGAGGTCTCGATGTCGGTAATGCCGGCAGCATGCAGCGTCGCCGCCGTGGTGATGATGATGAAGAGCGCGATGAGGTTCGAGAATCCCATCCCGACGTAGGTGTCGATCTTGATCCGACGCAGGTGTCGATGAGCGTCCTCGGGCGCATCCGCAAGTGCTACTGCCGCCGGGTCCGCGTTGATCTCCTCCACCTCCTGTGCCGCCTGCCAGAAGAAAAGGTAGGGGCTGATCGTCGTCCCGAAAACCGCGACGATCACCGTAAGCGCCTGCGCGGTCAGCGCGACGCGTGGCCAGACGATGCCGACGAACACGTCGCGCCATGGAATCGAGATCGTGAACACGACCGCCACGTAAGCCAGTAGCGCAAGGGTCAGCCACTTGAGATAGCCGACGTAGCGCTGATACGGCAGAAAGACCTGCAGCAGCAGCGAGACCACGCCGAACACGATCGCGTGGCCGTGTTCCGGGCCGCCGACGACCAGTTGCAGCGCTTCCCCCATCGCCGCGATATCCGCAGCGACGTTGATCGTATTGGCAACGACCAGCATCGCGACGATCGCATACAGGATGGGCCGCGGGAAGTGCCGGCGGATGTTGGACGCGAGCCCGTGCCCGGTCACACGGCCCATCCGTGCGCTGACCATCTGGATGCCGACCATCAGCGGATAGGTCAGCACCATCGTCCAGCCGAGGCTGTAGCCGAATTGAGCGCCCGCCTGCGAGTAGGTCGCGATCCCGCTCGGATCGTCGTCGGCCGCGCCGGTGATGACGCCAGGGCCCAATTGACGAAACCAGCGGCGCGCCGCGTCGACCATGCGCTCTCCTGCGTCGGCGCGCACGGCGCGCGCCCGGCCTCTCAAGGCAGGCGCAAGTCTACCCGCTGTGCGCGATCAGCGCCCGGCGAGGAGGACTCGCGCGACGACGCCGACCGGCCGATCGACCGTCAGCGCACCGCGCTGCACGCGTTTGGCGCGATCGGAAGCGCGAGCGCCTGCAGCACGTCGCCCGTTTCGGTGTTTTGCACAAAGGCGACGACGGTGGTCGCGGAACCCGATTCCGCCGGGATCGGCAGGACGACGGTGGTGGCGACTTCGCCGCCGGCGCTCACCCCGGTTCCGCCGGACAGCGCCCGGACGACGTGGTCATGCGTGAGGCGAACCCCGGCGTTCTCGCCCGCCTTGACCTCCGACACGAGCCGACTGTCGGTCAATGCGATGAAAAGCGCCGTGTTCTTTCGATCCCCGCCCGCCGGCACGCTGCCCGTCGCTTTGACGGCGATGGTGCTGCGCTGCACCTCGGCTTCGACCGCAATGCGCGCCCGCGCCGACCTGGCGGCGATGACATTGAGCGCACCGGCGCCGGCCTTCCCGTGCCAATCCGGGAAATCGTGGCCCTGGACCATGACCTGCGGCGTGTAGACGAGCCGCGAATGGTTCGCGCGCGCCATTGCATATTGGCGCTCGGTCCAGGACGCCGACGCGAACCGGTCTTTCCAGCCGAGCCGGTCCCAATAATCGACGTGAAACGCGAGCGCGATCGCGTTGGCGGGAGCCCCGCCCGCGGGGACCGTCGTCGATAGCCAGCGATCGGCCGGCGGACAGCTGCTGCAGCCCTCGGAGGTGTAGAGCTCGATCAGCGGGACGGTCTGTCCACCGCTTTTCGCGGCGCAGATTTCCGCCGCCACGGGCAGTGCCACGAAGGCGGCGGCAGCGATCGACGCGAACGCCATCCCCTTCATCGAAGCCCGGCCGGTTGAACGGGAGTGTGTCAAGACGAACCTCCGGAAGTCATGTCACGATGAGTCGACGCCGGACCGCGCCACCTTACACCCGTCGCCAACGCGGGCCTGTGCTAGCATCCTTGCACGCGGTGACGGAGCGATTCGATCGTCGCGCACGCCGCTACGCGGCCGCGTACGCCAAAACAGCAGCGAAGGAGCCATCATGGGAATCATGGGCATCATCTGGGCGGTCATCGTCGGCCTGATCGTCGGCATTCTGGCACGCTGGTTCTACCCGGGCACGATTCCGATGGCCTGGTGGCTCACTGCGCTGATCGGCATCGGCGGCTCCATCCTGGGCGGTTTCATCAGCAGCCTGATCTGGAAATCGCCCGACGGCGGATTTCATCCGGCCGGCTGGATCATGTCGATCGTCGGCGCGATGATCCTGTTGTGGGGATACATCAACCTCGTCAAGTAGATTCGCATGCACGTCCAGGAGCACAACCCCGAGCCCAGCAACCCGCTGGGGATGGACGGCATCGAGTTCATCGAGTTCGCGACCTCCCAGCCGCAGGCGTTGGGTGCGCTGTTGCAGTCGATCGGTTTCATGCCGGTGGCGAGACATCGGTCGCGCGAAGTCATGCTGTATCGACAGGGATCGATGAACCTGATCGTCAACGCGCATCCCGACGTGCTGCCGGGGATGTCCGCGCCGGGTGCGACGCCCGCGATTTCGGCGATCGCATTCCGCGTACGCGACGCCGACTACGCATGGCGCCGCGCGCTCGAGCTCGGGGCGTGGGAAATGCCGACGCGCGCTTCGGCGATGGAACTGAACATTCCCGGAATCCACGGCGTCGGCGACAGCCTCCTGTACCTTGTCGACCGGTATCGCGACTTCTCGATCTACGACGTCGACTTCGTCGCGCTCCCCGGCATGGACCCGCACCCGCCGGCGATCGGTGAGATGCACTATTTCGGCGTCGTGCAGGCGATCGAGGACGAGCGCAGCGACGACTGGATCGACTTCTACACCCAGCTCTTCGGGTTCTCGGTGCTTCCCGGCGGTCAGTACTTCGGCATCATGCCGAAGGGCACGCTGCTCGAGTCGCCTTGCCACAAGTTCTACATGCAGCTGCTCGAACCTCCCCCCGGCTCCGAGGACATCGAGTGGGACGAGCGACTGTTGCGGCTCGGCCTCGGCGCGCCCGACGTGCGTGCCGCGGTCAAGTCGCTGCGCGAACGCGGTGTGGTCTTCGTCGATCGCGATCCCATCCAGCCCAGCGACAAGGGCGCGCTGACGCAGATCTACCTGGGCGACGTCACGTTCGAACTGGTTCGCAGCCACCTGGCTCCGGGTTCCGGCGCTTGAGTCCGGTTTCGCTATGAACATCGATCAATTCGGGATGGACACCATCACGCTTGCGGGTCCGCTCGAGGCGAAATTGCGCGCCGTTCGCGATGCCGGCTTCACGCAGATCATGCTTCAGGCACGCGACATCGCCGGGCACCCGGACGGCGAGGCCGCGGCCGTAGACGCCGTGAAGAAGAGCGGCCTTCGCGTCACCGGATTCCAGGTGCTGCGCGACTTCGAGGGGCTGTCGGGGCACCTGCACGCGTACAAGATCGACATCGCCCGGGCGATGCTGACGATGTGCCACGCGCTCGGCTCGAAAGTGCTGCTGGTGTGTTCGACCACCTCGACGCACGCGACCGAAGACACGGACGCGTACATTCGCGATCTTCGAAAGCTCGCGATGCTCGCCGTGCCGTTCGGGATCCGGATTGCCTTCGAGGCGCTGTCGTGGGGACGCCACGTCAACGAGATGCCGCAGGCGTGGGACCTCGTCATGCGCGCGCAACGCTCGAATCTCGGCCTGGCGGTCGACTCGTACCACATGCTTGCGACGAGGACTCCGGTGGAGGCGCTCGACGACGTCGACCCTTCGATGATCCTGTTCGTGCAGCTGGCGGACTTCATGTGGCAGGAAGTCCGCTCGCCCGACGAGCGGATGAACACCGCGCGGCACTTCCGCGTCTTTCCCGGCGAGGGCGTGCACAGCGCCGAGATCACCGAACTGGTGCGCCGACTCGACGCGATCGGCTACCGCGGCGACTACAGCTTCGAAGTGTTCAACGACGACTATGTGCAGCTGCCGCTCGCAACGGTGGCCGCCCGCGCCCGGCAATCGGTGCGGTTTCTCGTCGGACAAGTGCGCCGGCGCAGCCTTCCCGTCCGCGGCCGGCGCGTCGCAGCACCGTAGCACCGGCGCAACGTACGCTAGGCGAGCAGCATGCCAAGGTCGCGCGCTGCGGTGCGCAGCGGCGGCAGGAACTGCCGCTCCATTTCGGCGACCGATACGCGCGCCGCCTGGGCGCTCACGTTGATCGCCGCGGCGACCCGTCCGCCCGGGTCCGCCACCGGCACCGCGATCGAGCGCAGTCCGATCTCGAGTTCCTGGTCGACGATTGCAATCCCGCTTTCGCGGATCTCCCCGAGAATCGCGACGAACCTGGTTTTCGAGATTTCAGTGCGATCCGTCAGCGCAGTGAGCTTGACGCGCTGCAGATATTCTTCCAGCTCGCGGGGCGGCAGCTGCGCGAGGAGCACGCGACCCATCGACGTGCAGTAGGCGGGAAGGCGACTGCCGATGCCGAGATCGATGGACATGATGCGCCGGCTGCTCGACGAGCGCGCGACGTACATGATCTCGTCGCCGTCGAGGATCGCCATCGAGCACGACTCGTGGACGCGCTGGCTCACCTGGTCCAGCAGCGGTTGGGCCGACGTCACCAGCGGCGCCGAAGTCAGATAGGCGTGGCCGATGGCCAGGATCTGCGGGCGCAGCGTAAACGTCCGGCCGTCGTCGGATCCGGCGTAGCCCATTTTCGACAATGTGTGCAGCACGCGCCGGACCGAAGCGCGCGGGATGCCGGTACGCAGGCTCAACTGCGCGATCGTCATCCGCGCGCGATGTTGCGAGAAACCGCGGATCACCGCCAACCCACGCGCCAGCGACGCCATGAAGTCGGGATCGCCCGCGTGCGACCCGATCTCGGCGGCCGCGGTCGGAGGGGGCGCCGCGCGGTCCGGTTCGAGTCGCGCGCGGTTCGGGGGCGCCCTTTGGCGCGAGGTGCCGGGGCGGGTGGACGACTTCATCATTGGAGATCTCCTGGGATGAGCCGTTTCCGGCGCATCGAATCAATTGGTCGATTATCGCACATTATTGCGATTATCGACATTGACAGCGGTGCTCGTTCTGATAGGATGTCCGCTAATCGCCAGCAAGGGCGATAATAGAACAAATGGAGGAGTCGGAGGATGGAATCCACCGCGACCGTGAAAGCCGCCGGCTCCCGTGTGCCCGCACGTGCGCGGTTTGCAGCACGGGCGCGATTCGCCCCGACATCCCCGGCGACGATTAACAGGGGATTGCGATGATCCGCGGAACGACCGGGCTCATCGCGCACTTCGGCGACCCGATCGCCCCGGTGAAGGCGCCGATGATCTACAACCCCTATTTCGAAAAGGCCGGGATCGACGCCGTCGTCGTGCCGATGGGCGTGCGCGCGGCCGATTACCCCGATGCCCTTCGGGCGGTGTTCCGCTTGACCAACATTCGCGGTGCGCTCGTCACGATGCCACACAAGGTGACCACCGTCGCTCTGGTCGACCACCGCAGCAGGGCGGTACGGATCGCCGGCGCGTGCAACGCGGTCCTGCGACGGCCCGACGGCTCGCTCGAAGGCGACCTCTTCGATGGCGCCGGCTTCGTTCGCGGCGTCGAACGCAAGGGGTGGACAATTTCGGGGACGCGGGCGCTGGTCATCGGCAGCGGCGGAGTCGGCTCCGCGATCGCCGCCGCATTGGCCGCGGCAGGCGTTGCGACCCTCGGCCTCTTTGATGCCAACGCGCCGGCGGCCACGGCCCTCGGCGAGCGCCTGGGCGAGTACTATCCCCGCCTCGAGGCGACCTGCGGATCGAACGACCCGACCGGATTCGATCTCGTGGTCAATGCGACGCCGCTCGGCATGGACAAGGACGACCCGCTACCGCTCGATGTGGCGCGCCTTCGCCCTTCGACCTTTGTCGGTGAGGTGGTGATGAAACAGGAAATCACGCCGCTCTTGCGAGCCGCCCGCGACCGCGGATGTCCGATTCAGGTCGGCACCGACATGCTGTTCGAGCAGATCCCGCTCTACCTTGAGTTCTTCGGCCTGCCGACAACGACGCCGGAAGAACTCCGCGCCGTCGCCCGGCTCGATTGACGCCGTCAGTCGACCCGACCATGGCGCTCTTTTTCACCTGTCTACATGAATCGCCGCAAGGCATGGCCGTCCCGTCCCGCCGTGTGGCAAATCGCCCGTCACCCAGAACCGCAAATCCCCAGGAGGCAACCATGAAGTTTCGCACTCGGCTTCTCGCAGCAGCATTCGCCCTTTCGACGGCTTGTCCGGTCATGGCGCAGCAAAAGCCGGTGACGGTCGTCGGACTCGTGGAACTGTCGGGCGCGGGCGCCACCGCCGGCACCAATTTCAACAACGGCGTAAAACTCGCGGTCAAGGAAATCAACGCGGCCGGCGGCATGCTCGGGCGCAAGATCGAGTACACCGCGAACGACACCCAGTCGAACCCGGGCGTGGCGAAGGCGCTTGCGCAGAAGGCGGTCGACGACGGCGCCTATGTGGTGATGGGGCCGGTTTTCTCCGGCTCGTTCATCGTCAGCATGGCCGAGACCCAACGCGCCGGGATTCCGAACTTCACCGGCGGCGAAGCAGCGAACATCACGGAGAAAGGCAATCCGTACGTGTTCCGCACGTCGTTCACGCAGTCGACCGCGATGCCGAAGCTCGCCAAGTACATCAACGACACCGTCAAGGCGAAGTCGGTGGCGCTGTTGTGGGTCAACAACGATTTCGGCAAGGGCGGCCGCGACATGATGACCAAGGCGCTCGAGGCGCAGGGCATCAAGGTCGCCGCCGACATCTCGACCGACCCGGGCCAGGTCGACTTCTCCGGCGCCGTGCTCAAGGCGAAGCAGTCCGGCGCCGATGCGCTGTTCGTCTATACGAACGAGGAAGAGTCGGCGCGCGCGTTGCGTGAGCTGCGCAAGCAGGGTTTCGACAAGCCGATCATCGGCGAGACCACGCTAACCGGCCAGAAGGTCATCGAGCTCGCCGGGGACGCCGCCAATGGAGCGGTCGCGCACGTCGGACTCACCGCCGACGCGCCGCAGGCGACGATCAAGGCGTTCGATCAGAAATTCCAGGCCGAGTACAAGTACAAGAGCGATCACAACGGCATGAAGGGCTACAGCGGGATGTACGTCGTGAAGGCGATCACCGAGAAGGTCGGCAAATACGATCCGAAGGCGTTTGCCGCGGCACTGCATGGAGCGAAGATCTCGGCCAAGGATCACCCCGGCGTGCTGCTCGACGTCGAGTTCGACAAGAACGGCGACCTCGACCGCGAGAGCTTTCTGGTCAAGGTCGAGAACGGGAAACAGGTCGTGACGGCGACCCTGCCGCCGGCGTCCGCCAAGTAAGCGGCGTACGACGCAAGCCACTGGATTCCCGCTTCCGCGGGAGCGACGGATTACCAATGGCCGCGTGTTCCCATTCGGAGGGGAGGACACATCAATGGGCGATCTGATCCAACTCGTCGTCTCCGGCATCGCGACCGGCGCAATCTACGCGCTCGCGGCGCTCGGATTCACGCTGTTGTGGCAAGCCGCCGGCGTGATCAACTTCGCGCAAGGCGAATTCGTCATGCTGCCTGCGTTCGCGATGCTGCTGTTCATGGCGCTCGGAGCGCCGCTGTGGCTCGCTTTTCTGCTGGCGTGCGCGGCCGCCATGCTGGTACTGGGCTACGGATTCAAGCGGGTCATCGTCGATCCGCTGATCCGGCACGGGGTGATCCCGCTGGTGATCGCGACGTTGGGCCTTTCCATCGGCCTCAAGTCGGCCGTCAAGGCCGGATACAGCGCCGAGGCGCATCCGTTCGCCAACCCGTTTCCGGCAGGGCAGTTCGCCGTCGTGGGCGTCAACATCTCGTACGCGGACGTCGGCACGTTGCTGGTCGCCGGTGCCATCGTCGTCGGGCTGCAGACGTTCCTCAACCGAACCGTCACGGGTCGCGCGATGCAGGCGGTCGCGCAGAACACGGATGCCGCCAAAGTGCTGGGGATCAACGTCAAGCAGATGGTGCTCTACACGTTCCTCATCAACGCGGTGCTGGCCGTTGTCGCGGCGCTGCTCGTCACGCCGACCTACCTCGCCAAGTTCGACATGGGCGACTCGATAGGACAGAAGGCGTTCTTCGCCGCGATCATCGGGGGCTTCAACCAGACGCGTGGCGCGCTGCTCGGCGGCGTGCTGATCGGGGTGCTGGAAAACGTCGTCGGCTTCTACGTATCTCCGGCGTACAAGGAAGGCGTCGCGCTGATGCTGTTCCTGATCGTGATCCTGTTCCGCCCCGAGGGCCTGCTCGGCAAGGTTGAGGAGAGAAAAGTATGAACGCCGCCGGGCCATCCCAAGGCGATCATTGCGCCCCCTCGGGGGGCAGCGTAGCGGCGCAAGCCGCAAGCGTGGGGGTACCCATATGAACAGGAATCGCACCCTCGCGCTCGTCGCCGCGCTCGTCGCGTTCGCCGTGCTGCCGAATTTCCTCAAGAGTTACGGCGTCTATCTGATGACGCTCTTCTGTGTCTACCTGATGGCGACGATGGGCCTCAACCTGACCGTCGGCTATGCCGGGCAGATGTCGCTCGGTCATGCCGCGTTTTTCGGCATCGGCGCGTACCACGCGGCGATCCTGCTGAAGCTCGGCTGGCCAATCTTCGCCGTGCTGCCGATCGCGGGCGTCGCCTGCTTCATGCTCGGATTGGCCCTGGGCTTCCCTGCCCTGCGCGTGCAGCACCACTACCTGGCGTTCGCGACGCTGGGGTTCAACGTCCTGGTCTACCTCGTGATGCGCAACGAGGAGAAGCTGACCGGCGGCACGTTCGGCATCTCGGGTATCCCGCGACCGTCGCTGCTTGGCTACTCGCTCGACGGTTCGCTGGCGTTCTTCTACTTCACCTTCGCGTCGGTGATCGCGCTAGCCTGCGTCCTGTGGTGGCTGGTGCGATCGCCATGGGGTCGCGCGTTCGCCGCGCTGCGCGATAATCCGATCCGGGCGGAAAGCCTCGGCATCAACATCACCGCGTATACGCTGCTCGCCTTCGCGATCGGCGCCGCCTGCGCGGGAATCGGCGGCGTCTACTTCGCGGCGCTCGTCCAGTTCGTCGAGCCCGGGCCGTTCCACGTCTCCGCATCCCTCACCATGCTGCTGGCAGTCATCGTCGGCGGCTCCGGGCGGTTCTTCGGACCGGTCCTGGGCACCATCGTCGTCGTGCTGTTGCCGGAATGGCTGCGCTTCATGCAGAACTGGTACCTCGCCGTCTTCGGCTTTGCCGTGGTCGCGCTGATGATCTGGCTGCCCGGCGGGTTGCTGTCGATACCGGAACGCTTCCGCAAGCAGACCGCAAAATGACGACGCGAACGAACTTCCTCGAGGTCAAGGACGTGCGCAAGGCTTACGGCGCGATCAAGGCCGTCGACGGCGTGTCGATGTCGGTCGGTCCCGGCGATATCGTCGGCGTGATCGGCCCGAACGGCTCCGGCAAGACTACGCTCTTCAACAGCATTCTCGGCCAGATCAAGCCGACGTCGGGCGCTGTCGAGTTCTGCGGCGAGGACGTCACGGGGATGTCGCCGCTTGAGCTCTCGCGCCGCGGTATCGGGCGCACGTTCCAGACGCTGCAGGTGTTCGGCAAGATGTCGGTACGCGACAACCTGATCGTCGCGGCGCAGGAGTTCAAGGGATCGCTTCCGGGTCGCTTGATGGCAAAGCCGGATGCCGGGCTGGGGCACCACGCGGACGAAATGATCGAGCTTTTCCGCCTGAAGCATGTCGCCTCGGCGCTCGCCGGCGGCCTGTCGTACGGCCAGCAGAAACTGATCGACATCGCGATGGCGTTCATGGCCACACCTCGGCTCGTCCTCCTCGACGAGCCGTGCGCCGGGGTGAATCCCAGCCTCGTCGACCAATTGCGCGAGCTGTTGCTCGACCTCAACAAGACGCAGGGCGGCAGCTTCGTCGTCATCGAGCACAACATGGATTTCGTGATGAAGCTCTGTCCGCACGTGGTCTGCATGGTCGAAGGCAAAGTGCTCGCGGAAGGGCCACCTGCCGAGGTGCAGGCGAATCGGCAGGTGCTGGAAGCGTATCTGGGCAATTGACAAGGGCACACCATGAGCGAAAAGATCATCGAGTTCGACAAGGTCGTCGCCGGATATTCGCCGAGCCTCACCATCCTCAACGAGACCACGCTCGACGCGCGCAAGGGCGAGATCACCCTGTTGATCGGTCCCAATGGCGCAGGCAAATCCACGGTGCTGAAAACGCTCTTCGGCATGCTCGTACCGCGATCGGGCGAAGTCAGGTTCGAAGGCAAGTGCATCAACGGCAAGGCGCCGCGCGACCTGCTCGCCGACGGCATCGCGTTTGTGCCGCAGGGCCGCAACCTCTTCGGCTCGCTTTCCGTACGGCACAACCTCGAGCTTGGCGGGATCACGCTGCCCCGCGGCGAGCTCGAAGGGCGGATCGACGAGGCGCTGGCGCGATTCCCGCGCATCAAGGAGCGTATCGACAACCAGGCGTCGACGATGTCGGGCGGCGAGCAGAAACAGCTCGAGATCGGACGCGCGCTGTTGCTGCGCCCCCGCGTGCTGCTGATCGACGAGCCGTCGATCGGACTGTCGCCGAAGCTCGTGCAGGAGGTCATGTCACTGCTGCGGGGGCTCGCCGACGCCGGAACGACCGTGCTGATGGTTGAGCAGAACGTGCGCACCGCGCTCAAGTATTCGAATCGCGCGCTGGTGCTGGAGATGGGCCGGCTGGCTCTCGATCGGCCGGCGGCCGAACTGCTCCACGATCCGGACCTCAACCGGCTGTTTCTTGGCGGCCACGCCGCAAAGGAACCGAAGGCGAGCACGCAACCGTCGACCGCTCAGTGGTCGAGACCTCCGGGCAAGGGCGCCTGACGTTTGGGCCGTCCTCGTCGAACAAAGATCCTCCGATGCAGCGTGCCATCGGTCTCGCCGCAC
>JBDTRG010000028.1:0-5678 GCA_039931775.1 Betaproteobacteria bacterium | reverse complement strand
CTAGGGCGCCCAGTTCGCGAGCGTCAGCAGCAGCATCAGCAAGAGCCACAGCACGAGCGCGCGCCAGACGAGGCCCACCGCGCTCGGCAGCAGGTCGGCGTCCGGCTCGTCGCCGAGGCCGAGTTCGGGGCGCAGTTCGGGCTTGTCCCCCGCCACCGGCAACGCGCCGCCGAGCTTCACGCCGAGCGCGCCAGCGCCGCTCGCGAGCACGATGCCCGCGTGTTCGCCACCCTCCTGCGTCGCCCACTCGCCGGCCTGGGTGCGCCAGCAGGACGCGGCGTCCTCGAAATCGCCGACGACCGCGAACGACAATGCAGTGAGCCGGACCGGGATCCAGTCGAGCAGCCACAGAAGGCCGCGAGCCGGTCGGCCGAACGCGGCGCGCGCCGTCGCGATCGGCGTCGATTCGGCGCCGGGATCGCTGTCATGCCATTCGCAGGCGATGAGCACCGTCGCCCGGTAGAGCACCGCGCCTGCGGGTCCCGGCAGAATGGTGAACCAGAACAGCGTCGCGAACACCTGCCGATACGAATCGATCAACCCGCGCTCGATCGCGAGTTTCGCGATGTCGCCGCTGGCGAGCTCGCCCGTTTCCCTGCCGCGCCACGCTTTGAGCGCACGCCGCGCGGCGCCGAGCTCGCCGGCCTTCAACGCGTCGCGGACCTCGGAAAACGCGTGGCTGAACCGGCGAAATCCCATCAGCAGATACAGCGCGGCGACGTTCCACACGAGCCCGGCCAGCGGATTCAATGCGTCGAGCGCGAGGTAGACGGCCGCGGCGAGGAGCACGGGCGGCGCGAGCGCGAGCGCCGACGCGATGAGTCCCTGCTGCGCAGTACCTCCATTCAGTCTGCGTTCGACGGCGCGCGCATAACGGACAAACGCATGTTCGACGCTCGCGCGCCAGTGGAAGGCGCGCCACTGCTCGAGGCCCAGCGCGGCGAGGATGGCGATGAGGGTCATCCGCGCAGGAACCCGCGACTAACCTCGCGAAAGAGCGGGGTCGCGGCCCGGGCGAGCCACTCGAACACGACCATTTCGCGCGAAACGATCCGCGCCCCCTCCTGCCGCATCCTGGCCAGTGCGAGGTCGCGGTCGGATTCGCGCCGCGACCCGACCGCCTCGGCGACGACAAAGACTACCTTTCCCTCCTCGATGAGCTCGAGCGCCGTCTGCATCAGGCAGACGTGCGCCTCGATGCCGACGAGCACGATCTGCGCGCGGTTGGATCCCGGCAATCCGGCGAGGCACTGCGCGGCGACGGAGGAGAAGTGGTCCTTTTGCGCGATCCCATCCGGCGGCAGCAGGTCGCGAACCGCCGGCACCGTGCAGCCGAGCCCCTTGGCGTACTGCTCGACTGCGGCGACCGGGACGCCGATCTTCTGCGCAACGCGGACCATCCAGATTACGTTCGAGACCACTCGCTCATGGTCGTGAATCGCGGGAACCACTCTTTCCTGGAGATCGACGACGAGGAGCTGCGAGCGATGCGCATCGATCAGCATGGTCGGTCACGCGTCGGCCCTTCGGACGGCGCAGCGTTCACGTCTTCAACTCGTCGCGATCGCGGAACTGCTCGAGCGCCTCGGGATTGGCAAGCGCTTCGAGATTCTTCACCGGTCGGCCATGGACGACGTTGCGCACGGCGAGCTCGACGATCTTGTTGCTCTTGGTCCGCGGGATGTCCTTCACCTGGACCACCTTCGCCGGTACGTGGCGCGGCGTCGTGCTGGTGCGGATGTGCTGGCGGATCTTCTCCGTCAACGCCGGGTCGAGCACCATGCCATCCTGCAGGCGCACGAACAGGATCACGCGCACGTCACCGACTTCGCCGGGCGGCCAGTCCTGGCCGATCACGAGGCTCTCCATGACCTCGGGCAGCTGTTCGACCTGCCGGTAGATCTCGGCGGTGCCGATGCGCACGCCGCCGGGATTGAGTGTGGCGTCCGAGCGTCCGTAGAAGATCAGTCCGTCGTGCGCGGTCAGCTCGACGTAGTCGCCGTGGCACCAGATGCCCGGGAACCGCTCGAAGTACGCTGCGTGGTATTTCGCGCCGTCCGGATCATTCCAGAAACCGATCGGCATCGACGGGAAGGGCGCCGTGCACACGAGTTCCCCTTTTTCGCTGCGCACCGGTTTGCCGGCGTCGTTGAAGACATCGACCTTCATCCCGAGGCCACGGCATTGCAGCTCGCCGCGCCATACGGGCAAGGTCGGGCAGCCGAGCGCGAAGCACGACACGATATCGGTGCCGCCGGAGATCGACGCAACGCAGAGGTCTTCCTTGACGCACTGGTAGACGTAATCGAAGCTTTCGGGCGCGAGTGGACTGCCCGTCGAGAACAGCGTTCGCAGATGCTGGAGCCCGTAATCCTTGCGCGGCACGATGCCGATCTTCTTCGCGTGATCGATGTACTTCGCCGACGTGCCGAAGTGCGTCATCCGCTCGGCCTCGGCGAAATCCCACAGCACCATGCCGCGATCGATGAAAGGCGACCCGTCGTAGAGCAGCAACGTCGCGCCGGCGGCGAGCCCCGACACCAGCCAGTTCCACATCATCCAGCCACAGGTCGTGAAGTAGAACAGCCGGTCGCCGGCCTTGAGGTCGCCGTGCAGCAGGTGTTCCTTGACGTGCTGGAGCAGCGTCCCGCCGGTGCCGTGAACGATGCACTTGGGCACGCCGGTCGTTCCCGACGAATACAGGATATAGAGCGGATGATCGAACGGCAGCCGGGCATATTCGATCGGCGAGGCGGGATGCCCGGCGAGGAATTCGCGCCAGGTCCGCGCAGCGCGGATTTCCGGGACCGGCTCGGCACGCTGGCCCGAGGCTTCCAAATAGGGAATGACGACGACGCGCTTGACGGTCGGCAATTTCGCGGCGATGTCCGCGACCTTGTCACGGATCGACAACGGCTTGCCGTTGTACCAGTAGCCGTCGACGGTGAAGAGCACGGTGGGCTCGATCTGGCCGAAGCGATCGAGCACGCCCTGAACGCCGAAATCGGGCGAACACGACGACCAGATCGCACCTAGGCTCGTCGCGCCGAGCATCGCGATGATCGCTTCCGGCATGTTCGGAACGTAGGCGGCGACGCGGTCGCCCACGCCGACGCCGTGCGCTTTCAACGCCGCGGCGACGCGCGAAACCGTCGCGACCAGCTCCGCGTGCGAAATGCGTCGCGAAAGTTTGTCCTCCCCTCGAAACACCAGCGCGTCGGCAGTGTCGTCCGCCGCACGGCGCGTGAGAAGGTTTTCGGCAAAGTTCAAGCGCGCGTCGGGAAACCATTTCGCGCCCGGCATCATCGAGGGGTCGACGAGCGTGCGTTCGCCCCTCGCACCGACAACCCCGGCGTAATCCCACACCGCGCGCCAGAACGCTTCGCTGTTGTCGGTCGACCAGCGCCATAGCGCAGCGAAGTCGGCCGGCGTTCCCCCCGCCGACGGAAGGCTTCGCCGCGCAAAGTCGGTAACGTTCGCAGCCGCCACGCGCGCGGGGGACGGCCGCCAAAGCATTGCGTTCGTCGTCATGGATGCTTCCTGGTCGCGAGCGCCTTGTGAGCGGCCCGGCGGCGCTCACTCACCTGGCGAGGCGATCGCCGGCATCTGTACCGGCGACCGGAACAGCGCCGTGACGGTATCGGGCAGCGGCACGCTGCGTCCGCCGGCGATATCGATCCAGACGAGCTTCGCGGCGCCGTCGGCGAATTTCGTGCCGTCCTTCAGGATCTCGTAGAAGCTGCCGACGCTCGTCCTGCCGGGATCGGCCAGATACATCCGCACTTCGACCTCGCCCGGATAAACAAGCGGCAGCAGGAACGTGCAACTCGCGTTGACGATCACGGGGCCGGTTCCCGCGAACGGGTCGGCGTTCGGACGCAAACGGTAGAGCCACTCGATCCGCGCCTGCTCCGCATATCGAAAGTAGACGGTGTTGTTGACGTGGCCGAGCCTGTCCATGTCGGCCCAGCGGATCGCCTGGCGCGACGTGTGAACGAGGATCCTCGGCTTCTGTGTCATCGTCGCTCATTATACAATTCCATCCTCTGGCGCGAGCCGCGCTCTCGATCCGACGAAGGGGTGCCCGTGCAACGCGAAGCCATGGAATTCGACGTCGTGATCGTCGGCGGCGGCCCTTCGGGGCTCGCCGCGGCGATCCGGCTGAAGCAGCTCGCCGCGACCGCGGGAAACAACGTCTCGGTCTGCCTGATCGAGAAAGGTTCGGAGGTCGGCGCGCACATCCTCTCCGGCGCGATCATCGATCCGCGCGCCTTGAACGAGCTCTTGCCCGATTGGCAGGCGAAAGGCGCGCCGCTCGACACGGCCGTGACCGAGGACCGTTTCATGATCCTCACACCGGACAAGGCGTACCGGATTCCCGCCTGGTCGCTGCCGCGGCTCATGGACAACCACGGCATGTACATCGCGAGCCTCGGCAACGTCTGCCGGTGGATGGCGCAGCAGGCCGAAGCGCTCGGCGTCGAAATCTACCCGGGATTCGCGGCCGCCGAGATCCTGTACGACGAAAGCGCAGCCGTGCGCGGCGTCGCCACCGGCGACATGGGGGTCGCCCGCGACGGGACGCACAAAGGCGAATACGCGGCGGGCATGGAGCTCGTCGCAAAGTACACGCTGTTCGCCGAAGGCTGCCGCGGTTCGCTGTCGCAGGAGCTCATGCAGAAGTTCAACCTGCGCGACGGCGTCGATCCGCAGAAGTACGGCATCGGCATCAAGGAACTGTGGCAGGTCGCGCCGGACAAATTCCGCAAGGGCCTCGTGGTCCACAGCCAGGGATGGCCGCTCGACACGCAGACGGGCGGCGGTTCGTTTCTGTATCACTTCGGCGAGAATCTCGTGTCGGTGGGCTTCGTCGTGCACTTGAACTACGAGAATCCGCACCTGTCGCCGTTCGACGAGTTCCAGCGATTCAAGACGCACCCGGCGATCCGCGACACATTCGCGGGCGGCAAGCGGCTTGCGTACGGCGCGCGAGCGATCAACGAAGGCGGGTTGCAGTCGATCCCGAAGCTCTCCTTTCCCGGCGGCGCCTTGATCGGCTGCGCCGCGGGCTTCGTCAACCTGCCGCGCATCAAGGGCTCGCACAACGCGATGAAGACGGGAATGCTCGGTGCCGAAGCGGCGTTCGCCGCGCTTGCTGCCGGACGCCACCATGACGAACTCGCGTCGTATCCCGAGGCGTTCCGCAATTCGTGGGTGTACGAGGATCTCTACAAGGTGCGAAACGTCAAGCCGGGCCTGTCGTGGGGCATGTGGGCCGGCACCGTCCACGGCGGCATCCACATGTGGTTGAACGACCTCGGCCTCGGTGCGCTGGTGCCGTGGACGCTGCGCCACGCGAGGGCCGACAACGAATCGCTCAAACCCGCGGCCGAAATGCCGAAAATCGACTATCCGAAGTACGACGGCGTGCTGACTTTCGACAAGCTTTCGTCGGTCTTCGTGTCGAACACCAGTCACGAGGAAGACCAGCCGGTACACCTGCGGTTGCGCAACTCGTCGACCCCCGTCGACGTCAATCTCGCGCTCTACGACGGACCTGAGGCGCGTTACTGCCCGGCGGGCGTTTACGAATTCGTCGATGCGGAGGCGGGATCAGGCAAAAGGCTGCAGATCAACGCGGCGAACTGCGTGCACTGCAAGACCTGCGACATCAAGGA
>JBDTRG010000027.1:0-5129 GCA_039931775.1 Betaproteobacteria bacterium | reverse complement strand
TCGGCGGCACGTTGAACGCGAGGATGTAGGAGACGCCGATCACGGTGCCGGGAATCGCGAACGACAGCATCGTGCCGAACTCGAACGCATTCTGGCCGGCGAAGCGGTGCCGCGTCAGCAGATAGGCGCAGAGTATGCCGATTGCCGCTGTGATCGGCGCGGCGATGGCCGACAGCGTTATCGTCGTGAAGAACGAATTCCATGCGGCGCCCGCCCACAGGATGCCCTGTGGCGTCCACTCGACGCCGAACGCCTTGACGTAATGCCGCAGCGTGAACGTGTAGTCGCGACCCCAGGTTTCCACGAAGCCGCCGACGAGTGCCATCGCGTAGATGACGACCGT
This sequence comes from Betaproteobacteria bacterium, assembly GCA_039931775.1. Lineage (GTDB taxonomy): Bacteria > Pseudomonadota > Gammaproteobacteria > Burkholderiales > Casimicrobiaceae > CAIWHR01. The sequence continues at coordinate 4,786 of JBDTRG010000027.1, read as the reverse complement.
CAGCAACGCCCACGGCAACGCGAGACCGTAGCAGGTCCGCCGGACCGCGTCGGGCAGCCTGGTCGGGAGCCCGGAGTCGCCCTTGCCGGCAAGCGCCGTGTAGGACTTGCGTCCCAGCACCCGACGCTGCAGGAAAAAGGCGGCGAGCGCCAAAATCAACAGCACGATGCCGAGTGTGGCCGCGCGGCCCTGATCGAGCTGCGCGCCGACGACGGAAAAGAAGATCTCGGTCGACAGGACGCCGAAATTGCCGCCGAGCAGAATCGGGTTGCCGAAGTCGGCGATGGATTCGATGAAGCTGATCAGGAACGCGTTGGCGAGTCCGGGGCGCATCAGCGGCAGCGAGACGTCGGCGAAGACGCGCCAGCGGTCGGCGCGCAAGGTCTGCGCCGCTTCCTCCATGCTCGGCGACACGCCTTCGACGACGCCGATCAGGATCAGGAACGCGATCGGCGTGAAGGCGAAGATCTGCGCGAGCAACACCCCCTGCATGCCATAGATCCAGCGCCCGAGCTGCCAGCCGAAAAGGTGCTCGACGAGCTGGTTGGCGAGACCGGAGCGGCCGAAGATCAGGATGAGACCGAGGCCGATGACGAACGGCGGCGTAATGATCGGCAGCACCGTCAGAACGCGCAGAATTCGCTTGTGCGTGAAATCGGTGCGCGTGGCGATCAGCGCGAACGCGAGGCCCAGCGTGGTACATCCTGCCGCGCACAGGAGCGCCAGTACCAGCGTGTTCCACGCCACGCCGCAACGGGTACTGCCGGTCAGGCAGCCGACACCCCAGATCTTTTCGGTGAAGAGGCGCCCGGGAAGTGCCGCAAGCGAGAACGCTTCGTTGTTGTCCTGCAGCGCCGAGATGAAAATCCGGCAAACCGGGAAAAACGTGAAGACGGCGACGAGCGCCACGACGCAGACGACTCCCGCGGCGACGAACGCATCGCCCTTGAAGTAACCACGGCTTGCGAGGCCCAGTGAGAACAGCATGGCGAACGATGTGACGACGAGAAAGGCGCCGAGTCCCATGCCGTTCTGGCCGGGTGTGAGCGGCGGCAGCAACGCGCTCAGCGCCTCGAAGTACCAACCCGTCGGGCCGATCGCGAAGCCCTGCACGAAGAGCCAACCCGCGCCGGCGGCGCCGAGTGCGATCAGCGCATTCGCGCGAACGGTGCGTGAAAGACGGGGGGCGCAGAGCGCCGACCCTGCGGCGAGCAGCAGGCCGAGCGGTGCCAGCCAGACCCTGCTATGGGTGAAAACCTGCAGCACCGCCGGCGCCGCGTCGCTGGCCGAAACCTGCGCCACCCAGCGGAACGAAAACACGTTGCCTTGCAGCGCGTACCACGGGACCAGCAGGAAGCCGATCGCGCCGACCGCAAGCCAGAAGCACAGCGGCCCGCGCGCCTCCATCATCGCCGGTCGGAAAGTCGGGTGACCCGATGCCGGGTCATTTGGCGATTGAACCGACTTCCTTGTCCCAGCGCTCGAGCAGTCGCTTGCGCTCTGCCGACGACCCGTACTTGGCGAAATCGTAATTGATGAGCTTGATGTCCGCGATCTTCGGCGACAGCGGCGAAACGGGCGCATTGACGTTGGACGGAATCTGGAATTGCCCGGACTTTGCCCCGAGCGCTTGCGCCTTCGCCGTGAGCGCCCAATCGACGAACTTCTTCGCGGCATCGAGGTTGCGCGCGCCCTTAACAATCGACAGCGAGCCGATCTCGTAGCCCGTTCCTTCGCAAGGTGCGATGCCCTTCACCGGAAAGCCGGCCTGCGCCTCGGTGACGGCGTCGTGGATGAACGAGACGCTGGCCAGCGTCTCGCCGCGCGCTGCGGCCTTGATTGGCGCGACGCCGGATCGCGGATAGTTGTTGATGTTGCTGTGCAGCGCCTTCAGGTATTTGTAGGCTTCTTCCTCGCCGAACAATTGCACGAGGGTCGCGATCGCCGTGTAGGCAGTACCCGATGCATTGGGGTTCGCCATCTGCACTTCGCCTGCGAACTCCGGCTTGATCAGATCCCGCCAGCAAGCGGGTGCCGTGAACTTTTTCTTGGCGAGGAGCTCGGTGTTGTAACCGATGCCGAGCGCGCCCAGGTACATGCCGACGGTCCGGTATTTCGATTGCTCGGCCTGACGCTTCGCCCACGGCTGCAGCTGCGCGAGCATCGGCGAGCGGTATTCCTCGAGCAATCCCAGTTCGGCGGCCTGCAGGTGCGGATCGCCCGTGCCGCCGAACCAGACGTCGAGCTTGGGATTCGCCTTTTCGGCCGCGATCTGGGCGAACGATTCGCCCGAGCCCTTGAGCGTCATCGCCACCTTGATGCCGGATTCGCGTTCGAACTCGACTGCGGCGAGGCTGCACCACTCCGCCTGCACCGGACAGATGACGTTGAGCTGATTTTGCGCCAGCGCGGATGCGGCGGCGCACATGACGAGGGCAACAGCGGCAATCGAGCGTATCGGAATCATGGGGCGTCTCCGTTGCGGCGCGCGGCAGGTCAGCGCGCGGCCTGATTGATTTCCTTCTCCCAACGCTCGAGCAGACGCTTCCTGGTCTCGCTCGATCCGTATTTCGCGAAATCGTAGTGGATTACTTTCACCTCAGCGAGGTTCGGCACCATCGGCGGCAGCGGGACGTTGCGGTTGGTCGGAATCGCGTACTCCTTGACGCCGAGCCCGATCTTTTGCCCATCGACCGTCAGCGCCCAATCGACGAATTTCTTCGCGTTGCCGAGGTTGCGCGCACCCTTGATGATCGCCATCGAGCCCACTTCGTAGCCGACGCCCTCGCAGGGCAGCGCGGCCTTCACCGGGTAGCCGGCGACGATCTCGTTGATGACGCCGTGCAGCACCGTGCTTCCGACGAAGATTTCCCCTTGCTTGACCGCGGTCATCGGGCCGATGCCGGACCGCGCGTACGAACTCACGTTGGCGTTCAGCGCCTTCATGTACCTGAATGCCTTGTCCTCGCCGAACACCTGCACGAGCGAGGCGAGCATCAGGTACGCCGTGCCGGAGGAGTTCGGATTGCCGAGCATCACCTCGTTCTTGAGGGCCGGATCGAGCAAGTCCTTCCAGCAGTTCGGCACGGGCAACTTCTTCTTCTGCTGCAGCTCCGTGTTGTAGCCGAGCGACAGAATTCCGCCATAGACGCCGGACACGCGATCGAGCGAAACCTCGGAGACGCGGCGCGCCCAGTCGTGGAGCAGGGCGAGGTTTGGCGACGCATAGGCCTCGAGAAGCCCTTCCTCGGCCGCCTGCAGGTAGGCGTCGGCGGGACCGGCCCACCAGATGTCCGCCTTCGGGTTGGCTTTCTCGGCCTTGATCTGCGCGAGCATCTCGCCCGTCGCCTTCTGCACGACCGAAACTTTGACGCCGGCGGCCTTCTCGAAACCGACGGCCATTCCCTGGCACCACGCGGTGTTGGGCGAGCTGCAGTATAGGTTGAGCTGAGCCGCTACCGACGTCGCGACCAGGATCGAGGCCGCGCAGGCGACGACGGCGACCACGCGACGGATCATCCGCAACTCCGGTTGAACAGGGATGACGCGTGGGCGGACCGCGACGACAGGGTCCGCACCGAATTCACCTCGACGGGGGACCGAACACTCCCTCCCAGCGATCGATCAGCCGCTTGCGCTCGGCCGACTTGTCGTATTTCGCCGAATCGTAATCGATGAACTTGATGTCGGCGAATTTCGGCACGAGCGGGGATGCCGGGACGCTGGTGTTCGCCGGATACTGCAATTGCTTCGCCTTCGCGCCGACGGCCTGTCCCTTGGGGCCGAGCGCCCATTCCGCGAACTTCTTCGCGTTGTCGAGATTTTTCGCGCCCTTCACGATCGAGAGTGCGCCGACATCGCTGGCCGTGCCCTCGCACGGCGCTGCCACCTTCAGCGGCGCGCCGCCCTCGGCTCCGGCCGCGACGTCATTGACGAAGGCGACGCTCGCGATCGAGCCGCTGAAGACCACCGGCGCGACGCCGGCTCCAGGGACGGCAGCCGGCCTGGCTTTGGTGACGGATTTCAGCGCTTCCGCGCCGGACGACTTCTTTTGCGGCGCCACTTTGCGCATCGATTTCAGGTATTTGAATGCCTGGTCTTCGCCGAAGATCTGCGTCAGCGCGACGATGGTGAGGTAGGCGGAATTGGACGTCCTGGGATCCTCGATCTGCACTTCGCCCGCGAATTCCGGCTTGATCAGGTCCTTCCAGCATGCCGGCGCAGCGACCTTCTTTCGGGTGACGAGTTCGGTGTTGTAACCGATCCCGAGCACGCGCAGGTAGACGCCGACGCTCTTGAATTTCGACTGCTCCGCGAGCTTCTGCGCCCATGGCTGCAACTGGGGCAGGGTCGGCGACTTGTATTCGGCGAGGAAGTCGAGTTTCGCCGCATGCAGATGCGTGTCGGCCGTGCCGCCGAACCAGACGTCGGTCCGCGGATTCGGCGACTGTTCCCCGAGCAAGGCAAGCGCATGACGGGGGAGCTTCGGCGTCATCGCGACCTTGACGCCGGTGTCCTTTTCAAACTCGGTGGCCGCCTGGTTGCACCATTCGACGGGCACCGAGCAAAGGACATTCAATTGCGCCTGCGATGCGGCCGGAAAGCCGGCGCAGGCGAGGAGGGCGGTGACGGCAACGGATCGGAACGGGACCACGCGGGGCTCTCCTGGCGCAGGGGGTTCCCCGCGAGGCTGTAATGATCGATGATGCCACGAAGTTGCGTCAACCGTGAGGGATGCTCCGACCCTGGAGCGCCCATTGGTCGCACCCATGCGCATCGGCATCGA
>JBDTRG010000026.1:0-26343 GCA_039931775.1 Betaproteobacteria bacterium | reverse complement strand
TAGGAGAGGTCCATGCCGCCGACGTCCTGCACCGTCATGCCGTTCCATAGCGCGGTCGCCAGGACGTCGATGCGCTTGCCCGCACCCTCCCCGCCCACGATCTGTGCGCCAAGCAACCGCCCGGACCCGCGCTCGGCCACGATCTTGATCCGCATGGTCTGCGCGCCCGGAAAGTAATGCGCGCGGCTTTGTGCCTCCGTTGTCACTGCGACGGCGTCGAATCCCGCCGTTGCGGCTTCCCGCTCGGTGAGGCCGGTGCGGGCGATCTCCACGTCCCGGAACCGGGTGATAGCCGTGCCGAGCACGCCGCCAAAGGTCGCGTCGCCACCGGCGATGTTGGTCCCTGCAGCGCGGCCCTGTTTGTTGGCGTGCGTGCCGAGTGCCACGACGACCGGCCGCCCGGTGATCCGGTGATGGGATTCGACGCAGTCGCCGGCCGCCCAGACATGCGCCGTGCCGGTGCGCAGATGGTCGTCGACGATGATGCCGCCGGCCTCGCCGACGCCGATACCCGCGCTCCGAGCCAGGTCCACGTTGGGCCGGACGCCCAGCCCGATCACGACCAGGTCGGCGTCCACGGGCCCTACCGTGGTGTCCACGGCGGTGACGTTTCCGTCGACTGCGGTGAACCCGGTGACCGCGGTGCCGAGTCGCAGATCGATCTTCGCGGCCCGCAGCGCGTCGGCGATGCCCGCGGCCATGTCGGCGTCGAGCACGGCACCCATGGGTGCGTCGAGCCGTTCGATCATCGTCACGTTCGACCCGCGCTCGAGCAGCCCCTCGGCAACCTCCAACCCGATGTAGCCGGCACCGACCACCGCAACGCGTCGCGCGCCTTCGTCGAGCCGCCGCGCCATCGCCGCCGCGTCGTCGAGCGTTCGAAGCTGGAGCACCCCCTTGGCGTCGACGCCCGGCCACGGAGGCACGATGCCCGACGCGCCGGTGGCAATGAGGAGCTCGTCGTAGCGCTCGATCGATTGCCGACCGGTATCGAGGTCGCGTACCGTGATGGTGGACGCGGCGGCGTCGATGTTGGTGACCTCGTGGTGGGTTCGCACGTCGATGCCGTTGGCCCGGTGCTGCTCCGGCGTCCGGGCGATGAGCTGGTCGAGTTCCTCCACGATTCCGCCCACAAGATAGGGCAGGCCGCAGGCAGAATACGAAGTGTAGGCACCGCGCTCGAAGGCCACGATCTCAAGCTCGCCTCGGGAGGCCATCCTGCGTGCCTGCGCCGCTGCCGACATTCCCGCGGCATCGCCGCCGATGATTGCCAGTCGTCGTGTCATCTTCGCGATAGCTCGAGCTGTTTATGCGTCACGCAGCGTTGACCGCGTTCGCGATGCGATCGCCGATGCCTCCGTCGACGTTCCGCCAATACGCAAACGCGCGCTCCAGTACGGGGCTGGACACCCCATTCTTGAGGTGCCCGACCACGTTGGATACCAGCCGGTCGCGTTGCTCGTCATTCATGACATCGCGCACGAGGGTGCCGGCCTGTACGAAGTCGTTATCGTCCTTGTGCGGGGTGTACGCGGCGCGGATGAATTCTCCGCTGGCTTCCCAAACCTCTACCTGGCGATAGCGCTCGCTGTCGGCTTGCGGGCCGCCTTTCGAGTTGGGTGCGTACACCGGGTCCGAGACGTTCTGGACGCGCATCGCGCCGTCCTTGCTGTAGCTGTGCACAGGCACCTTGGGCCGGTTAACCGGGATCTGCTTGTAGTTGACGCCCATGCGCGCGCGATGGGCGTCGGAGTACGCGAAGAGGCGGCCCAGCAGCATCTTGTCAGGACTGGGCCCGATGCCCGGAACCAGATTGTTGGGCTCGAAGGCCGCCTGTTCGATCTCGGTGTGGTAGTCGGTTGGGTTGCGGGTGAGTGTCAGCCGACCGACTTCGATCAGCGGGTAGTCGCCGTGCGGCCAGACCTTGGTCAGGTCGAACGGATTGAACCGGTAAGTGCTGGCTTCCCCGAATGGCATGATCTGCATGTGCAGCGTCCAACTCGGATGTTCACCACGCGCGATCGCCTCGTAAAGGTCACGTGTGTGGTAGTCGCCGTCCTGACCCGCGAGTCGATCAGCATCGGCCTGCGTAAGAAAGTCGATTCCCTGATCGGTCTTGAAATGGTACTTGACCCAGACTTTCTGTCCCTTGGCGTTGACCCACATGTAGGTGTGGCTGGAATAACCGTTCATGTGCCGCCAGGACTTGGGGATGCCGCGGTCCCCCATCAGCCAGGCCACCTGGTGGGCCGACTCGGGGGACAGCGTCCAGAAATCCCACTGCATGTCGTGGTCGCGCAGATTGGTGTCGGCACGCCGCTTCTGCGAGCGGATGAAGTGCTGGAACTTCATCGGGTCGCGAAGGAAGAATACCGGAGTGTTGTTTCCGACCATGTCGTAATTGCCTTCAGTGGTGTAGAACTTCAACGCGAAGCCGCGCGGGTCGCGCCACGTGTCCGGACTGCCGCGTTCGCCTGCAACCGTGGAAAAGCGTATTAAGGTGTCGGTCCTGGCACCCGGCTGAAATACCGCGGCTTTGGTGTAGCAGCTCACGTCCCGCGTCACTTCGAAATGCCCGAAGGCGCCACCACCCTTGGCATGCGGCTGTCGCTCGGCAATCCGCTCCCGGTTGAAATTCGCCATCTGCTCGATCAGATAGTGATCCTGCAGCAGGATGGGACCGTCCGGCCCAACGGTGAGCGAGTGCTCGTCACTGGCAACGGGGATCCCGGCATCGGTTGTGGTGGGTTTGCGGTTCTCGTTCGCCATGACAATCACTCCTTTGGTGAGCACGCCATTGAAATCCGGTCGGCAAGTGCGAAAGGCTGCCTATTTGCGGTCATCGCATCACGGGCGCGCAACCGCGCACAGGCCTCGATTCTACTGCCATGAGCGAGACCTATTCCTTGCCTGGCAAGCATTTGCAGCCGGGAATTCTTGACTTGCGCCGTACGGAACCTTTGACTCGGTCATGAAGATCGGTTCAGTGATGGAAGACTCTGTGATCCCGCGAGCAGTCAGGGTCGCCGCGCGTCGCCAGCTCGCTTTCGACGTCGCGCCGCTGTCTCTCCCACTTTAAAAGCAGAAAGGAAAGTTTCTTGCGCACCGGGTCGGGAGTTCCTGCGAGCTTGTCATTCCCCACCTCCACGACATGATCTGCTCTCGCCGTTACCCTCGTCCGGACATCCACTTCGATCCGCTTCGTCCGCATTAGCAATCTGCAAAGTTGCTCCGTGTCAAAGTGCGCGTATGCAGTAGTAGCCATTATTTTCGTCCTCAATGCGTTGCGATACGCCAGCGTTACGAACGTTTCGGCAAACTCCGACGTGATAGTGAATCAATCCTGGGGCGCAGAGAAGCCGGGCGCCATGCACAATACTGTTTCTGTTTGAGTATCGTATCGGTGGTTTCGCGCAATACTGGGGTCCTCGTTCCCACGCATCGATCAGTCACCGTCTACCGCAGGAAACAGTCTTATTCGGAAGTACCGCCTTATCAACGGCGAGTTTCACAACTATCATTGAACTGTTCTGCGGCGGCGCAAAACCGAAGTGCCCGAAACCCACTTTTGCCGTTCAACGTAACGGTGAGTTCTCGACCTCCGTCTGGTGTTCGAGGATGTCATCGCTGGCTCGCGTATTGATGAGGAGATACCATGTACTACCATCCTTTGACGTCGCCTTTCAAGTTCTACACCATGCATAGAGACCGTGCGTTGAGCGCGTGGCAGGTGCTGATCGACGCCTGGCTCGATGGTGTCGATCGCCAGCGAGGAGTGCAGGCAGAGGCCGCCAAGCACTTTTGCGCCACTCAAATGGATAGCGTTCGTACGCTTTTCGAAACAACGGACATGGCGGACTTTACTGCGCGCCTGGTCGCCTGCGCTGACCCTGCGCCGCTGAAGATAGTTGAGATTTCGGCGCGACTCGGAGAGATCGCCGCCGACACCCAGCGTCAAATTCTAGCGTCCCTGGGATTGCACGTTCTGGAACTCAACACGCTGGTTGCCCGTTCAGACGCGAGCCTCGACGATCCGCCGCGCAAGAGCGTCAAAGGGGGCCTCGCCACCCGACGCAGGCAGAGGATGGCCTGAACTTCGGCGCTACGTAGCGTGAGGGGATAACTGTGTGTCGTATCCTGCTGCCCGTGGACGGGTCCGACAGTTCGGACCGCGCGGTACGCCTTTTGATTGCGCTGTGTGGAAAACTTGCATCGATGAACGTCTATCTACTGCATGTGCAAGCACCAGATATTCTCAACGCGGACAAAGCCACAAGCCATGAAGCGCTCAACCATGAGATCGCCGCCACGGGAGAGGAGGCACTGACGTCCGCGAGAGCATTGCTCGACGGTGCCGGCATTTCCTACACGAGTAAGACTGAGCGCGGATACGTGGCGTCATCCGTGGTGGCATGCGCGAAGGCGAATCGCTGCGATGGCATCATCATGGGCACGCGCGGGATGGGCTCTACCGAACAGCTGCTCGGATCGATAGCGCGTCAGGTCATTTACCTCTCGGATGTACCTGTGACGCTTGTGAAGTAGCGGTACCTGGCTGAGCATTTGCTGCGATCGGTAGGCGTGCCGAACGAACGGGTCGTTCGCGCGACCGTTCATAGTCGCGGCGGTTTTATCCGCAGAGAAACGGTGTTGTTCGGGCGCACCGGCTTATCAACGCCGCCCGCGACCCTCATCTTTCACTTTGCCAACCGGTGGATTCGTGTTGAATCCCGGCGGGTTTAACGGAGGCATGACATGCAAGACCACTACTTGTTCCTGACCGAAGGAGATTTCGTACGCGTGATGGCGCTGCAGCCCGATCCGTTGCTCCGCGCGGAGCTGGAACGCGCAATTGTCGTATCGCCGGAGGCGATGCCCCCGGACGTGGTCACCATGCATTCCCAGGTTCGCTACTTGGACGAGACCGCCGGCGTGTGTCGGCAGATACAAATCGTCTATCCGGAAGACGCAGACGTCGGCCAAGGCAAGGTCTCGGTGCTGGCACCGGTCGGTGCGGCGCTGCTCGGGCTCGAGGTCGGCCAGGCAATCGACTGGAACTTTCCGGCTGGCGAGACGCGACGACTGCGTGTGGAAGAGGTTCTCTACCAGCCGGAATCGGCGGCCCGTCGACAACTGCCGCCGCCGGGGTTCTCCCCTTCATCTGAGCGAGACGCCGCGGTCTGAGCTGCGTAACGAACATTGCCTCCTGCGCGCTGCGTGGTCATGTGCCGCGCCACAGTGGCATTGTCGGCGCGAGATCACAACTCAGGCAATATTTGCTTTAGGAGAATGAGATGGGTAATGAATTTCTGGGCGACCGCAGGAAAGCGCTGGAGGAGGCGTATTTCGCTAAGCACAACCGCACTCTGCTCGAGCGACTTCGGGCAGCGAACGACACGGCTCCGACGCTCCCCGAGGGTTCTGGCATGGCCGCTAACGACGAGCTCGCGCAGCCGACTGAATTCGACACGGACGGTAAATCGCTGGTTGCCCTCTCGCTTGCCCCGCTGGTGGCCGTGGCCTGGGCGGAGGGTGGTATGGAGGACAAGCAGCGTAGCATGGTGCTCGCACGGGCAGCGGAGCTGGGCTTGAGCACAACGGACCGCGCGTATCGACTGCTCGGGGGATGGCTCACGGAGCCGCCGACCTCGGCCCTGCTCGCCACCTGGAAAAAAGACTACGTCAGTGCGCTTTCATTGGCGCTGACCCAGGAAGCAAAGCGCGAACTCAAGCGGGATATCTTGGGCCGTGCAAGGACGATCGCCGACGCGAACGGAGCCTTTTCGGGTATCGGGCAAACGCTGACAAGCGCGGAGCGATCCGTCATGGAGAACATCGAGAGCGCTTTCGCGTAGAGAAATGCTGCGCTGTGAGGAGAGGGAAGACGACGCTGTCCGTGCACCCTAGGAGCCCACCATGTCCCACGATCCATTTGATACGCTCGAAACGTTCACGATGGCTTCCGGCAAGTCCGGCCAGTTTCATTCTCTACCGGCACTTGAGCGAGCAGGCGTCGGCAAGATTTCGCGTCTGCCGGTTTCGATTCGCATCGTGCTGGAATCGGTGCTGCGTAACTGCGACGGCAAGAAGATCACCACGGAACATATCACGCAACTCGCCACGTGGCAGGCCAACGCACCGCGCACGCACGAGATCCCCTTCATCGTCGCCCGAATCTTGCTGCAGGACTTCACCGGGGTCCCGCTGCTGTGTGACCTCGCTGCCATGCGCGGTGCCGCCAACAAGCTTGGCAGGGACCCGAAGCTGATCGAGCCGCTGGTACCGGTCGATCTCGTAGTCGACCACTCGGTGCAGGTTGACTATTACAACGCCTCGAACGCGCTCGACCTTAACATGAAGGTTGAATTTCAGCGCAATGCCGAGCGCTACAAGTTCATCAAGTGGGGCATGCAGGCGTTCGACACCTTCAAGGTCGTGCCCCCCGGCATCGGCATCGTGCATCAGGTCAATCTGGAGTACCTGGCGCGCGGTGTGCATCGGAAGGATGCCGTCTATTATTGTGACACCCTGGTTGGTACCGACAGTCACACGACGATGATCAACGGCATCGGCGTCGTCGGCTGGGGAGTCGGCGGGATCGAGGCGGAAGCCGGCATGCTCGGCCAGCCGGTTTATTTCCTGACGCCCGATGTGGTGGGCGTGCACTTGCACGGCAAGCTGAGCGAAGGTGTCACCGCCACGGACCTGGTGTTGACCGTGACCGAATTGCTACGCAACGCAAAAGTGGTCGGCAAGTTCGTCGAATTCTTCGGCGCCGGTACGGCTTCGCTAGCTGTTCCCGACCGCGCCACGATTGCGAACATGGCGCCTGAGTACGGCGCCACCATGGGCTTCTTCCCGGTCGATGATGCAACTGTGAATTACTTCAAGATTACCGGTCGCACCGATGACGAAATCGATGCCTTCGTATCGTATTACAAGGCGCAGGAAATGTTCGGCGCACCGAAGCAAGGCCAGTGCGATTACACCAAGGTGCTGGAACTGGACCTCGCCCGCATCAAACCCAGCGTGGCGGGCCCCAAGCGTCCGCAGGACCGTATCGAGCTGCCTTCCCTCAAAGCCAGGTTCGCGGAGCTCTTTGCCAAACCGGTTTCCGAAAATGGCTTCGACAAAGCTGCCACCGAGCTGTCGAAACGCTATCCCACGCGACCGGGCGGAGCGAGCACGAACGGTGCGACCACGTCGCTGACGGGCGGCGGGGATCAGTCGTCGAGAAACTTGCCACCCGGCAGCGCCAAGAATGTCGTGGAAATGGTCGACAATCGCCCGACTCCGAACCTGATTCGCACTCCACGCGTGAGCGCCCTCGAGCATGTCGTCGATTTGGGTCATGGTGACGTGCTGATCGCCGCCGTTACCTCCTGCACCAACACCTCGAACCCGGGCGTACTGCTCGCCGCGGGCCTGCTCGCCAGGAAAGCGGTCGAAAGGGGGCTCTCGGTCAAGACCCACGTCAAGACCTCATTGGCACCCGGATCGCGCGTCGTCACCGAATATCTGCGAAGCGCCGGGCTGCTGCCGTATCTGGAAAGACTAGGCTTCGGCCTCGTTGCCTATGGCTGCACCACCTGCATCGGCAACTCGGGACCGCTCGACCCGCAACTGGAAGAAACCATCGTCCAAAACGATGTCGTGGCCGCTGCGGTGTTGTCGGGCAATCGCAATTTCGAGGCTCGCATTCACACCAATATCAAGGCCAATTTCTTGATGTCGCCTCCATTGGTTGTTGCATTTGCCATCGCCGGGACGGTCAACATCGACATGGGCAAGGAACCATTGGGCCTCGGCAAGGAGGGAGAGCCGGTCCATCTCAAGGACATCTGGCCCAGCCAGGAAGAAATCGCCGCGGTGATGCAATACGCCACGGACCCCGCGACGTACCGCCGGCTTTACGCGGATTTCACCAAAGACAATCCGCTGTGGAACAGCATCCCCGCCACTACGGGTCAGGTGTACACGTGGGGAAACTCTACCTACATCGCCGAGCCGCCGTTCTTTGCTGACTTCCAGATGCAACCAGGTAAAACCGGCAACGTGCTGGGCGCCCGAGCGCTGGGGATTTTCGGCGACTCCGTCACCACCGACCACATCAGCCCCGCCGGCAGCATCAAGCCTGACTCGCCTGCGGGAAAATATCTGCAGGAGAATGGCGTGAGCGTGATCGATTTCAACAGCTACGGCTCGCGCCGCGGCAACCACGAAGTGATGATGCGCGGCAGCTTTGCCAACGTTCGCATCAAGAATCTGATGGTTCCGTCCAAAGTCGATGGCACTCGCGTCGAGGGCGGCGTCACGATATTTCAGCCTGACGGCGAACCGATGTCGATCTACGACGCGGCGATGAAGTACATCTCACAAGGCAAGCCGACCGTCATGTTTGCGGGTGAGGAATATGGCACAGGCTCCAGCCGCGACTGGGCAGCGAAAGGCGCGCAACTGCTGGGCGTCAAAGCCGTCATCGCCAAGAGCTTCGAGCGAATCCATCGCAGCAACCTGGTGGGGATGGGCGTATTGCCGCTGCAGTTCAAGGACAGCGAAAGCGTGCAGTCTCTCGGGATCAAGGGCGACGAGGAATTCAATGTCCTTGGTATCGACGGTGACATCAAGCCGCAACAGGATGTCACCCTGGTCATCAAGCGCAAGGACCGATCCCGACAGGAAGTGGCGCTATTGTTGCGTATCGATACGCCTATCGAGGTGGACTACTACAAGCACGGCGGGATCCTGCCGTATGTGTTACGGGAGCTCATGGTCGCGTAAACCGCATCTCCTGGGTCGCTCGTGCCGAGTCTGTCGAGGGCCCTCCGGCGTGAATGCCCTGCAAGTGCCCGAGTCCATATCGATCAGGCGTGAGACAGCGCTCGTGGCCGCCTCGGAACCCCTTCGCCGGGTTAAAACTAAAACACTGCGCCCCCACGTGACACCGTCAGCTCAATTGTGTCCGCAGCAGCAACGGTGTTGTTCAGACGCACCGGCTTATCGAGGCCAATGGCGATGCGTATTATCCAATTTGCCCGTCCGTGATGCGTGTGGAATCTCAGCTTCGAAATGTAGCGCGAAATGCAGACCGATAATTTATTCATGACCGACGACGATTTCGCGCGTGTGATGGCGCTGCGACTGGATCCACAGCTGCGGAAGGAACTGGACCGCGCGGTTGTTGTTTCGCGGGATTCGATCTCTTCGAGCGTCGTCACGATGTGCTCGCACCTTCGCTATCTGGACGAGAGCGCCGGCGTGCGTCGGGAGATACAAATCGTCTTTCCCGAAGATGCGGATATCGAGCAAGGAAAGGTCTCAGTGCTGGCGCCGGTCGGTGCGGCGTTGCTCGGGCTGGCTCTTGGGCAGGCAATCGATTGGGAGTTCCCGGATGGGCAGACGCGGCGATTGCGCGTGGAAGAGATCCTGCACCAGCCTGAAACATGGCCGCGCGAGGTCCGCGAGGCGGCGCCGTGGCGCTTCTAGCAGCCGCCGTCGCGTGTGGCAACCGGATGCGTGAGAGCGAGAATCCAACGCCGGACATTACCGCCTCGTCCACAACCCGGACGGGCACGATGGCCCCAGTCCGAAGCAGCGCCTCACCCGCATCGTGTTCCCTTCGCCCGATGACGAAATTTTGTATCAATCTTCATTTCGACGTCTTGATTCTGGATTAACAACGGACGTCACCATGCTTTCGGCCCCGTCGTTGGCGCGAAGTCGGCAAACGTCCCGAACGCATCCGCGCAGCCAGCGATGCGCTTGATCTGCATCCAGCCGCGGGTGCCAGAGCAATGAAATCGTGACCTCCGGTGTTGCGACCGGAAGTGGGAAACTATGCATTCCGGCGCGCAGGTTTCGGGTGTGTCGTTCGGGAACACTGGCGATCAGGTCGGAGTCCCGAGCTAGAGCCAGCGCGGTCGCAAAGCCACCGACGATAGTGACGATCTCCCGTTGTAGTCCGTACGGCGTCAATGCTTCATCAATCGGTCCCTTGTCGAGGCCCCGCCGCGAGACGCAGATGTGCCTGCCGGTCGCATAACGGGAGGGAGTGATCTCGCCCTGGCTCAGCGGGTGCCCCATTCGCACGACGCCAACGAAACGGTCGCGGAACAACGTCTGCGCACGCACTTCCGGACCCGTCGTCTTCCCGACGACGCCAGTTTCCAGATCGACGGTCCCATCGCGCAGTGGCGCGCTGTCTTTGTTTGACTTCTGCGCAAACCGCAACCGCACACCGGGGGCCTCTCCGCCCACGCGAGCGATGAGGCTCGGTCCGAAGTTCTCCACAAAACCTTCGCTGGTCAGCAACGTGAACGTTCGGACCAGCTGCTTGAGGTTGAGCTTCTCGGCAGGGCGTAGAACCGCTTTTCCGTCCTGTACGAGCTGACTGACCCGCTCGCGGAGTTCGAGCGCTCGGGGTGTGGGTACCAGACCGCGGCCGGCCCTGACCAAAAGCGGATCGCCCGTCGTCTCACGCAATCGCGCCAGCGCACGGCTCATCGCCGACGGGCTCAGCCGCAACCGTCGGGCAGCGCGCGCAACGCTGCCTTCCGCGAGCAGCACATCAAGGGGGACAAGCAAGTTGAGATCGGGTGTCGACATGCGTCGACCCTAGCATCAATTGACTATGATATGGCGTCAAACGCACGAATAAAGTGCAAATGCTGCGCCTTCCGCCATGTCATTCGAAGGAGTACTTTGTCTGACGGCTCCGTTTTGGGAGTCGCCAGAGAAGGGAACCATGTCGAAGCCAATCATTGCAGGGCGCGAAGAGGCAGTCGCTGAAGGTGCGGAACTGACACCTTCGGTTCGGTGGGCGCTCGCCAGCCTTTCGCTATCCATGTTGCTGTCCTCGCTTGGCACCAGCATCGCAAATGTTGCCCTGCCGACGTTGGCACAGGCGTTCACCGCCTCCTTCCAGGAAGTCCAGTGGGTGGTCCTCGCGTATCTCCTTGCAATCACCACTCTGATCGTCAGCGTCGGACGGCTCGGCGACATCACCGGCCGTCGACGGCTGCTACTGATCGGAACCTTCCTGTTCACGGTGGCCTCGGTCCTATGCGGCGTCGCGCCCACGCTCTGGCTGCTGATTGCCGCCCGGGCGACGCAGGGCGTCGGCGCGGCCATAATGATGGCTCTGACCATGGCCTTTGCCAGTGAGACGGTTCCGAAGGCAAAGATCGGTAGCGCCATGGGGCTGCTCGGAACGATGTCCGCGATTGGCACCGCGCTCGGCCCATCGCTCGGCGGCGTTCTGATCTCCGGACTCAGCTGGCGGGCGATCTTCCTCGTCAACGTGCCGCTGGGCCTCCTGACTTTTCTTCTCGCGCGTCGCTACCTGCCCGTTGATGGCCGCGGGCAGAAGACGGATCGGGCCGGCTTCGACAATGTGGGTACGCTGCTGCTTGCTCTGACGCTTGCGGCATACGCGCTCGCCATGACGATTGGACGCGGCAGTATCGGACCGCTCAACATGGCTCTGCTGTTGGCCGCTGTTCTCGGAGCAGGCCTCTTCGTGTTCACCGAGAAAAGGGCTGTGTCACCTTTGATCCGATTGGCGATGTTCCGCAATCCTGTGCTGAGTGCAAGTCTCGCAGTGAGCGCGCTCGTCTCGACGGTGATGATGGCGACGCTGGTGGTCGGGCCGTTCTATCTGTCGCGTGCGCTCGGGCTCGACGCGGTTCTTGTAGGGCTTGTCTTGTCGGTCGGTCCACTCTTCGCCGCTCTGACCGGTGTGCCAGCCGGTCGCAATGTGGACCGGCTTGGCGCACAACGCATGACCATTGTCGGGCTCATCGGCATGGCGGCCGGTTCCTGCATGCTGTCGATGACGCCGACGACGTTCGGAATCTTCGGCTACATCGCCCCAATCGTAGTCATCACGGTCGGCTATGCACTGTTCCAGACGGCCAACAACACCGCCGTCATGACAGGTATCCATCCGGACCAGCGGGGCGTCATTTCTGGAATGCTCAACCTATCGCGCAATCTCGGGCTCATCACCGGTGCATCCGTTATGGGCGCTGTGTTCGCGCTCGCATCGGCGACAATCGACATCACAACGGCGCGTCCCGAGGCTGTTGCCACCGGCATGCGAACCACGTTCGCAGTCGCAGTGATTCTGATCGTTGTTGCGCTCGCCATCGCGATTGCAAGCCGTGCTCTCGCAACGCGCCCTCAGCTCCCTGGAGACGCGTTGACCTGCCCCCCATCGTAGCCCCAAGAACTGCGCTCAATCGTCAATTGGAGCCTCCGTGAAATGTTGTTGCCGACCTGACATCCGTGGCGGACCCATTGCTTAATTTGTGGCCGGGGCGAGATTGGCGTTTACTGATTGCAGGTCGGCCACGGACAGTTCCCCGGCGGCTTTGGCAAGCGTGAGGCGGTCGAGCAGTACCTGGTACTTGACTTGCTGCAGCGCTCGCTGGGCGCGGAAAAGATCCGCCTGCGCATTCAGAAGGTCGAGCGTTGTGCGTGCCCCCACTTCATGGCCGATTTCCGTCGCGTCCAGCCGCGCCGTTGCTGAGTCCAGCGCCCGTTCGCGGGCGCGGATGCGGGCGAGACCGCTCGTCGTGCCAAGCCACGCACTGCGGGTCTGTTGGATTACGGCCTTGCGCGTCGCGTCGGTGTCGAATTGCGCCCTGTCGGCCAGCGCCACGGCTTCCTCGTTCCTCGCGCTGCGCAGTCCGCCGGTGAAGAGCGGCACCGAAAGCTGAACGCTGATCACGCCGCTGTTCGACGAGACGATGGAAGACGTTCCAAATGAACCGTTGCCGGACAGGCGATCACCGCCGGCCTGCGCAACCAGTGCCAGCGTCGGCGACGAGAGGGCGCCGAACTTGCGCGCTTCCTGTGCAGCGATGTCGCGCGCCAGCGCCTTCGCGCTGATTAGCGGACTCCCGTCGCCGGCCTTTGCGATCCATTGCTCGAGCTTGCCGGCATCGAAGGCCCGCAATGCGGTGTCCGCAGCAATGCGCTTCAAGTGATCCGCAGGCAATCCGGTCAGGTCGAAAAAAGCAGCGCGCTTGAGTTCGAGGTCATCGCGCGCCAGCGCCTCCTGGGCGACGATGTCGTCGTAGCGCGCCTGGGCTTCGTTGCGATCAGTAACCGGAGACTTGCCCTCTTCGAAGCTTTCCTTGGCCACCTTCAGCGCACGGTCAGTTGCCGCAGCCTGCCGCCGTATCTCTTCCAGCGCATCCTCGGCCAGCAGAACTTCGAAATAGATGCGTGCCGTTCGCAGCATGAGGTCCTGATGCGCGGCGCGGAACTGCAGCTCCGCCATGTCGGACTGCAATGCAAGCTGCCGGGCGTTGGCCTGCAGCTCAGCGTTGTAGATTGGCTGCTGCGCGGTGACGCGCCAGCCTGTGGCAGTGCCATCATGGATGTCAGTGCGAAATTCCACACCGTTTACGGTGCCGAACCCCGGCGCGGTGAACTGGGCACCGCTCATGTTCTGCTGGCCGTTGCCGTAGCCAACGGATCCGCTTACCGTCACGGTCGGCAGGAACAGGGCACGGCCCTGACGCCCGCGCGCCTGCCCAGCCTGCAGCTCGGCACCCGCAGCGGCAAACGTGGAATCCATCCGCTGCGCGGCGTCCCAAGCCGAAATCAGATCGACCTGTGCGAAGGCGACCTGCGCAAACGCGCCCACGACGATCCCCGACAGCCAATGCGGACCGCGGCCCTCATGCCTCGTACTCATTGCGCAATCTCCCCACCCGACGTGAATTTGCCTCGGTAGGCCGCGTAATACAGTAGCGGGATCACAATCAGCGTGAGCAACGTCGACACGAAGATGCCGAAGATCAGCGAGACTGCGAGGCCATTAAAAATCGGGTCGTCCAGGATGAAGAACGCGCCGAGCATTGCGGCAAGTGCGGTGAGCGCGATTGGCTGAGCGCGGACGATCGCGGAGCGGACGACGGCGTCGCGGAACGGCACGCCTTCCCTGACCTGGAGATTGATGAAGTCGACCAGCAGGATCGAGTTGCGCACGATGATTCCGGCGAGCGCGATCATCCCGATCATCGACGTTGCGGTGTACTGGGCGCCAAGCAGCGCATGGCCGGGCATCACGCCAATGATGGTCAGCGGTATCGGTGCCATTATGATGAGCGGCGTCAGGTACGAACCGAACTGCGCTACAACCAGCAGGTAGATGAGGATGAGCCCGACGCCGTACGCGAGCCCCATATCGCGGAAAGTCTCGTACGTCACCTGCCACTCGCCGTCCCACTTGATGCTGTAACCGCGATAGGGATCCTTCGGCTGGCTGATGAAATATTCGCCGATGGTTCCGCCGCCGGGAACCGACAACGCGTTAAGGTCGCGGCGCATCGAGAACATGCCGTACAGCGGGCTGTCCACCTTCCCGGCCATGTCACCGACCACGTATTCGACCGGCAGTAAGTCTTTGTGGTACCGCGGCTGCTCGCGCCTCGCGTCGCGGTCGACGGTGACGACTTCCCGCACCGGCACCGCTTTGCCGCTCGTGCTGCGAACGGTCAGTTGCAGAAGAGATTCGAGATCGTCTTGCGCGGACACCGGCAGCTGCAGCCGCACGGCTGCCGGAAACTTCGAAGCGTCGTGAAGATACGTGACATCATCGCCGCCAAGACCCGCGCGCATCGCCGCGACGATCTCATCCTGACGAACGCCCAGCAACCCGGCTTTGGCGCGATCCACGTTGACAACCCAGCGTGGCGCATCGGCAATCGCGCTGCGGTCGGCATCCACAACGCCCGCTTCCTTGCGAAACACGCCCTCGACCGCCTTCGCCACTTCAATACGGCCAAGTTCGTTGGGTCCGTAGATCTCGGCGACAATCGGCGCCAGTACCGGCGGTCCCGGAGGGACTTCCACCAACTTGAGCCGCGCGCCATAGCTGTCCGCGATGGACGTCAGCGTCGGCCGCACACGCGTCGCGATGGCGTGGCTTTGCTCGCTGCGGTGCGCCTTGTCAACGAGGTTGACCTGGAGGTCGCCGACATCGCCGCCCGCGCGCAGGTAATACTGGCGCAAGAGACCGTTGAAGTTGATAGGCGCGGAAGTGCCTGCATACCCTTGATAGTTGACAACCTCCGGGACAGTGGCAAGGTAGCGGCCCATATCGCGCAATGCGGCGGCGGTGCGCTCCAACGACGTGCCGGCGGGCATGTCCACCACGACCTGGAATTCCGATTTGTTGTCGAACGGCAGCATCTTCAGCACCACCAGTTTGGTCACGGGGAGCGCAACCGACATCACGATCAGCAACAGCACGCCCAGCCACAGCTTGAGACGGTTGCGCCCACCCTTTTTCTCATCCAGGAAGGGCTTGAAGATTCGAATGAAGACCGGGCCGAGCCGGCCTGCAACCCCACCCGTCCCGGCATGAACGGGTACTTTGCGCAACAGGATCAGGGCGAGCCACGGCGTCACCACAAACGCCACGGCCAGCGAGATCAACATGCCCATGCTGGCATTGATCGGAATGGGGCTCATGTACGGCCCCATGAGGCCGCTGACGAACGCCATCGGCAACAACGCCGCGATGACCGTCAGTGTCGCCAAAATGGTCGGGCCGCCCACCTCGTCGACGGCACCGGGAATGATCTCCGCGAGTGGCCGATCCGGCTCGAGCGCGCGATGTCGATGGATATTCTCGACGACCACAATGGCGTCGTCGACGAGGATGCCGATGGAAAAGATCAGCGCAAACAGCGACACACGATTCAGCGTGAAGCCCCAAGCCCACGAGGCGAACAGCGTCGCAGTGAGCGTGAGGATCACTGCCGAGCCGACGATCACCGCCTCGCGCCGCCCCAACGCGAGCAGCACCAGGACCACGACGCAGGCTGTGGCGAAGACCAGCTTCTCGATGAGTTTCAGGGCCTTGTCGTTGGCCGTGGCGCCATAGTTGCGCGTCACCTCGACTTCAACGTTCGGCGGAATCACGGCGTTGCGCAGACTGTCCACCCGACTGATCACCGCGTCGGCCACCTGGACGGCGTTCTGTCCGGGCTTCTTGGTGATGCTGATGGTGACCGCGGCATATTCGCGGCCGTCCTTGCCTGCTGTGCCGTACCAAACGTAGCGCTCCGGCGGCGGCGGCCCGTCATTGAGCGTGGCGACTTGTTCCAGAAACACCGGCGCGCCATTGCGGGTGGCGACTATCAGCGTGCCGATGTCGCGCGCGTCGCGGAAATACGGACCTGCCTCAACCAGAATCGCACGGTTGTCACTGTTGACCTCACCCAGCGCCGCCCCCCGATTGGCGGAAAGCAGCGCATTGCGCACGTCGGCTACCGTCACCCCGCTCGCATGCATCCGCGCGGGATCGAGCAGCACATTAATTGCCCGTCGGGGTCCGCCGATTGTCTCCACTTCGCGCGTGCCCGGCACCCGCTTCAGGTCAACCTCGATGGCGTGCGCGACACGCTCCAGGTCGGCGGAGCCGGTTGCCGGGTCCTTCGAATACAGCGCGAGCGTAACGATAGGAACATCGTCGATGCCCTTTGGCTTGATGATCGGCTGCAAGGCGCCCAGATTGCGCGGCAGCCAGTCCTGATTGGACAGGATCGTGTCGTAGAGACGGACGAGCGCGTCGATGCGCGGCACACCGACTTCGTACTGCACCGTGATTACCGCCATGCCGGGCCGGGATACCGACGTTACGTGCTCCACCCTGGCGATCTGGCTGATCACCTGCTCGGCAGGCGCGGCGACCATTTGCTCGACATCCTCGGCCGAGGCACCCGGGAAGGGGATCAGCACATTCGCCATCGTCACGTTGATCTGTGGCTCTTCCTCGCGCGGCGTGACGAGCACGGCGAATACGCCGAGCAGCAACGCGACCAGTGCCAGCAGCGGGGTGATGCGCGCCGACTGGAAATGGCGCGCGATCCGACCGGAAACACCGAGATGCGGGTCGACCAACGCAGGCATCGTCATTCCCTTGCGGCGGCGACCGCATCGACGGCGATCTTCTCGCCTGCTTGGAGCCCGGCCACGACTTCGACACCTTCGAACGTGTCACGGCCCAGCCGGACCTGGCGCAGCTGCGGGCGCCCGTCCGCGTTCACCACATATACGGCGTTGAACTCGGGGCGGCGCACAATGGAGGCGGCCGGAATCGTGAGTCGGCCCGGTCCCTTGGTACTCAGCGGAAAGCTGGCGCGCGCAAACATTCCAGGGGCAAGGTCCTGCCGATTCCGGGGTAGGGCAAGCCGGACCTGCCGCGTGTGGGTCGACGCATCGACGGTTGGGAGCAATACGCTCGCGGTCGCGTCGAAAATTCGCGCGTTCGTAGCGACGCCGGGTAATTCGATCCGCACAGGCCGGCCGACCCCGAACTGCGCCACATAGGTTTCCGGGACGGTGGCGACCACGCGCAATTCGGTCGGGTCGTAGACGGTAAGCAGCGGTACGCCGGGCGATGCCATGTCTCCCAGTTCGACGCTCACGCTGGCAACCACACCCGCATAGGGCGCTGCCAGGGTCGTGAACGACGACTGCGTCGACGCGACGCCGGCCTGCGCGGTCATCGCCTTTGCCTGAGCCTGACCCGCCTTGTACTGCGCCTCGGCCTGGTCCATCGCTGCTTGGCTGATGTATTGCTTGCTGAACAACCGCTGATTGCGCTCGAAGTCCTTGCGTGCCGCCTCGAGTTGCGCCTGCGCTGCGGCGACCTGCGCTTGGCTCGCGACCACTTGGTCGGCAGCGGCGCGCGGATCGAGCCGGACCAGGATCTGGCCCGCCTTCACGGGGTCGCCCGCTCTCACGTTCAGTTCGACGACGCGGGCCGGGACCTGCGGCGAAACGACAGTCTGCCGAACGGCCTCGACGACACCTTCCGCGACGTAGGCCTGGTCGGAGGTCCCCGCTGTAACGATCAGCGTTGCGAGGCCGGTCGCGGCGGCTGGCGACAGCATCAGCCACAGCGCGGCGGCAATGGCGAATGCAGCATTCGATCTCATCTGGACTTCCTGAAGGATGTTGGGGTGACGTTGCGCCGGGCCGACCTGCTCGGGAGGGTCTGTCACGGGAGGGTCTTTACAAACGCTGATCCTTTGGCTACCATATCGTTATGTAGTTATTCTGTCAAGCGCCGCTGGACTGTTAGGATATGACCCTCGTTCAAACTGACGGATGTTCGCCAATGGAAGGACTGGACGAGCGCGCACTGCAGGAGGTCGCCGACTTCTTTAGCGCATTTGCCGTGCCGATGCGCCTCAAGATCCTCAACGCGCTGCGCCACGGCGAGCGCAACGTCTCGGACCTCACGGCCGAGTTCGGCTGCAGCCAGGCCAACATCTCGAAGCACTTGTCGCTGCTCGCGCAGAAGGGCCTCATCGCCAAGGACGCTCGCGGGACGAGCGCCTTCTACCGGATCGTCGACCCGCGGATCTACCAGCTTTGTGATCTCGTGTGTTCCCAAATCGGTCGGCGTTTCGAGCAGCAGTCCGAACTCAAGGAAATGTTCATCGGTGCCGGCCGGCCCGCACCGAAGCCCCGGCGGGCCTCGCGAGGACGGTAGTCGTCGTGGTTCGTTTCGGCCGCGAGCCACTAAGGTCCGACAGGAGCTCGGGAAAGGCCGCGCGCGGCAATGGGTTGGCATGGTCGTTGCGACTTACTACGTCGCCGGTCGTGCCAATGGCAGGTTCATGCCGGTGGCCCGACATGACTTCGTGCTATGCGCGACGCACCGTGAACGAGTCGAACTTCGGCGCGACGCGCGCGCACCAGGATTCGGTCAGGAACGATTCAGGCAGGTCGTGTAGCAACGCCTCGTCCGTGCAGCCGTCCGTGCGGAATTCCTGCAGCACGTAATTGCGCACGCCGAGTTCGGCGAGCTGTCCGGCGAGGTGCTCGATGCCGTGGGCGTCGTGCTGACGCGGATGGATGGTTGTCCGGAATTCGTGTGTGACGCCGCCCGCCAGGAGCAGCTTCGCGCTCTCCCGCGCGCGATCGCCGCTGCCGCGCACGGTGGTGATCCGCGCATACTCGGCGAACGACGCCTTGATGTCGAAGCCAACCCAGTCGACCCGCGGCAGCACCTGCGCGAGCCGTGACGGGTAGGCGCCTCCGGTGTGCAGCCCGATGCGGAAGCCCAGCTGCCTGACCGCGCGCATGGCGTCCGCGAGTCCTGGCTGCGCGAGAGGCTCGCCGCCGGAAAACACGACCGCGTCCAGCAACCCACGGCGCCGGCGCAGGAACGAAAGGATGTCGCTCCACGCGATCTCGGCGGCTGCGCGTGCCGGCAACAGGTGCGGATTGTGGCAATAGCCGCACCGCCAGGGGCACCCCTGGCAGAACACGACCGCCGACAGGCAACCCGGGTAATCCGTCAGCGACAGCGGCGTCAGGCCGCCGACGCGCAGCGCGCGCCGGGAACTGCGTACCGGGTCAGCGCGAGCCGGCATCGTCGAGGCGTACCCGAGCCTCCCGGAAGAATTGGCGTTCGTGGTGCTCCCCCTTCTTGCCGATGTTGAACGACGCCACCGGGCGGTGATACCCCATTACGCGCGTCCACACCTCGCAAGGCTGACGCTCGTCGTCGGTCAGCGTGCGGCAGAGGTGCCCGGTTTCGGTCATCGTATTCATTGCTAGCTCCTTTCGGAATCAACCACGGGAAGGCCGGCGGGCAGCCCGACCCTACTAAGAAGAGCTCGCGGCGTTTCCCGGAGTCTCCATACGGCGTTTACGCTGTTTCGCTCTCGCGACGCTTTTTCGCAAGCAGATCGGCGTCGCAATTGGGACAGAACTTGTGCTCGCCTTCGAGGTAACCATGCTTCGGACAGATCGAGAACGTGGGCGTGATCGTGATGTACGGCAGGCCGAACCGCTCCAGCGCGCGCCGCACCAGGCTCTTGCAGGCGTCGGGACTCGTGATCCGCTCGCTCATGTAGAGATGCAGCACCGTTCCACCGGTGTACTTCTTCTGCAACGGCTCCTGCCGCTCCAGCGCCTCGAAGGGATCGTCCGTGAATCCCGCCGGCAGCTGCGACGAGTTGGTGTAGTACGGCATGTCGGCGGTGCCGGCTTGGAGGATGCCGGGGTAGCGCTTGCGGTCCTCCTTGGCGAAGCGGTAGGTCGTGCCCTCTGCGGGCGTCGCTTCCAGGTTGTACATGTGACCCGTCTCTTCCTGGAAAGCCAGGATGCGGGAACGGACGTGGTCCAGCAGCCGCAGCGCCAGCGCGTTGCCCGCCGCGCTCGTGATGTCGTGGGCATCGCCGGTGAAGTTGCGGATCATCTCGTTGATGCCGTTGACGCCGATGGTCGAGAAATGATTGCGCAGCGTGCCGAGGTAACGCCTGGTGTACGGAAACAGCCCGCCGTCGATGTGCCGCTGGATCACCTTGCGCTTCACTTCGAGGCTTTGTCTTGCGAGATCGAGGAGCTCGTCGACGCGGCGGAACAGTGCGGCCTCGTCGCCGCGATGGAGATGGCCAAGCCGCGCGCAGTTCAGCGTCACCACGCCGACCGAACCGGTTTGCTCGGCGGAGCCGAAGAGGCCGTTGCCGCGCTTCAGGAGCTCGCGCAGGTCGAGCTGCAACCGGCAGCACATCGACCGGATCATGTTCGGCTTGAGCTCGGAGTTGATGAAGTTCTGGAAATACGGCAGGCCGTACTTCGCGGTCATCGCAAACAGCGCTTGCGTATTCGGATGGTCCCAGTCGAAGTCCGGCGTGATGTTGTAGGTCGGAATCGGGAACGTAAACACGCGGCCTTTGGCATCGCCGGTGATCATCACCTCGATGTAGGCGCGGTTGATCGTGTCCATCTCGGCTTGCAGGTCGCCGTAAGCGAAGGGCATCTCCTCGCCGGCGATCACCGGAATCTGCTCACGCAGATCCTCCGGGCACACCCAGTCGAAGGTGAGGTTGGTGAATGGCGTCTGCGTGCCCCAGCGCGATGGAACGTTGAGGTTGTAGATCAGCTCCTGGATGCATTGCCTCACCTGCTCGTAGGGCATCCGGTCCTTGCGGATGTAGGGCGCCATGTAGGTGTCGAACGACGAGAATGCCTGTGCGCCCGCCCACTCGTTCTGCAGCGTGCCGAGGAAGTTGACGATCTGCCCGACCGCGCTGGACATGTGCTTCGGCGGTCCCGCCTCGACCTTGCCGGGTACGCCGTTCAACCCTTCGTGCAGCAGTTGCCGCAGCGACCAGCCCGCACAGTAGCCGGCCAGCATGTCGAGGTCGTGAATGTGCACATCGCCATCGCGGTGCGCACGTCCGATCTCGGGTGAGTAGACATGCGACAACCAGTAGTTGGCGATGACCTTCCCGGAAACGTTCAGGATCAGCCCGCCCAGCGAATAGCCCTGGTTGGCGTTGGCGTTCACCCGCCAGTCCTGCTGCTCGAGATACTCGTTGACGGAGGCCGCGACGTCCACCACGGTCTGCCTGTCGCCGCGCAGCCTGCGATGCTGCTCGCGATAGACGATGTACGCGCGCGCCGTCCTGAAATGACCGGCGCGAACGAGCGCGAGCTCGACCGCATCCTGGATCGCTTCGACCTGCAACGGCGTGGTTGCCGCGTGCTTCCCGAGCGCACGGATGAGGCGCCGCGCAATCCGAACCGCCTGCCCGGCCGTCAACTGCCCGGTGGCAGCGCCGGCACGCGCGATCGCCAACTCGATCTTCGCGGGATCGAATTCGACGACCGTACCGTCACGCTTGACGACCTCGGCGGGCGCGACGGCGATCGCGCGAGTCGGAACGCGCATGGCAATCCTCCTGGGCACAATATCTTGTGGATACTGCGTACGATAATCGCAAGACGTAGCGGAATCCAGTGCCGGCGCCGGGAATGAGCCAGTTCGTGCGAAATCCTTGATCTGCGTCAATTCGAAGAGGGCGTGGGTTCTTCAGCCAGGCAGAACCGCGGTCGTCTCGAGCTCGACTTTTCCCGGGCTGTCGAGCAAGTCGGCAACGAATATCATGCTCATCGTCGGATAATGGCGAGCTGCCCGATCCTACCGCGCGACGCGGCCCGCGCGGTCAGGGCGCGGTCAATTGAACCAGTTGAGCGTCTCGCGAAGCCGGACGACCTCGCCGATGATGATCAGCGTCGGCGCCTTGACCTCGCTTCGCCGCACGATTTCCGGCAGCGTATCGAGCGTGGCCACCAGCACGCGCTGCTGCGGCGTCGTGCCCTGCTGGATGAGCGCGGCCGGTGTGACGCCTGGCATTCCATGCGCTGTCAGCTCGCGGCACAGAACGTCGACGCCGACCAGTCCCATGTAGAACACGATGGTCTGGCGCGGCTGCGCCAGTGCCTGCCAGTTGAGATCCATGCTGCCGTCGCGCAGGTGGCCGGTGACGAACACGACCGATTGCGAATAGTCGCGGTGGGTCAGCGGAATGCCGGCGTAGGCAGCGCACCCCGATGCGGCGGTGATGCCGGGCACCACCTGAAAGGGGATGCCTTCGGCGGCAAGCGTATCGATCTCCTCGCCGCCGCGCCCGAAGATGAACGGATCGCCGCCCTTGAGGCGCACCACGCGCTTGCCCTCGTGCGCCAGGCGCACCAGCAGACGATTGATGTCTTCCTGCGGAAGCGCGTGTTTCGCGCGTTCCTTGCCGGCATAGATGCGCTCGGCATCGACCCGCACCAGGTCGAGAATCGGACCTGATACCAGCCGGTCGTACACGACGACATCGGCCTGCTGCATGAGGCGCAGTGCCCGGAAGGTGAGCAGGTCCGGATCGCCCGGCCCCGCCCCCACCAGTGACACCTCGCCACCCTCGAAAGCGAGGCGCGTGTCGAGGAGCGCTTCCTCCAGCGCCTTGGCGGCCCCGGCTTCGCGGCCACTGAACGCCAGCTCGGCGATCGGGCCTTGCAGCGCGCGCTCCCAGAAGCGCCGCCGCTCCTGTGGCTTGAATCGCTGCTTGACCCGATCCCGGAACGCGCCGACCAGCGCGGCAAGACGTCCGTACCCGGCCGGGATGAAGGTTTCCAGGCGCGCGCGCAGCAGACGTGCCAGCACCGGCGAAGTGCCTCCGCTGGAAACCGCCACGATCACCGGCGCGCGATCGACGATGGAAGGCACGATGAACGAGCACAGTGCCGGCACGTCGACCACGTTCACCGGGATATGCCGCGCACGCGCGGCTGCTGCGACCGCGCGGTTCACCGCGTCGTCGTCGGTCGCGGCGATCACCAGCACGAATCCGTCGATGTCCTCGCTGCGGAAATCCGCGGCGCGCCGGAAAACGCGCGCCATGTCGAGATCGGCTCCGAATCCGGTGGCGAGGTCGAGCGCTTGAATTGTCACCCGCGCTCCCGCGCGGAGCAGCAGTCTCGTCTTGCGCGCCGCCGCGTCTCCACCGCCCACCACCAGGCACGACTGTCCGCGGATATCCAGAAAGACGGGAAGAAAGTCCATGTCGTCCTAGCCCCGCGGCGGGCTGCGAAATTTCCGATATGATGAATTCGAAGCGAAAGCCCCATGCCCCAGCTTCTTACACTTTCCCGGGCAGCGCGCCTGGTCGGCGTTCGGCGCGGTGCGCTTCAGAGCAGGATCAAGAGCGGCGAGCTCACCGCGTTCGAGGGGATGGTATCGACCGAAGATCTGTTGCGTATATTCCCCAAGGTCAGGCTGGAGGACCATGCCGCCATGGAGAAGTTCGAGGCGATCAAGGACGCGGCGTTCACCCGCCGCATGCGCGAGCGCCTTCTGCCGAGTTCCGAGGTCCTGGTCGCGCGCCTGGCGGAGCTGGGCAGGGAGAGGATGCAAATCGAGGTCGAACTCGAGCATCACCGTTCGATCATGGCGCAGTTGCAGGCAAAACTGCGCGAGCCACGCGATCCGTCGACTTCGCCGCGGGCACTGGCGGTGGAACTGCTCGACTGGCTCGAACAACATCTGGAGCGTCCGGTGCGAAGCGAGGAACCCAAGCCCTTGCAGGTACAGGAGAATTTCCTGAGGATCATGACCGCGCACGTGCAAATCACCCCGAGCGGCCGCGAATTCTTCGTCGACGGCAACGAAAGCGTGCTCGAGGCGGCCTTGCGCGCAGGCCTGGCGCTCGACTACGGCTGCAGCATCGGAAGCTGCGGAAAATGCAAGGCGAGGATCGTTTCCGGCCAGGTGCATCGGACACGCCATTCCGATTACCCCCTCACCGAGGCCGAGAAGAATGCCGGCGTCGTACTCATGTGCTGCAGCACCGCGGTCGGAGACCTTGTGATCGAGGCGCGCGAGGCGCACAGCGCCGCCGACATGCCGCTGCAAAGCATCGACGCCAAGGTCAGGTCGGTCAGTCCGCTCGCCGACGACCTTCGCTTGCTGCACCTGCAGACCCCGCGCAGCAATCGGCTGCGCTTTCTTGCCGGCCAGACGGTGTCGCTCACGCTCCCGGGCGGGCAGAGTGCGTCGCATCCGGTGGCGAGCTGTCCCTGCGACGAGCGCAACCTGCAATTCCACATACGCCGTCGCTCTGGCGACGCGTTCTCCGCGCAGCTGTTCGACGGCCTCAAGGACGCGGACACGGTGCGTATCGAGGGGCCTCGCGGCAATTTCGTGCTCGACGAGGACTCCCTTCGACCGCTTATTTTCATCGCCGGCGAAACCGGCTTTGCCCCCGTCAAGAGTCTCGTGGAGCACGCAATGGCACTCGACACGGCGGAGATGCTGCATCTCTACTGGGTGGCCTCCGGAAGCGGCGGGCATTACCTCGACAATCTGTGCCGTTCCTGGAACGATGCGCTTGACAATTTCCGTTACGTACCGCTGACCGAAGACGCCACGCTGCCGGACGAATCCGTCGCGCCATCTGCGCTGCAGCCGCTGCTGGACGCCCATCCCTCGCTTGGCGACTACGACGTCTACGTTGCCGGACCCGCGCGACTGACGAATGCCGCGGAGTTCCTGCTGCTGCAGCACGGCCTGCCGCGCGCGCAGCTGTTCATCGACACAGTCGAACCCTGACGCGAACGCTGTCGCTGCCGCCCCGGTAATGCTCATTTGCCGGACACCGGAGGCGACTTTCTCCGGTACTTGCCCAGCCCCTGCTCCACTGCGGCGACCGCGGCCTCGACGCGCGAGCGCATGTTGAGCTTGCGCAGAATCGCCTTGACGTGCAGCTTGACCGTTCCCTCGGCGATGTCGAGGGCGCGCGCGATCATCTTGTTGCTCGAGCCATCGGCGACGTGCTCCAGGATTTCGAGCTCGCGGGGCGTGAGTTGAGAAAACAGGGCCGCCGGGCGCAGCGCAGCCCGTTCCTGACTCCCCTCGCCTCCCACGTGGCGGGCCAGTGTTCCCACCATCTCGCGCGCCACAACATTGGCGCCGGCGAGCACGGCCTCGAGCGCGGGCACCAGCTCGTCCGGCTCGATGTCCTTCAACAGGAAGCCCTGGGCGCCCCCGCGCAGCGCCGCCGACAGGTCGGCATCCTCCCGGCTCATCGTAAGCATCACCACCGGCGTGCTGATTCCTGCCGCGCGCATCTTCGTCAAGGTCTCGATACCCGTCATCCGCGGCATCTTGATGTCGAGCAGGATGATGTCGGCGGTGAGTTCTCCCGCCTTGCGAATGCCCTCCTCGCCGGAACTTGCCGAGGCCACCACCTGCACTCCGCGACTTCGCAGCAGCTCCTCGATGCCCTTGCGCACCAGCGCATGGTCGTCGATCAGGAGGACGCGCATCCCGGGCGGGTTCATTTCAGCTCGCCCTCGGAGGCGCGTTGAAGATCAATACGATGCGCGTGCCCTCGCCCGGCTCGCTCTCGATCACGATCTGGCCGGGCAGGCGCAGCGTGCGCTCGCGCATGATGGCCAGCCCCGCGTGCTTCCCCAGTGTGCCATCGTCGGATCCGATCATCCCGAGTCCGTCGTCCTCGATCAGCACCGTATAGAAATCATCCTCGTTGTTGAGCATGATGCGCACGTTGCTCGCTTCGCTGTGCCTGCGGATATTGGCGAGCGCCTCCTGGATGATGTAGAAGACCTGGACCTCCTGGGCCGGCGAAAGCGCCAATGGCCCGCATTCGTTCTGGAAGTACACGGCGATGCCGGTTTCCCTGCCGAAGCGCTCGACCAGATTGGCGAGCGTCTGCACGAGTCCGGCGGCGTCGATCTTCAGGCGATAGTTGGTCAGCAGATCACGCAGGTCCGCATTGGCCTGCGTCATCGCACGGCTGAGGCCGCTTGCCTCCTGGCGCGCGCCGCCAATATCCTCCCGTGCCAGCGCTTCGCTCAGCATTGTCAGCTGCAGGCGCATGCCGATCAGCGACTGCGCCAGCGAATCGTGCAGCTCGATGCCGATGATGTTGCGCTCCTCCAGGATCGCGAAGCGACGCGCTTCGCTTTCCAGGCGCGCCTTCTCGATGGCAAGCCCCAGGTGCCGGCCCA